>JBGCDB010000061.1:0-50857 GCA_045104955.1 Roseobacter sp.
AGTTCGTGCATGATCGGCCTTTGTTCCATCGGGATGATGGGTTCAGGCGCTGGTGGGCGGTAGCCCAATGCACTGTGTGGTCGCTTGGTGTTGTAGTGTTTCCTCCAGCTTTCGATGATGATTTGGGCTTCACGGAGCGAGTAGAAGATTTCGCCGTTCAGTAATTTGTCTCGCATCCGTGCATTGAAGCTTTCGCAGTAGCCGGTTTCCCATGCACTGCCCGACAGGGCATCGCATTGCGATGTCCCGAGAGGGGTGACCCAGGCTCGATATATACCGTCTTTGCGCCGACCGCCTTGATCCAGTCTCGAACGGCCTCAGCGATGAACTCCAGGCCGTCGTCTGATCGGATGTAGTCTGGTACGCCGCGCAAGATGAACAGGTCTGTCAACGCGTCGATCACTTCGGTCGAGTTCAGCTTCCTCTTCACCCGGATCGCACGCGACCATTGTCCTCGGACCGATGGCGGACAAGGTCACGTCATTCCCGGCTGAATTCGTCCAGAATGTTCAGCGCCCTGAAGGCCCTGCCGTCATCCGTACGAAAATGTCTCACACGGCAGTGCACGCTTACATGCATGAGACTGCACGAAGTCGTACAACCAAACATGAGTACGATACTCAGGGCGTAGACGACCGCACGATCCATCATTGAGCCAGAGCCGCCCCTTCGTTGGTTGTTTCATTGGTACTTTAAGCCCCTCACGTCGCCAGAGCCTTTCGACGCGTTTATCATTCACTTGCCAGCCCGCGTTTCTCAGCAGCGCTGCAATCCGACGATAACCATATCGACCGTAGTGGCGTGTCAACTCGATCATATCTGCAACCAATCGTTCTTCGTCAGCGCGCCCTTGCGGCAATCGACGTTGCGTGGACCGGTGTTGACCCAGAACACGGCAAACCCGTCGCTCAGAAACCTTGAACTGACTGCGTACATGATCGATGCAGGCCCGCCGACGTGAGGGGCTCAATAGTTTCCCGACGCGGCTTCCTTCAAGATCAGCTTGTCCAGTGTAAGGTCAGAAACCGCACGACGAAGGCGTTCATTCTCTTTTTGTAGACGCTTCAGCTCTTTCAGTTGTTCTGTGCCCATTCCGCCATACTCCATATTCCAGCGATGATAGGTTTGTGCAGTCACACCGATCTGTCTGATCGCATCAATCCGGGCCATGCCTTGTCCCACCAGAACTTCAAGCTGCCGTAACTTCACGACAATCTCTTCGGGCTTGGGTCTTTTAATCGCCATCTCCGGTCCTCCGCTCTCCTAACTATAGGGGCGGACCAACTCAAAGGGGGAGGCTCAGACAGTCATGGATTGGCTGTTTTCAATGTCGTTTTGGAACACGTGCCGGGTGCGGGTGGCTACGGGCAAAATGGCGCCGATGATGCTGCGTTGGTGGCGCGTGAGATCCCCGGTAAGCCGATTTTGTTGATATACAGCCGATCTGACGAACACGCGCGCGAGCCTGTCGGCACAGCCATGTCGGTACAGATCAATGCGCAGCTTGATAGTAAGGGTGATATTTAAAGCATATGGATGGAAACGCGCGGTGATACCCACCGTGGCAGGCCGCGGCCAGAGGCCAATCGTGCAGGACCTGCACGACTTGCAGCCAATGCTGCGCGCGATTGTGATGTGCCCTGGTTTAGGCCAGAACCCAACATGAACACCCATGCAGGGTTACACAGAAATGTTGACCCGATTTACAACTTTGAGAACAAGAAAATTAGTAAAGGCCTTGGTGCCGGACTTGCCGCTTAGACCTTCAGCCCTGAGGTGTCTGGGCGCACCTGCGAATATATTGGCCATCGAAAGCAAGATGGATGAACTCGCCCAGCGTGCTGACTGTGACCCTATCTCTTATCGCTTGCGGCATCTTTCAGATATGCGGTCCTGCGCTGGGTTGCCGCGTCTACAGGATATGATCGCAATGGCTGGGCTGCCCAAAAGTGCTGCCGCGCGCGGTGTCGCTTTTGCACAGTATAAAATGCCATGACGCGCGTCGGTATTGCAGTTGACCTAACCGTTTGTGAACAAGGTCGAGCGCGGGGTGATCGGGTGTTGCTTGCTGCAGATGCAAGACGGGTCGTCGACCCGGATGGCTTGCGTGCACAGTTTGAAGGTGGTGTTACACAGGGTGCAACCTGGTCCTTGTTTGAGCAGGTGAAATGGGGGCCGGACGGACGCAAGACGCTTGATTGGGAAAGCCACCCCGTTGTGCGGTTTGTTGATAGTCCGAACATTCAAATTGACTTGCTTGAACCTACAGCAGCGCCGTCCGTTGGCGCAGGCGAGGCAAGTCCCGCGCCCACGGTTGCAGCGATTGTCAACGCGATCAATGCGGCAATTGGATTGGGCCTGCACCGTATGCCTTTTGACAAAGACGCGATCATGAGCGCGGCCCTGCAGATTTGAAGGCTTTAATAGCTGCGCGGCAAACCAAGCACATGCTGGCCAAGATATCCCAAAATCATATTCTTTGAAATTGGGGCCGTTTGGTACAGCCTGGCTTCTCGCCATTTTCGTTCAATTCCGTATTCGCGGGCAAACGCAAAACCACCAAAAACTTGCATGCACACTTCAGCGGCTTGCCACGATGCGTCCGCTGCAAGCATTTTTGCCATATTCGCTTCAGCAGCCGCATTATGGCCGGCATCAAACAGGGCTGCGGCTTTTTTTACCATCAGCTCGGCGGCTTGGGCGTCTGCAAAGGCTTTGGCGATAGGAAATTGAATACCTTGATTGGCACCGATCGGCCGGTCGAAAACCTTGCGTTCTTTTGCGTAGGCGATGGCTTCACGAATGAAGAACTTTGCGTCGCCAATGCATTCGTAGGCGATCAAAATACGCTCAGCATTCATGCTGTCCACGATATATCGAAACCCTTTTCCTTCCTCTCCGATCAGGCTGCTTTCAGGAATTTCGAGGTTGTCCAAGAATACTTCGCAGCTGTTGTGATTTATCATAGCATCGATTTTGCGTAATTCGATCCCGTTGCCTACAGCGCGGCGCATGTCGACAAGAAAAACAGACATCCCATCCGATCGTTTCTGCGCCTGAGATGCTGGGGTTGTGCGCGCCAAGAGTAACATTAAATCAGATTCAAACGCGCGACTTGTCCAGACTTTTTGTCCATTCACAGTGTAAGTGCCGCTTTGCGTTCGTACGGCTTCGGTCTTTAGCTGCGTGGTGTCGCTGCCTGTAGTGGGTTCAGTTACACCAAAAGCCTGAAGCCTGAGTGTACCGTCAGCAATTGATGGAAGATAATGGCGTTTTTGTGTGGCTGATCCGTATTTAAGCAGTGTCGCCATGCAGTACATTTGTGCATGGCATGCAGCCGCATTACCGCCTGATGCATGAATGGTCTCAAGGACAATGCCAGCCGCGCTTAGTGGTAAGCCAACACCGCCATATTCTTCTGGTATCAGTGCGCCAAGGTAGCCCGAAGCGGTGAGTTCTTGGACAAAACGTGCTGGATATTCATCGGCCTTGTCACATTCCATCCAGTAGCTGTTGGGAAATGCTTGGCAAAGGCGTTCTACAGCCTCTCGGATCTCGTTCCAGTCATCCTGCACGGACATCTGAATTTCGTCTAAGCCTAACGCGTTCATACCGGAACCTCGGAGGGGATTTCTGAGCGTTCAGATACTAACTAAGTCTTGCCTTAGCGCAATGAAACCTGAAGCCTGAGACTGCAAAATGCGAGAATAGTTTGCTCAATCGGCTTGGACTAATTGTTTTTGCATGGTTCGAAGCGGTCATTCGGGTGGTAGCGCTTAGGTAATCGCGCTGAGTTATTCATTCTTTGACAAAGGCATAATGCAGGTGGCCTATTGGGCCCAAGACGGTCTTTAACATCGACAAAAACACTCAAAGACTGGTGAGCATGTCCGTCGCCGGAATTTCACAGAATATGCTTGAGTAAATGCCCGCAAAGCGATGATTGCTTTGAACTTTCTGTGACAGGGGGCGTAGGGGCATCCGAACGCAGCACAACATGCCGTTTGTTTTTGTGTCAGGCTGCTTCTTCAACCGTCGACAAGGCGGTGGCCAAATCAAGGATGCGGACCATTTTTTCATCAATAACAGTAAGAGCGCTTACATAAGCATTCCGGGTACCGTTGTTGATTTCTGGCGGGGCTTTCAGGTCATCGTCAGACGGTGCAATAATGTTCGACACAGAATCTACAAGCAAGCCAACTGCCAAACCTTGTACTTCGGCCACAATGATGACGCTGCGTTCGTGGATTTCTGGTGAGGGCAACCCAAGCTTCGCGGCCAAGTCGATCAAAGGCAGCATTTCACCACGAAGATTGATCACGCCCATCTCAAAGTCGGGTGTATCCGGCATCAACGATGGTTCGGTCCAGCCCCGAATTTCTCGTGTGAGCGCGATATCAATTGCATACCCCTCACCACTGACTTCAAAGGATAAATATTCAATAGGATTGGTCATGTGGTGATTTCCCTTTTCGTGACACCGGAATAAACCGTGTGCGGTGTATGACTTTTTTGTAAAGGTCGACGGCGGGACGGCGCCATGATGACACGTTGGCGTTTGCACTTAATGGTGCCAATGTTTCCAACCCTACGCATTGCGACGTCCTTTATCGATAGGCTGATTTACGTACTAAACGGGAATGCTTATCGGCAAGTTAAGCTTGGTACTTTTAAAGGAAACGTCCATTGCAAGGCCGCGCCCAGCGACCGCACTGAATAGCGTAATGCTACGCGCAACGCCGTAAACCGAGTTTCTGAAAAGTACAAATAGCTGGCGTCGTGTCAATCAAACTACACAAGTATCTCTGGAAAATTTTCTTTTACAAACATATGGATACCACAGTACCGGGTGCCATATGTTGTCTCATCTAAAGTCGCAGCGACCGCTTTTTCCGCAATATCTTGGACGTCGTGCGCTAGGATGAATTTGAATGTTCCTTGCTGTAGGTGCGCCTGTGACACCAAGGTCTTTTCGTGCCCAATAATGACCGGGTCCGCTAGATCAAGCTTTGAAATTGCCTCTGCGAGATAGGGTTGACCACCGCCCGCGATGTATACACCTTTTAACGATGCACGCAGCGCTTTGATTTTTGCTATTATCGCGGGCGTATTTTGTGGATCTGCGCCGTAAGGTCCCAGCGGCAATACTGTGATCTCTGGACGCTCAAGACCAATCACCTGTTGAAAACCAGCTTGTCGATCCAAGAGGTGCCTGAAATGCAAGTGGCCTATAATGACCGCGATGCTACACTCCCCTTTTGGTAGTGCATTAAGCATCAGCCTGCCTGCAGTGCGACCGGTTACAAAATTATCCTGCCCCACGAATACAGCCCGTTTAGAGTTTGGAACGTCCGATACGACTGTAACAACCCGAACGCCACGATCGACAAGCGTATTGATAGAGTTTTCAAATTCGGGAATGTCGACGCCCAAAGTGATCACGGCATTCGTGTCTTTGCTCGTTTGTTCAAGCGCTTTGATTAGGGTCGAAGGTTCATAGGGGTCGACTGTTTGAAATATTACGGAGACATCTGCTTTGGTGAAAGGGGCGAGTGTCTTGTTGAAGCCGCTGCGCAACTGCGAGAAAAATGGGTTTGATCCTTTGGGCAAAACGACCCGTAGTTTCATTGTCCCTCGAAACTGACCTGTTTTGACACCATCTCGTGCAACTTTGAGGTCGCGAACAGCCTTCTTTACTTTTTGTTGAGTAGCTAACTTGACGCCGTCTCGATCATTCAAAACGCGATCAATGGTAGCTCTGGACAGGCCCGTTAAATCGGCAATGTCACTGATTTTTATTTTCTTCGCTGCCATTTTTGGCGTACTCCACGGTCTGCGTCCGACCTGCCATCAAGCTATCATAGTGCATATATGTTATGGAGTAACACCTTATTTTGTGTCCGTGGCGACGATTAGCTTAAGCTATTTCAGTCGATCGGCAGAAGAGTTTTTCTGCTGTGGTCTATACTACGTGTTGCGTTTGGATGGCGCTGCTTTGAAGTGAATTAAGATATTGAAAATAAGATTTAATAAATATATTGAAACTTCCCGGTCGGCTCTTTTAATCCAATTTTAAATTACATTTTTTGCAATTGGATCTTTAAAGATAGGCGGCAGATTTGTGCCGCGTTCGATGGCGCCGTGTGTATCTAGTAATAGAACGATCCTTTGGAACCTAATCTGAGTGCTCAAAATTTTTTGCGTCCCGTTAAACCTATAAGAACGGTTCGTTGGCATAAGCGTCGCAAATATTTTTGATGTCACGAGGTTCCAATGAACGCGAATGCAGAAAATACCGGTAATGGACGCTTTGAAAAATGGCGGATATCCGATTCCATCTATGTCAAATGTCTCATTCTTTTAGCATTCTCATCGGCGGTGACGATTGGATTGGTGACGTTCAAGTCTATGCGATCCACTAATATGGTTGCTTCTGCATCTATCATGAACCTTGGCGCTGAGGTTGTCGCGCAGTTTGGTGAACGATCTGGTCCTGCAGTATTATTTCGAAAAACGGACGATCTGGAAGTCTCGCTGCAAAACACCGTTGAAGGCCTAGCGGGCAGTGCTTCTGGTGCGATTATCCTTGCAATGGACGGCGAAGTTTTGGCGCAACACTTTCTCGACGGAGAAGTTCCAGGGCCTCTCTTGGAGGCTGCACAAATCGCGCTTACTTCGCAGCAGGCCCATTTGGTTGATGACCGACTTATCATAGCAATGCCGATCATCTACGGCCAAGAGCAAAAGATGATTGGGGTTGTTGGGATCGATTGGAAAAGTGACGTGCTCTACACCGTCGTCGCAGCGCAGAACCGGGTTTCTTTGGCAATTGCTATTGGCGTTGGGCTCGTAATGCTTTTGATCATGGGGGTGCTTATTAAAAGGATGGTGGCTCGGCCGTTGCTTGCTGTCGCGTCTTCCATGCAGGAAGTAGCCAAAGGCAACTACGGCATTGAAATCCCAAAATATCGGCGAGGCAACGAAATTGGCGTTGTTGCTCGTGCGCTTGAAGAGTTCAAAAACCAGCTGCAAAGCTCAGAAGAAACGCGTAAAGACGCCGCAATGAAAAGCACTGCGTTGGATGCTGGGTCTGCGGCAATCATGATCGCTGACGCAGATTTCAAGATCGTTTATGCGTCGCGCACTGTTTTGGAATTGTTGAAGTCTCACGCCGCAGTGATCCAGTCCCGCATCGCAACTTTTGATCCAGAAAACATTATCGGTCAGTCTATTGATATCTTTCATAAGCGTGCGGAAATGCAACGCAACATGTTGTCCAATTTGGGAGCAGAAGGCCACGATGCAAATCTAGAGATGGACGATATAACGCTATCTTTGCGCATTTCCAAAATTGACACCGATGAAGGAGAACGGATTGGGTATGTTGTTGAATGGTCGGATGTAACCGAAGAACGGTTAAATGCCGCCATCCTGGAGTCACTGGACGAAAACCAAGCTCGCGCTGAATTTGGTCACGACGGCACTTTGGTAGATGCGAATGCCGCATTCCTAACGTTGGCTGGCATTGATGATATGTCGCATTTTGCCTCTTTTGCAGACGCTGTCTTTACCAATGATGCTCCCGCAGATCCCACATCAGCAGCCTTCCAAGAGTTTGAGATCAAACGCACAGACGGAGGTGTTTCTACTATTTTAGGCGGGCTAAGCCCAGTTTGGAAAATGGACGGTACCTTGAAAAGAACGGTTCTGATTGGTGCGGATATAACAACTGAGCATCAGCAAAAAATTGCGGCCGCAGCTGCCAGAGAAACACTGGAGGCAGAGCAATCTGCCCTGATTGATGCCTTAAGCGGGGCATTATCTTCCCTGGCCGATGGTGACTTGTCTGTGCGTATCACTTCGGTGTTTGCCGGGGCAAATGATCGAATTCGCGCAGATTTCAACATGGCGATCGAGCGTTTAGAGGATGCGATTTCTTCTGTAACTGTGAGTGCAACCACGATCCGCTCCGAGGTTCAGGGAGTTGCCAGCGCGTCGATGGAGTTGTCGAACAGAACAGAGCGACAAGCGGCCACTCTCGAAGAAACAGCGTCTGCGTTGGCAGAAATTAGCGCGTCGGTCAGTTCATCGGCTCAGGGTGCAAATAACGCAAATCAAGTAGTCACAACGGCGCAAAGTGATGCTCATACGTCTGGTGACGTCGTCAAAAACGCCGTGTCTGCCATGGGAAAAATCGCAGAAAGCTCATCTGAGATCAGCTCTATTGTAAAAGTCATCGATGACATCGCATTTCAAACCAATCTTTTGGCGCTCAATGCGGGAGTTGAAGCAGCCCGCGCTGGAGACGCGGGGAGAGGGTTCGCAGTCGTGGCGTCGGAAGTTCGTGCTTTGGCACAGCGATCCTCAGAAGCGGCCAGTGAAATTAGCTCACTGATTACGGCATCATCTGAAAGTGTAGACCTAGGCGTAACACTGGTTGGGAATGCGGGAGAAGCGCTTGAGCAAATCATCTCCTCGATTTCAGATATCTCTGGCTACGTGTCCCAGATCGCGAACGCTTCTCAGGAACAGTCTCTCACAATTTCTGAGATTAGCTCATCAATGAGTCAGCTTGACCAAGTCACTCAACAAAATGTCGCTATGTTTGAGGAGACCTCTGCTGCAAGTCAAACGCTGGCCGCAGCCGCAGATGATCTAACCGAACGAGTGCAGATGTTTAAAGCTAATGCGGGTGAACCAGACTATTCTGACGTCGAAAATGAGAGCGGTGCGCCCTCTGCACGCTTGGCATCTTGATCAGCGCAAGGGCAATGAACCCACAGCAGAGGCTTTTGCGGTGTTGCGAAACCGCAAGCGCGGGCAAGTCCCTCGGTGTTTGATGACGCGCTGCGCTGGTATTGAAACATAGCGAGGCAAACCCGGTCAGCCACTACACAAAGCGAAATCATACAACTGTCGCTGGCCGGGTAAACTAGGACTTGCCCGCTGAGCGTTTTTTTAGCGACAAACGCGTAGATGCCTTGAGATCTGATCCAACAGTATTCACAATTACAGTGAAGTTCACTTTTGTACAAACTAACTTGGTAACGAGGTTGTTTAGAAGGTGAGCGTTCATTTTACCCAAATGAACGCGCTAACCAAGAACTTTGGTAATCCAATTCACTGCTTGTAGTTTTGATGGAAGTCTTCAATGTTTTCACGAGATGGTTGATGTGGCCTATGCAAAAGCAAAATGAGATTCGTTTTGGCTTTTCCTATCATGAATGAAGCCAGGCAACCGCGAGACATGTTTAAAAAAGGTGGCTATGTCTGCATTGTTTGATGAATACGTCGCGATCCGACGTGAGTTTCACAGCTTACCGGAACTTGGTTTTTCGGAACATAAAACAAGGCGCCGCATTGCAGAAGTACTCACCGGTCTAGGACTGGATGTTCTAGAGGGTACAGGTGTCATTGGGGTCTTGCGGGCCGGGACTGGAGAGCAAATGATTGGTTTGCGGGCAGATATGGACGCGCTTCCGATCAAGGAAACCAGCCAGCACGAATATCCATCATCAGTGGTTGGTGTTATGCATGCATGTGGTCATGACGGACATATGGCTATGTTGTTGGCTGCAGCCGCAGAATTGGCACAACGCCCGACCTTCGATGGTACAGTCGTTTTCATCTTTCAACCAAATGAGGAGCTCGGGTTAGGCGCCAAAGCGATGATAGATGAAGGGATCTTAAGACAGTTTGCGATGGACGAGATATACGCAATTCACAATTTGCCAGGAGCGCCTGTCGGTCATGTGTCTACGCGCAAAGGATTGATCTGCGCATCAGAAAGCATTTTTGAAATTCGGATTGAAGGTCAAGGAGGGCATGCATCTTTGCCTCACATGGGGCGGGATGCAATTTCAATCGGCGCGGAAATCGTCCAAGCTTTACAATCGATTGTTTCAAGGAAACTAACACCCGGTTCGGGAGCGGTTGTTTCAGTTACTGAATTTGTCACCGATGGCCAACGCAATGTGATGGCGGGCACTGCTGTGCTGAAGGGGGATGTGCGCGCACGCACCCCAGCGGACCGAGACGCCATTGAAAGGTTCATACGCAATATTGCCGCCGGGACGGCACTTAGTCACGACGTCACCACCGCTGTTGATTTCAAAACAGAGTTCATCGAAACGAGAAACGCCGATGTGCCGACGGAAGCTGTTATCCGCGCCGCCCGCTCAATAGGCTTGGAAGCCATAGGAGACCGGGCCCCTATGAGCTTTTCAGAAGACTTTGCGCATTTCTTGGAAGCAGTACCAGGTTGTTTTTTACTGTTAGGAAACGGCGAAACCGGTACTCATGGGCAACCACTGCATTCCAGCAGCTATGATTTCAACGACGCCCTTGTGCCAATCGGTGCGGCATTTTGGGCGGCATTGGTTCGTGACCGGCTCCCGACCGGGCGGTGAATTCTCTTATTGCTGTGTCAAGACTGGCTATTTTGCCATGCTGCAACACAGCTTAAGCCTTCGGTTTCCGTAAGTACCACAGCCGTACCACTAGAGTTTTCAATGCATACGACCACGACCATTTCGTCGGTCAAAGGCAAGATGCACCCGATAGCTTTCCCTGACTGAAACAGTTTCTGGCTTTTGTTCTTTTGCAACGTGCCAGTGATTTTTGAGGCGTAGCCTTCTAGTATTTCTTTCCATGAAACATCGCCGTTATAAGTGCATTTTTGCATATCGTTTTGCCAGGCGAGACGTGCATGGGCTGGCGGCGACGTAATCTCGATAAACCCGGATAGGCAGGGGGGATGTTCATTTGACGAAAGCGCATTTTTTACGGTTTGGGCGGCGACGCCTTGCGCTGTTTCATGCGTTTTGGTCGCCGATGGCGCGTGTACAGACATATGCGTGGTCGATTGCGCAACCAGGCCCAGATGATGTGCAAGGCATCCCGCGGACAGGACCTTCTGTGGTGAAACATCTTCAATACTCAAATCGCATATTCTGCGATTGGCTACCGTCAAAATTGCAACTGTCCCGTCCTTCTGATGCAGCTTGATGTCCTTTGCCAGAACGGTTTCATCAACCTCATTCAGCAGTGCATTGAGACGTGCGTCTTTAGTGTCCGGCGCGCATTGTCGCTCATGCGCCAGCTCCGCAGGCGAAACCTGAAACCGTTCTATTGTCTGGCGTAGCTGACTGTCTTTTCTGGCAGGGTACATGTTCAAATCTCAGTGTGCGCGATGGTATTTATTGCATCTTTGGTGCTGCGTACCGTGTGCTCTATGCTGTGCTGTGCGCCGGTCATGGTACACAGGAATTCGTCCGGGCTGTCTGGATGTGTGGTGAACACAATAGCCGCGCTGCCATCAAACATAATGGCACTCCGCGCAAGGAGCGCTTTTTCATGCTCCGAATGGTTGATCGTCAATAAATCAGCAGCGCAACGTGCCAATGTATCCAAATCTTCTCGTGGATATGACGCGTCGCTGCTTGTCCGCAGCACTAGCTTCGAAACCAAATCCCCAAATGCGACCAGTGCGCTATTACCGTTATAAGCGCGCAGCGTATCCAGCTGTGTTTGAAGTGTCATCTAAAGTGACCTCTCTGTCAGGTATCGGCGTTTGAATACGTTTTGCGCATGAAAACTACCCGCCAACCTCAGCTTGCGTTGGTAGGGGGTTTTGCGACTGCGGTGTGGCTGTAGCTTGGGCAGAAACCCGGCGTGGTTTAATCGGCGGGACCATACTTTGCTCCCGAAGTGCTGTCGTATTGCGGATATCATTGTTGACCGCAGCTTGGGCATGAATGGCAGGGACAGGGACATTGCCAAGCAGAACTTTGATTATATGCTCAGAAAAAGCGGCGGCACCACTTTGTTCCCATACGTCAGAATCTTCGCCGCACTTTAGCGCATCAAGCAGTGCAACGGGGTAGATCGCGTTGAACAATCCGTCGGTTTCCCTTTCCACTCGTTTGATCACCCGTGACTTGTCACGCTCATTCTGAAGCTTGTCGAACTGCGTGATCAATAGCACATTGATCCCAGAGGATTGTGGCCGCAGGATATTCCATATTGCAGCCTCGGACTGTCGCCAAGCTTGAGTGGCATGCGTGCACCAAATGACATGATCCTTGGGGCCGATAACATTTTCCCACATCTCTTGCGGCATATTGGGGTCGGAAATGCCGGGCATATCAACAATGTCGCACAGTTGCAGTACGTCCGATGTCATTGAGATTTCGATCCGTGCTGTTTCTTCAAGCTGAACGGTCTCAAGGTTGTTTAGGTCGATTTCGTCACGTGTATCGTCGTGCCGCACGGCGTATGCACAGGGTGCGCCATATGTCATGATTACCGGCGGAAGCCGGGTTGCGGTTACGCGCATGGGCAGTGGATTGCTATCGAGCAAGATGTTGGACAACGTGCTTTTACCCGCACTGAATTCGCCCATTAAAACAAGCCGGGGTTTTGAGCAGGTTGGTGTCTCGTCGGTCATTGTACGGATCCTTCCCATTTGGTTGGTGCAGAATAGTGTTTAAGATCAGCGATTAAGCGTTCAATTTGGTCTAACCGGTTGCTTTCTTGCTTGCCCAGACAAATGCGCTGCAAGCCATCAGTGTCACCATATGCGCTGCTGATCTCGAGCATGATGTCGCGGTTTTGATCGAAGAATTCGCCGAGTGTTTTCGCCACCAATTGCTGGATTTGTGCGGTCTGTTCTGACTTCAGCTGCGTCATGAAGTCTTCAGTTTCGGCCGTTACCAAAGCATGAAATTGCTTGGCAAACGCTTTGAAGCCGCGCGTCCTGCGCCACCAAGACACCCACCAGCTGTCGTTGAAATCAAGTGCAATGGTTTGGGCAATCGTGACGGGTGCTGGGAACTCAGGAACCTCTGGTACGCTGAGCTCTATACCTTCGACGGTACTGCCAAAGGCGTTGTAATACAGTTCGGCAATGTCGCCAACAGCCATTTCATACTGGTCTTTGGCCAGGCGTTGCGTCCGGCTGGCAAACACTGAATACGCGGATTTCAAAAGCATGCGCAGCCCTGTGGGATCGTAGCTCCAGACGTGGTCGTCGCCATTGTTTTCAAGGTGCGTGATCAGCGAATGGGTGGCCCGTTCGATGAAATTGGTGTGCGCCCGGTCGGCGCGTTCTTGGTAGGCTTTGACCATTTCTTGCGTGCGGTCCGCCAAGGTTGTGCGATGCGTTTCAGCCAAGGCAGTCAAGGCAGAGCGCACTTCGTGTAGGCTCATGGACACTGGGGTGTCATTGCCTTCGACGCGGACTTTGTTTGCCACTTGTTGGCCGCCCGCGATGGTGATTGCCGAGGCGGTGATTTTCTCGAGTTGTGGATCACCAAGTTTTTCAACGACCCGCTCTGAGATGATACGGTTGAGTGCAGGAAGACCTGATAAGTGCCACACAATTTCAGAGGCAGTTGCGTTTTGCACTGGTGTGCTCGCTTGCGCCTCTGCCCAATTTAACAAGGCGTCAGAACTTGCGTCGCTCATTTCTTGGACTTTGTCTGACAAGACTTGATTAGCCCACAAAGCGCTGCCAAATACGATTTTTGCGTCTTCAGGCCCTTTGTGGTCGGCGAGGACTTGGCGGATACTGCTTTCAATCTCAGGAACTTGTGCGGCTGGGTCGCTCAACTCATCTATACGGTTTACAAAGATGACCACATCGCGCGATTGCAAACTTGAGATCATGCGGATCAATGCCATGTCCACCGATGTTAGTGCTTGGTGCGCTGACAATACGACGACGCAGATGCGGCTGGAACGAACGGCTTGAATGGTGACCTGTTCGCGCATCATGAAAGTGTCATTGACGCCCGGCGTGTCGCGCAAGCACATGCGGAATGGTCGGACATTGCTGTGCAGATACAGATCAGCAGCGCGTGTAATATCTGCAAAACGGCCTTGGTTTTCGTAGTCCTGTGGCAGGTCATCTTCGTAGAAGTCGTCGCCAATGCAGATGTAGCGTTCCAACAGGTCTTTGTCGAAATGGCCGTATTCATGTTCTTGCCCGAGCAGCAGTTCGAATTTGCGTCCCAGACGTTTGCGGGATTTCTCGCGCAGTACTTCGATCTGGTGGCGGATGGTTTCAAGCTCACTATCGGAGCCTGCGCGATTGGCCAATTCGCCCAGACGTCCACCTTTGTGCACAAGCCGGTCCCATTCACCTTCTTGCATCATCTGAAATTTGGCACTGATGTCTTTGTTTTCTGACCCTGGCTGCACATGCAACGAGGTGATAACAGATGTCCACGGGTTGACGTCTGACGGCAGTAGATCAGCCCAACCAGCCATTGCATTGACCAACGTGGTCTTCCCCGATTTTACCTGGCCCAGGAATGTGACGGCAGGCTCAAAAGCTTCAAGTTCTCTGCGTAAACGTGCGACGGCCTGTGTGGCTGTTTTGCCGGTGACGTTTTCCAGTGCGGCAAGTGCCTCGTCGACAAGCATCGCGCGTTCGGCAAGCGCTTCTAGTGGTTCGAGGCCTGCGTGCATGAACCGAGCTGGCGCGACCACATTTACGGGGGCATCTGGTGAGATTTGAGTGTCTATGTTCATGATAAACCTAAGTTTTTATAACAGATAAATAGGGTGCGGGCGGTAATTTTCTGACGAGCGCGATGGGGACCGGCTTTTGGTTTTTTGGGCGCCATCTTGGGCGTGAATGTCGGGAACGTGCTCATGCAAAAACCACCCCAGCGCATTCTTTTTTAAGTTGGATCAGCACAGTGACAGCATCGCAGGCCGCGGCCTGTGTGGCTTCAAGTTGAAGCAGCTGAATAATCTGCTCGCTCTCAAAGACGTCATTTCGCAGCGATTGAACGCGTGGATTATCAGTTGGGCTTTCTGCAAGAAGAGCCACCAAAGACTGCACAGTTTTGCCTGCTTTAAATAACACTTCTGCCGGGGATACCTCATCGCCTTCTGCAGCCATTGTCCCCAGTTGCTGCGCGCAGGTGTGCAAAGCATCGAGAGCAATCTGTGCCGTGTCTTGCGCGGTCGTTTGTACAGCGGGCGGTGTTGGGGCCGCGTGTGGGGGGGAAGGCATCGCGGGGCGCGCATCACAAGGTGTTTGCGCTGTGTCAGCGCTAGCTGCGCGTGCCAGGATCATATCCGCAAAATCCAGATCGGCTGTCTTTCCAGAGGCAATCTGACGGTGCAGCGCATCTATCAATGCGTGTCCACCGCTTGCTTTCCATAGCCTTTGGTCCGTTATGTCGGTGTCCGAACGCGACGCCGCGGCCTGCAAGGTCGCCACTGGATAAAGACCCAAGAATTCGTCGGCCAAATCACATTCAAATCGGGCGGTTTGTTGCTCTAGTACGCCCTTCATCTGCAATTGATCTGCCTTACAAAGCGCCAAGAAACTGTGGTCTTTCAGCTTGTCGGGAATACTGCGCCATAGGGCAGCTTCGCGATCATCGAACACCTGCGAACACCAGATCACGACATCTGTATTCTCGGTCACCCATTCTAGAACGACGCTTTGATGACTTTGGTTTTTGGGCAAGTTGATCTCGACCACTGTTTTATCGGCCAAGGATTGCACAGGCATTTGCTGCAAAATGCGGACCGTGCCTTGGGGGATTTTGTCTTGTGTTGCGAGACCTTCATGGCTGTGGATCTGGCCGGTCGACCCTTCATAGGTCGTTTTTGCAACTGAAGCGTAGGCAAACTGCACAATTGGTACGTTTTGTAGGGCAGGAAGACATGGTGCGCCGATCATCATGTTGATCAAACTGCTTTTACCAGACTGGGCCGGCCCTAATACACTGACCTGCGTTGGCTTTTTCAGGTGGGTCAGAAGACGTTCGCCAATAGTCAACAGGTCATCGGGCAATTGCCTGGCGGTCAATGCCAGGTGCAACCGGTCTGCCGTGTTTTGCATATTGGCGGTCTGTGTCATGGGCTATGACCTTCGCGGCGCAAAGCAAAAGCGTCCTCAAGCGGTGCCGGTTGGGTTGCACCTGCGGGCCGCGTCATCCGGTCGGCAACCTTGAGCACGCAAAACGAGACGTTGTCTTGATCAGGATCGTCCAGTTCGTGCACGGAGTGCAGCAATTTGGCGCTGATCTCCGCGCTTGGAAGGCTGCGCGTTTCAAACACGACTTTAGCGATTTGCTGTTCACTGATGAACTGCAGCCCATCGCTGGCTGCAATCAAAATGTCGTCGTCGCGCAATTCAATTGGTGTGTCGCGACAGTCGATTTCGGGTATGTCGCGGCCAATCAAGACAGATGTTAGGCAGGCGCGATCTGGATGTTTCTGTGCAACTTCGGGTGCTAACTTACCTTTGGCGACAAGCTTTTCCATACGACGGGCCAATGAATGCTCTTCGTTCAAACGAAAAAGCCGGCTGCCGCGGAATAGGTACAAGGGGCTGTCGCCTACTGATATCCAGTACAGTCGGTTTTCAAAAACGATCGAAGCAATCAGGGTCGCGCCCATGCCGTTGGCAGCAGGGGTTTCTTCGGCTACCCAACCAACACATGCATTCGCTTCTTTTACTGCGCGGTGCAAAATTGGGCCGATATTGCGTTCCATGTCATCGGCATCATCTGCCAGTGTTTTCAATTCGCTGAATATCTCTGTAACTACGATTTTGCTGGCAACATCGCCTGCCAGATGCCCGCCCATACCGTCAGCGAGCACGATGAAGCCCAGCCGTGCGCCATCCGCAAAATCAATCGCTATGGCGTCCTCTTGCTGGTCGCGCTGCCCGACACTGATGGCCGGCGCGGCGTCATAGGCATATTTTGCAGCATTAGCCATGATTGGTGATTTGCTCTTGGTCGCTGGCCCAGCGGAAATCATCTTCACACAAGGCGATAAAACGCAGTTTTGTTTCGCCCAGTCGGATTACGTCTTTGGAACGGAGCTCTTCGGTGCTGAGCAGAGGCGCGCTGTTGAGCCGCACGAGGTTCGATTTGCCCCCGTGCCCAATGAAGAATTTGTTTTGTTCCGCGTCGTATGCAACGGATACATGGTTACTGCGCGAGATGCTGTTATCGCCAAAGTTCAGGCAAACGGTTTGGTCTTTGCTACGACCGATGGTCGAAACACCGTCATGCAGTGCAAAGCACGCACCACGCCCCTGATCTGAGATAACAACGAGCCAGCCAACCGGGAATGCACTGTCAAGTGAGCCGCTTTTGGCAAATGGATCGTCTTGATCGCCTATGTCGCCCGAAAAACCTAGAAGCCGTGTTTTGACGCGACCTGATCGATTTGCACCGCGCCCAACCGCGGGCGCCGGCATTTCGGCAAGGGGGGCATCCATTGCGTCGGCCAAGGGGATCATGTCATCCAGATCCAGTCCATCAAGGTCGAATGTGGCAGCGGGTTGCGCCTCTGACGGATTGGCAGGTGTCGCTGAGGACGCCCGCGTGCGCAAAGGACTAGGTGACTGGGATCGAGCTTCTACATTTTCTTCCGTGTCGCGCAACCGCGCAAAGGGGTCGCCCGATTTTGTTTTCGCCTGCTCTGATGCCGCGGCTAAAATGGCTATGTCTGCGTCGTCGCTTTGTTCGATAACACGCAATAGTTCTTCGACCTCATCGTGATCATCACCTTGCGTTTGTGCTGGCCGGACGCGACGTGGCGCTGCCTTGGGGGGGGCGGTGGTTTCTTCGTTATCCAGCGTCAGAATAAGGTCTTCTGCGGCATCGTCGAACACCGGTGCCTCAAGCACCAATGGCGCCTCACCCTGAGAGGATGCACCCATGTCTGCGGTGCTGCGTTTGTCTTTGATGATGTCACGAATAAATCTCATCTGGTGTCTCCTCGGGATGTCGGTTTGTTGGGTGTTTTCAACTTTGGGCGGTAGCGGGAAGTGAGGTCCGACAAAATTTTGTGTTTGAGTGCCCACAAGTTTGCACCAGTGTTTGTTTTGGCGTCTTTTTCCACGCGATTTTGAATTTCGCGCTCTTGTTCATCTTGCCATGCGTCGATGTCGTCGATGGGGTGGCCAAAGATATCTACGATTGTCTGTTTCTGGGCATTTTGGGCAGCAGCAGCTTTGACCTGTTTGGCGACGCGCGCCGCACCTGTTTCCAATTGTGCATTGGTGGTGTGGACGATCTGTGCAATTTCGTTTTCTAGATCCGGGTCAAACATTGGTTTTGACCGCCGAACCGGGCGGTGCGACGGTGTCGCCTGCAGATCGCTGAGCCAATCCGACGCGCTTTGAAATCTATTTTTTTGGTGCATCTTCAACGCACGATCGATGGTGGCGAGAAGGTTGTAGTCGCACTTCCAGTCCCCAGTAACCAAAGGGGTGTAGGGGTCGGCCTCGCCACCTGTAAGAGCGCGCAACCGGGTATAACTGTTCACGGGTGGTTGCCCCGTAATCAGATAATAAAACGTTGCAGCCAGTGCATAAAGGTCGCTTGAGAAGGTGTGCACGCCATTCGGTAAATAAAATTCGTAAGGCGAATATCCGTCCTTGACCGCAAATACGGACGAAATGCTTTCTTTGCTTTGTTCTTTGGCCGCACCAAAATCGATTAGCGTTAGGTGATCTGCGGTATCCACCATGATGTTATCAGGCGATACATCACGATGTAGCAGGCCATTGTCGTGTATAAATGCAAGGGCTGTCAGGCACTGTTGCAACGCTGTTGTCAGAAAGCCGTTGGTGATCCGTTCGGGCTGGTCTTCTGCGACGGTGACAAGGTCGTCGCCTTTAACTTTATCAAGAGCCATATAGGCCGTATTGTTTTCCTCAAAGACTTGATGGACCGCTACGATATTGGGATGCACCAGTTTTGCCATTTGCCGTGCTTCGCGAATAAATTGCGCTTTGATAGCTGCGAATTTCTTTTCATCTAAAGTACTTAATGCGTGCACCAAACCTGATTTACGCCCCACTATATCTGTGGGGTAGCATTCCTTGACCACGACCTGTCGCGCCAGGCTGTCACGTGCCACATAGGTGATCCCAAAGCCGCCATGTTGAAGCGGTGCTTGAATCAGAAACTGACCGTTCAGAAGCTCTGATCCGACGGTCAAACGCGTGACATTCGCGCCGTGTTGGTGGTCTACAACCTTGTTCATTGTTTTGCTCTGTCGATCAATTGTTGTGATCCAGCTGGGATTGTTCCGCCGGAATTTTACAATTTTAATAATCTTTGCAGAATGTGCGCAGAAAAAGGCGGGTCTATGACCGTGCTGTGGTGTTTGCAGCTTTAACGTGCGCTGCGAAATACACAATTTCTGTGGTGTTTAACGATTGGCGGGCGCACCATAAGGCTATGCAAAATGCAAAGGAAAGAATGCTATGACGGATCGTTTGACAACCGTGGTTGACATATCAAAGCAGGCGGGCGCTTTGGCATTAAAGTATTTTAACGATCAACAAGGCCTTGAGGTCGATATGAAGGGGCATCAGGATTTTGTGTCCCAAGCAGACCGCGAAGTTGAGCTTTTGGTCCGGGCGCTGCTTGCCCAAGCCTTTCCAGACGATGCAATCGTAGGTGAAGAGCACGCGCCCACGCCGGGTACATCCGGGTTTACGTGGGTGATTGATCCAATCGACGGCACTGCCAATTTCATCAACGGCATTCCGGCGTGGACGGTGGTGATCGCTGGTGTACAGAGCGGACAAACACAAATTGGCGTGATCCATGATCCGTGTCACGAGGAAACATTTGCTGCGGCGCGCGGGCAGGGGGCAACTTTGAACCAGGCACCTTTAAATATGCCCAACGATCGCACCATGTCACAGGGAACCATCGCGGTTGGATATTCGGGCCGGGTCCATAACGCAGGTATTGTGCGCCTCGTGACATCTTTACTGGATAAGGGGGCGATGTTTTACCGGAACGCATCCGGGGCCCTGTCGCTCGCATATGTCGCCTCGGGCCGTTTCATCGGATACATTGAGGCGCATATGAACGCTTGGGATTGCCTTGCAGGACAACTGATTGTGGCCGAAGCAGGTGGCAAAGTCGAACAACAAGACGCCGACCAGATGATGCGCGATGGTGGACGTGTGATCGTGGGAAACGCATTGGTTTTTGACGCCTTGCTGGACCTTGCAGAACGCTCTTACACCAAATGACAGGCTGCAGGTGGTCAAGACATCGTTTGATATCCGCAAACTTGCAAGGATCGGTTGCATGACAACAACAACTGTAAACATCATCGGTGCAGGCCGGGTTGGATGCACGTTTATGGGGCTTGTCCACGCGTTGCCAGACTACAGCATCCAAGATGTGTTCAGCGCGCGGTTTGCCTCCGCACAAGACGCTGTTGCCCGGTTTCAGGCGGGGCGCGCTGTTGATTGTTTTGGTGACCTGCGTTCTGCGGACATATGGATCGTGTCGGTCCCTGACGACAAGATATCCCAAGTGGCGGCTGCTTTGGCAGATTGCGAGCATGTGCAATCCTCGCACCCCGTGGCATTCCATTGCAGCGGATACTTCGCGGCGGACCACATGGCCGTTTTGCGCCCCGCAGGATGGCATTTGGCAAGCGTGCACCCCGTCTTGTCTTTTAGTGATCCTCAGGTTGCGATGGCGCAGTTCCCCGGCGTTTTATGCGGCATCGAAGGTGATCCGGTCGCTTTGAATGTTGTGACGGCGTTGTTAAAGGGCTTGCACGCGCAACCCTTTGCCGTCGATCCAGCACACAAAAGCCGCTATCATGCAGCGGCGGTGTTCTCGAATAATTTCGCAGTGGTCTTGCAGGCTATGGCGCAAGAGCTTTGGGCCTCTGCTGGCGTAACAGATGAGATTGCAGCCAAATTGAACAAGTCCTTGCTTGAGGCGACCTGTGCAAACGTCATTGCACACGGGCCACAGGCCGCTCTAACCGGCCCAGCCGCACGTGGGGATGATTGGGTTGTGACGCGGCAGGGCGCTGCAGTGGCCGAATGGAATCCTGCAGCTGGACGTCTGTACGCCGATATGAGCGTTCTGGCTCAGCGGTTGAAATCAACAGGTACGACACGGTCTTGATTGGTCGCGGCGCAGATTTCCAATCATGGCAAAGTGACATGACACGTCCGAGCGATTGTGCAAGTAGCCCCGCACAATCGCCCCGATGGGTCTTAGGATTTGATCCGCGTCAGGCCTAAATACGCAACTGCGCAAGCGGCTAATACGCAAAACATCGTGGTGAAAGACGCACTGGACGCATGAGCCATTGCTGCATCACCCGTGTGATGGGCGAACGCCGGACTGGCCGCAAGGGCGAGTGTTAAAACTGTTAGGTATTTCATCATGTTTCCTTTTTTGATGCAGGGTGATCGCCCAGAAAACTGCGCAGATCGGTGGTATGTTTTGCCTCAAGCGAGACGTAAATCAGACCCATGTTTGTGCGCTCGGTCACCATTTCACCCGGGTAGGGCAGATAGCTTAGCTCGCGCGAGCCAAACGAGGGCGAAGCCGTGCCAACTTGCCATTCGGTGGTAAGCTTGACGTCCACCAGCTTCATCTTGGGGCCCCCGCCGGGGCTGTCTATTTCCAAAGGAACGCCCGCAATCCGCAGGTAAGACATTTTGTCCTTGGCTGCGATGAAGCCATCGATGAATTGCTCGGTCAGGACTTGTAGTTCGGCAGCCTGATCGGCGTCCGGCATATGGCTGTGCAAATGGTCGGGGTGTTCATGGTTATGACCGATGTGGCCACCAACGATATCATGTGGCATTGGACCACCGCTTTCCTTCAAACTCGCCATGTGGAATTTCGACGGGTTTGTCGATATGCCGTTTGTGGGCGCCCATTTTGCCCGAGGCCACCAAGGACCCCAAGACATCGACGATCACCCGCGTGCCCATCAGGGCTGTGATTTCGGATTGGTCGTAGGGCGGCGCGACCTCGACAAGCTCCATCCCGCAGATGCCTTCGGCTGCGACTTTTGACGCCAGTGCAAGGGCCTCGCGGGGCAAAAACCCGCCAGGTTCAGGCCAGCCAGTACCGGGTACGAAACCGCAGTCGATACTGTCGATGTCAAATGACATGTAGACCATGTCGACACCATCCCATGCCATTTCGAGCGCCATCTCAGCGGTCTTGTCGACCCCCATCTTTTCCATATCGCCCATAGTGATGATGTTGGTTTCACGGTCGCGTGCCACTTTCACGGCATCGCGCGGCACTTGCCATCCACCGATCCCCACCTGAACAAGGTTTTTCGCAGGTACATTCGGCAGATTAGTCGAATGGAACCATGGGGTTGTGTGCATGCGTTCATCCAGATCTTTTTCCTGAATATCGGCATGCCGGTCAAAGTGCACGATCCCGATTTTCTTGGACGTACATTCAGCGATGCCGCGCACGCAAGGAAAGCCAATCGAATGGTCGCCCCCGATCATGATGGGCAAACTGCCCGATGACGCCACGTGGCTGACTGCCCGGCTAATTTGGTCAAAGGTCTTTTCGATGTTAGCGGGGATGGTAAACACATCGCCTGCATCACACAGCGTCATCTGTTCGCGCAAATCTACCGCCATTTCGTAATTGTAGGGCGTGTATAGCGCGCTGATCTTGCGCACCCCTTGCGGGCCAAAGCGCGTGCCTGACCGGTAGGTCGTACCACCGTCAAAGGGGATGCCTAGAACGGTTGCATCATAATCGCCGACTTCTGTGACATCCTCTGCGTAGGGGGCCTTGAGAAACGTGTTGATGCCGGCGTAATGCGGCAACTCGCCCCGTGCAAAAGTTGGGATCGATTTGTCCTCGATGCTGTCTGCACCCGTCAGCCCCATACGCAAGGCCCATTTCTTTTCTTGGGCCCAGCCTGAACCGGGAATTTCCGCTTCGTCTTGCATGGCTTTCCAGCCCCGCAATTTGGTCAGGTCAGGGTGGTGAAACCGCTTTTCGTCATGGCTGTGATGGCGCGGGTTATGTGATCTCGACCTATCCGTGGGCTTGTAAAACATGGGTGTCCTCCTGAAGTGTTTGAAAGGGGATGCCGCCGCTGCGTGCATCAAAGTCGTAAGTAATCGTAGCCCCAAACAGATGGGGGTCGTGTGGGTCCCAGCGGGGTTTGTCAAAGACAAGAACCCGGTCGCCAAGCTTGAAGGCTTCCTCTAGGTCGTGCGTGACCATGAAGACCGTCATGCCGGTCTCGCGTCGCAGGTCCTGCAAGAAGTCATGCATCGACAGACGTGTCCCGGGATCTAGTGCGCCAAAGGGTTCATCCAGCAGTAAGATGCGGGGCTTGGCGGCGAGTGCCTGCCCGATGGCAAGGCGCTGTTGCATGCCACCGGACAAGGTTGCCGGGTAGTTATCTGCGACATGCTCCAACCCGCAGCGTGTCAACGTTTCGTCTGCGCGGGCAAGGGCTGCCGTGCGTTCTGCGCCAAAAAAACGACCCCAAGGACGACGAAAACTTTCCCCCGCCACCACGTTTTCGCGCACGGTCATATGGGGAAAAACGGAATAGCGTTGAAAAACGATACCGCGGTCCAAGCCGGGTTCTTTGGCGGGGTCTGTTCCGTCAATACGGATGTCGCCACGGGTAGGGCGCTCTTGTGCGAGCAACAATCGCAGGAAGGTGGATTTGCCACACCCAGATGCGCCAACAATAGAAATAAACGCACCTTCGTCTACCTCGACGTTGACCCTCTCAATAATGGGGCGCCCGTTGTATGTTTGAAAAATATTGCGGACGGTGACAAAACTCATAGCCCTTCCTCCGCCCATGGAAAGCAGCGGCGCGACACGGTGCGCAATGCCCAGTCGATTACAAACGCAAGGATGGTGATCCAAATGACATAAGTAAGGATCACGTCCATCGCGAGGTACCGACGCACAAGGAAAATGCGGTAGCCAAGACCAAGATCGGATGCGATCGCTTCAGCGGCGATCAAAAAGAGCCACGCGGGCCCCAGCGAAAGGCGCACCGCCTGTATCAGGCGCGGCATGATCTGCGGCAGCGCCACGCGGATAGCAATCACCCAAGACGACGCGCCCAGCGTTTGTGCTTTGACCAACAGCTCTTGCGGAATTTCCAGCGTGCGTTGGCTCAGATCACGGATCAGGAATGGCAAGGTGCCGACAACGATCAGCACGACCTTTGACAGTTCACCCAACCCAAAGACAATGAACAAGATGGGCAGCAGGGCCAGTGGCGGGATCATGGACAATACGGCGACGAATTGTGCCAACAAGCTGCGCATCAAAGGCAGAAGCCCAATCATTAGACCAAACAAAAGCCCAATGGACGCAGAAATTCCGATACCCAGCGCCAATCGTTTCAAGCTGGCCCATGTGTCATGCCATAGCAGGATGCGCCCCGTGCGCCTGTCGCCTTCTGTGGCAAGTCGCACCGCGGTGTCCCAAACCGTGCTTGGCGCAGGCAGCAGTTTGTCCGCCGGATTGACGGATAATCGCATGTCCGACCCCACAGAATAGGCCACAAAGACCAATGCAAAGGGCAGCAAAGCGAGAAACACCGCAAATGGGCGTCCAGGTATGATGTTGATGATACGCACAACGGGGGCAGCCACGAAACGCGCGGCTGCCTACCTTTCTATGCTTATAGCTGACCGTCTGCGGCCATTTGCATATAGGTCGTATCAAAGCGGAACATGATGTTCGCCTCCGAGCCTGTGACGGACCCGTCTGGATATTCAACACCCACAAAATCAGCTGATGGGGCGCCTTCGCCTAAGATGCCCTTGTCGAACAGAAACTCGGCGACGCTGACCATTGTGGCAGGCAAAGCGGCGTCACTGGTAAATGCGACCGCGTCGGCCGGATCATAAAACATCTCGGTCGAGGCAAGCTGCGCTTTGTATCCGTCTAAATCAGTACCGGAGGCTTCTGCCATCGCTGTCAGCACGTCTTCGTCGCCTGCAGCCATCAGTCCCATAACTTCATACCATGCGCCAACCATTGCTTTGCCAAAGTCGGGATTGGCGGCAAGCGTTTCGGTGTTTACCACCATCAAGTCGATAATCTCGCCGGGGATGTCTGCACTGTCAAAAAGCTTGGTCGCGCCCGGTTCTTCGAGGATGGCAGAGACAAGCGGGTTCCATGTTACCACAGCTTCGACATCGTCAGTGGCAAACGCCGCGATCATATCCGCGTCAGAGGTGTTGATGACGCCGTCCAAATCAGCCTCGGACAGGCCCACGGAATCCAGACCACGCGCCAGCAAATAGTGAGAAACTGATAGCTCCACCAAATTTACAGGCTTGCCCGCCAATGCAGTCAAATCGCCGTCGCCTTTGATGATCACTGCATCATTGCCGTTGGAATAATCTCCTACGATCAACGCAGTGGTGTCGACTCCGCTGCCGGCAGGGATCGACAAAGTGTCCATATTCGTGGCTGAGACGCCATCAAATTGCCCGGCGGTGTATTGGTTAATGGATTCAACATAGTCATTGATCTGCACGATCTCGACGTCGATGCCGTATTTGTCGGCCCACTTGTCCATGATCCCGCTGTCTTCTAGATATCCCCATGGCATCCAGCCAACATATATTGACCAGGCAACTTTGAATTCGGATTTTTCTTGCGCCGTGGCCGCTGTCGCAAGGCAAAGCGCGAGCGCTGTCGTGGCAGTCCGTGTCTTGAGCATTTTTCGGTCCCCAGTGTTGTTTCACAATTGGATCGACCGCAAGGAGGGCGCAGGTCAAACCAGCGCAGTAGCCTCCCGGGATTTTGCCCCGCCGTGTACCCTTGGATGTCGTCTCCAAGAGCGATACCTCTCGGACCAGACCCTTAAACGTAAGGCGGAACCCTAGATATCCTGCATGTGAACGAGACGCAGTGGGCCGATTTTGCGCAAGTCGAATTGCGTTAAAACTGCGTTAAAAACTGAAAATACGCTGATTTTTTAAGCGTAGGCGTGAATTTTGCCAAATTTTAGGGCGCCTTTTGTGCTTTTTGGTGATTGTGACGCTGTTTGGGGGGCGCGCCTTTGATGCGCAATCATCGTGCTACTGTGTCCAAGATCACTTGCCTCAGATGGTTAACGTGCAATGATTGACGCAAGGCCGACTCACTCTGAGTGCGGCGAGTAAGGGTGGCCGTTATGCGTAGCAGTTTTTCGATGTATTTAAATGCGGCTTCCAACAGTCGATCATGTGCGAAGACATCTCGTTCTGCCACGATAGCGGGGGCGTTGTTTTTTGGGATTATAGCGACGACACCAAGCTACGCGCAGAGCACTTGCACGTGGACGACGCTGGATAACCCTACGCGGCAACTGATCGTTTGTGGCCAATCGCTGACAGTAGAGCGGGAACAAGGTTCTGACGTGACCATCGTTGAGCGTCGTGGTGATGCGCCGCCAGCTGCAATCGATCTGCAGAATGGCGCGCTTTTTATTGAGGTTGAACCAGATAGTACGCCGACGTTAATACGCACGCCCAATGCCATCGCGGCAGTTCGTGGCACCACATACGTGGTGGATGCTCGTCCCGATAGCACGTCGGTTTTTGTGCTGAAGGGGGCGGTGAACGTGACCAAGCCAGAAGCGGCTGGCGTGTCGGTCACACTTGGACCCGGAGAGGGCGTTGATGTTGACGCGGCCTCCCCACTGGAGGTCAAGGTATGGCCTGTGGACCGCGTGGCGTCCCTGTTGGGACGATTTGGCAGATGACCAGACGGCCCATGTGGCGTCTGGGTGCATTAGGGGGCAGTCTTTTTGGGGCCGCGATTTGGGTCCTGTTTTTAAGCTGGTATCAGAATTCCACACCGGACAACGCGTTAGACCGGTTAGAGTACCAACTGGTGGATGCACGCTATGCCATAACGGGCCCGCGGGCAGCAGATGAGAATGTCGTGGTCGTTGCAATTGATGATGCGACCCTTTCCTCGCCTGATACAGCCACGCTGAGCCCGCGCCAGCGCTTGACCCGGATTATTGGCAATATTGCACAAAGTAATGCGCAGGCATTGGCGGTTGATATTTTGTTGGCGGATGCTGGTGTCGCTGCAGATGATGCAGCCCTTGCTGACGTGCTGGGAATGTTGCCTTCTGTCTTGGCTGCCGCTGCTGTTTTTGACGCAAACACAACAGCTGCCTCAACGTTGATTTGGCCCAGTCAAGTGTTTTTGACCGCAGCGCAAGCAGGGTTGGTCAACCTGTCGACGGATAATAATGGGACGCCGCGCTTTATTCCGCTGCTTTTGCCAGTGAAAGACACGTTGCACCCGTCACTGGTGCTTTTGTCTGCGCTGTCCTTTACAGGAGCAAAAGGTACGGTCGCTGAAGGGCAGTTTACACTTGGGAACCGTCGCATTCCGCTGGATGCAAGCTATAACATGCCCTTGCGTCTTGTGGGTCCTGAAGGTGCTGTGCCTACAATCAGCGCAAGCTTGCTGCTGGAAGGGCCACTGCTCGAGGCGCTGGCGGGTAAGATGGTCGTGTTGGGTTTTACGGCCTCTGCAATGGGAGACCGGTTTTCAACTCCCTTTGATGCCAGCACCCCCGGAGTGGAAATTATTGCGACAGCGATATCGCAGGTGATTGGTGGGGCGTCCCTGCAACGGGACGATACGATTAGAAATTGGGATGTTGCGCACGCCGCGATGCTGGCCGTCTTATGTATTTTTGCGGTGACAGCCTTGCCTTTGGGGCGTGGTATCCCGGTGGTGCTTGGCTTGCTGACACTGTCTTTGGCAGCAATCACCGTGTTCTTTGCAAATGGTATTTGGATGAGCGCGGGACTTCCTTTGCTTGCAGTGCTTCCGCCCGTGATGGTGGTAGGGGTCATACGGTATGCACAAGAGAGAAAACAGGCGACACAATCGGAACAGGCGGCAGCATCGCTTAGAAGGTTTCAGTCACCGGCACTTGCGCGGCTTATTGAAAGCGACCCAAATTATCTGATGGCACCGCAAGAGCAAAATCTGGTGATCTTTTTCGTTGATCTGACAGGTTTTACAGGGTTGTCACAGCGCCTTGGTACAGAAGGAACGCGTGATTTTTTGCGCAGTTTTCATGAAATGACCAACGCGGCCGTGAGTGCGGAAGGTGGCAGTGTGTTCAACTTTATGGGGGATGGCGCATTGGCTGTTTTTGGGTTGGACTGCACGCCGCCCGAAGCTGCCGGTGATGATGCCTTAACGGCGGCATTCACATTTGCACGACAGCTGTCAAACCATAGGCTTGATGCAATGCCCAATGAATTGTTGGGATGCCGAATTGGCTTGCATTTTGGTCCGGTAACCCTGTCGCGTTTGGGGGCCGAGACGCATCAACAGGTGTCGGTCACGGGGGATAGTGTCAACTTGGCCAGCCGCTTGATGGAAGTCGCCAAGTCAGAGCACGCAGTGATCGTTGCCAGCAATGATTTTGCCCAGACTTTGACGGAGGATGCGCGTCAAAGGGTGGCACGTCGGGCGGATGTTCCCATCAGGGGGCGGTCCGGCACTGTGCCGATCTTGCTGTGGGATGAACAAGACGTTGGCGCAAACAGCGTGTAGAAAAGCTGTTCATCCCAAACAGCTAAAGCCCATTGCGCGATTTCGCCAACGCCCCAGACCACGCCACCTTGGTTAAGAGATTCCTAACAAACAGCCACTAGGCTTCGGTGCGGGCTAGAATTGCCCTTAATCGCAGGCATCGTGATGTTGAATTACATCTTGGAGCTTTTCAGCTCGGCGCAATTTGTGCCCCATGCTGTGTGCTTACTTTGGCGGCCCGATCTTTTGGTGATGCATGGCGTTTCCGATTTTCTGATATCAGCGCCCTATTTGACGATACCAATTATCATTCTGAAAGCTGTCAAAAGTAGGTCTGATTTACTGGACCCAAAGGTTGCACGTTTGTTTGCAGGGTTTATCACGGCCTGCGCGCTGAGCCACCTCGCTGGATTGTTAACGCTTTGGTATCCTGCCCATGGCGTCCAAGACGTCATCAAATTGGCGACTGCTGCGGTGTTTATTTATACCGCTGTGCAACTTCCCCGGCTGCTGCCTGGATTTTTGACGCTGCCCAGTCGCAAGGAAATGGCTCTGAAACATGCGTAATAGAAACAGAGCGGCGCAAAGCTCAAGAAGCCAATCAGGCCCGCGACAAGCTTAGCGAATTTGCCCATATCGCCTCTCATGATCTCAAGGCACCAATGCGTGGGATTGCTTGGCAGGCGAAACTCCTGATGGAAGACCACGGACCAACGCTTGAGGCTGATGCCCGCCGCCGCCTGCATCATATGCAAGAGCTGCGCGATCAGTTGGATGCTCTGGTCGGATCCTTATTGAAATATGCGCGTCTGGGGAACTCGAACACACGATCCGACGTATATGAAAAGGATTGTGTGGCGCAATCGCCAGTTCCTTGGAAGAGGTTTTGCTTGAAAGAAACGTAACCATTTCGATCGAAACACCATTGCCTCTGATCCAAGCAAGCCCCTCGGATGTGTCGACCGTTTTCCGCAACCCGATCGTGAACGGGATCGCGCACAATGAAGCTTTGGAAAAACATATTGCGATCGGTTTTCAAAAAGACGGGAAAGTTAACGGAATGCCAATAGCTGACGCGTTCCATGTGCGCGATAATGAGATCGGTATTGAGCCCGATTTTCACGATGAAGTTTTCAGAATGTTCAAACGTCTCAACCAACCCGAAGCTTATGGCGAGGGGGCCGGGGCAGGCTTGGCATTTGTGAAGACAATCATCGAAGGCGCAGGGGGGCACATATCTGTGGTTTCAGGTGTAGGCAAAGGATCAACCTTTTATTTTTCGTTTGTGAACGCTGCAGAGGCGCCTGATACGGAGTCAGGTACGGGCCAACAGGTGTTTGGTTATGCTTGAAACTGGCCCCGTGCTCGACATTTTTGTTGTTGAAGATAACGATGACGAATTTGAAGCGACTGAACGCGCTTTGCGCCAAAACGATGGTCCCGGCCGTTGCATCAAACGATGCTGCGATGGGCATGATGCATGGGAGTATCTGACCGGCAACGTGCACTATGCGGCAACTCACAACGCCGCACTACCCGCATTGGTTCTTTTAGTTCTCAACATGCCGGGTTTGGATGGTCGAAGACTGCTGGCGCGCATGAAGGACAACGAAGATTTAAGTGCGTTGCCTGTCGTTGTCATGACAACATCTACCGCACCAGAAGACATCCTTGCATGTTACCGGGCGGGGACAAATACGTATGTAAAAAAGCCAGTGTCGTGGTCTGAATTCTCGCATGCTGTGGAGCGCCTGCATGAATATTGGTTTGAAATCGCCCTCTTGCCGAAGTGACCCTGTGCCCTGTCAGATTTTGATCGTTGACGACAATCCCGATGACCGAGAAATGATACGGCGCGCGTTGGTGCGCAACACATTGGTATTTTCTGATTTGCCTGAAGCCGTCGATGAAACGTCTTGCTTTGAGCAGCTCAATGCAGTTGACGACATTCGCTGTGTTTTACTGGATTATTCATTACCCGGCCGTGATGGTTTGCGGGTGCTGGAACAGATACTGCAATTCAATCCCTGTTTGGCGGTGGTCATGCAGACACGACAGGGCAACGAAGATATCGCTGCAAATGCCATGAAAGTTGGGGCGCAAGACTATCTTTCAAAAGATACAATTACAGACGAGGGTCTGTGGCGCACGGTTGAAAAAGCGATTGAACGCGCGGACATGCAACGCAAGATAGACGAACAACAGGACAGTCTACATACGTTTGCGCATGTTCTGGTTCACGATCTGCGCGCGCCTTTGCGTTCAATCAAGCAAGCCATCGGGATGTTGATGGAAGATACCCCATCTGATGTTGCTCAAGCGCATGCTGAGATATTTGGATTTGTCGAACGGGGCGCTTCGCGCATGGACAGGCTGATCCTCGCGCTTAAGGCTTATACAGAATTTGATGTGCTTGAGCCGAAGTTAGAAGCGATTGATCTCAATGTTTTGGTTGAGAATGTCTGTTCTGATGTAGCCGCAGATTTCGAAGCCCTCGGTGCGTCCGTCTCTTTCGATGGCAGCCTACCAAATGTCTATGCGAACACGCCTCAGATGTTCCAACTTATGCAAAACATCATTCTAAACGGTGTAAAGTATAACCGCTCAAGCACGCCGCTGGTGCGCATCGGTGTGCATGATTGTGGCCATCAATGGGGCATCGAGGTTGCCGACAACGGCATTGGGATCGAGCAAAAATTCCTGAAAAGTATTTTTGAGCCTTTCCACCGGTTGCACAATGCAGGCGAGTATGAAGGTACCGGCCTTGGTTTTGTGACATGTGCGAAGATCGCACAGCGCCACGGCGGTGCCCTAACGTGTCATTCAGAAGTTGGGCAAGGCTCCGTTTGCACTTTCAAACTGCCAAAAACATCTTGCCGATCTCGCGCTATCAACGTGCGCTACAACCGGGGCGCGCGCTGGACCCAATCTGTTGATGCTTCATAATCACGGCCCAATGAAAGCACATCGGCGTCTTGGCCACGGTGCGCGATCAGCTGCAAGCCAATTGGGGTCCCCGCTGCCCCAAACCCTGCCGGTACACTGAGTGCAGGTAAACCTGTCAGAGAAGCGGGCACAACAATTTCCATCCATCGGTGATAGGTGTCCATATGCCTATCGCCAATCTGCTTGGGCCAATCCAATGTAGCATCAAAAGGAAACATCTGCGCAGAGGGGAGGGCGAGGATATCGACCTCCATCTGCGCGGTGCATCGGAACCAGTCGGACCGCAGCGCGCTGGCTTTGTGAATTTCGTCCACCGTTACCTTGCGACCTTGCTCAATTTCCCAAAGTAATTCAGGTTTTAACAAATCATGCGGATGGTCTAGGAACGGCGTACGTTTGACAAAATTTCCCCAACTTCTGAGAGTTGTCCAAGCCTGCCATAAGGCATCTGCGGGAAAAGGAGGGGCAATTTCAATTACTTCATGCCCTTGCTGTTCCATGACACCAAGTGCGGCTTCGCACAGGTCACGAATACCGGGTTCCAGTGCATAGGCACCGCCCCAATCCCCAAGCCAGCCAATTTTTTTCCGTGCCGAGGATCGTTCAGACTTAAAAGGGCCTGTTGCGTGCGGATGGCGCGGATCAAACTCTGACTGGACGGTGAGTAACAGTTCTAAATCAGCAATGCTGCGTGCCATAGGCCCATCTGTCGCCAGCTGCGACAGGAACATGTCGGTGTCGCTGCTATTCGTCACCAGCCCGTAACTGGGCCGATACCCAAAGACATTGTTCCAGCCAGCTGGGTTTCTAAGCGACCCCATTGCATCTGACCCGTCAGCAAGTGCCAACATCCGCGTGGCCAGTGCCACGGCAGCACCACCGCTTGATCCGCCGGCAGATTTATCAAGACCATATGGGTTACGCGTGACGCCGTAGACCGGATTGTAGGTATGAGAACCAAGGCCAAACTCGGGTGTGTTTGTTTTGCCAATAATGACCGCTCCTGCCTTGCGTAACCGTGCGACCAAGGGGCTGTCTTGTTTGGGAATGTTGTCTTTAAAGATAGGGGACCCATGGGTCGTGCGGATACCTTTGGTTTCAAGCAAATCCTTTATCGCGATCGGCAGACCTTGCAAGGGGCCGCTGGGGGCATCATGCGCCGCATTCAGCAGAGTTTTACGATCTTGCAGCGCTACGATTGCGTTGACCTTTGGATTGACTTGATCAATCCGGTCCAGCGTCTCTTCCATCAGCGCGGCAGGAGTAATCTTGCCCGCGCGCAAGGCTGCAAGTTGGACGTGCGCGTCTTGTTCAATCATCAGTTTGGTGTTCCCCGTGTGCTTACGCAGATGGTGCACCTGAACCCGGAGAGGAACAACACCTTAACGCATGGATCAGAGAGCGAGATAGGATTTGAGTGTGTCCTCAATACCCTGCGACCAGATCATCCTAAACCAATACTGAAAGCGATCTTGAACAGCCTCATGGTCAGCTAAATCACCATATAGGTCGTGCTGGGCAAGCCACGTCTTTGGGTCTGATTTAGCGGCATGAGCAGCGGCATACAGCTTGTCACTGATCGGATCATTCGGTTCAATAACCGAGCCATCTTCGCGCGTGCCATAGCACATACGCGCCCAAATTGCTTGCGACAGAACCAGCCCGTCTATGGGGTCATTTTTCGCCAATGCATCGTGTAAAGTAGGCAGGATAAAACCAGTTTGTCGTGATGATCCGTCAAAAGCCACACGGCGCACTGTGTCGACGATTTGTGGGTTTGAAAACCGCCTGTCTACCAAGTCTACATAGCTGGTGGGCGTCATGCCGGGCACTGTCTCCACTTGCAAAGCAATCTCGGATTTGGCGACTTTACGGAAGTAATCGCCAATAAGCGGGTGGGACATACATGCGGAAATTGTTTCTACAGACAGGACTTCGCCTGCGTTGGAAATCAGCTGGTGTCCACCGTTCAAAACGCGGATTTTCATCGCCTCAAAACTGTGTACGTCATCCGTAAACGTGGCACCGACTTTGTCCCAATCGGGGCGGCCCGCGCAAAAATCATCTTCAATAACCCATTGGCGATAGTTTTCGTGGGTTACCGGTGCTGCGTCGTCGATGCCGACCTTTTTGACAAAAGCCAGCTCTGTTGGACCAGTGGCGGGCACGATGCAATCCACCATCGAATTGGGAAAAGCACAATTGGCATCAATCCAATCGGCCAACTCGGGATCAGACAGCCGCGCAAGCGACACCAAAGTCTGACGTAAAATCGCGCCATTGCCTTGAAGGTTGTCACAGCTTTGCGCGGTGAATGGGCCGGTGCCCTCGGCGCGCCGAAGCTTTAGCGCGGCAACCATTGCACCAAAGGCGGTCCGGGGGGCGTTTGGCTGCGCTGCGTCGTGCCGCATGTCAGGGTGATCTGCGTCAAAAAGCTTGGTCACCGGGTCAAAATAGTATCCGCCTTCTGTCACAGTTAGGCTGACAATCCGGATTGCAGGGTCAGTCATGGCTGTGATGAGGGCTGCGTTGTCGTCTTGCACGGGTACAAAGCCGATCATCGATCCCACGACCTCAACCGAGCGGCCATTGGGGTCCAGTTCAATCAACGTGGTCAGGTAGTCTTGGGCGGCTAAGCGTTTGCGCTGTGCTTCGTCGCCTGCACGCACGCCTGCACCGATGATGCCCCAATCATGGGCTTCGCCTTGCTGCATGAGGCGGTGCAGATACCACGATTGATGCGCGCGATGGAAATTCCCAAGCCCGATGTGCACGATACCGGGGGTGATGCCAGAACGGTCGTAGACGGGCCCGCTTACTTCTGCGGGCAAATCATTCAAAGATGCATTCGATAATTTCTGCATTGTGTCCAACATCAGTTCATCCAGTTTCCGCCATCGACATTCAATGTCTGAGCGGTAATGTAACGCGCCGCGTCGGACGCGAGAAAAACGCATGGGTCAGCGATGTCGCGTGGGTCGCCCATGCGACCCAATGGTACCGCTTGCCCGACTTCACGCTTTTTTTGCCCCAGAGGCTTGTTTTCGTATTCAGAAAACTGTGCATCTACGACGTCCCACATAGGAGTATCCACCACACCGGGGGCAATCGCATTCACGCGGATATTGTCGTTCGCCAATTCCAAGGCAAGCGATTGCGTGACAGATATAACGGCCGCTTTGGTTGAGCAATACACAGATATGTTTGGCTCGCCTCTGCGACCGGCTTGTGATGAAAAGTTAATTATTGATCCGCCGCCTCGGCGTTTCATGACGGGCGCGACTGCTTGGGTGACAAACAGTGTGCCCCCCACATTGATGTCATACTGTCGGCGGTAATCTTCTGGTGTGATCTTATCGATCGACGCCATGTTGAAGACGCCTGCATTGTTGACCAGAATATCAATCCCGCCGAGATTTTGTTCGATTTGGTCTACTGCGGTCTGGATGCTGTCAAAGTCAGCGACGTTCAGTTTCACGGCCATGCCGCCCACGTCTACCGCTGTTTTTTGTGCATCGCCGTGCTGTAGGTCAGCCACGACCACTTGGGCCCCGGCTGACGCCATTGCGTGGCAAATCGCGCGACCGATGCCACGCGCACCGCCTGTCACGAGCGCGATTTTGCCAGTTAATGCAGTCATGACATCCGCAGTCCTTGCGCGTCGAACTTGTGGATCTGCGACGCATCTGGTGTCAGATAGACAGTGTCACCGTGGCGCACTTCGACATCGCCGCTGGCGCGCACAGTCATCGGATCACAGCCAACAATGCCGTGGATGTGGATGAAAGTGTCAGATCCGAGATGCTCGGCCACGCCGACGGTTCCCTGCCACAAGCCTTCGGTCGTGGATACGGCGATATGCTCTGGACGGATACCGATGGTGTGCGCGTTATGTTTATCGGCTTCGGCGCCTTCGATAAGGTTCATTTTGGGGCTGCCGATGAAACCCGCGACAAACTTGTTGCGTGGTCTGTGGTACAGTTCCAATGGGCTGCCAACTTGTTCGATCACGCCCGCCTGCAAGACAACGATCTTGTCGGCCATTGTCATGGCTTCAACCTGGTCGTGGGTCACGTAGATCATCGTGGTCTCAAGCTTTTTGTGCAGCTCAGAGATTTCCATACGCATGCCCACACGCAAGGCCGCGTCAAGGTTTGACAACGGTTCGTCAAACAAGAACGCCGCAGGTTCACGCACAATCGCACGGCCAATGGCAACACGTTGACGTTGCCCCCCAGACAGCTGCCCCGGACGACGGTCCAGATAGTCTGTCAGGTTCAGCGCTTTGGCCGCTGAGGCGATGCGCTTGTCTTGCTCTTCCTGGCTCATCTTAGCCATTTTCATAGGGAAGGCGATGTTCTTGCGCACCGACATATGCGGATAAAGCGCATAAGATTGAAACACCATCGCAAGGCTGCGCTTTGCTGGTGGCAGTGCGGTTGCATCCGCACCGTCGATTTCGATGTTGCCAGAGGTGGTGTCCTCAAGGCCGGCGATCAGACGCAGCAGGGTGGACTTGCCGCAGCCCGAAGGCCCAACAAACACAACAAACTCGCCGTCGTTGATTTCAAGATCCAGCGGTGGAATGACTTCCACATCGCCAAAAGTTTTCTGAACCTGCTTAAGTTGAATACGTCCCATGATGTACTTCCTTACTTAACGGCGCCGAAGGTGAGACCCCGGACGAGTTGTTTTTGGCTGAACCAGCCCATGATGAGGATTGGCGCGATTGCCATTGTCGATGCGGCACTGAGCTTGGCGTAGAACAGACCTTCGGGGCTAGAATAGCTCGCGATAAAGGCTGTCAGCGGCGCGGCTTTTGCGGCAGTGAGGTTGAGTGTCCAGAACGCTTCGTTCCATGCGAGGATAAAGTTCAACAACAGTGTCGAAGCGATCCCCGGAATGGCCATTGGCGTTAGAACATACAAGATTTCCGACCGAAGCGTTGCACCATCCATACGTGCCGCTTCCAGGATTTCGCCAGGAATTTCGCGGAAGTATGTATAGAGCATCCAGACAATGATCGGCAGATTGATCAGCATCAAAACGATGGTCAGGCCTATCACGCTATCCAGCAAACCAAGTTTGATGAACAGCAAGTAGATCGGATACAAAACGCCAACCGCTGGCAGCATCTTGGTGGATAACATCCAAAGCAGGATGTCTTTCGTCCGTCTGGATGGCACAAAGGCCATAGACCAGGCTGCGGGCACCGCGATGATGATCCCCAAAATGGTGGAGCCGCCCGCGATGATGATCGAGTTCCACAAGAAACGTCCATAGTTGGACCGCTCCATCACGGTGGTGTAGTTTTCTGTTGTCCATTCAAAGAACAGGAAAACAGGCGGGTCGCTGATTGCCGTTGCTTCTGTTTTGAAGCTGGTCAGGATCGTCCACAAAATAGGGAAGAAGATCAGTAGACCGATGATCCACGCAAGCGTCGTGTTGAACACTTTGCGTTGGGATGTAACTGTACGTGCCATGTGTCGTCCTCCCTCATTTATCCAGGTTTTTGCCGACGATGCGCATCAGGAAGATGGCAACGATATTGGCAAGTATGATGGCATAGACACCGCCTGCAGACCCCAGCCCGATATTCTGGCTTTCCAACACGCGCTGGAAGATCAGATACGATAGGGTCCGTGTGCCGAATGCACCGCCGGTGGTGACAAAAATCTCTGCGAAAATGGCCAGCAAAAAGATCGTCTGGATCAAGACAACGATCGTGATGGCACGGCTTAGGTGCGGCAGAGTGATATAGGCAAAGCGTGACAGAGGCGGGGCGCCGTCCATTTCGGCCGCTTCAAGCTGCTCGCTGTCGAGCGACTGAATTGCTGTCAAAAGGATCAGCGTCGCAAACGGCAACCACTGCCAAGACACAATCAGAATGATTGACGGGATCGCCGCATCTGACAACCAGCTGACGGGCTCAGCGCCAAAAAACCGAAACAAATGCGCAAACAAACCGTTGGTTGGATCCATAAAGATGTTTTTCCAAACCAGCGCGGAAACCGTCGGCATCACAAAAAACGGTGCGATGACCAAAATGCGCACAACGCCCTGACCCCACATCGGTTGATCTAGCAAGATCGCAAGAAGGACCCCCAGAACGATTGTTATGGCGAGAACACCGCCCAGAATAATCAGCGTGGTGGATACCGCAGGCCAGAATGAACTGGACGTTACAAATCGGACATAGTTGTCAAATCCTGTCCAACCTTGGTCGCCGCCACGCAGCGGCAGGTAAGTTCGGAACGAAAACCATAAGGTCATCGTAAGAGGGACTAACATCCAGCCCAGAAGCAGGACCACTGCAGGCGCCATCATCAGACGGGCGGCAGATCGGGAAGCTTTGGTTGCCATTTTGAGTCAACTCCTGTGATTGCAGCCAGCCGGTCTTGGCGCTGCATTAGGCGACGGTTAAAAATATGTGCGGGTGTTTAAGGGTTCAGAGGCCGGACAAATCCGGCCTCTGAGGGGAAGAGGGCTTAACGGTAGCCCGCTGCTTCCATAGCTTCGTTGGTGATCGCTTGCGCTTTCGCCAGTGCTTCTTCTACGGTCTGCTGACCTGCGTAAGCTGCCGAGAACTCTTGGCTTACTTCTGTTGCGATACCGGCAAACTCAGGGATCGCTGCGAACTGGATACCCACGTATGGGGATGGTTCGACAGTGGAGTTCGCAGGGTCAGCTGACAGGATGGAGTCCAGCGTCATCTGAGCGAAAGGCACTTTTTGGTACTCTGGGTTTTCGTACAAGGAAACACGTGCACCTGGAGGTACGTTTGCCCAGCCTTCGTTTGCAGCAACCAACTCGATGTAGTCTTTGCTTGTGGCCCATTCGATGAACTGCTTGGCTTCAGCTTCTTGCTGTGTGCCCGCAGGTACGGCCAGCGCCCATGCCCAGAGCCAGTTGGAGCGTTTGCCCAAGCCTGTGTCTGGTGCCAGCGCGAAACCAACGGAGTCCGCTACAGTGGAGTCGTCACCTGTGACAAAGGATGCTGCAACAGTCGCGTCGATCCACATGCCGCATTTGCCTTGGTTGAACAAGTTCAGGTTTTCGTTGAAACCGTTCGTTGCGTAGCCAGCTGGACCGGATGCGTCCATCATGCCTTTGTAGAAGTTCAGGGTGTTTGCCCATGCTTCTGTGTCGAATTGAGCGTTCCACTCCATGTCGAACCAGCGTGCACCAAAGGAGTTGGACATTGCAGTGATGAATGCACCACCTTCGCCCCAACCCGCTTTACCGCGCAGGCAGACGCCGTTGATGTCCGCATCACGGTCCGTCATCGCAGCCGCAGCTTCGGCGATGAATTCCCATGTCGGGGCTGTTGGCATTTCAAGACCGGCAGCTTCCATCAGGTCGGTGCGGTACATGATCATCGAGCTTTCGCCGTAAAACGGTGCTGCATAAAGCGTGCCGTCGTGGCTAAGACCACCGGACATTGCAGGCAGGAGATCGTCTACATCATATTCTGCGGACAGATCGTCCAAGGGAACCAACCAGCCGTTTGCACCCCAGATGGGTGTTTCGTACATGCCGATTGTCATAATGTCGAACTGGCCACCTTTGGTGGTGATGTCCGTTGTGACACGCTGGCGAAGAACGTTTTCTTCCAGAGTGACCCACTCTACCGCGATGCCTGTTTGCTCGGTGAATGTATCTGTATAACCTTGCATACGGATCATGTCGCCGTTGTTTACAGTCGCGATCGTGATTGTAGCGGAATGACCGTCTGCAGATGCGATACCGGCGGATAGGCCCAGACCTACCGCTGTGGTAAGTAGTGTACGTTTGATAGACATTTAAGTCTCCTCCCATTTTTTACACGTGTAAACATAATCGTGAAATATCGTTAACGTCAACAGAAAAGATTTTGTAAAAAATGCTACGCTGCAGCGAGATGTAGTCAGGCGGATTCCCGCAATTTTAGCGCGCCCGGAAGCAGCGCAACCTGCGGTTCATGCGCGCCATCTTTGTTTGCGATCAGTTGTAACAGCCGCGAAACAGACGTTTTCCCAATGGCTTCCAAGTCCTGCGCCACAGTTGTCAGTGCTGGTGCAGTGAAGGGGCACAAGGGATAGTCGTCATGCCCTGCTATGCGCAGTCCGCCTTTGCGCATGTGGCCAGGGCGCAATCCGTGCCGCGATGCAGCACGCAAAGCGCCAATCGCAACACGGTCATTTGCGCATAGAATCGATCTATCCAAGTACTCTCCGCGTGCAAAATGATAATCCATGACAGCTTCGCCATGCGCCTCGTAAAGCCAGTCTGCGTCTAAAGCTTCTGCGCCGATAATCTCAGGCTCATATCCAAGCTCGATGATCTTTTTTCTGTATGCGTTTTCACGCTCCACGGCGTTGAAGTTAACACGCGGCATCGCCAGAAATACCGCGGGCGGTCCGACGCGACACAAGTATTCTGTAATCAAACCAGTACTTTGAAGGTGATCTGTGCCAACATAATCAACATGAGGCATGGTTGCTGGGCGCGAATCGACCAGCACAAAAGGCAAATGAGAACGCAGTCTTTCGTGGACATCGCGGTCACTTTGGTTGCCGAGCGGTGCGACCAAGGCGCCATCCACGTTCATCGACATAAAGGTTTGTGCCGCCCGTGCTTCGATCTCCGGGTCAGAGTGTGAGCATTGCGTAATGACGGTATAGCCGGCATCCATTGCGGCGATTTCAATCGCTTCAAGCAGCTTGGTGAAGAACAAGTCATTCAGATACGGGATAACCACACCGATTATGCCCGTTGATTTGCGGTTCATCCGCGTCGCAAAGAAGTTTGGAACATAGTCAACTGTTTCCAGCCGTTCCTTTATCTTTTGAGACGTGCTGGCTTTGACAGAGCTTGGATCTTGAAAAAACCGCGATAAAGTTGGGCGCGAAATGCCAAGGGCATCCGATAGCTCAATCATCGTACTGATACGTTTTTTGTTTTCCATTGCCTAGACAGCCTTCTGTGTGGGCAGTGTCTGCCCCCGAGTTTTTTTCAAGATTATGCAAATTCGGATTCAACTTTGACACATGTAAAATAATTGTCCATCAAAATTTACACGCGTGTAAGAAAAGGTGTCAGAGAATAGCGGCGGTCAGACCGGTAAGGTCTTGCAAAAACCATTGCGCAGCCCGCATTGGCGGCATGACACAGGCGCCCTGTAGGCAATCGTCCCTTGATTTGGTGCGGTTTAGCGGTCGGTGGCGCGTTGCATGTTTGGACGCTGAAACGCTTTTACGTCCGGAATAACACCACGGAACTTTGCGATCTCAATTTGTGCGGAATGTGCTGCCGGGCTTTGACTGAGCTCGGATGTGCGTCTGTCATGGGTTAAAACGTTTGGGTTACCATGCCGGTCGCGGTGATCGGGGGCGTCAAAATCCGGATCATACCAGGCTCCGGTCCACAAAAAAACGACGCCCTTCATTACGTCATCAGTAACGCGCGCGCCTGCAAGGCATCGCCCCCGGTCATTAAAAAGCTCGACAATGTCGCCATCTGCGATACCCCTATTGGCGGCATCGTGTGGGTTGATCAAAACGGGCTCTCGGCCTTTGATCTTGTCAGATTTACTGACATCACCGTTATCAAACTGACTGTGCAGGCGCGTGGCCGGCTGCCCTGATATCAGCGCCAGTGGGTAGGTTGTTTGGCTTTGGTCGCGCGGGGGGATCCATTTGGCATGGCCAGGGCAATCTGGTACGCAAAAACGGGCAATGGTGGTCGAAAATAACTCGATAAGGCCGCTTGGTGTGGCGCGCTTATGTGCAATGGGGTCCGCGCGGAAATCAGCTAGAAACACCTGATTGGGCGTTGGGTCGCGCAGTTCGATGATGTCGCCTGTGATGAATGCTGACCATTCTGGTAGGTCAATACCGTGTTCTTTTGCTGATTGCTGTGTTTGGGCCCACATATGTCTAAGCCAGTCGTCCTGCGTTCGGCCTTCGGTAAAGGCATGCGCAGTTCCCATGCGGCGGGCGAGGTCGGCGTATATTTCATATTCCACGCGTGCTGTTCCGGGCGGTTCCACCGCTTTCTGCATGGGAACAAGGAAATTGTCAGTGCGCCCGGCGCCAAAATCCGTACGCTCAGTTGTAGCTGCAACGGGCAGGACGATATCGGCATGGCGTGCTGTCGCAGTCCAATTGATTTCGTTTACAATGACAGTCCGTGGGCGTTGAAAGGCTTGGCGCAGCTGGTTGAGATCTTGGTGGTGATGAAACGGGTTGCCGCCAGCCCACCAGACAAGCTGCGTATCAGGAAACTGGCGCGTTTGCCCTTCGTATTGGTAAGTTCCACCGGGATTCAGCAGCATCTCTGATATCATTGCGACGGGGATATAGTTTGCTATGGAGTTTTCACCTTGCGGGAAAGCGGCCCATTGAAACGGCCGTGATACGTTGCCGATGTGGCCGTTTACACCATAGCCAATTGTGTAGCCGCCGCCCGGCAAGCCGATCTGACCCAGCATAGATGCAAGCGTGACGCAGGCCCACAAAGGTTGTTCGCCCCAATCCGCGCGCTGTAGACTTGCCGCACAGCCAATCATGGTACGCTTACTGGCCATTTGGCGTGCCAGAGCGCGCAACCGGTCGGCCTGTATACCGCTTATTTCAGCGGCCCAATCGACTGATTTGGGTTGACCATCGCTATCGCCCATCAGATACGCGGCGACTTGGTCAAAACCGGTCGTATAGCGGTCGAGGAACGCTTGGTCATGCAGGTTCTCTTGCAGCAGGGTATGCGCCAGCGCCAACATGATCGCGGTATCTGATCCGGGGCGAGGGGCCAGCCATTCGGCTTTGAGTATCTCTTCGACGTCTGATTTGAGAGGGCTAATATTGATGCATTCCACGCCATTTGCAGCACATGTGGCCAGATTTCCTGACATCCTGTGTTTAGAATTCCCACCGTCGCAAATTTGCGTATTGCGCAGGGGCATGCCGCCAAACAGCACAAGCAATTCTGTGTGATCAGCCACAACGGACCACCGGGTGGCTTCAACGATATGCTGCCGGTAGGCGCCGCCCACAATATGCGGCATCATCACAAGAGCTGCGTTGTAGCTATAGTTCCCTTCGGACCGGGTGAAACCACCGATCGAATTCAAGAAGCGTTTCAACTGGCTTTGTGCGTGGTGAAACCGCCCTGCGCTGGCCCATCCATATGAGCCTGCGTAGATCGCTTGGTTGCCGTGCTCCGTTTTAACGCGTTTCAATTCGTTTGCGATCAGGTCAAGCACGTCCTCCCATGAAACTTCGACAAAGCTGTCTTGGCCCCGTGAGGTATCGGTTCCATCCAGCCAACCCTTGCGTACAGCCGGGTTTAGAACACGCGCGCTGCCGTTTAAGCTGCCCGTCATATTATGGTTCAGCGCTGAGGGGTCAGGATCACTTGCATGGGGGGTGATGGATGCAACTTGCCCATTGCGTGTGGTCACCAGACCGACGCCCCAATGCGATGAGGTCAGTTTTTTTCCTGTGCCTGTCGCCATGCGCTTGCCAGATTTCCCTAAGCTTTCGCAATATCTGGCATATAAGTCGCGCGCTGTCATGGATGTTTAGAAACATACAGCTGTTTCCAATTTGGCTAAGCTGCGGCCTCGCGATCCCATATGGCCTCGTAGTGGGCGATGATCTCTCGCATGCGGATGTGGTCAAAACTTGGATCGTGCCCACCGTGCACCTGTGATATCGGCAAAGACTTGAGCAGGTCGAATGTTTTGCGGTAGGCAGCAACGCTCATGCCAGGACCTTCGTAGATCAGGGGGCCGTCGTAGATTGCATCGGCAGCAAACAAGGTGCCGGTGCGGGCCTCGAATAGTCCGATGCCACCTGGTGAATGGCCCGGCAGGTGCAACACGTCGTAGACATGGTTGCCCAGATCAACGGTATCTCCGTGCTCGAGCAGCCCTGTCGCAGGCGCACCCCGCAAGCGGTAGCTTTCCGGGTCATAGCCTTCAAAAGGCAGCGCCTCGATCAGGGTTTCGCCAATAGGCGGATAGCCTGCGTCAAGGAACGTCTGCAACAACGCCTCTGGCATGTCGCGTCGGAAAAGCGATATCAGCCCCGAGGGGGCGGCCATTTCGTCGGCTTCGGCGGGGTGCACAAGGCGGATGTCAAATTCATGCACAGCACCGATATGGTCGATATGTGTGTGTGACGAGACGCAAACGATTTCTTTGCCGGGGTCTTTGCGCAGACTATCAAGATAAGGTTTGAAGGGGATCACGCCCATGCCCGTATCAAGGATCATGTCGCGGTCGGTCCCTTCCACAAGAAACATGTTCGCCTGTTCCAGAACATGAATATGGGGTTCAAGGATCAGCGTTGTGTCTGCGTCAATTTTTTCCGCTTTGAACCAGTTTTCAGCAACGGGCAGTGTCATCTTATGCCTCTAATCTGGGGCTCGTGGCCCATGTTATCGTAATGTTGGTCGGAATGTTGGCTTCAAGCCATGTTCCAAGTAATTGCCGAAGCGTCCGGGCAACGGTGTCGCGCTGTGCAATGTCACACAGCCAAAGCGTGGCCTTGGCCTGATCCCGTGCGCCGATCGCCGGGTATACGTAAAAGCACCCGATATAAACGGCGGTCTCATTCCGCAGTATCCACGAAAAGGACCGACGTGATGTGAATTCGCGCTCATGCCACGCCAGATCAATTGCGTTGTCTTCAACGGTCAGACCTGTAGGCCAATCGCCAAAGATGTCGTGCAACAGGGGCGCACTGGCCATAACCGCGTCGTAGTCTTCCTTGACAAACTCTGGCGACAGGGGCGCAAGGTGATACGCCCCGATGGCAAATTCGCGTGGCAGGTCCACGTGGATGAAATCTGGATGCGGCTCCATTTTACTCTGCGGGTTCCTTGGCATCTCGGCTGAAGGGGTTTTCGTCCAAGACCTCATAGTCGGGGGTGAACACGCCTTGCTCCTTCGCCTCGGCCATATACCGAAACGCATGCACAGACATGCGCATCAAATGATCACCGGCCTTCATCGGCGGGTATTTCTGTAGTGTTTCTGGGGTGCGGAATTTCGCAAGGGGCTCGACGATGGCGTGGTAATCAAGGCCGAAGAACAGCGGCATGGAGTAGCGTTCTTTACCTGTGTTGACGACACGGTGCTGGGTGGATTTGAATTGCCCGCCGGACCATGTTTCGAAGATGTCGCCAATGTTGACAATAAAGGTGCCGGGGATTGGCGGGGCCTCTATCCAGACGTCATCAGCATTCATGACCTGTAAACCCGGTGCACCTTGCAGCAATATGGTAAAGCATTCAAAATCGGAATGGGCCGAGATGCCGGTCATGTCCTTGGTCTGGGGCATTTCGTTTTCGATGTACCGCAAAAGGCGCAATTGCGATGTGGGGCAGGTAATGTGGCGGGTCAGTTCCTCGGACGGGACGTCCAGTTCAAGCGCCAAAGCGTCCAGCATGCGCAGCCCAAGATTAAAGATCGCGTCGTAGTAGCCCGATACCGTTTGCTTCCAACCCGGAATGTCTGGCCAGATGTTGGGTCCGGTCATGCGCCAGCCTGTAGTATAGTCGGGATGATCCGCAGGGGCCTCAAACGACATGTCCCACGCCTCGTTAAAGTTCATGATCTTGGGAAACGAGCTGCCGTTTTCTTCGAACGGGACGTAGCCGCGGTGGTTGGTGGTAAACCCGGACCAGTATTTCATTTTAAAACTGCGGGGCTTTTCGTGGAACTCTTTCGAGGCTGCAAACGCCGCGTCGATCTGTGTCTGTGGAACGCCGTGCCCTGTAATGTAGAAAAAACCAGATGTCCGCGCAGCAGCACCTAATGCGGCTGCCACCTTTGCTTTGTCTTCCGCGTCGCCTGAAAACAGTCCCGACAGATCAATAACCGGCAAGGTGGCATCATCCACGGTCAGTGCGCGTAATTCAGTATCTGGTGTCTGTGTCATCTTATTTTTCCCAATCGGTTTGCTTGCTCCCAGCATGCACAAAACCAAAGCAGGGCGACTCTGTTGTGTCTAAGAAAGGTCATTTGCGCCCTCTGATTGCTTACAAAATGTGCAGCCAAATGAACAAACGCCGCGTTTTGGGTCAGTTTGATTGACGGATTGGCCGCTGGTGGCGGTTCTTTAACGAGAGTTTAACAAACCTCGGTGGCCGCCTCCCCGGCGCCGAGTCGTGGGGATGGAAAGGAAACACCATGCAAAAATTGAATAGACGTGCCGTATTAAAAACAGGGGCCGCCAGCCTTGCCGCTTCGGCGCTGGCAACGCCGCTGATTGCACAAAGCCGTAGCATCCAGATTGGATCATACGGTGGCTACTTCGAAAACAGCTTTAAGGAATTCGTATATCCGGAATTCACAAAAGCCACCGGCATCACAGTCGAAAGCGTTACACAGCCGAACTCCTCCGATTGGCTGGTGACTTTGCAGCAAGCGCTTTCTGCGGGCAATGTGCCGACGGATATTTCGCTTTTTGCACGCGACACGATGATCAAAGCCAGTCGTATTGGTGATTTGATCGCACCCCTAGATCTGGCCAAGATTTCTGGCGCAAGCAATTTGGACAGTTACTTTGTCTTCGAAGGCAACGACGGTCCGCAGGGTGTGGGCGCGATGTCTTGGTTCGTTGCGATGGTGTTTAACCCGGGTGAGGTTGAAACCCCTGCCAGCTGGGCTGATTTTTGGGATACTGACCTGTTCGAGGCCTCGTTGGGCTTGGGGCGGAATTACAATGCAGGCCTTTTGGATCTGACGGCAGCGGCGTTTTTTGATGGTGCTGAAACGATGATGACAAACGAAGGCGTTGTCGCAGTGATTGACAAAGTCGCCGAGTTAAAGCCAAACGTCGCTCTTTGGTGGACGGCCGAAAGCCAGATGGAACAATCCATGAAGAACGGCGACGTGGTGGCCGGGATGTACTATCTTGATGTTGCGAACCTGATGGCGTTGGACGGCTTCCCGATCAAACCGACCTTCCCCAAAGAAGGCAATTTGCAGGACTACGGGTCGTGGTGTCTGACGCAAGGGTCTGAGAAAGCCGCCGAAGCGGCAGAGTTCATGAATTTCTCATCAGAGCCTGCGGTTCAAGCACTCATGAGCCGCAAGATCGGGACAGCGCCTTTGGTGGAGAAATCCATGACAGACCTTACCGATGACGAATTCAACTTTGTCTCGGGTACGCCATCCATCAGACCAGCCTATGAAGCCTATCTCGACAATGAGACCTTCATCAAAGAAAGCTGGGACAAGATGTTGGCAGAAGCCTGATCTGGGGTGCGGGGCCTTGTTTTGAAGGGTGTTTCCAAGTCGTTTGGAAACACCCGCGCCGTTGAACCAACCGATTTGACCTTTGCCAAAGGGGAGCTGACCGCGCTGTTGGGCCCCTCAGGCTGCGGCAAGACCACCTTGCTGCGGATGATTGCGGGGCTGGAAGAGCCAAGCAGCGGCGCGATTTTACTCGGCGATACGAACGTGACCATGCTGCCGGCACACAAGCGCAAATTTGGTATGGTGTTTCAGAGCTTTGCATTGTTTCCGCACTACTCTGTACGGGAAAATGTTGCGTATTCTTTGACGATTGACGGAATGCCAAAACCACAGGCCTTTGCCAAGGCTGATGAATTGCTGGAAACCGTTCAGTTGGGAGGTTTTGGCGACCGCCGGATAGGAGAGCTGTCGGGCGGGCAGCGCCAGCGGGTCGCAATTGCACGGGCATTGGCCCAGGAACCCGACGTGTTCTTATTAGATGAACCAATGTCTGCGTTGGACGCAAAACTACGCGAAGAAATGCAGGTCGAACTGCGTTTGTTGCAACAGCGACTGGGTATCACAACGATCGTAGTCACGCATGACCAACGTGAGGCAATGACAATGGCGGACAAAATCGTCGTCATGTCCAATGGGCGTGTGGAACAGGTCGCCGACCCCAAAATTATTTATCACCAACCCGCAAACGCTTTTGTTGCAGATTTTATTGGTAAGGCTAATTTCTTTGAGGGCGTGGTGCAGGATGGTGGTGTAAAAGTCGGAGACCATGATCTAAGCGCCACGGCCCATTTCCGGTCTGGCAGTCCCGTGCAGGTTGCGATCCGGCCCGAGCGGATTTGCATTGATGATGAGCCCTATGCAAATCGTATCCCCGCACATGTCATGTTTGTGCGCGACTTGGGGCCACTGCTTGAGTATCACCTGCAATCCGACATTGGACCGATCATCGCAGAATACGCCGCAGGTGAAACAGGGCCGACCCTTTCCAAAGGTCAATCGACGATGGTGCGGTTGCCACCTGATGCGCTCCAAATTTTTCCCAAGGTGCAAGCGGCATGACCATCGCCGACGACATAGATGTACCTGCGGTGGCAAGTCAGACGCCTCGCCAGAACCACTGGCCTGCGCGGCGTATCTTTCTGGGGCTTTTAACGTCAGTCATTGTGGTCTTTTGCGTTTTTCCGTTTCTTCTTGTCCTTGCGATTTCATTTGGCCGCAAAGTCGATGGCGCAGCATGGGTGTGGGATTTCACTTTTGAAAACTATCAACGTTTCTTTGTTGGTGTTTTATGGCCGGACGAAGTGACCTTTTTGTACCTTCAACAGTTGGGGTACTCTTTCTACTTCGCGGTTATCGCTTCGGTTATTGCGGTCCTGACGGCTTTGCCGTTCACGTTGCTTTTGACGCGGCTGAAACGGTCCGCACAGGCAATGTGGCTTGTTTTTATTATGGCGTCGCTTTCCCTGTCCGAGGTTTTCATCGTGATGGGGTGGGATATTTTGTTGTCCAATAATTCTGGCCTGCCAAAATTGTTCAAAGAAACGGGGATGACCCAGTGGTTAAAAGACGTCGGCTGGTTTCAAACCCTGCGCGACTGGGGGCTGGCCAATCCACGTAACGTCAAATTCAAGACGTCGGATTTCGCCACAGTTCTGACCATGAGCTATCTGGTGTGGCCCTATGCGGTAATCTTGCTTTACCCGGCTTTGTCGCGGCTTGATCCGTCTTTGTCGGAGGCTGCGCGAACGATGGGCGCTGGGCGGTGGACAGTGACGCGCACGGTTACGTTGCCCTCGATCCGGTTGCCGCTTTTTGGCACGACACTTTTGCTGTTTGTTTTTCTGCTGGGCACGTATGTGACCATCACCGTGTTCGCGGCACCCAATAAGCACACAACAGCCGTCGCCATCTATGCCAATATTCGTGGGGCAAACCTGAATGCCCCCTTTGGCGCGACCCAAGCGATCATCTTGCTGATATCTGCCAGCGTTTGCCTTTATCTTGGTCACCTGTTTAACCGCCGGGCCGAGGCACGCTGATGCGGGTTTTTGGTGCGATATACATGGGGTTGGCGGCGTTGGTATTGGCGTTGCCCATCGTTGTGGTTTGTGGGGCTGCTTTGAATTCGGGGCGCAGTATGTTCTTCCCTCCACAAGACCCGACGTTTGCGCGGTTCGGAGAGTTCTTTATCTCGGAGCCCATCTGGACCAAGGCGTTGCTCAATTCCATTATCGTGGCGACTGGGGCTGCCACGCTGGCGGTTCTTCTGGCATGGCCCATTGCATATTTGCTCTGGTCCACGGGGTCAAAAATATCCAAAACACTGGCGGGTTTGGGGTCGCTACCGTTTGCGGTGCCACCGATTGTGTTTGGTGTGGGTTTGGGTTTTTTCTGGGCGTTCACTGGCGGGCTGGGCGAGCTGTGGGCCGGTGTGATTAGCCATGCGATTTTGTTGATGGCGCTGCCTTTGGTAACAATATCCATTGGGCTTCAGTCTATCGACAGATCGCACCTTGATGCGGCGGCGACCATGGGTGCTACAGAACAGGTTGCGTTTAAAACTGTCGTTCTGCCGCAAACACTGCCCTACACGATCTCGGGTTTTTTCTTTGTGCTGGTGCTTTCGTTCAATGAATTCATTGTCATTTTCTTTGTATCTGCATCCTCTTATGCGACGGTCACGCTGCAAATCTTTAATTCGCTCAGAAATGGCTACACGCCAACGATGGCGGTTGCAGCGATTACCTTCCTCACGGTGTCGGTGCTTGTCTTCTCTGCAGTCGCCCGTTGGGGGGATTTGCCACGCCTGATGGGTGCTGATCAATCACGCAAATAAGGAGCATCCATGCCTCGTCAACCTACTATCGTCGGCAACCCAGTCCTACTGGTCATCGACATTCAAAAAGGGTCATTTCTGGATATAGACGGTGGCATCCCGCACATGCCCGGCTACCGCGAAAATATTGCGCGTGCCAAACGGGTGGTGGATGCCGCACATGACGCGGATATACCGGTTATCTTCTTTCAGGAAATACATCGGCGTGATCTGATCGATTACGGCCGGGAACTGGATGGCAGCGAAGACATCCATTGCCTTGAAGGGGCGCCTGGCACGCCGGTCGCGCGCGAAGAAATGGACATGCGGCCCACTGACTATTTCGTGCACAAACGGCGGTATTCGGTGTTTTTTGGTACCGAGACTGAAATCTTGCTGAAAGGTCTAAAAGCTGAAACGTTGATTTTAGTGGGGTGTATGACCGATGTTTGCGTTCACTACAGTTTCGTCGATGGGCACCAGCATGATTACTATTGCCGAGTGGTCAAAGACTGCGTGGGCGGCACCTCTGAGGCGGCGCAGCATGCAGCTTTGAATGCCATGGAATACTTGCAAGAGGGGTCTGTTCTCTCTGCGGATGAAATCATCGCAGCCATAGGCGAAACAAGATTGGCAGCGGAGTGATTACTGCAGCCGACATTCAGGGGCATTGGGAACGCGATTGGATAAAGGCACCTAACTTCGAGGATCATACCACGCGCGTTCATTGGGCGCAGGCGGGAATGGAGTATGCGGATGTCCGGATACCCGTGGAACGGCCAAACCTGTCTGGGGTCCGGTGTTTGGGGGATCTGTCCACCGCAGCACTGCTACAGTTAGCGCAGGCAGAGGGCTTTGCCGGACACGTTACGCTTGAGGAAACCGTATGCACTTGGCACCGCGAGATTAACTGGCATGGGGTGCCAGATGCGCCGGATGTCGGCGAGATCAGCTTTGATGACCAAGGCCGCATGATCGAAAATGGCGTTCATGCTGAGTATGCAGAGCTTTGGGAGCAGCGTGCAGACGGGCCGCCAAGGGTGCAGCGGTTTGCCGGGCAGGGCTACGCCGGGCTATTGGTAGAGACGGGCACGCGCATCGTTATTGGGATTGGACGGGCGGACAAACCGGCAACCGCGCCATTGATTGAACAACTGGCATCAGGTAAAATGCCCCGCGGGATAGAGATGCTATTTGATGGGGTGCATGCATTCGGGCACTGGGAGGGTCAGAAGATGATCACGGATCTGTCCACGCAGCCTTTCAGTGAAGGCAGACCGCTTGTGACGCTTTCAGCAGACGTCGTCCATTGGCACCGAATTGATTTCGTGGGTGGAGCGTCAGATATCGTCATGCCGATCAAAACTTCGGTTTTCAAAACCTGACGGTTTTACCCATGCGTGCCGAACTTTTGGCTCATTCGTCTGCCATTCCCAAAATGGGCCTTTTGTTTCGGAGTGTGTCATGACGCCATCAGTGTCGTTGCTTGTCGATGGAGACAAC
>JBGCDB010000062.1:0-15254 GCA_045104955.1 Roseobacter sp.
TTTAAAGAATTCTTCGCGCACGGTGGAAACTTCGCCAATCAGCCGCGGCGACAGGCCGATGGATTCCCACCCCTTCCAACGCGGTGTGAAATCCCACCATGGGACCAAATTACCCTTCATCACGTCGGGTGCGAGTTTGAACGACGTCGTCAAGGTCCAAAAGATCGGAAACAGGCAAATGAAAGCCCAAGTGATCAGCGCCGCATATATCGCAATGCGGCTGGCCCACCATTTGGTTTTGACGCGCGCATCGCCCTCGTGGTCTTTAAATATCGCGGTCATGCGGGGCGCTCCATCCAGCGGCTAACCAATTTCAAAAGCAGCGTGATAAAGACGACGATCAGCACCAGATATACCATGGCAAGCAGCGTGCCGTAGCCGACATTCGATCGGTCCCTATATTCGCGGAAGATAAAGCTGGTGACACTATCCGTGGCACCACCGGGGCCGCCAGACGTGACGTTGATAATGATATCTGCAAGCTTCAGTTTAAAGATGATCCGGATCACGATCGCCGTGACTGACACAGGCAGCATCAGCGGAAAAATCACCTCTTTAAAGCTTTGCCACCCTGACGCGCCATCGACTTTGGAAGCCTCGATGACTTCACGGGGCAGGGCCTGCAGACCGGCCAGCAGCATGATCATCATAAAGGGAATGAAGGTCCAGGCATCCATCGCCATGATCATAAAGCGCGCAATCTCGGCATTGCCGAAAAAGCTGGGCTCGAACCCCAGTTCCCGGATCACGCGGGATATGGGCCCAAAGCGCACCTCAAGCATGGATTTGCCGATCATCCACGACACCGCCACCGGGCTAAGCATCAAGGGCAGCAGGAACACCACACGAAAGAATTTACGCGCACGTATTTGGGCGTTCAACAGCAGGGCCAAACCAAAGGCAATGACGTATTCAACGCTGACGGCCAGCACGTAATAGACCATATTTTTCAATGCGTTCCAATAAAACGCATCGTTCCACATCTGGCGCATGTTGTCCCACCCATTGGGCTGCGCGCCACTCTGCGAGGCCAGGTTCCAATCGGTAAATGAGATATAGAGCGCAAAGAGCAGCGGAAAGACCACAAGGCTGATCACAAAAAGCGCGGCGGGCAGTACGAACAACGTCCGTTTGCCCTTTTCCCCGTTCACAATCACCTGAGCCGCACAAAGCGCTGTGGCCCAAAGCATGTAGGCGTAAAGCACAGGGCGCCAATTTTCAAACCCTGCACCGACGCGGCCCGTCTCAAACGCCATCTGCCATGCGGCAAGCCCGATGACCAACAGGCCTGTGCCCCAGACCATCGCCTTGCCCAAAAGGCGGCGCTGGTCCGAGATATGATCGGCCGTCACCGTGTGCAGAAGATCACCTTGGGTATTCATTAGGCCAGATTATCCATAAAAAGTTCGCGCGTTAAGCTGAATAGGTAAGATAGATGTGTGATGTTCATATCTGGTCTCTGTAAAGAAAATCCATGCGTTGCTGCGGGCTACAGAAGTGTCATTCTGGCAAAAACTCACCACTGCCACCCCAGTCTGTGGGCATATCTTTCAGCTTTGGCAAACCATCGTGAATGGGCAGCACTGCGTTTTCGTAATTGAGGTGTACGGTTGGTTTGAAATCAAGGTCAGATAGAAGACCCGCGAAAATATCAAATAGCTGCGCCTCAGCCAAATGCACCCCGACGAGTCCCTTGCATATGGCACATGTAAACACACCACCCTCGGGTTCGTTGTATTTCGAATAGCGATCCACTTTGTCTTCGCCTGCGGAAAAGCGAACTGACGATTTAGGCCAAAGTACGGGGGCGCTAACCGGGCTGCCTGTTCTGCTGCGACACGAATTGCAGTGGCAGTAACATTGGACCACGGGTTCGCCCTCGGCCTCAAGCTTCACCGTGCCACAAGAACATTGTGCATGATAGGTCATATCGGTTCCCATCTTTTTCAGGTCCGCGCCAGCATTTGTGCAGCCTCCAGCTCTGAAACGCAGAGCATTTTCAGCTTGGGGATGCGGCGCAACCCCTATTGAAAACGCGGCCCGCTTGGGGCCGCGCTGTGGTTTACAGGGTGCAGATCACATTCCCAATGATGCTTTGTAGACGGCGATCTGGCTGTCACGGCCGATCTGATCCGTGATCTTTTCCCATGCCGCTGCAATCGCATCTGCAGTTTCCTGAGCAGACCCGTATTGACCGGCATAGCCCTTGGCCAATTCATCTTCGGCAACGGAGTAGTATTGGAAGATGCCCGGAATGCGCGGTTCAATCGCTGCGTTCGGGTGGTTGTAGCTGTCCGCGTTCGAGCCAAGGTAGTCCTCGACATAGGCGCGGTCATAGCCTGCCTCTTCCCACTCTTCGAACTGGAAGTGCGAGTTGCGGTAAGGCTGGAAGCCCGACGGATAGGCCGAGGCCCAAAGCGACAGATCTTTGCCGCCCAGATGGGCTGCGGCGGACCATGCGGCTTTCTTCTTCTTTTCGTCGCCTTCAACGGTGGCCATGACGTAAACGCCCCAGCCAATATAAGCCATGTTGGGTGCCTCATTCCGGGTTTCTTCCCATGCACCAGCTTGTGCGTTGTAGACGCGATCAGACGCGGGGTTCACACCAAAGCCCACAACATCACCGACAACGGACGTGTCAGATGTGCGTGCAGATGATCCGACATCCCCCCACCACATCAACATCGAACCGGTACCGGCCAGAAATTGCTGGAAGGCAGTCGTGCCGGGGTCGGCGTTGATTTGATCGGCTGGGTAGGCGCCCGCGTCAATCAGATCCATCACATCCTGAATCGCTTGGACCCACGCGGGGTTATTGACCATCGGCGTCATCGTTTCAGGGTCAAACAGCCATGCGGGCGAATTTGGATGCTTGGCATAAGCCGACGCGCGGTTTTCCAAGAAATAAAAGCCAAATCCACCCCAGCCCTTGAGCGGATCAAGATAGCCATGCGCGGGCAGGCCGGTCAGAGGGTCTTCCTTGCCGACCAGATCTTTTGACACCTGATTGATCTCTTGCCATGTGGTGGGCACTTCGGCACCGCCGATACCATCTGGGCCGAAATAGTCTTTGCGATACGCAAACGTATGGCAATCGCCGTCAATAGATACCCGGTATGTCTTGCCATCCCACGTGCCAACCGGCGCTTTGAGGTAATCCACATAGTCGTCCATGTCGATTTGCTCTTTCACCCAGTCGGGCATCTCAGATGCCATACCGCGGCCCAGCACGTCCCCTTCGAACGGCGCGCCCATTTCGATGATGTCGAAATCAACAGTGCCCGTGGCAATGGATTGCTGCAAACGAGCGTTATAATCAGCCTGCGCCAAATCGATCCAGTTGATCTTGGCGCCAGTGTAAGCCTCCCACGGCTTGAGAAACCCGCGAAACAGGAAGTTATGAAGGTTTTGGTTGTTCAGGCCCATAAAGGTCAGCTCGACCCCTTCGAATTCGCCTTCAGCTACGTTTTCCTTGGTCGCGCCAAGGCATAGTTCACCTACCTTTTGCCAGTCGCTATCGGTCGGGGAGCCTGCGCCCACACCCGGAATTTTTAAAATCTCGGCGCGGACATTTCCGTGACCGCCAGCTTGTGCAGCACCCTTGGGCATCATCGCCATCGCGCCCACGGCAGCACTGCCTTTGAGCATCTGCCGGCGGTTCATTTTTTGTGCGGCAACAATGTAATTATATAAGTCTGTCTTCATCTTCATCCTCCCTGGACGTGGTGACATTTCTTGTCGTCGAGAAAAGGCGCGAATGCCGGATTATTATATTTTTTCCGTGCAGTAGTCGGGCGCCCGCTTCCCGGGAACCTTCACTATGATCGAGATTTACGCCAAGTCAACAAAAGGTGTGACAGAGCCGTTGCCAAGCCAATTTGCTTTCACTAGCATCGACATAAGGTCGGGGGGATACCGCAAATGGCAGGCGTCAAAATTCAAGATATCCGTAAGTCATACGGACCCGTGGAGGTTATTCACGGGGTCGATATCGACATCGAAGACGGTGAATTTGTGGCCCTCGTGGGTCCTTCAGGCTGCGGAAAGTCGACGCTATTGCGTATGATCGCTGGGCTTGAGCCGATAAATGGCGGCACGATCGCCATTGGCGACCGCGTGGTCAACAATTTGCCGCCCGCACAGCGCGATATCGCGATGGTGTTCCAGACCTATGCTCTGTATCCTCACAAATCCGTGGCTGAAAACATGGGGTTTGCGCTGAAAGTCGCGAAAGCAGACCGGGCAGAGATCGACCGACGCGTCAAAGAAGCGGCCGAAATCCTGAGCCTCACGGAATACCTCGACCGCAAGCCGCGCCATTTATCGGGCGGACAACGCCAGCGGGTGGCCATGGGGCGTGCAATTGTGCGCGACCCGCAGGTATTTTTGTTTGACGAGCCACTGTCGAACCTAGACGCTAAGTTGCGCATACAGATGCGTACGGAGATTAAAGAACTGCATCAACGGCTCAAGACAACGACTGTGTTTGTCACCCATGACCAGATCGAAGCGATGACACTCGCCGACCGTATCGTTGTGATGCAAGGCGGTAACATCGAACAGATCGGCACCCCGCTTGAGCTTTATGACAACCCGGCCAATGAATTTGTGGCGACCTTTATCGGGGCGCCGTCTATGAACCTGCTCAAGGGGCATCTGGCCGACGGGCGTATTACCGTCGACGGTCAAAGCTACGCGGGGCCTGCGGGCGATGGCGATATTCATCTGGGCGTCCGGCCTGAACATCTTGTTTTGGCCGATGAGGGGCTTGAGATGGAGGTCAAAGTCGTGGAACCCACAGGCTCCGAAACCATGGTGTTTCTGAAGTTCCAAGGCCAAGATATCACGGCTGTGTTTCGCGAACGTCATGCCTTTGCGCCGGGTCAAAAGATCAAGCTCGCCCCTGATCCTGACCATCTACACTGCTTTGACGCGGCGACCGGCCAACGGTTGCGCTGATGTCCGAACGTTGCGTTCTCTGTTTTGGTGACAGTAACACCCATGGCACGAAAGCATTTCGCACAATCGATGACCGCCGGCGGCACACCTATGAAGACCGCTGGCCTACGGTCATGGCCGGTGTTTTAGGGGCAGGCTGGCACGTTATTTCGGAAGGGCATCCCGGGCGGACAGCTGTGCATGATGACCCTATTGAGGGTGCTCATAAAAACGGGCTGCGCTATTTGCAGGCCATGCTGGAAAGCCACAGACCGCTGGATGTGGTTGTAGTGATGTTGGGCACGAACGACCTTAAGGCGCGGTTTAACCTGTCAGCCCATGACATTGCGCTTGGGGTGGGGCGATTGGTAACTGAGATCGGCCGGTCGGACTGCGGCACGGACGGCACCGCACCTGCTGTTGTGGTGGTCGCGGGTGTTCAGGTGCAAGAAATTGGCGTGTTTACCGATATCTTCAAAGGTGCGGCCGCTAAATCCGCGCAAATGCCGGAGCTGCTGCGCGCGTTGGCCACGCGCAATGGCGCCGGGTTTGTGGACCTGAACACCGTGGCGCAGATCGACCCTGTAGACGGCATTCACCTTGACGCACAGGCCCATCACGCCATCGGTGCCGTGATTGCGGCTACTGTAAAAGAAACGCCATAGAACCAGACATAAGGAAGACCAAAGATGCTTAAAGGTATTGATCCGATCCTAAACGCAGATGTGCTTTATACATTGCGGGCGATGGGGCACGGGGATGACTTGATAATTGCGGATACGAACTTTCCGTCTGACAGCGTAGCACGTGAAACGGTACTTGGTGAGGTATTGCGCATAGATCGCCCCGCAGCCGAAGTCGTCCGGGCTGTATTATCACTCTATCCAATTGATACCTTCGTGGAGGATGCCGCCGCCCGCATGGAGGTCGTGGACGAACCTGCAACGCTCTTGCCGGTGATGGATGAGGTCCAAGCAGAGGTGTCGGCCGCCGGAGGCCCCACCATGATGAGCATCGAACGCTTTGCCTTTTATGACCGCGCCAAACAAGCCTATGCCGTCATCCAAACCGGAGAACGGCGGTTTTACGGCTGCTTTGCGTTGCGCAAAGGTGTTGTGCCTCCGGACGCGGCGTAACTATGGGCAAGGTCGTTATCTTAGGGGTTTTTGTCGCCGACACCGCCTATCGCGCCGACCGCATGCCTGTCATGGGCGAAACGATCATGGGGCACGCGTTTTCTTTGGGGCCGGGGGGTAAGGGCTCCAATCAAGCTGTGGCCTGCGCACGGATCGGGGCCGAGACGCATATGATCTCAAAGCTGGGTCAGGACGATTTCGCCAAACTGGCCTTGGATACGTGGGCCGAAGCGGGCGTGGTTGCACATGTTGAACAGGTGCCCGAAAGCTATACCGGGGCTGCCCATATTTTTATTGAAGAGAGCACCGGCGACAACGCGATTATTATTGCACCGGGCGCAGCCGCACTGATTTCCGCCAAGGATGTTGAGACGCACAGCGCGTTGATTTCGGGGGCAGATGTTTTCGTCACGCAGCTCGAGCAACCAATGCAGGCCGCAGTGCGCGCGCTGCAAATCGCAAAGGATGCGGGGGTTACAACAATTTTAAACCCCGCACCCGCCACGGATTTACCGCCCGGCATGCTGGCGCTGTGTGATTACATCACCCCGAACGAAACCGAGTGCGAGACGTTAACGGGCATTGCAGTGAACACCTTAGCGGACGCAGAGCGTGCCTGCGAAAAACTTATCGCGCTTGGGGTTCGAACACCGATCATAACGATGGGGGAACAAGGCGCCTATCTGAGCGGCGCGGGCTTGATCCCGGCAATCACTGCAGGGGCTGTAGCCGAAACCACCGGGGCAGGCGATGCGTTTAATGGTGCATTTGCTGCCGCGTTGTCTGAAGGTAAAACCGCACATGAAGCTGTGCGGTGGGGCTGTGCGACTGCGGGTATTTCAGTAACCCGCCCAGGAACAGCGCCGGCCATGCCTACGCGCATAGAAATAGAAGAATTTATTACTTAGTTACATTGTTTTATACATTTTACCTAAAGCAAAGGATTAACTATGTTGGATACATCCTCTCAATCAACAAAGACACCCGCAATGTCCTCCATTACCTGTGATCTATGCGTAATTGGCGCAGGGGTTGCGGGACTGAATGCGCTTTTTGTAGCAACGGAATATCTGCCTAAAGACGCAAAAGTCGTTCTGGTCGATAAAAACGAAAAACCCGGCGGCATGTGGACCAGCGCCTATGATTATGTCCGGCTGCATCAGCCGCATCCAATGTTCACCGCAGGCGATCTAAAATGGCAGTGGTCCAAACCCCCAGAATATTTAGCCAGCCGGGACGAAGTACAATCGCACATGAGCTACTGCCTCGACGAAGTGCGCAAACGGGTCGATCTGACTGTGTTATACGGTCATGAATACCGCAACATGTCCGAATACGAAGCTGAGCAGGGACCACGCGCGCGGATCACCTGTTCATCGGTTGAGGGCGAAGTGGCCATAGACACAACGCGCGCCATCGACGCGATCGGTTACAATATTCGTCCTAATGATCCGTTTTCATTCAGCAGCGCTGAGGTTTTACCGACTACGCCAGAAATGCTGTCTACTGATGGCACGCTTGAATCGGACACGGATGTTTTTGTCGTAGGTGGCGGCAAAACAGCGATGGATACCATTTTGGCTGTCTTGCGCCACAACCCCGACCGCAAAGTCACTTTGATCAGCGGTAAGGGCACGATGTTTGCCAGTCGTGACCTGTTGCTGCCAACCGGCACGGACCGTTGGTTTGGCGGGGTACGGGTGCTCGCTGTGTTTGGCGATTTGGGCATGCATTTCGACGGTGACAACGAGGACGAAACCTTCGCCTACGGGAAATCGAAATACATGATTGGCCCAGACGCAGAAGGGGAACATTTTCTGTACGGATTGTTGTCGGATCAGGAACGCAAAACGATCACGGCGGGCCTCTCGGATACGGTGCGTGAATACCTGCAAGATATTATCGACACAGATGCAGGGCCGCAGATGGTGTTTCGCAGCGGCGAAACGCAGCTGGTTCCAGCTGGATCAACCATAATTAATTGCACAGGCTACGTGCTAAAGGGCGAAAGCCACCGCACAGAGCTTATGTCGCCAAAAGGCACGATGCTTGCCATTAACGCTGCTGATTCAATACATTTTTTAACCAGCGTGTCGGCATATTTCCTAACCCACCTGTGGTATTTAAATTTGCTCAAGACTGCACCGCTTTATCGGCTGGACCTTGAAACGCTATTCAAAACGAACCGGCGCGTTTGGGTGGCCGCCTCTGCGGCGCAGGCGTTCATGAATACGGTGGTTATGATACAACACGCGCCCTTCAAGGTATCGGACAAATGCGGGCTGGATTTTGACCGCTGGTATCCGCTGCACCGACGCATCGGCGGGCTACTTGATGTCAAAATGAAACACGCGACTTATACGGCGCATTGCATCAAAGTGCTTGACCGGGTGAGGGCGCGCTATAACATTTCAGGTGGCATCAATCGGTAATTTCCAACAAAAAGCGGCGCATGCGCCGCTTTTTTCATTAAACCAAACGAAGTGCTTAACCTTAACGGCCCCAAGTGCGGACCACACCGCAATCCATGTGTACAAAATTGGAACCAGTGTATTTGCCAACTCCGCCACCACGACAGGCAGCTGCGGCACGCGCCATTTGGCTTACTGACCGGGTCGACAGGCGCAAGTCAGCAGCTTGACCTTTGACATGAAGCGAATTCTTGGCGACGCCTCTGCTTCGGCTGCGGAGCATCGCGTTGGTTTTCGGGCTGCGGTAGCCGGATAGCAGCATATAAGGTTCGTCTGCGTCCATCAGATTATGCGCAGCCGCCATGATATCGATGGTCCGAAGATCCATCGATTTGATGCCGTCTGTCCGCCAATCGCGCATGAAGTGATTGATTTCGGCCACCGCGTCCGGCACGTATTTTCCTTCGATCCAGTAGATCGTGTCGATCCGTTCGCCGGTGCGGCCAGAGTACATGCGAATGCGGCGGATATCACCGCCACCCCGCAAAAAACCTGCAGCATTTGCGAAAGTAGGTGCCGCGGTCACTGCCGTCGCGGCGAATGCGCCCAATAGAGCACGGCGGGTAAAACCCGTTGAGTTCTCGATGGTCATACTTGTTCCGTCGCTATTCCTGCCTAGCCCATGATGTTACACAGGCGCTTTTCATCTCTTCCCCAGATGCAACATTGGTATGTCATAAGCCTGATTGTTAACCAAGTGCTGAAAATCCAAGCGGCTAAATTCAGACAATTTTAGGCGAATTTTTGCGCATTTTAACTTTTTGACTTTTCCGGCACAGCAAAGTGGCCCCCTTGACCGGTGCTGACATGCATCATTTTCACCTTTCCTTGAGCAATTTCGCAAATGTTATTGGACAGACGCAGAACACGTCGGCAAAGTCGGCAGTCGTTATTATTTGGTGTGAGCGAGGATTTTCGATGCTTTTGACAATGAGTGGGCGCCTTTCTGCCGTTTTATTCGCCTTTGCCGCGGCTTTGGTAGTGGCGCTCAGCGCCCCTGCGCCAGCTGCTGCGCAGACCACGGCCTTTAAACAGGCTGTGGCAGAAAACGCGGCACGCGACCGGGATATTGCCGGCTTTTATCAAGACACCTCATACGAGGGGATTTGGACGGGCAAGCGTAACCGCGACCGAACCCGGCGTGCCGCATTGATCAAAGCACTGAAAGAGGCGGACAACCACGGCCTGCCGTCTGATCGCTATGATGTTGCCGGGCTTGAAGCGCGCATGAAATCAGCGCGCACACCCCAAGAACTTGGCGCGCTCGAAGTCGAAATGAGCCGCGTTTTCCTGCAATATGCCCGCGACATGCAAACCGGTGCTTTGGTGCCGTCGCGCGTTGACAAAGCGATTGTACGCGCCGTCCCTTACCGTGACCGCAAGTCCTATCTGGTGAACCTGACCAAATCGTCGCCGCGCGGTTTTTTCAAAGCGCTGCCGCCTAGCACCAACGAATATAATGCGCTGATGAAAGAAAAGCTCGTTCTGGAACGTCTGTTGGCGCGGGGGGGCTGGGGCCCCACGGTCAAAGCTAAAAAGCTTGAACCGGGTGCAAGTGGTGCCTCGGTCGTGGCACTGCGCGACCGTTTGGTGCGCATGGGATATTTAAAACGCAATGCGGGCAAGACCTATGATGCTGCGATGCAAAAAGCTGTGATTGCCTTTCAGGCGAACCACGGCCTTGCACAAGATGGCGTCGTTGGTGCGGGCACGTTGAAGGAGATCAACACATCCGTCCAGACACGCCTGCAATCTGTGATCGTTGCGATGGAACGGGAACGGTGGGTAAACAAAGACCGTGGCAAACGTCACATCGAAGTCAACCTGACAGATTTCACCGCCAAGATCATCGACAACGGCAAGGTGACATTCACTACTCGCTCTGTGATTGGCGCCCGGGATCGGGACCGTCAGTCGCCAGAATTTTCAGATGTGATGGAGTTTATGGTCGTCAACCCAAGCTGGTTTGTACCACGGTCTATCGCGACAAAGGAATTCCTGCCCGAATTGCAACAAGACCCCTATGCGGTGAACCATTTGATGATCACAGACCGGTCCGGGCGTCAGGTCGATCGCAGCAGTGTGGATTTCACAAAATACACCGCCCAGTCGTTCCCATATGCAATGCGCCAACCGCCTAGCCGGTCTAACGCGTTGGGTCTGGTGAAATTCATGTTCCCCAACAAATACAATATCTATTTGCACGATACCCCGGCCAAAAACCTTTTTGGGCGTGAGACACGTGCTTATAGCCATGGCTGTATCCGGCTCGCACAGCCGTTTGAGTTTGCTTATGCACTGCTTGCCAAACAAACGAATGACCCCAAGGGCTTCTTTCAGTCGACACTGGCAACAGGCAAAGAAACGCAAGTCAATCTAAAGCAACCTGTGCCGGTACACATTATCTATCGCACTGCGTTCGCAAATGGCAAAGGCGAGATGCAATATCGCCGCGACATCTACGGCCGCGATGCGCGCATCTGGAAAGCCTTGTCACAAGCAGGGGTGGCAATGCGCGCCGTTCAGGGGTAAATCTGCCTCGTACTGAACGAGGAGCCTGACCATGGCGCAGCACATATTTTCTGTAGCGCAGATTGCGCAGGCTCTGGGCGCTGATTTCTACGGTGACGGCGCGTTAAAAATAGTTAGCGTGGCAGAACCTCAGTCCGCTGCGCGCGACGACTTGGCGATGGCAACTGACGCGTCTTACGCCGACAAGCTGTCAGACGGGCAGGCACAGGCGGCCGTGTTATGGGAAGGGGCGGATTGGCAAGCCTTGGGGCTGAAAGCTGCCATTGTCCCCAAACGACCGCGGTACGCGATGTCGGGCCTTACCGCGTTGTTGGACCCCGGCCAAGGACATGCACCAGGTGTTCATAGCAGCGCCGTGATCGATCCAACTGCTGTGATCGAAGAAAACGTGACAATTGGGGCCTTTACCGTTGTCGAAGCGGGCGCCCATATCGGCAAAGACAGCATCATCGGCCCGCAGTGTTTCATCGGCTGGAATGCACGGCTTGGTGCGCGGGCGTTGCTGCGCGAACAGACGTCAATTGGTGCACGTGTGACCATTGGCACCGATTTCAAAGCACAACCCGGCGCGCGCATCGGGGGGGATGGCTTTTCCTTTGTGACGCAGGAAAAATCCGCGATCGAAGCCGTGCGCGAAACACTTGGCGATCAACAAGATACGCAAGCCCAAGGATGGACACGTATCCACTCCCTTGGGGCGGTGACCATCGGCGACAATGTGGATGTGGGTGCGGTCGTCACGATCGACAGCGGTACAATTCGCGATACCTACGTTGGCCACGGCTGCAAGATCGATAACTTAGTGCATATCGGGCACAATGCCGTGATTGGTAACGACTGTCTGATCTGTGGTCATTCTGCGGTCGCAGGGTCAACACGACTGGGCAACAATGTCGTGCTCGGCGGTATGACGGGACTTAGCGATAACATCACCATAGGTGACCGTGTGATCACCGGCGGCGGGACCAAAGTATTGTCCTCCATTCCAGCAGGCCGCGTCATGCTGGGGTATCCCGCCACCAAAATGGACAGACAAATCGAAATTTTCAAATCGATGCGGCGATTGCCACGCATGATGGCCGATATTGCAGCACTGAAAAAAGCGGTTTTCAAACAAGACCGCAGTGACTAAATCCATCTGCAGTTGAGCAAGCGAGGACATGCCCATGCGTACAGAGGACCAAGTCATTGCCATCATCGCCGAACAAGCCGTTCTTGAGCCGTCAGATGTAAAGCCAGACAGTACATTAGAGGATCTTGGAATAGACAGTCTGGGCTTGGTTGAAAGCATCTTTGCCATCGAAGAAGCTTTTGATATCTCAGTGCCTTTTAATGCCAATAACCCCTCTGAGAGCGATTTTGACATCTCAACCGTAGCGTCCATCGTCGCGGGTATTGAACGTTTGCGAGCAGAGCAGGGATAGGCCGCAATGAAGCGTGTCGTCATCACTGGGGCAGGGACCATCAACGCGCTTGGCCATGATGTGCCCACGACACTATCCGCTATGCAAGAAGGGGTTTGCGGGATTGGACCACTTGAGCTGCGCGATGTAGAACGCCTGTCTATCCAGATCGGTGGTCAAGTGCGCGGGTTTGAGGCAGAAGGCCGCTATAATCGCCAACAAATATCGCTTTATGATCGCTTTACACAGTTCACACTGGCCGCAGCCAAGGAAGCTATTGAACAATCAGGCGTCAGCTTTTCTGGCGAAACCTCCGCAAAATCTGGCGTCGTTCTGGGGACAGCGGGGGGAGGGGTCAGCACGTGGGATGACAATTATCGGTCGGTCTATGAGGCTGGCAAAAATCGCGTACATCCCTTTGTGGTACCTAAACTGATGAACAACGCGGCCGCTTCGCATGTCAGTATGGAACATAATCTCAAGGGGCCCTCCTTCACGGTTTCAACCGCCTGTGCATCGTCCAATCACGCCATGGCACAAGCCTTCACAATGGTGCGTTCTGGCATGGCCCCGGCGATGGTGACGGGCGGATCTGAATCCATGCTTTGCTTTGGCGGTGTGAAAGCATGGGAAGGTTTGCGCGTCATGTCACGTGATGCCTGTCGCCCGTTTTCGGCGAACCGTAATGGCATGGTGCAGGGGGAAGGTGCCGGCGTATTTGTGTTTGAGGAATACGAACATGCGCGCGAACGCGGCGCTGATATCTTATGTGAGATGGCCGGGTTTGCGATGTCCTCGGATGCCAGCGACATCGTGATGCCCTCAAAGAATGGCGCAGCGCGGGCCATGTCTGGTGCATTGAATGATGCGAGGATCAACCGGGAGGACGTAGGCTACATCAATGCGCACGGCACAGGGACAGCCGCCAATGACAAAACGGAATGTGCGGCCGTGGCGGATGTGTTTGGCCCACATGCGGACAATCTGATGATCAGCTCGACCAAGTCGATGCACGGTCATTTAATTGGTGGAACCGGCGCGGTTGAACTTTTGGCCTGCATCATGGCCTTGCGCGATGGGATCATCGCGCCGACCATCGGCTATGAGGAGCCGGATCCGGAATGCGCGCTTGATGTCGTGCCAAACACCGCCCGTGAGGCAAAGATCAAAGTCGCGCTCTCGAACGCATTTGCTTTCGGCGGGATGAACGCCGTGCTGGCGTTACGCGGGGTGTGAAAAAGCCGCCTGCTCGACAGGCGGCATTGTTCTTGGGCTTTACTGTTCGATGATTGAAACGACTTCAAAACTGGCCGTGAACCCGCTCAGAGACAAGGCAATATTGACCCTCTGATCGGGGGCGACAATCGGGACAATCGTCAACTGGGCCTGATTGCCTTGCTTCAGTTTATTGACGTCCTCCTCGGTCAGGCCAATGCGGGCGTAACACCCAACCTGGTTACAAAACGCAAAAGGATACCGCTTGGCCGGTTGGTCATCGATCTTGATCGTAAGCTGGGACGCCAAAGAGGTCTCTAGTGGCACAACCACGGTTGCGCCCGCTTGGGCCTGTCCGCCCTCGGGCAGTTTAAACAGCGTGAATTCCGATATGGGAGATCCCTGCTGATCCGACAAAAGCTGGTACATCTGACATGGATCATCCCCATCTTCGGTTCTGATACAACGCATGTCCCAATCCCCAAATTCTTCTTTGATATAGGTTTCACCAATCTTTGGGGCTACCTCGCCGAGGCTCAATTCATCGGCAATTGTGGAGCTGTCTGAGGATGTTTCTGACTGCGCCACAGCAAAGGTTGTGACCAAAGCCACTGGTGCAGCCAAGGCTGCAACACGGGTAAAAAAGGAAGTGGATTTGGGCATGATCGCTCCGTTTTCAATGCTTTTTTGCGGTTTAACATGATGATCCGGAGGTGTCAGGTCCGATGGGCAAAAAACGCGCGTCAGTTGATCATTTTTTTTGGCGACAAGCGCAAATAAGAAAAGGGATGCGCGATGCATCCCTTCCCAAATCGTTTCTCCCCGTCGGACTGACCGACTTATTGCGCGAAGGTTACGAAACGTCACAGTTGCCGTCAACTGGAAACTCCGAAAATCCAATAAATGTTTAACGACTTCATGTGGCTGAAAGAAAAAAAGGGCCGTACCGATAAACGGCACGGCCAGTCTGACAGGGAGGATGTCCGGACCAGGAGGGACATAACCACCGTTCCGAACACTTTCACTATGGCCCTCAAAGGTTAAAAACGTATGCTCACCACAAGAAATAATGGACCAAGGGATTAGGGCATGACATCAGATATTTTTATCGGCGGCGGCGGCCCTGCGTATGGCACGCAGCAACATCTGAGTATTGGATATGCCAATCGCCACGGATTGATTGCCGGGGCCACAGGGACGGGCAAAACAGTGACGCTGCAAATTCTGGCAGAAGGGTTTTCCAAGGCTGGGGTACCTGTGTTCCTTTCTGATGTGAAGGGGGACCTGTCCGGCCTCGCCAAGCCGGGATCTGAGACGCACAAACTGCATGCGCCATTTATGGAGCGGGCAGAAACCATTGGGTTTTCGGATTTCGCCTATGAGGCTTTCCCCGTCACGTTCTGGGATATTTTTGGCGATCAGGGGCATCCGGTGCGCACGACAGTGTCCGAAATGGGACCACTTTTATTGGCGCGATTGCTCGAGTTGACCGATGCACAGGAAGGTATCCTGAACATCGCTTTTCGTCTAGCGGATGAGGATGGTTTGCCGCTGCTGGA
>JBGCDB010000063.1:0-20194 GCA_045104955.1 Roseobacter sp.
GTTGTCGCGGAGTTGTTACTGATGTTGGCCTTGCTGAGTTGCAAAGCTGCGGTGCCAGCAGACACGGAGTAAGAACCGTTAACGCCAGTCGCCAGCCAATCACCGATTGTAGTGTTATTTCCGTTGTTTGTACCAAAGTCCAGATCACCTGTGTAGATGATTGTTTCAAGAAACGTACCGGACGTGCCAAGGTTTGCTTTGGTTGCCTGCGATTGCGCAGAACCCAAACCCGTGCCTTGGTAGATGTCGATTGAGAACGTACCGCTGAGTGTCGCAGCCGTTGCTTGAGCGGCAAAACCTAGCGAAACAACCGCCGCCGCGATTATTGTTTTATTAATCATGAAATATATCCCATATAGGCGCGTTTCGTTACAGACTGCCACGTCGCACCCAACCGGGACTGTCTCGTTACCATTAACAAGAGTTAGCGATAGCTTAACTATTTTCGGTTGCCAATATGCCGGTACTATCTAGGGTTGAAAAATATCAATTTTTTCACAAAAGTGGTTAAAATCGGCAACGGGTATCGCACCAATAGAAAGTTTTTAGGCGTTTTGTTCAAAGGCAGTGGTGGTGTGCCCTTATCTGGCAGTGATAGGTTTGTCAGCCTTACCGCAAGATATGCACGCCGCATTTTGCATGGCGGACAACCCGCGCTGCCGTGGACCCCAAAAAGTAATCCTCAAACCCGGGCTTATGTGAAGCGATCACAATGCAGTCTGCCTTGTGCGTGTTGCCGTATTCCAGAATACTTGTATAGGAATGCCCATGAATAACCGCCGTTTCGCAAGCGACATTTGCGGCTTTTGCGATCTCTTCAAGACCCGATAAGGCGTCTTTCTTATGCTGATCTGCCAATCCTTCTGGCAGGTACGAGCTGGCATAAGAAGGTACGGCTTCCATGACATGGAGCAGTGTGATCGTGCCACCTTCGGCCATAAGTTGGCGGGCGATTTTAATAGCGTCTGCGCCGCGGGTACCGTGATCAAAAACGATAGGGACAAGAAGATGATTGTACATGACTGTGCTCCTTTTTTGGTTGGCTAAATTTACCAAACTATAAGGAGAAGCGCCTTGATCGAGATCAGGCCCACCCGAAAATGCAGACGGCGACCCTATTTGTGCAGCCGCAAAGGCTCTGTGTCGGTCTGCCGCCAAGACTGATAGAAAACTGCGCCATATACAGAAGTTCGGCGCAAGCGGTTCGTGCGATGTGATGTGCGGATGCCGTCTCCGACAATGATTTGGGGGGCGGCTTCATCGCCAAAGCCCAAGGCGACATCGGACATTACAAATTCAACTGGCCCAACAGGCAATTCGCCGCGGGCGATTACATGTGCGCCAAACCCAGCTTTGTTTTTGTACTGTCCGCAAGCGCTGCAGCAATCACTGTGTTCAACAACGATCTGTACATCATAGTGGTCATCAAACTCCGGATCCCAAGGTGTTCGTGTAGCATAAAGGTAGCGGTTAATATGTAATACTTTGACGACCCGCGACACACGCACGTCATAGTTGCCGTTTGACATTGGATTGAAGGTCAAGCCATGCCAGCCTTCGGCTTCATAGCGCGCTTTGAATGCCGAGTTGGCAATTAGAAAGCCATCCGTGGTGTGGGCTATAGGTTTGCTGCGGCCCGGTTTGCGGGGCAGCTCAATCCTGCAATCCTCTTTGTTCAAAGGGGCATTGCACGCTGCACACCGTTTTAATCCTTCGGCATAGTCAAGCGCACAGATGTGATTTGTGGGCGGCGTAAATAAATAGGGCATAGGTCAAGTTCCGAACGATAAGGATGCACGGATAAGCGACTATTTCGGCAAATGCGGGGCAACTGCAGGCCGTTGTGTGGGCATTGCTGCGGCGACTACCAAAGAAAAAGGCCCCGGTTTCCCGGGGCCTTATCGCTGTTGTTGTTCCGCCTAAAGGAGTGATTTACTGCGGGATTTCGCCTGTAATACCTTCGACGTAAAAGTTCATACCGGCAAGTGTACCATCATCCGCTGTTTCGCCGTCGGCAAGGAATGGGCTGCCATCTTGCTTGTTCAGCGGTCCGGTGAAGGCATGATAGGAACCATCCGCAAGCGCGGCTTTCAGGGCCAGTGCTTCGGCTTTGACCTCCGCTGGTACCGCGTCTGTGATCTCTCCGATGCCGACCATGCCGTCGCCGATACCGTGCCACGTGTCGACGCTTTCCCATGTGCCGTCCATCGCAGCGCGTGTCCGCTCAACGTAGTAAGGACCCCACAAATCAAGAATCGCGCTGACGCGGGGGTAGGGGGCATAGGCGCTCATGTCAGAAGCTTGACCAAAGGCTGCAACGTTTCCAGCTTCCTGAGCAGCAGCATGCGGCGCTGTGGAGTCAGTGTGCTGCAAGATCACGTCCGCGCCCTGTTCGATCAGCGCCTTGGCGGCGTCTGCTTCTTTGGCGGGGTCAAACCATGTGTAGACCCAGATGATCTTGAACTCGACGTCCGGATTCACTTTTTTCGCATGGATATACGAAGAGTTGATACCGCGGATAACTTCTGGGATAGGGAAGGACGCGATATAACCGATCGTGTTGCTTTCTGTAATGCTGCCCGCAATGTGGCCTTGTACTGCGCGTCCTTCATAGAAGCGTGCAGAGTAGGTAGAAACATTCGGGTGCAAGCGCTTGTAGCCGGTGGCATGTTCAAACTTCACATCCGGGAACTTGGCAGCGACGTTGTTGGTCGCATCCATATAGCCGAATGACGTGGTGAAAATCACATCCGCACCGTCGAGCGCCATTTGGGTCATGACGCGTTCTGCGTCCGGTCCTTCGGCCACATTTTCAACGAAAACGGTTTCCACTGCGTCGCCGAATTCTGCTTCAACCGCAAGGCGGCCTTGGTCGTGCGTAAAGGTCCAGCCGCCGTCACCGACGGGGCCCACGTAGACAAAGCCGACCTTTGTCTTTTCATGCCCATCTGCCATCGCGCCAGAAGCGAGGCCGAGCGCGAGCGCAGCGCTCGCAAAAAGGGTGGTGAGTTTCATGTTCAGGTCTTCCCCATGTTAAACCGCCCCTTGTATGAGGCGTTGATCTGCCCCTAGCTTGAGGCGTGGAATGTTCGGCCCAAAGAGCCGGGTGCAGCGCTTTTATCCGCAGACAGGATAACGAGCACGACGATCGTGATTACATAGGGGGACATTGCCAGATATTCGACCGGAATGGCAACGCCAGCACCCTGCAAATTTAGCTGCAATTGGGTTATTCCGCCGAAAAGATAGGCACCTAAAAGTACGCGCCAAGGTTTCCATGAGGCGAATACCACCAAAGCAAGCGCGATCCACCCCACACCGGCTGTCATGCCTTCGGTCCATTGGGGCACACGAATAAGACTGATATAGGCGCCGCCCAAACCTGCACAGGCACCGCCAAACATAATGGCCACGGTTCTGACGCGCACGACTTTATACCCAAGTGCATGGGCGGCATCGTGGTTTTCACCCACAGCGCGCAGGACCAAGCCCATGCGCGTAAACTTGAGCATAGCCCAGACAGCCGCAACCAACGCGACGCCGAAATATAAAACCGGATCATGTGAAAACAGGATTGGCCCCAAAACTGGAATATCGCTGAGCGCGCCAAAATTCACGTCTGGCATCCTAGGCGGTTTTATCCCCACATACCCTTGGCCAAGCAGCGATGATAGTCCCAGACCGAACAGCGTCAACGCAAGCCCCGATGCGACCTGATTGGCTAGGGTCATCTGTGTCAGAAATGCAAACAAAAGGCTTAGTATAGCCCCGCCGACCGCAGCGGCGACAAACCCAAACAAAGGAGAGCCGGATTCAACAGCGATGGCAAAGCCGCAGATCGCGCCAATGATCATCATGCCTTCGACCCCAAGGTTCAAAACGCCTGCCCGCTCCGCAACCAATTCGCCCGTAGCGGCCAGCAAAATAGGGGTTGCCGCGCTCATCAAAGCTGCAATTAGCAAAATCGGGTTGATTGAAGACAGATCCATTATGCGACCTCCGTCCGACCGAAACGCAGTCGGTAATTGGTGAAAAGATCAAACGCCAGCAGGAAAAATAAAAGCATTCCCTGAAAGACTTGGATGGCTGCGGCTGGTAATCCCAGTTGGCTTTGGGCAATGTCACCGCCGATATAAGTCAGCGCCATCAGCAAGCCCGCAAGCACGATACCGATAGGGTTCAGTCGACCTAAAAACGCCACGATAATCGCGGTAAACCCGTAGCCCACGTTGAAATCAATGCTGACTTGGCCTGCAGGGCCTGAGACCTCGAAAAGACCTGCCAGACCGGCGAGCAAACCCGACGTGCCCAGACAAAATAATATGAGGCGGTTGGGGTTTACCCCTGAGAATTTTGCCGCGCGTGGTGCAGCACCTGTCACGCGCACGGCAAACCCCAGCTTGTGGCGCGCCAACAAGACATAGGCAAAAATCACCGCGATCATTGCGGTCACGACACCCCAATGCATGCCGGAGTTTGCGATCAGATCTGCGTTATGTGCGGATGCGTATTGCTGCAGGTTCCGACTGCCTGGAAAGCCAAAGCCTTCGGGGTTTCGAAGCAGTCCCAACGACATAGAAGCAAGAAATTGCTCGGCTACATAAACCAGCATGAGAGAGACCAAGATTTCGTTTGTGCCAAATTTGACTTTGAGCAACGCAGGGATCATAGCCCATATCCAACCACCAAATGCCCCCGCAAGGACCATTGCAGGAAAGATGAGAACGCTCTCAGCGGGGTAAAATGCAAGACCCACGCCCGCACCAAACAGCGCCCCCATGATGTATTGCCCCTCGGCGCCGATGTTCCAGATGCCGGCTTTGAATCCCAGACTAAGCCCGATCGCGATGAGCACTAAAGGTGCCCCTTTGATCAGCAGCTGGGGGCGGTAAAAGAACGAAAACTCACCAAATAGCGGTTCCCAGAAAATGGTGATGATCGATTGCACCGGATCTTTGCCCAGAAAAGCAAACAGTAGCCCGCCGAAAAAGAACGTCGCCAACACCGCCAGCAGCGGCGTGATATAGGCAAAGGTCGCGCTGGGTTGTGGTCTTTTTTCCAGTCTAAGCACGCGCGGCCTCTTTTGTTATGTAAAGGCGGTCAAACATGCGCCACCTCCATTCCGTGGGCACCACCCATCATCAGGCCAATTTGTTCCACGGTTAGCCCTTGGGTGGGCCGGGGCTGTGACAATCGTCCTTCATTCAACGCGGCAAAACGATCAGAGATTTCCATAAGTTCATCAAGATCTTGGCTGATGACAATAACCGCAGAGCCTGCGGTCGCCAGATCAAGCAATGCCTGACGAATGGCCGCCGCAGCTGACGCATCGACGCCCCAAGTCGGTTGATTTACCACCAAAACCTCTGGTCGTTGCAAGACCTCGCGCCCGATGACGAATTTTTGCAAATTGCCTCCAGACAAGGACCGCGCTGCATTTGCAGGTCCGGGTGTGCGCACGTCAAAGCGTTGGATGATGCGTTCGGCAAACCCGCGTGCGGCCCCCCAATCCAGGAAGCCCTGTTTTTCAAGGTTTTCCCGCGCAGCCCCAGTGAGCATTGCGTTTTCGATCAATGACATATCGGGCGCTGCTGCGTGGCCCAGGCGTTCTTCGGGGGCGGCTAACAGGCCCGCGACACGGCGTTTTGTCGGGCCCAGTCCGCTGACATCTTTGCCGTGGAACAGGACCATGCCATTAGCTGACGGCGTCTCGCCCGACAAGGCGGCCAGAAGCTCATCCTGACCGTTACCAGCCACGCCGCCAATACCAAAAACCTCACCCTTCTGTAGGGTCAGCGAAATGTCCCGCAAGGGCATTCCAAAAGCTGAAGGCGAGGGCAACGAAAGCGATTTGAGTTCAAGCGCGACGTCGCCCGTCGCCACACCCGACCGTTTTGGCGTTGTCAGCACTTTCCCGACCATCATTTCGGCCATATCGCGGGCGGTTGTATCGCGCGGCACACAGCTGCCAACGACCTTGCCCAACCGCAGGATCGTGGCATTGTCACACAGGGTTCTGATTTCTTCTAACTTGTGGGAGATATACAAAATCGATGTGCCCTCGGCGCTGAGTTTGCGCAGGGTTTCAAATAGAATATCCACCTCTTGCGGGGTCAGAACCGACGTGGGTTCATCCATGATCAAAAGTTTCGGCGCTTGCAGCAAACATCGAATGATTTCAACCCGCTGACGTTCACCTGCCGATAAATCACCGACAATTCGGTCTGGCGACAGCGGCAACCCGTAGGCATCAGACACATTTTTGATTTGCTCTGACAGGTCGCGCATTTTTGGTGCGTCTTCCATGCCAAGAGCGATGTTCTCGGCTACGCTGAGCGCATCAAAAAGCGAAAAATGCTGGAATACCATGCCCACGCCAGAGGCGCGCGCCGCGCGTGGCTCCGGTGGGGCAAATTGGGTGCCATTAAATTGCATCTCGCCCTGATCCGGTTTGACTAGCCCATATATCATCTTGACCAAGGTCGACTTGCCCGCGCCATTTTCACCTAGCAACGCATGGACTTCACCGGGTTGGATGGTCAGGGATACGTCATCATTGGCAACCACACCGGGGTAGGCCTTGGTCAACCCCGTCAGGGAAAGAAGTGCGGTCATGCGGTGTCTTCCATGAGATGTGGTTTTTTCTGCTCTGCCATCAGTAGCGTGCTGGCCACGCCCACTGCAATGGCCTGTGGGTGTTTGCCAAGTTGCGGTTTACCGATGGGACAGGTGATCTGTGCAATTTGGCTTGGTGCGTGGCCCAACGCGGTCAGGCGTGATCTGAATCGCGCCCATTTCGTGGCGGATCCAATAAGGCCTGCAAAATTAAACCCGTGATCCAAAAGCCTGTGACACAGCTCGAGGTCAAGGGTATGGGAATAGGTGACGATCAGGTGTTCTGCGTTTGGCGGAGCATACCGAACAAGAGAGGCAGGATCGGCAGCGATGATTTGTTCTATCCCGCTGGGAACAGGTTTAGGAAACCGATCATGCGCGGTATCGACCCAAGTGATTTGAATATCTGGTAGGGGACGCAGCACATCCACAAGCGCCCGTCCAACGTGGCCGGCACCCCATATCCAAACCAGGCGCGTGGGCTCTGTCACAGGTTCAACCATCCATCCTGCAATCAGCTGGGCGGCGGGCGTGCCGCTTGCATTGCGGCCTTGGGCTTTGAGCCGCGCCACCGCAAAAGGCATCTTACCGGGGCCGCGCGCAATCAGATCCTGCGGCAATGATTGGGCCATTTTCAGGTCAAATACTTCGGTTAAAAGCTCTACCGCGCCACCGCAACACTGTCCCATATCTGGGCCCAATGCGTGTTTTGATAGGTGTCGGTAGCTGGGTTTTTCGACGCTACGTGCCGCTTTTATGGCGCTGAATTCCAATGTGCCGCCGCCGATGGTGCCAGACATGCCTTTGTCCCATACCAGCATTGATGCACCGACTTCGCGCGGGGCTGATCCGCGCACGGAGGCTACGACGACGCGCGCGACAACCCCATGCTGTGCACATGCGTTAATTAACATATGCCTGTCAAAAGACATCAGCGCGCCGCCCCAGATTGCGCACGCCCCACGGCTGCAAGTAGCTCTTCGGCGGTGGCAGGCGCTTGCAAATCTGCGAAATGTGGCCCGCAAGCTGCGACCGCCTGCGATAAGGCGGAAAACGCGGAAATTCCCAGCATCAGCGGCGGCTCTCCTACGGCTTTGGACCGGTACACGGTATCTTCGCGGTTGGGCGCATCCCAAAGTGCGACGTTGAACACATCCGGCCGGTCAGAGCAGGCAGGGATTTTATAGGTTGAAGGCGCATGCGTGCGCAAATTACCTTTTGCATCCCACACGAGTTCTTCGGTCGTGAGCCAACCTGCCCCTTGGACATACGCGCCTTCGACCTGTCCAATGTCCAAGGCCGGGTTCAGCGACGCGCCTGCATCATGTAAAACATCTGCGCGCAAAATGCGGTTTTCGCCGGTCAATGTATTGACGACGACTTCGGTTGCCGCCGCGCCATAGGCGAAATAGTAAAACGGACGGCCTTCGCCTTTGATGCGGTCCCACGCCAGTTTTGGTGTTTTGTAAAAGCCTGTGGCAGACAGGCTGACCCGCGCCACATAGGCGGCCTGCGCGGCTTGGGCAAAGGTATAGGTCGCGCCCGCAACCAGCACGTGCCCGTTTTCAAATGTCACATCCTCCGGGCGGGTCTGGTGGTGATCAGCAAGCACCTTGGCCATGCGGGCCTTGATCGTGTCACAGGCCGCTTGCACGGCCATCCCGTTCAAATCACTGCCAGATGATGCGGCCGTGGCAGAGGTATTGGGTACTTTGGCCGTGTCGGTCGCGGTGATTTTGACATGCGCGACGTCTATGCCAAAGCGGGCGGCGGCCACTTGCGCGACTTTTTGGAACAGACCTTGCCCCATTTCCGTACCGCCGTGGTTCATATGCACGGATCCATCCTGATACACATGCACAAGTGCCCCGGCTTGGTTCAAATGAGTAAGCGTAAACGAGATGCCAAACTTGACCGGGGTCAGCGAGATACCTTTTTTAAGCACTTCGTTTTGTGAATTCCACCGCGCGACCGATGCCACGCGTGCCTCGTAGTCAGAGGTTTCTTTTAGGCGCGCAACCAAAGCAGGCAGCACGAAGTCCTCAACCGTTTGACCGTAAGGTGTGACGCTGCGGGCCTCGGGCGCGTCCGAAGGTGTCACATCATAGTAGTTCGCAGTCCGGACCGTCAAAGGATCAAGCCCGCTGTCAGCCGCAATATGATCCATGACCCGTTCAATACCTAACATGCCTTGTGGGCCGCCAAACCCTCGGAAGGCCGTGGCGCTTTGCATGTTGGTGCGTAATCTGTGGCTGGTAATCCTTACTGCAGGCAGGAAATAGGCATTATCAGCATGGAGCATCGCACGGTCAGCCACTGGCAGTGACAAATCCTGCGCCCAGCCGCAGCGCACCAGATGTGTGAAATCAATCGCTTCGATCCGTCCGCGATCATCATAGCCCACGGTATAATCAATGCGGAATTCGTGGCGTTTGCCGGTGATGATCATGTCGTCATCGCGGTCATAGCGCATCTTGCAGGGCCGTCCGGTTAAGCGTGCTGCAATCGCGCAGGCTACCGCCAATGCGTTGCCTTGGCTTTCCTTGCCGCCAAAGCCCCCGCCCATACGGCGTATCTCGACGCGCACGGCGTGCATGGGCACGCCCAAGGCATCTGCGACTTTGTGTTGAATTTCAGTGGGATGCTGGGTCGAGCTGGTCACCAGCATGTCATCGCCTTCTTGCGGCAGTGCCAAGGCGGCTTGACCTTCGAGGTAAAAGTGTTCCTGCCCACCGATAAAGAACTGCCCGTGCAGCTGGTTTTTTGAGGTGGCAAGGGCGGTGTCCACGTCGCCCCGTATGTAAATACGGGGGCCTTCTTCGAATCTGCTGTCGGCGGCCAAGGCGTCGTCGAATGATAAAAGGGGGTTGGCCGGTGTAATTTTCACTTTGCCAAGGCGCGCCGCCCTGCGTGCTGCTAGATGAGACGTCGCAATCACCAAAAACAAAGGCTGCCCAACATAATGAACCTGCTCTGTGGCCAGCAAAGGCTCATCATGGACAGAGGGCGAAACATCATTGGCAAAGGGCAGATCATTGGCCGTCAGAACAGCAACAACGCCCGGTGCATCACGCACGGCCGCCAAATCCATATCGGTGATCTGACCCGCTGCTTGTTGCGACAGACCAAAGGCCAGATGTAGCGTATTGGCGGGCGTTGGAATGTCGTCCACATAGCGCGCAGCACCCGTCACATGCAGCTTGGCCGCATCATGGGGCAGAGGTTTTGAAACACTCATGCGACGACATCCTGCACGCAGGTGGCCAGTCCTTGATCGTCCAACCAATAGCGCAAAATCATGCTTTTAGCGGTTTGCATGCGGTAGGTCGCACTGGCGCGCATATCGCTTAAGGGCTGGTAGTCGCCCTCCAATGCTGTCGCGGCGTTTTTGATAGTTTTTTCGGACCACGCCGCGCCGAGCAAAGCGGCCTCGGCCGCCGCTGCGCGTTGTGGTGTGCCAGCCATACCGCCGAACGCAATCCGTGCCGACGTCACCAAACCGGCTTCATGTGTGATACTTATGCAGCCGCATACCGCCGAGATATCCTGATCAAATCTTTTGGACAATTTGTAGCACCGCAACCGGTCTGGCTGACGGGGAATTGTGATCTTTTCAACGAACTCCCCCGGGGCGCGGTCCTGTTTGCCGTAGTCTAGAAAAAAGTCCTCTAGCGGCATCTGTCGTCGCGCGTCACCCCGGCGCAGATGCAGCACAGCACCCAAGGCAATCAACGCAGGCGGGCCGTCCCCGATGGGCGAGCCATTTGCGATGTTGCCGCCAATCGTAGCGGCATTGCGCACTTGCACCGACCCGTAGCGGCGGATCATCGTGGCAAAGGATGGATGCAGCGGTTCGATTGCAGATAAGAGCGCTGTAAGGGTGGTTGCTGCGCCAATTTCAATCGTATCATCGCCCACGGTGACGCCTTGCAGGTCAGCGCATTGGTTCAAAAACGCGACATCGCCCAAGTCGCGGAAACCCTTGGTGACCCACAGCCCCACATCCGTCGCGCCGGCAATCAGCGTGGCGTCGGGGTGATCCACATACCATGCAGCCAGCGCATCCGCAGTGGTTGGTCGTACGAAAGCGCCAGCAGTATCGGAAATGCACGGCTTGGGAGGATCGTCCACCATATGCGCAGGCACAGGAGCATTTTCGCAAGCTTTAGCCGCGCGAATGATCGGCGCGTACCCCGTGCATCTACACAAGTTGCCCGCAAGTTCAGTATCGTGATCGGTGACACCGTTCAAATGGCTTGTGGCCATGGACACGACGAACCCCGGCGTGCAAAACCCACATTGGCTGCCATGATGGTCGATCATCGCTTGTTGCACCGGATGCAGCGTGCCATCTGGGGCGGCGATCCCTTCGACGGTGCGGACGGCCTTGCCATCCAACTGCGGCATAAACAAAATGCAGGCGTTCAGCGATCTCGCCCCTGCGTCGTCGGTGACCATGACCGTGCAGGCGCCGCAATCGCCTTCGTTGCAGCCTTCCTTGGTGCCTGTCAGCAGTTTGCTGTCGCGCAACCAATCCAGCAAAGTTGTCGTAGGTGCCACATCCTTGAGGTCGACAGTTTCTCCGTTGAGGCGAAACGTGATGTTCATCGTGTCATATCCGCCGCGTTACCCCAGACCATGTTTGCCTTGCGTTCGATGCGGCGTAGAAAGCAAGGCGGTCATTTCCAAATTTTAGGCTAAGCGGCGTGCTGACGCGTGGCAAGTGAAAACGCCAGCGACGTCATCCTCGCACGTCAACTGCCAAAAAAATATGCCGCCTATAGGGACACGGGTCTGGCAGCGCTGCAGCCGGTGTCATAGGCTAATGGCATGAGCTCTGATCCCCGATTCATTCACCTGCGCAGCCATTCCGAATACTCGTTACTGGAAGGCGCGCTGCGGTTGAAAAAGCTGCCCACCTTGTGCCGTGAGGCGGGCATGCCCGCGCTGGCATTGACGGATACCAACAACATGTTCGCGGCGTTGGAATTCTCCATCGCCATGTCAGGCGCTGGGGTGCAGCCTATCTTGGGCTGTCAGGTAGATCTCGCTTTCATTGCGACCCAACCCGGTGAACGTCCCCGTGACCCCGCCCCGGTTGTCTTGTTGGCACAAAATGAGACCGGGTATGAAAACCTGATGAAGCTGAACTCCTGCCTTTATATCGACAAGGGCGGGGCCTTGCCGCAGGTGACGTTGGACGAGCTCCAAGCATATTCCGCTGATGTCATATGCCTGACAGGTGGTCCCGATGGCCCTGTGGGGCAGCTTTTGCAAACCGGACAAGGCCCTGCCGCTCAGGCTTTGATGGACCGGCTAAAGGCGGCTTTTCGCGATCGCCTTTATGTGGAACTACAACGCCACCCCGGCGAAGACGGCCAGCCCGAAAACGAACGTCTGACAGAACGCGGTTTTGTCGAAATGGCCTATGCGATGGACCTGCCGCTGGTTGCAACCAACGATGTGTATTTCCCGCAATCCAAGATGTACGAGGCCCATGACGCGCTGATATGCATCGCCGAAGGTGCCTATGTCGACCAACAAGACGCGCGCCGCCGCTTGACAAATCAGCACTATTTCAAAACGCAGTCGGAAATGGTCGCACTGTTTGCGGACCTGCCCGAAGCCATTGAAAACACGGTAGAGATCGCCAAACGCTGCGCCTTTCAAGCCTACAGGCGTGACCCGATCCTGCCCAAGTTCGCCGATGATGAGATCGAAGAGTTGCGGCGTCAGTCGCATGCGGGCCTCAAAGACCGGCTTGCTGTGATCCCGCACGCCGCCAGCCTTGAAGAATACACCAAACGGCTTGATTTTGAGCTTGGAATTATCGAAGGCATGGGCTTTCCCGGCTATTTCCTGATTGTTGCGGATTTCATCAAATGGGCCAAGGACGAAGGTATCCCCGTGGGCCCCGGTCGTGGGTCCGGTGCGGGGTCGCTGGTGGCATATGCGCTGACGATCACTGACCTGGATCCCCTGCGCTACAACCTGCTGTTTGAGCGGTTCTTGAACCCCGAACGGGTGTCCATGCCTGACTTTGATATCGACTTCTGTATGGATCGTCGCGAAGAGGTCATACGGTACGTTCAGGAAAAGTATGGCCGCGATAAAGTAGGGCAAATCATCACTTTTGGTGCGCTTTTGTCAAAAGCTGCGGTGCGCGACATCGGCCGTGTTCTGCAAATGCCCTATGGGCAAGTGGACCGCCTTTCCAAAATGATCCCGGTGGAAGGGGTCAAGCCTGTATCTATCGAAAAAGCACTGGCGGACGAACCCCGCCTGCGCGAAGAGGCCAAAAACGAAGAGGTCGTCGCCCGGCTTTTGGACTACGGCCAGCAGGTCGAAGGCTTGCTGCGAAATGCATCTACCCACGCTGCGGGTGTTGTGATCGGGGACCGGCCTTTGGATGCGCTGGTGCCGCTTTATCAAGACCCGCGGTCAGACATGCCGGCGACGCAGTTCAACATGAAATGGGTTGAACAGGCGGGGTTGGTCAAATTCGACTTTCTGGGTTTGAAAACCCTTACCGTGATCCAAAACGCGGTTGAGCAAATCAACGGCGCTGGCAGGCCCCTTCACATTGCAGCCGATGGCACGGAACTATATGCCCCCGCAGCCGGGACTGAGAACGATATCAACGCGATCCCTTTAGACGACGAAGCGTCCTACAAACTGTATGCCAGCGCCAAGACAGTCGCCGTGTTTCAGGTGGAAAGCTCAGGGATGATGGATGCGCTCAAGCGCATGAAACCCACCTGCATCGAGGACATTGTGGCGTTGGTGGCGCTGTACCGGCCCGGCCCGATGGAAAACATCCCGACCTATTGCGAGGTAAAGAACGGCCTGCGGGCATTGGAATCCATCCACCCGCTCATCGACGATATTCTTGAGGAAACTCAAGGTATTATCGTCTACCAAGAACAGGTTATGCAGATCGCGCAGGTCATGGCGGGCTATAGCCTCGGCGGGGCCGATCTGTTGCGCCGCGCGATGGGTAAAAAGATCGCCGAGGAAATGGCCAAAGAGCGCCCAAAATTCGAAAAAGGTGCCGTCGCCAACGGTGTGGACAAAGATAAAGCCCGCGAGGTTTTTGACCTTCTTGAGAAGTTTGCCAATTACGGCTTCAACAAATCCCACGCGGCGGCCTACGCGGTGGTTAGCTATCAGACGGCGTGGCTCAAGGCGAACCATCCGGTCGAATTCATGGCTGGTGTGATGAACTGCGATATCCACCTGACCGACAAGCTTGCTGTGTACTTTGAAGAGGTCCGCAAACGGCTGGAATTGCCATGGGTGCCGCCTTGTGTGAACAGGTCAGATGCGACGTTCAAAGTGGTGGATGGTGCACTGATCTATGCTTTGGGTGCGTTGAAAAACGTAGGTGTCGAGGCGATGAAACTGATCGTGGAGGGTCGCGGCGACAAACCCTTTGCCACGCTCTTTGATCTGGCCCGTCGGGTCGATCTGAAACGCGTGGGCAAGCGCCCGCTTGAGATGTTGGCGCGCTCAGGTGCCTTTGACCAGCTTGATAACAACCGCCGCCGCGTCTTTGGCGCCTTGGATGCGCTGGTGAATTATTCCGCCGCGATTTTTGAACAAAAAGCCTCGAACCAAGTGTCGCTTTTTGGTGAGGCTGGCGATGATTTGCCCGAACCGCGCCTGCATCCGCTTGATGACTGGCAAGCGGCAGAACGGCTCAGTGAGGAATTCAAGGCAGTCGGGTTTTATCTGTCTGGCCATCCCCTTGATGACTACATGGGGCAGCTCAAGCGCAAGTGGGGCAATGACCGAGGTGTGCCCTTTATGACCTTGGACGAATTGACCGACAAAGTCGCCGACCGGGGGGCTATGAACGCACGGTTGGCGGGCATTGTTGCGGGACGGCAAGAACGAAAATCCGCACGCGGCAACCGATTTGCCTTTGCGCAGATGTCAGACCCCACCGGCGCCTATGAGGTGACGCTTTTCTCAGACACGCTTGAATCTGCGCGCGATCATCTTGAAACAGGCTCAAAGGTTGTGGTCACGGTCGAGGCGACGATGGAGTCCGACCAGCTTAAGCTTCTTGGGCGATCTGTAGGCCCGATCGACGCCGCCACCGCAGATGTAGGCGGTATGGGGTTGAAGGTTTTTGTTGATGATCCTGAAGCGATTGGCGCGGTAGCCACTGTGCTGGAAGGCGCGCGGCATGCCGTGAAAACAGCCGGGCGCGGCCCTATTCAATTCTGTTTGATGGACCCAAGTTTACCCGGTGAAGTTGAGGTGGAACTGGGTCAGGATTTTGTTGTGAACCCACAGATCAAAGGGGCCATCAAATCACTCAATGGTGTGCTTGAAGTTGAAGACATCTAGTAGTGCGGCGGGCGTTCGTCTCCGACGACCACGCCGCCTGTCGATTGCGCATCCCTTTCGCCTTCACGCTGCATCAACATGAACACGCGCCGGTTCAGGGTTGCGATCTCGTTTTCCTGCCGTGCCACAACATCTGATAGCTCCTCTACGGTGCGGGTCAGATGGGCGATTTTCTCTTCTAATTCTTGCATCTTGATGCTCCGATCTTTGCGCGGGCCCTAGCATGGGCAGCGCGCACGATAAAGAGCCTGCGCGCGCGGCTTGTCTGCGCGCACTGCTTCCGGTAGACCGCGCGGCAAGATGCTCCGCCAAAGGGATCCCTCATGGCCAAACCTAAAAAGACACCCCGCCCCAAGGCACAGACGCCCAAAGGCTTTCGCGACTATTTCGGTGCAGAAGTCACCCAGCGTGCTGACATGCTATCCAAAATTGCGGGCGTGTATCATCGATATGGGTTTGATGCGCTTGAAAGCTCAGGCGTGGAAACAGTCGAGGCGCTGGGTAAATTTCTGCCTGACGTGGACCGCCCAAACGAAGGGGTATTTGCCTGGCAAGAGGATTCTGAGGCCGACAAACCCGGCGATTGGCTGGCGTTGCGCTATGACCTGACGGCCCCGCTTGCGCGGGTTTATGCGCAGCATCGCAATGATTTGCCGACGCCCTACCGCCGGTACGCGATGGGCCCTGTCTGGCGCAACGAAAAGCCTGGACCGGGGCGGTTTCGCCAGTTTTATCAATGCGATGCGGATACAGTGGGCGCGCCGTCTGTTGCTGCAGATGCCGAGATTTGCGCGATGCTTGCCGATTGCCTCGAAGAGGTCGGCATCCCCCGTGGCGATTACGTTGTGCGGGTCAATAACCGCAAAGTGCTGAATGGTGTCATGGAAGTTGCAGGGCTCGCGGGTGACGACAAAGACGCTGAACGCGGGATCGTCCTGCGGGCCATCGACAAGCTGGACCGCCTTGGGCTGGACGGTGTGCGCGCTTTGTTGGGTGAGGGGCGCAAAGACGAAAGCGGTGATTTTACCGATGGGGCGGGCTTGAACGATACCCAAGCCGACGTGGTGATGGGCTTTATGCAGGCCAAACGCGACACAGGCGCGCAAACCGTGGCACGGCTGCATGAACTTGTTGCGGGGTCGGAAACGGGCATGCAGGGTGTTTCTGAATTAGAAACAATTGCTGCCCTGTTGGACGCGGGCGGCTACGGCCCTGATCGGATTGAAATTGACCCCTCCGTGGTGCGCGGGCTTGGCTATTACACCGGCCCCGTGTTCGAGGCCGAATTGACCTTTGAGATTTTCGACGAAAAGGGCCGCAAACGGCAGTTTGGCTCTGTCGCGGGCGGGGGGCGCTATGATGATCTGGTCAAGCGGTTCACCGGGCAGGAAGTGCCCGCAACAGGTGTGTCCATCGGTGTGGATCGGTTGCTGGCCGCCTTGCATGCCAAAGGACGCATGCAGGAAACCGAAGCAGGCCCGGTCGTCGTAACCGTTATGGACCGGGACCGCATGGCCGAGTATCAGGCTATTGTCGCGGAATTGCGCCAAGCGGGCATTCGGGCAGAGGTCTATCTGGGCAACCCCAAAAACTTTGGCAACCAGTTGAAATACGCAGATAAACGCAATAGCCCAGCCGCTATCATCGAAGGGGGCGACGAAAAGGAAAAGGGGGTCATTCAGATCAAAGACCTCATCCTTGGGGCGCAAATCGCCGAAAATGCCACGCTCGAGGAATGGAAAGACCGCCCTAGCCAATTTGAAGTACCGCGCCGCGATCTGGTCGCGAAAGTGCGCGAGATTTTGGCGCTGCACGGGGCAGGCAATTGACCACGTCTGCTGCTGCGTTGACACGTGCTGCCCAGTTGCGCACCGCCTTCGAGGCCGCAGGCGCAGCACCAGTTGAGACCTCAATCCTGCAACCAGCTGAGGTGCTGCTGGATCTTTATGGTGAGGAAATCCGCGCCCGAGCTTATGTCACGTCAGATGCGTTGCGGGGCGAACAGGTGTTGCGCCCGGATTTCACTGTGCCCGTCGTACAGATGCATATGGCACATGGCGCAGAGCCCGCGCGCTATACCTACGCAGGCGAGGTTTTCCGACGCCAAGAACATGACCCAACGCGCGCGAATGAATACCTGCAGGTGGGGTATGAGGTCTTTGATCGGACCGATCCAGCTGCCGCGGACGCCGAAGTTTTTGCGCGTTTCCAGCAAGCCGTCTCAAACCTGAGTTTGCGCGCTGTGACAGGTGATATCGGGATCTTGATGGCGGCTGTGCGCGGATTGAAGACAACGCAAGCGCGCAAAACGGCGCTATTGCGACATATCTGGCGACCGCGACGGTTTCGCGGATTGCTGGACCGCTATGCAGGGCGCGTTGAACCATCCAAGCACCGGCGGGCCTTGATTGAAAACGAGATACCCCAGATCGCGTCGCCGGTGACCGGTAAACGCAGCCGCGCCGAGATCGAAGAACGGATAACGCTGCTGCGCCGTGACGCTGAAACGCCCCCTTTGGCAAAGGGTGAGGTCGATCTGCTGGATGCGCTGCTGGACGTGAAAGAAGCGATGCCATTCGCGCTGCATCGGTTGGCGGATTTGGCGGTTGATATGCCAAGTATTGCCGCTGCAGTCGAAGGTATGACGCGCCGTGCCGACGCCTTATCGGAGCAGGGCGTCGATATTGACGCCCTCCCGTTCGAGGCCAGCTATGGCCGCACATCCATGGAGTATTACGACGGTTTTGTTTTTGGGTTTTATGCAAAACTGCGCGCGGATTGGCCTGCGATTGCGACAGGCGGCCGCTATGATGCCCTGACCCGCCACTTAGGTGCCGGAGAAGAAATCCCCGCAGTGGGGGGGGTGCTGCGGCCTGACTTGATGGTCCAGTTGGAGGCATCGGCATGACAGTAAAGCTGGGTGTGCCTTCCAAGGGGCGCTTGATGGAAAAAACCTTTGACTGGTTTGGGACCCGCGGCGTGAAGCTGTCGCGCACTGGGTCTGACCGCGAATACGCGGGCGCAGTTGAAGGCGTAGAAGGGATCGCGCTTGTCTTGCTGTCGGCGGGTGAAATCCCGCGTGAACTGGCGGCAGGGCGTATCCACTTTGGTGTGACGGGTACTGATCTGGTGCAGGAAAAGCTGCCCCTTTGGGACCAGCAGGTCGCGCCGGTGCATGAACTTGGTTTTGGCTTTGCCGATCTGGTGCTTGCAGTGCCGCAGGCTTGGGTGGATGTGGATACGCTTGATGATCTGGATGCTGTTGCGGCTGCCTTTCGCCAGCGGCATGGGATGCGTTTGCGGATTGCCACCAAATATCACCGGCTTGTACGCGAATACCTGCGCCAGGGCGGTGTGGCGGATTATGCCTTAGTCGATAGCCAAGGTGCGACCGAAGGCACTGTTGCCAATGAAACCGCTGAAGCCATCGCTGACATTACATCCAGCGGGGAGACGTTGCGCGCCAACCACCTGAAAATACTGAGCGACGGGCCCGTGTTGCGGTCGCAGGCAACGCTGTGGCGCAGCCGAACAGTCAAGATAGACGCCGCAGAACGCGCCGCCATTACCGGGTTGTTGCAGGTTCTGTCCGTCGATTGACGCGCTAAAGTACGCCAATCTCCGCCAATGCGCGGTTAAGCTCGACGGGCAGGGGTTCCTCGGCTGCGCGGCCTTTTGGCAAATCGGGGGGGGCGTCCGCCACGGGCAAATATCGCCAGCCTTGAAACGGACGCTTGAGGCTGGTTTGCGTGCGGATGATTTCATTGTCTAACACGATCGCACAGCGCCTGATCCCGTCTTGGCCGATATATTCATCAAGACGCATGACTTTTTGACGGCACTGTATCACGCCCTTGATGACCCAATAGATCGACCCACCCTGCAAAATCTCACTTTCGCGCTTGGGCCACATCCGGGTCACATGACGTGGATACCCATCCGGTGCCTGCGCCCGCTTTGTCGCTTGCCACGCGGCAAGGTCTTCGATGTTTTCAGTGCCCACTGACAGCTTGATCAGGTTAACACTTTTCGTACTTTGATTCTGCTTGCTCATGCCGTATATTGTAGCTTCCGTTTCGAAACCCTCAATGCCTTGTGTTTTTTCCACACCACCTTGTGGATAACTTATTCAGGAGTCAGCGCCCGTGTCAGCCTTTGCCGCCCCCATTGCCGAACAAATCTGGGACATGAAATATCGCTTTAAAGAAGCAGATGGCACACCGTTGGACACAACGGTCGAAGATACTTGGCGACGCATTGCACGTGATCTTGCGCGGGTGGAAAAAGACCCAGCAGTGTGGGAGGACAAATTTTACACCGCGCTGGAAGACTTCAAATACTTGCCGGCAGGCCGGATTACGGCGGGTGCGGGCACGGCGCGGTCCGTCACGCTGTTTAATTGCTTTGTCATGGGCACAGTACCGGACAGCATGGGCGGCATTTTTGACATGCTGAAAGAAGCGGCGCTGACCATGCAGCAGGGCGGCGGCATCGGGTATGATTTCTCGACCATCCGGCCCAAGGGGGCAGATGTCAAAGGCGTTGCAGCAGATGCATCAGGCCCCTTGTCATTCATGGATGTGTGGGACGCGATGTGTCGTACGATCATGTCTGCGGGCTCGCGCCGGGGGGCTATGATGGCCACCATGCGTTGTGATCACCCCGATATCGAGGACTTTATCGCGGCAAAGTCTGACCCCGCGCGGTTGCGGATGTTCAACATGTCGGTGCTGGTGACCGACCCGTTCATGGAAGCGGTGAAGGCGGATGGCCCGTGGGATTTGGTTTTTGACGGTAAGGTTTACCGCACGGTTCGGGCGCTTGATCTATGGAACCGGATCATGCAGGCGACCTATGACTATGCTGAACCGGGTGTGATTTTTATCGACCGGATCAATCAGGCCAACAATTTGAACTATTGCGAGACGATTGCTGCCACAAACCCCTGCGGCGAGCAGCCACTGCCCCCTTATGGTGCGTGCTTGCTGGGCTCGATTAACTTGGCGCGGCTTGTCACCGACCCCTTTGAAGAGGCCGCCGCACTGGATGAAGCCGCACTGACGGATCTGGTCGCAACGGCCGTCCGGATGATGGACAATGTGGTTGATGCGTCGAAGTTCCCGCTGGAGGCACAGGCGCGGGAGGCGGAAGCCAAACGCCGGATTGGCCTTGGTGTGACAGGTCTGGCAGATGCGCTGTTGATGGTAGGGCTGCGCTATGGCTC
>JBGCDB010000064.1:0-7818 GCA_045104955.1 Roseobacter sp.
TCATAAAAGTGCTTGGGCCCGATGATCGAGGCCACCCGGTCATAAATATCGTTGTTGGTCAGGATCGCACCCAGCAGTTGCTGTTCTGCTTCGATCGAATGGGGCATCGTTTCGGGCGATTGCACATCGACACCGGTCGGATTGAAAGCCGTTACTTCGTTCATCTTTACCCCTGCACGCTTTTTTGCTTTGACGTCCACGTCTGCGGCGTGGTCCATGTGTTCTAGCCAATGCATCCCGCAAAAACCATCTAGATAGCTTAGTGGATCACTGACGTATAACTCTGTGTATAAGTCGATAGATGCGTCTATTTAGTAGGCTATGGGTAGGCTACCGCAAAATGTGTGGCTGCGCGAATGATTCTTCTGCCCGGCCGAAGGCCCACTGTGGAGAAGTTTTTATTTCTTGTTTGCTTCTTGCCACTTACGCGGATCTTGCAAAAATTTCTCGACCTCGGTGAGGGTGGTTGCGTCAAAAGCGCCTTGCGATTTGGCCTCGGCGAGCACGTCCCACCATGTACAAAGGCTGTGCAATTCGACGCCGTGATCGCCCAGCGTTTTCACGGTTTCGGGGAATATTCCATAATAGAAGATCACCGCCGTGTGCCCGCAGGTGGCACCGGTTTCGCGGATCGCATCCACAAAGGACAGTTTTGATCCGCCATCGGTTGTCAGGTCTTCGACCAAAAGCACACGCTGGCCTTCGGACATGTCGCCTTCGATGCGGGCGTTGCGCCCGTAGCCTTTGGGTTTTTTACGCACATATGTCATGGGCAGCGCCATGCGTTCGGCCACCATGGCTGCAAAGGGAATGCCTGCTGTCTCGCCGCCTGCGATGTTGTCAAACGCTTCAAATCCCGCGTTGCGCATAACGGTCACAGTCAGAAAATCCATCAACGTGGCGCGGATGCGCGGATGGCTGATCAGCTTGCGGCAATCAATATAGGTGGGGCTGGGCAGGCCTGAGGCCAGTGTAAAAGGCTCTGCTGCGTTGAAATGAACCGCCTTGATTTCCAACAGCATACGGGCAGTCAGGCGCGCCATTTCTTGCGCATCAGGATAAGAGGTCGGGATCATTTCAGTGTCTTTCTTTGCAAGTTTACGAACGGGGCGGGTTACCCGACGCGCCATGTCAGCGGGAAGCCGGGGTCAAATACGGTGACGGGGCCGTCTTCGGTGTCGATATGTGTGGGGTAGGTGGGGGCTGCTTTTTCCAGCATGATTTGGCCGTCGTTTGGCGGCAGCCCGTAAAAAGCGGGCCCACTGAGAGAGGCGAATGTTTCAAGCTTGTCCAAAGCGCCATCTTCTTCGAAGACTTGAGCCAAAATCGACATGGTGTTGGTGGCAGTAAAACATCCCGCACAGCCGCAGGGCAAAAGCTTGTTGGCGTCTGTGTGGGGCGCGGAATCTGTGCCCAGGAAAAACCGCCCTTCACCCGAAGTCGCGGCGTCTCGTAGGGCCAGTCGATGCTCTTCGCGTTTGGCGACAGGCAAGCAATAGTAATGTGGTTTGATCCCGCCTGCCAAAATGTGGTTGCGGTTGATGACAAGGTGATGCGTGGTGATCGTGGCCCCCAAGGTGTCATCTTGCGCCCGCGCATAGTCCACAGCGTTTTGGGTGGTGATATGTTCCATCACCACGCGCAGGCCGGGGGTGGCTTTACGGATTGGGTCCAGCACACGGTCAATAAAGACGGCTTCGCGGTCGAAGATATCGATATGGCTGTCTGTAACTTCGCCGTGCACACAAAGCGGCAGGCCTATTTCGGCCATTCGGTCTAACACACCGCGCACATTGTCAAAATTCGCGACACCACTTGCCGAATTTGTGGTCGCACCGGCGGGGTATAACTTGACCGCGTGGATCAATCCGCTGGCGTGGGCGGCTGCGACGTCATCTGCGTCAGTATCTTCGGTCAGGTAAAGCGTCATCAACGGTTCAAACGTGGCCCCTTCGGGCAGCGCATCCATAATCCGTGTGCGGTAGGCGGTTGCCTGCGCCGAAGTCACGACCGGCGGCACCAAGTTTGGCATGATGATCGCCCGCGCAAAGTGGGCAGCGGTTTCAGGCAAAACAGCACGCAACATCGCGCCGTCGCGTAGATGCAGGTGCCAGTCGTCGGGGCGTCGGATATGCAAAGTCTGTGTCATGGTTCTGCGCTACCATGAAGGCCCGGCCAGCGCTAGCCTCACGAGGTGGCTGAAACCAGACTTTTCAAGCGGCGTGCAAATCGTGGCGCGCGCATCCGTGTGCTCACATTTTGGCACAGCATGCGCGTCAGATCAGGCCTGTCTTGATGTTCGACCCGATTTAAAAGCCGACGCAAATACGGCAAATGATCCCGCCGGGCGCGCATCTTCTTGCTGAACCCTGCCGCATCCAGTTTGCCTTCCGTTGCGGCGTGCAAAAGATCAAACAAAAGCCCCATCTGGAGCAAATCTGTCTGCAGCGCGGTCCCAATATACCGCATCCGCAGCTTGGTCACATTGGGCAAGTTAAACAGTGCTGCATGCATTGCGTCTTCGACCTCAGCCGGGTCGTAGATCACATAAGCTTGGCTTGCGGCCTCCAGCATGTCGGGGGCATAGCCATACCGGTCTGTAAAGCACAAGCGCCGCTTGTCTGTGAACCGTTGATCCCATGGGGCAATCCCCGGCGATAGCGTGGCTTGGGGTTGTACAGCCAAAACCCGCGCACCTGGTGCCACAACCGAAAATGCGGCTGCAGCGTACCCACAAGGGCCCGCGCCGTAAAACAGGACCGTGTCGAATTCATCAAAGAACCCATCGTCCACCATTCGGTCAAAATAGGCGTAAACAGCGGGGTCGCGGAACCACGTGTCACCATCACTGATCAATCCCAGATGCGACCAGCCCTTGGATTTGATCATCTCCCATCCCATCGGGTGCGCCAGCGGCGATAGCGCACGAATGCCCTGCAGTGTCTCAAAGGTGACGAGCAAGGTTTTGCCATGCTCGCAAAAGGCTGCATAATGCGCGTCGCCCAATCGCGCCATATAGCCATCGTCATCCACAAGGTCTTCAACTTCTGCAAGCCAGTCTTCCTTGCTCACGTCCTTTAGCGACGGGCCAAAATTCACACCGGCGTCCAACATGGCGCTTTTCCTTGTAATGTTGCACCACACGGGCGCAAATCTGACTGATACTGGCGATGCGCGGTCCGATAGAATCACGCGATCTTTGCCGTAAACTATCATAGTCTGGCACAGGTGCACGGGCTGCATTTGCCTTTTGCAAGAATGATCCGGGCTTGACGCCCGGAACAGACGGTGCAGGTTTACCGCACACACCCCGCAGGAGGCACCATGAAAACCCCAGACACCATTGACGCCGTACAAACGATGCTGGGCGCGCAAGGTTACATCTGCAGCCGCGCTTTGGGCACAGTTGTTTTTCTGTCGTTGCGGTTGGGGCGCCCGCTTTTCCTTGAGGGCGAAGCGGGGGTGGGTAAAACCGAAATCGCCAAGGCGCTCGCAGCAGGGTTAAACCGGCGATTGATCCGCTTGCAATGCTACGAAGGTTTGGATGCCGCGACATCCGTGTACGAATGGAATTTCCCTGCGCAAATGGTGGCCATCCGCACGGCAGAGGCCAGCGGTGCAGCATCGCGCCAAGCGCTTCAAGCTGAGCTGTTCAGCGACGATTATCTGATCGAACGCCCCTTGTTGCAGGCCATGCGGCCGGACGAAAATGGCGCGCCGGTTCTTCTGATTGACGAACTGGACCGGACCGATGAACCGTTTGAGGCGTTTTTGCTCGAAGCGCTTAGCGATTTTCAAGTCACGATCCCCGAGTTGGGCACGATCAAAGCACCCGAGCCGCCCATTGTCATTCTGACGTCAAACCGCACCCGCGAAGTGCATGACGCGCTCAAGCGGCGGTGCTTGTATCACTGGGTCGACTACCCTGATTTTGACCGCGAGATGGAAATTTTGAACGCCCGCGCGCCCGAAGCATCCCAAGCGCTAAGCCGCGAAATTGTGGCCTTTGTGCAGGCGCTGCGCGAGCAAGACCTGTTCAAGAACCCCGGTGTGGCGGAAACGATTGACTGGGCCAAGTGCTTGTTGGCATTGGATGTCATTGCGCTGAGCCCCGAAGTGATCGCGGATACGCTGGGTGCGGTGTTGAAATATCAAGACGACATCCAAAAGCTGCAAGGCTCTGAAGCGAAACGCATTTTAGATCAGGCCAAAGCGACGCTAGAGCCTGTCTGATGGCTAGGTACCTTCCACTTGAGCTGCCTGAAAACCCAAAGCTGGCGGGCAACATCACACATTTTGCACGGGCGCTGCGCCGTGCCGGGCTGCCCATTGGCCCGGGCCGTGTTATCGACGCCATTCAAGCCGTGGAAGCTGCCGGATTTTCCCAAAAGCGCGATTTTTATTGGACGCTGCATGCGTGTTTCGTGAATCGGCCTGAGCACCGTGCGGTGTTTGCACAGGTCTTTCGGCTATATTGGCGCGACCCGCAGTATTTGGAACATATGATGTCGATGATGCTGCCAGCGGTGCGTGGTGTGCAAGAAGATCGGGTCGCTCAATCAGCTGAAAAACGCGCGGCCCAAGCTTTGTTGGACGGGGCCGAAATGCCCGGACCTGAGGAAGAAGCCGAAGACGAAGATACGGAGATTGAGATCGACGCCAGTGTGACCATGTCGTCAAAAGAACAGCTGCGCAGCTTGGATTTTGAGCAGATGAGCACCGCCGAAATGGCACAGGCCAAACGCATGATTGCGCAGCTGAAATTGCCCGTGAAGCCTATTGCGTCGCGACGCACCAAAGCGAGCCTAAGGGGCATTCGTGTGGATGCAGCACGTACCCTGCGCGCCGCCATGCGGCAGGGCGGAGAGATTCACACCATCGCGCGGAAAGAACCGCGCCCGCGTTGGCCAAATTTGGTTGTGCTATGTGATATCTCGGGTTCCATGAGCCAATACAGCCGCGTGGTATTACACTTTCTGCATGCGGTGGCGAATGAAAAAGGCGCAGGCTGGGCCAAGGTGCATGCGTTTACATTTGGAACCCGTTTGACGAATATCACCCGCCATCTGCACCAGCGCGATGTGGACGCCGCATTGGCGGCCGCGGGGGCAGAGGCGCAAGACTGGCAAGGCGGCACGCGGATCGGCGACTGCTTGCGGGATTTCAACCGCAGTTGGTCGCGTCGTGTGATGGGGCAGGGTGCTGTTGTTTTGGTCATTACCGATGGGCTTGAGCGGGATGACCCTGAGGCGTTGGCGCGCCAGATGGAACGGCTGCACCTTTCAGCGCGCCGGTTGATCTGGCTAAACCCGCTGCTGAGATGGGACGGATTTGCCCCCAAAGCCCAAGGGATCGCTGCGATGTTGCCGCATGTGGACAGCCTGCGCGCCGGTCATTCTATCGCCTCTCTCGAAGAGCTGGCAGAGGCGATTTGCAGCCCCAACGATCACGGACAGAAAGACCGGCTGTTACGCTTGATGCGCGCAGATGATGTGCCTTAGGCGACGGCCTGCGCAAAGCTCGCGCGATAGAGCGACGACAGATCCGCCAGCGGCGCGCTTGCATTGCCAAGCCAAACGGTATCACCCGTGAACTTTCCCACAGATTGTACCGTTAGGCCGGCAATGTTCGCAGCGATCATCAAAGCTTCGGCTTGATCAAAGTTGCACGCAATCAGATAGCGGCCTTGGTCCTCGCCAAAAAGGGTTGCGGTGTCGCTTGCATCGAGCCAGACGCCGACACCTGCGTTTTCAGCCATCTCGAAGGCGGCCAGAGCCAAGCCACCATCGGATAAATCCGTGCAGGCTTTGATGTACGCGCGGTTGTCGCGGATAAAATCGCCATGTGCTTTTTCCTGAGCCAGATCAACAGCAGGCGCGTCGCCGTCCGTGCGGTTGTAGACCTCGGCCAGAATGGCAGATTGCCCAAGGTGCCCTGTGGTGTCGCCCAGCACCAAAGCCACGTGGCCATCGCGGACATCACAGCCGATGATGTCATCTATATGATCGATAAGCCCCACTGCGCCAATTGTTGGCGTCGGCAGAATGGCAGCACCATCCGTCTCATTATAAAGCGAGACATTGCCCGACACGATCGGCATGTCCAATGCGGCGACCGCCTCGCCGATGCCTTTGATGGCCCCAACGAACTGGCCCATGATCTGTGGCTTTTCAGGGTTGCCGAAATTCAGGTTGTCTGTTGTTGCCAGTGGTTTGGCCCCGACCGCGGATAAATTACGGTAGGCTTCGGCCACCGCCTGTTTGCCGCCTTCGACCGGGTTGGCTTTGACATAGCGCGGTGTAACGTCTGAGGTAAAAGCCAAAGCTTTGTCGGTGCCGTGCACACGGACAATGCCTGCGCCAATACCGGGAATGCGCACAGTATCTGCCATGACCATCGTGTCATACTGGCTATAAACCCATTCCTTGGCCGCATAGTTCGGGCTGGACAGCAACGCCCGCAACCCGTCAATCGGTTCCACATCGGGCACTTCTGCCAAAGGCTCGGCTGCAGGAGATTCCACCCACGGGCGGTCATATTCCGGCGCGGTTGATGCCAGCTTGGAGAGCGGCAGATCGGCTTTGGTTTCCCCGTTCAGGCAGATCAAAAACCGGTCTTCTGCAATCGTTTCACCGACAATGGCGAAATCGAGGTCCCATTTATCGAACACGGCTTTGGCTTCGGCCTCAAGTTCGGGGCGCAGGACCATCAACATCCGCTCTTGGCTTTCTGACAGCATCATTTCATAGGCGGTCATGGCTTCTTCGCGCACAGGCACGCGTTCCAGATCTAGACGCACGCCAAGGCCACCCTTGTCGCCCATTTCGACCGCTGAACATGTCAGGCCAGCCGCTCCCATATCCTGGATCGAGATGACAGCACCGGTTTGCATCAGCTCTAGCGTGGCCTCCATCAGGCGCTTTTCAGTGAAAGGGTCGCCGACCTGCACAGTGGGGCGCTTTTCTTCAATCGTGTCGTCAAACTCTGCTGACGCCATGGTGGCCCCACCCACGCCGTCCCGGCCCGTCTTGGCACCCAGATAAACAACTGGCATGCCGACACCAGACGCTGCCGAATAGAAAATCTTATCCGCATCCGCGAGACCGGCTGCAAAAGCATTGACCAAGCAGTTGCCGTTATAAGCAGGGTCAAAGCGCACTTCGCCCCCGACCGTTGGCACACCAAAGCAGTTGCCGTAGCCACCAATGCCTTCCACAACGCCATTCACCAGCCGGCGCGTTTTTGGATGTGAGGGCTCCCCAAAGCTGAGGCTGTTCATCGCTGCAATCGGGCGGGCACCCATAGTAAACACGTCGCGCAAAATGCCGCCCACACCCGTGGCTGCCCCCTGATAGGGTTCAATGTACGAGGGGTGGTTGTGGCTTTCCATTTTGAAGACCACAGCCTGCCCGTCGCCAATATCAACGACGCCTGCGTTTTCGCCCGGGCCGCAAATGACTTGCGGGCCGTCTGTGGGCAAAGTGCGCAACCACTTCTTGGAGGATTTATAAGAGCAGTGTTCGTTCCACATCGCCGAGAATATCCCCAGTTCTGTGAACGAAGGTTCGCGGCCGACGATCTCAAGGATACGGTCATATTCATCGGGACTAAGCCCGTGGCTGGCGATCAGGTCTGGTGTGATGGCAGGCTCTTGCATATGCCTTGTGTCCCCCGGCTGGCAAAACGTGACGCTCTCTTACAGGTCAGCGGGCTTGGGGGGAAGGGGCAGATGGCGCAAATCGCCCAAGGGGTGGCCCAAAAAAAAGGCCGAGCGCGAAGCTCGGCCAAGTCCAACAGGGAGGTGTGAAAAGGGCAACC
>JBGCDB010000065.1:0-13149 GCA_045104955.1 Roseobacter sp.
ATCGACAGCGTCATGCAACCTTATGACAATCGGTTGCGCGCGTGGGAACGTATCGCACGCGATCTGCCGATGGATAAATTGGACAGTATGGTGCAGCCTGCCGTGCTGTCTGACCTGCCGCAACTGGGGCGTGATATCCTCAAAGGTCAGGTAAAAGGCCGCGTCGTGGTAGACGTCAACGCGTGAACCGGTAATGTGGGTCCCAGATAGCATTCGGAGACCCACATGACCGCCTACGACGACCAGAACATATTTGCCAAAATTCTGCGCGGCGAGATCCCGTCGTTCAAGGTCTATGAAGACGATCATACCTTGTGCTTTATGGATATCATGCCGCGCACGGATGGCCATTGTTTGGTGATCCCCAAAACCCCATGCCGAAATGTGCTGGACGCAAGCGACGCGCAATTGGCCGCTGTGATGGCGACCGTCAAAAAGGTCGCAAACGCCGCCAAAACAGCCTTTGACGCTGATGGCATTACCCTACAGCAGTTCAATGAGACGGCGGGCGGGCAAGAGGTTTTTCATTTGCACTTTCATATTCATCCGCGCCATGCGGGGCTTGCGATGCGTCCCGCCGGGCAGATGGGGGATATGGATGCGATCAAAGCCCATGCAGATCGGATCGCGGCCGCCCTTTAGGTCGCGGTTAGGGGCACACTCCGCTTAACAGTGCGTTGATCTGATACGCAGTGCGGGCGTTTTTTCACCCATCTGTTGCACAGCATGCGAGCGCGTATCGTCCGGGAGCTTCGTCAGTCTGCCGTCGCGAGCCGTTTTGGCTATTTATTTGCTGTTTTTTTGGCCAAACACCGTGACAGCATAGCAAAATTTGTGCATCTTAAAAACAGAGGAAAGCCGGTCAGGCCCAAACGCAGGGCCTCCCGATCCGAAAGGAGGGTCGCCGACAAGATACCGATCCGTGCCGCTGCGCGTTGATGGTCGGTCGTAAAATCACGAAGCTATAAACTCAGCCGGTGTAGCCTTCGAAAACAAAAAAACAACAGGGAACAGAAATATGTCAATAAAACCACCCATCACGGAGTTGCCGATTAAAACGGCAGCCTCCGGATTCTATCGAGGGTTCACAAAAGACGTGACCATTACGGCCAAGCTTTTGGTCGGCGGTTTGATCCTTTGGGCCATCGCGTTTCCAGATCAAGCCGCGACTGTATTGGGCGGTCTGAACACCATCATTTTGGCGACCTTCAGCTATTGGTACGTCTATGTGATGGCGTTCTTTGTGATCTTATGTTTCGTGCTGGCGCTTTGGCCGGCTGCGGGGCGATTGAAACTGGGGCTTGAATCCGACAAACCTGAATTTTCGAACTTTTCGTGGTTCTCGATGATGTTCGGCGCTGGGATCGGCATCGGGATGCTGACCTTTGCCACGGCCGAGCCGCTGTATCACTACGGTGCAAACCCCGCGACCATCCAAGGGGTAACCGAAGGCAGTACCGCCGGAAACGTACGGGACGCCTATATCTGGTCGTTTACCCACTGGGGTTTGGCGGCTTGGGCCTCTTATGCGATTGTTGGACTGGCGCTTGCGTTTTTCTCGTATCGCCGTGGCTTGCCCCTGACGATCCGATCGGCGTTGACGCCGCTGTTTGGCAAGACGCTTTCAGGCCCGATTGGCCACGTTGTTGATATCGTTGCGGTTGTTGCAACCGTGCTGGGCGTGTCCCAGACCTTGGGCTTTGGTGTTGAGCAATTCATCGCGGGCCTTGTGCGGATCGGCGTTGGGGATTGGCTGCAAACCACTGCGGCGGACGGCACGATCAGTTCCTCGACGGCAGGTATCGTCGTCGCACTTGTCGTTATCATGGGGGCTTCGACACTGTCGGCGCTGTCGGGCGTTGGCAAAGGTATCAAGTGGCTGAGTAACATCAACATGGGGCTGAGCTTCTTCATCCTTGCCTTCTTCTTGATCTTTGGCTCGACCTTCTTTGGCCTGTCCACGCTGTTTATCGGTATGTGGGATTATCTGATCTCGATCCCCGGCAATATCTTTACAGTTTGGACCCCTGTCGGAGAAGCGGCCTTTGCCGCGAATGCACCGGCATCGATCCAAGCCTTGTCTGCTGAAGATCTCGCGGCGGTTTACGGTTCGGCCACAAGCCCATGGGGCACATTAGCAAGCTTCTCTGAAGGGTTGCCCGCCGCGGCCGCGGCCTTGCCGCCCGCTGATATCGCAGGCGCCTATGCCGCCGCTACAGACAGCCGTCTGTCCGGTTGGCAGGGTGCATGGACGATCTTCTACTGGGCATGGTGGATTGCATTCGCGCCCTTCGTAGGCGTCTTTCTTGCGCGTATTTCCAAAGGTCGTACGATCCGCGAATATGTGCTTGGGGCGATGATCATCCCTGCGGTGATGTGCTTTGTCTGGTTCGCACTGGTTGGTGGAACGGCCATCGATCTGGAACTGAACGGTGATGCCAATGGCGCGATCACGGGTGTTGGTCAGTCTGACCAGCTCTTTGCGATGTTGGCCGTGATGCTGAGCGATACAATGGCCTACGTGATGTCGGTGATTGTCGTGATCTTGCTGCTGACCTATCTTGTAACATCAGCAGACAGTGCTGTGCTGATCATCAACACGATCAATGCGGCAGGCGACGAAGGCCCTAAAGCGCGTCCTCACATCCTGTTCTGGGGTGCGGCACTTGCGTTCGTGGTCGGTGGCTTGATCATCGCGGGCGGTTTGGGCGCGATCCAAACCGCGATGGTGATCGGGGCGCTGCCGTTCAGCCTTGTGATGGTTTTGATGGGCATTGCACTTGTCAAAGCGATCTGGCGCGATGGCAAACGTGAACAGCAGGGTCTGGCAACAACGCATGTTTCAGAGGACGATGATGAAATGATGGCGCCGGCCGAATAGGGCACCTGTCCATACATCAAGGGGGCCGTGGCATCTGCTGCGGCCCTTTTTCTATGCGGCTGACCCTGCGGAACCCGCATGGGGCCTTGACGCCGCGGGGTGGTCGGACAAACTAGCGGTATGACACTTGATACTGATTTTATTCGCGCCCAGTTCCCAGCCTTTGATGTGCCGGGTTTGCAGGGTAAAGCCTTCTTTGAAAATGCGGGCGGGTCATATGCATGCGGGCAGGTCATCGACCGGCTGACGCGATTTTATACTGAGCGCAAGATGCAGCCCTACGGGCCCGCCGATGCCAGCACCCAAGGCGGGGCTGAGATGGACGAGGCGCGGGTCCGCATGGCTGGGATCTTGGGTGTCGACACGGATGAGCTGAGCTTTGGGCCGTCGACCACGCAAAACACCTATGTGTTGGCGCAGGCCTTTGCCGAGATGATGGCACCGGGCGAGGCAATCGTGGTCACCAATCAAGACCACGAGGCCAACAGCGGCCCATGGCGGCGGCTGGCAGACCGGGGCATCGAGATCCGCGAATGGCAGATTGATCCACAGACCGGGCATTTGAACCCCGAAGACCTTGAGAACCTGTTGGATGAACGGGTGCGGCTGGTGTGTTTTCCCCATTGCTCGAACGTGGTGGGGGAAATCAACCCGGTGACAGAGATCACCGCACTGGCGCATGCGGCGGGCGCGTTTACCTGCGTCGACGGGGTATCCTATGCGCCGCATGGATTCGCGGATGTGGGCGCGCTGGGGCCGGATATTTATCTGTTCTCGGCCTATAAAACCTATGGGCCGCATCAAGGCATCATGGTGATCCGCCGCACATTGGGAAACCTGTTGCCGAACCAAGGCCACAGCTTTAACGGTGACACGCTGTACAAACGGTTCACCCCGGCTGGGCCTGATCATGCTCAGGTTGCAGCTTGTGCGGGCATGGCAGATTACATCGATGCGCTTTATGATCATCACGTTGGGGGGGATGCGACGCCACTGGCGCGGGGCCATGCGGTGCATGATATGATGCGCAGCCATGAGCAGGCGCTTTTGCAACCCTTGTTGGACGCCGTCGCTGCGCGCAATGCCGTCAGGCTTATCGGCCCGGCGGACGCTGCAATTCGGGCGCCCACCGTGGCTTTGGCACTGGACCGACCGGGTCAGGACGCAGCAAAGGACCTGTTGGACCATAATATCATGGCAGACGGCGGGGATTTTTACGCAGGTCGCCCGCTGACGGCTATGGGGGTGGATGCAGCCAAGGGCGTACTGCGGCTAAGCTTTACCCACTACACGACCCGCGCTGAAATAGACCAGTTGATCACCGCGCTTGATGCGGTTTTGTAAGGGCCGTGTTATTGATCCGATCCGCGCCGTGAAACGTAAACTTGTCAAAGATATAAACGGGGCACCGGTGTGAGCAACTCTCCAATACTTGTTTGGTTTCGGCGTGATCTGCGGCTTGGCGATCATCCGGCACTTCATGCGGCGGCAGCGACAGGGCGACCCGTGGTTGCTGCGTTTATTTGTGATGATCAAGTCGAAAGCTTGGGGGCTGCCCCCAAATGGCGCTTGGGGCTCGGTCTGGAATGCTTTGCGGCGGCATTGGAAAAGATCGGATCGCGGTTGATCTTGCGCCGAGGTGCTGCGTTGGAGAGCTTGCAACAGATTATCCAAGACACCGGGGCAGGGGCCGTTTATTGGTCGCGCCTTTATGATCCGGCTGCGACGGCGCGCGACGCTGAGGTAAAAACTACGCTGAAAGAAGCCGGGATTGAGGCTCGGTCGTTCGGGGGGCATCTGATGTTCGAACCCTGGACGGTAGAGACAAAGACAGGCGGTTTTTACAAGGTCTACACCCCATTTTGGAACATGGTCAAAACCCGTGATGTAGATGCCCCTTTGCCCGCACCATCGACGCTGGCTGCACCCGCTGATTGGCCAGCAAGCGATACGCTTGCCGACTGGAATTTAGGTGCCGCAATGGACCGTGGCGCGGATGTGGTGCGCCCTTATGTTCGATTGGGCCAAGAGGCCGCCTTGGACCGTTTGGCCAGCTTTATCGACACAATAGTGGCACGCTATGACACCACGCGGGATTTGCCCGCCGTGGATGGCACGTCGGGCCTGTCTGAAAACCTGAGCTTGGGAGAGATCAGCCCCCACCAGTGCTGGCACGCAGGGGTGCGTGCGCGTGCGGAGGGCAAGCCCGGGGCCGAGACGTTCTTGAAAGAGCTTGTCTGGCGCGAATTTGCCTACCATCTGATGCATCACACGCCGCGTCTGCTGGATGGCAATTGGAAACCTGATTGGGATTCTTTTCCGTGGCATACTGATGAAGATAGCGAAGCGGTGTTGCGCTGGAAGCAAGGGCGCACAGGCATCCAATTTGTCGATGCTGCGATGCGCGAGCTATACGTGACAGGGCGGATGCACAACCGCGGCCGTATGATCGTCGCAAGCTACCTGACCAAACATCTGCTGACCCATTGGAAGATCGGGTTAAAGTGGTTTGAGGATTGCCTGATCGACTGGGACCCCGCCAGTAACGCGATGGGCTGGCAGTGGTCTGCAGGCTCAGGCCCGGATGCGACACCCTATTTTCGCGTCTTCAACCCAGTGACACAGCTTGATAAATTCGACAAAGACCGCGCCTATGTCAAACGCTGGATCGCTGAGGGGCGCGCCAAACCCACTGAAACGGCGCTCGCCTATTTTGAGGCAATCCCGCGTCAGTGGGATTTGCATGCATCCGCTGCTTATCCCGCTCCGGTTGTGGCCGCGGATGCTGGGCGCAAAATTGCGCTTGAAGCTTATGAAAATCGCGGGTTTTGAAAGTCTTGATCCCCGCGCTAACTCTGTCCTACCTTACGGTTAACAAACAATTAATGAAACGAGCCTCCCTCTTATGATCCTGACGTCCACAGATGGCCAATCCAACCTGCCACGTTATTTTGCGCAAACGTTCCACATGGCGCAGAAAATTCATGCTGGCCGGTTAGACATTACCTTGCCAGATGGCCGGGTCTTTTCGGCCAAGGGCGCCGCGCCCGGACCGATCGCAGTGTTGGCGGTGCACAACGACGATCTTTTTGCGCGGCTGATCAGGGATGGGTACGTGGGCTTTTCAGAGGCCTACATGGACGGCTGGTGGTCCACGCCTGATCTGCAATCCTTTATGGATCTGGTGAACACCGACAATGAGGACCTGTACAACAGCTATCCGGGACAAAAGCTGGTGCAGATGTTCGAAAAGCTGCGGTTTTGGCTACAACGCAACCACAAATCGCAAGCGCGCAAGAACATCAGCTATCATTATGATCTGGGCAATGACTTTTACGGCTTATGGTTGGATGACACGATGACCTATTCATCGGCGTTATTTGAATCCGGGCAAGAGAGCCTTGAGGCGGCGCAGACTGCAAAATACAGGCTGATGGTGGATGAGATGGGCGCCCAGCCTGGTGATCATATTCTAGAGATCGGCTGCGGCTGGGGTGGCTTTGCTGAATATGCGGCCAAGGAACGGGGTCTAAAGGTAACTTGCCTGACGATTTCGGAAGAACAGTTCAAATACGCCACCGACCGGATTGAAAAAGCGGGCCTGTCGGATCAAGTCAGCTTTAAACTGCAAGACTACCGCGATGAAACAGGTCTTTATGATGGGATCGCTAGCATCGAGATGTTCGAAGCCGTTGGCGAAAAATACTGGCCGGTGTTTTTTAACAAGGTCAAAGAACGCCTCAAGCCTGGGAAATCGGCTACTTTGCAGATCATCACGGTGCCCGATCATCGTTGGGAGGCGTATCGCAATGATGTGGACTTTATCCAGAAATACATATTTCCGGGGGGCATGTTGCCCAGCCCGACCGCCCTGCGTGATCAGGTCACGCGCGCGGGTCTTGGTGTCGAAAAATCGGTAGAGTTTGGCCAAAGCTATGCGGTCACGCTGAAGCGCTGGCATGAAACCTTCAACGACAAATGGGACAAAGTCAGCGCAATGGGCTTTGATGATCGCTTTCGACGGATGTGGAATTACTATTTGACGTCCTGTGCCGCAGCTTTTGAGACATCGAATTGCGATGTGACGCAAATCACGGTGAAGCGGCCGATCTAACCCAAATTCCTTCAAAATGCCGCAAATCGAACGTGATTGTGTCATGACAAGAAATTATGCCCTGTTTAGTCGGGGCGAAAAGGCAGGACTCCGGCTTGTAGCGACCGTAGACCATGAGGATGTTGTCATGCCAGACGCAGCGAAACTAATAGCCGCCCTTTTAATCGGGTGTGTGGCTTATTCTGTCTCGTTTCAGATCATGCCGTTGATGCCGGAAAGCACCGACTTTGGCAGTTTTGTCTATGTGAATACTATTTTGGGCATTGCGACAGGCTGGATGGTCATGGGCAAGCGCGCAGGACGTGGGATTACGGCGGCGATTAACAATGGCCTTGGCGGCGCATTGATGCTGGTCCTTTGGGGGCTGTTTATCCATTCATGCTATCAGATGTTCGACCGGGCCATGGACAATTGGTACAATGGCGCATTCGTGGCGTTGGCGGCGATCTTTCAGTTCATGGCGGAATACGCGCTTATCTTGCTGGACCCTTCTGTATTGTTGATTTTGGCGATGGGTGGTGTTCTGGCCGGTCTGGCGACAGAATACGCTTGGCGCACGTGGAGATAACCGCTAACACGCGGGTATGACAGCCCTTTTCATTTTTGGAACGCTCCGCCATTTACCTCTGTTTGAGGCAGTCATTGGCGACGTTTCACACCTGACCTTTAGCCCGGCGGCCGTGCCGGGCTTTTGCGTCTTTGCCGCGCAAGAAGGCCCGTTTCCCACCATAAGACCAAAGAAGACGTCCGCGGCAGAGGGAATGCTGGTCACGGGGCTGACCGCGCATGATTTTGCCTGTCTGGACTATTACGAAGGTGCTTTTGGGTATCAACTGGCCCCGGTGACAACTGCTGCGGGTGACACGGCGCAAGCCTACATGCCGCCGGATGCCCAAGCGGCGACAGATACGCCGTGGGATTTGGATGGCTGGGTGGCCGTATGGGGCGCGCTGAGCGTTCTGGCCGCGCGCGAAGTGATGTCGTACAAAGGGACAAAGCCCGCCAAAGATATCGCACAGATGTTTGGGATGATCCGTGCGCGGGCGTGGTCGCGCCTGAATGCGCAAAACAGCCGCCATGGTGCGGGCACGCTTGATGGTGCGGTAGAGATATCGGCACACCGCCGCGTTTATGCCAACTACTTTGCACTCGATGAGATCGAGCTGCGCCATGCCCGCTTTGACGGCGCGATGACGCCAACCGTCTTACGAGCAGTGTTCCACGCGCCGGATGCCACCTTGGTGCTGCCCTATGACCCCGTGCGCGACCGCGTGTTGCTGGTCGAGCAAATGCGCATGGGCCCCTTGGCACGCGGCGACAAGGCTCTGTGGCAACTGGAACCGATCGCAGGACGATTAGACCCGGGAGAGGCCCCTGAAGCCGCGGCACGGCGCGAGGCACAAGAGGAAGCGGGCCTGCAGTTGGGCACGATGGAAGCTGTGGCCGAAACCTACTGCTCCCCCGGCAACTCGACCGAATTTTACTATATTTACGTCGGCGCTGCAGATTTGCCCGATGATGCTGCGGGCCTTGGCGGGCTAGAGAGTGAAGACGAAGACATCCGGTCGCATGTATTTACGTTGGACGACTTGCTTGCCATGTGCGATCGCCAGGAAATCGCCAATGCGCCATTGGTCATGGCGACGTATTGGCTGGCTCGGCACCGTGCAAGCCTGTGCGCCGATCCAGAGTTCAAACGCCCTGTATAGGCGCAGCAACGCACCATCAATTTCGCCAATGGCTTGAGGTCCCTCAAGCACCCCGATAGAGGTATGGGAAAGCACATATTGAGGGGACAGGCGCATGCGTGTCGCAAAAGATCTTGAACAGGCCATTGGCAATACACCTTTGATCCGGCTGAAGGCCGCGAGCGAGGCCACCGGCTGCGAAATCCTTGGTAAGGCAGAATTCATGAACCCGGGCCAGTCCGTCAAAGACCGCGCGGCGCTGTTCATTATCAGGGACGCGATTGCCAAGGGGCAGTTAAAACCCGGCGGCACAATCGTCGAAGGCACCGCGGGCAATACCGGCATTGGTTTGGCGTTGGTCGGCGCGTCGATGGGTTTCAAGACCGTCATTGTCATCCCCGAGACGCAAAGTCAGGAAAAGAAAGACATGTTGCGACTGGCTGGCGCTGAACTGGTGCAGGTCCCCGCAGCGCCCTACCGCAATCCCAACAACTTTGTGCGCTATTCAGAGCGGCTGGCAAAAGAACTGGCCCGCACCACAAACGAAGGCGTGATTTGGGCCAATCAGTTTGACAATGTCGCCAACCGCCAAGCCCATATCGAAGGCACAGGACCCGAAATCTGGGAACAGACAGCAGGTAAAGTAGATGGATTTATCTGTGCAGTGGGTTCTGGCGGAACTTTGGCAGGTGTTTCCGAGGCGCTGAAACCCAAAGGCGTCAAGATCGGCCTTGCGGACCCCGATGGCGCGTCGCTGTATAACCATTACGCGCACGGCGAGCTGAAAATGTCCGAGGGGTCTTCGATCAACGAAGGGATCGGGCAAATCCGCATTACCAAGAACCTCGAAGGGTTTACGCCCGACTACTGCTACAATATCCACGATGCAGAAGCCTTGCCCATCGTCTTTGACCTCTTGCAGCACGAAGGTCTGTGTCTAGGTGGTTCATCAGGCATCAACATCGCAGGGGCCATGCGGATGGCGAAAGATATGGGGCCGGGGCACACGATTGTCACCATCCTGTGCGATTTCGGAACGCGCTATCAATCAAAGCTGTTTAACGTGGAATTCCTGCGCGAAAAGGGTCTGCCAACGCCGGATTGGCTGGACCAAGCGCCCGCCAGTATCCCCGGTGTGTTTGAAGACGTATGAAACGCCTGCTGGCATACCTAAGTTGTTTGGTCTTTCTGGCGTTGGCACCAATAGCAGCCGCGCAGACAGCCAATGACGGTATCCCGGATTACGACGCATGGGAAGATTTGGCCGCCGTTGCCGAACGCGCCACAGACCGGGAAAATGCAGGCAACGACCAACTTGAGTTGCTGAGGCAAAGCGTTGCGGAATTCAGATCTCAGTTCAATGCGGCACGGGCACTGAATGCACCGCGGATTGCAACGCTGAGGGATCAGCTTGCAGCCTTGGGGCCAAAACCCGAAGAGGACGCAGAACCACGCGAAGTCGCAGAGCGGCGGGCGGAGCTCACAAGTCAGTTGCAGAACCTGCAAGCGCCCGTGCAAGTAGCAGAAGAGGCGTTTTTGCGGGCCGATGGGCTGGTGGGCGAGATCGATACCATTATCCGCGAACGGCAAGCCCGACGCCTGTTGTCTTTGGGTCCGTCGCCCCTGAACCCTGCGCATTGGTCCCAGGCCTTGTCAGATTTGATGTTGGTTTTCACCGATGTTGGTGCAGAAACGCGTGCGCTGTCTGATCCGGATCGCCAGCGACAACTGCGTGAAAACCTGCCTTTGGTTATTGTTATGCTGGTTGTCGCGGCTGCGTTTATTGTGCGTGGGCGCAGGTGGGCAGGCAAGGCGCTGAGTTATTTGCGCACGTGGGGCGGTCGCGGCAGCGGTGTGTGGCGGTTCGTAGTATCGCTTTTCCGGATTATCCTTCCGCTGGTGGGTTTGCTGATCCTCACCAGTGCGATCCGCGTGACGGGGTTGATGGGGCTTCGGATCGACCAAATCCTAGAAGCGATCCCTTATTGGGGTGCGCTTTTGCTTGGGTTTCGGTGGCTGGCAGAGCGGCTGTTTGCGCGCGATGCAGAAGAGGCACTGGTGCCGCTTTCTGACGACTGCCGGCGACAGGCGCGGTTTTATGTTTTGGTTCTGTCAGTTGCGTTTGTTCTGCGCGGTGTGCTTGAGCTGTTGGTCAGTCTGGATGATGTGGGCCCTGCAACGCTGGCTGTGCTCACCTTTCCGATTGTCGTAGTGATGGGGCTGGCGCTGGTTGGGCTTGGCCTGATGTTGCGCAATTACCGCATAGAGACGGACGAGCTATCAGAAGAACCAACGCGTGGGGCCAGTATCGCACGCGTGGTGCGCTTTGCAGGTACAGCCATGGTTGTAGTGGGCCTTGTGGCCCCGGTTATGACGGCCATCGGCTATTTTGAGGCAGGCAACGCCTTGTTGTACCCAACGGTCGCCAGTGCGGCTGTCCTTGGGTTGACGATGACGCTGCAACGGTTTTTTGCAGATGTTTATGGGTTGATCACGGGGCAGGGCGCTGAAGGGCGTGATGCGTTGATCCCCGCCTTGACCGGTTTTATGCTGGTCTTGCTAAGCTTGCCGATCCTTGCGCTGATCTGGGGCGCGCGCGTCACCGACCTGACCGAGCTTTGGGCGATGTTCAGCCGGGGCTTTGCGGTAGGTGATACGCGCATTTCGCCTTCAGATTTCCTGACTTTTGCGGTGATATTCGGCATTGGCTATGGGGCCACCCGCATGTTGCAAAGCACCCTGCGGGTGAATGTGCTGCCTAAAACCCGCATTGATATTGGTGGCCAGAATGCGCTGGTGTCCGGGCTTGGGTATGTGGGCATTTTTCTTGCGGCTCTATTGGCGATAACAGGGGCTGGGATTGACCTGTCATCGCTGGCGATTGTTGCTGGTGCGTTATCTGTTGGTATCGGTTTTGGTCTGCGCACGATTGTCGAAAACTTCGTTTCGGGGATTATCCTGTTGATTGGGCGCCCAATATCCGAAGGTGACTGGATCGAAGTCGGCGGGCAGATGGGATACGTGCGCAATATCTCCGTACGTTCCACCCGGATCGAGACATTCGACAAAACCGACGTGATCGTCCCCAACGCGGATCTGGTGGCGGGCACAGTGACCAATTATACGCGTGGCAATACGGTCGGGCGTTTGACGATGTCGATTGGGGTAGCCTACGGGACCAACACGCGCCGTGTCTCTGCGATATTGTTGGAAATTGCCAAGCGTCAGCCGATGGTTTTGGGCAATCCCGAACCGACGGTGATCTTTAATAACTTTGGTGCGGATGCACTTGAATTCGACATACGAATGTTCTTGCGGGACGTGAATTGGATCATGGTCGTAAAGGATGAGGTGAACCACCAAATCGCTGAGCGTTTTGCCGAAGAGGGGATCGAAGTGCCCTTTGCCCAGCGAGATGTTTGGCTGCGGAACCCAGAGACCCTGAAAGAGATCGAGGAATGACCACACAGCCTTTGTTCCGCGCGGATGCCTATTTGAAACAAGCCGCCGCCACTGTAACGGGTCTGACCGAAGAGGGCGGCATCGTTGTCGACGCATCTGTGTTTTACCCGACAGGTGGCGGTCAGCCCGGCGATAGTGGCCGACTTGACTGGGAAGGCGGCAGTACAGTGATCGCAACCGCCGTCAAAGGACCACAGGATACGGTCGTGCTGGTGCCGCAAGCCGGATCAGACCTGCCGGGCGTTGGCCAAACAGTGATGCAGCACCTTGACTGGGACAGGCGATATAGCCTGATGCGCGTTCATACAGCGTTGCACCTTTTATCTGTTGTGATCCCCTTTGGCGTGACGGGTGGGTCTATCAGCGACGGCAAGGGGCGGTTGGATTTCAATATGGAAAACCCACCCGAAGACAAAGAGGCGATCACCGCTGCGCTGAACGAGATGATTGCGACGGATGCCGCGACCTATGAAAGCTGGATAACAGACGCCGAGCTTGATGCGCAGCCCGAATTGGTCAAGACGATGTCGGTTCAGCCGCCGCGTGGATCAGGACGCATTCGCCTGATCCGCATCGGGGATGAAGCCGCACCAATTGATCTGCAGCCCTGTGGTGGGACCCACGTCGCGCGGCTGTCTGAAATTGGCAAATTGCGGTTGGGCAAGGTTGAGAAAAAAGGTCGAATGAACCGGCGCGTCTATCTGCATCTTGATGACTGACAGTTGATTGTGCAGTGGCGCATTTTGCCTCTTGCAAACGATAGCCCTCGCGCGTTACACCGCCCGAACGGAGCGGTGGCCGAGTGGTCGAAGGCGCACGCCTGGAAAGTGTGTAGGCGGGAGACCGTCTCCAGGGTTCGAATCCCTGTCGCTCCGCCACTATCAAGCCTTTTCAGTGTTGCTATTTTCTTGGAAAATAGGTGCGCTTGGTATGTTGGCCATAGGGTTTCAAATGCCACAGCATGCGTTCGCGTTTATCAGTATGATTGGCGACGCGTCCGCGCG
>JBGCDB010000066.1:0-8502 GCA_045104955.1 Roseobacter sp.
TTCCAACGCTGCGTTTGGTGGCCGAAGTGTACGCCTGCTTCAAGCAATTGGCGCATGGTGAACTCTGGAAGAGCCATGTCGTTATACCTTTCCGGTTTTATCCTCGGCGGGGGCATGACAGTTTTCTGCCAACCGGCGGACTTTTGGGGATGTCTCCCCCAATAGCCCAAACCCCGCCTGCGGGTTTCAGTGCGTGGCGTATAGGATAGGCGGACGCATCCTGCAAGCAAAGAATTGCACGTTCATGTGACCTTGCGCAGCGGTGCTGCCCGCGCCCTTGCACAGATCACAGAGGCTATTCTAAAGTAAATTAAATTGCGCCCCTAAAAATAGCGCATCAGAAAAACTGGGAGTTGTCATGAAAAAGAAATTTGCCGCGGCTTTGCTGTCTACGACGTTGGTTTTGCCTGCATCCGTCTGGGCCCAAGCCGTGACCCTGTCACCGGCGGACCCGCAGCCATCTGCCGGGGATTTGTCGGCGGGGCTGGCTGTGTCTTACGTACCAATCCCAAGCAATGTGCGCACAGTTGAGGACGCCGGTAAATTGCTGGAAAGGAAAGGCCAACCCGGCGCGCCGATCTTAGGATTGGTTTATGAGGATGTGGACGGCAAGGTCATGACGTCGGGCAAATCGGAAAAGATTGCCGCAGACATCTCGGGCTATATCAAATTTGACGCGGCGGGCACCTATACACTCGATTTTCTGAACAATGATGGGTTGCAGCTTTTTATTGGCGGGCAAGAAGTTGCGTTTTATGACGGCGTTCACGCCTGCGGCTATTCGGGTGAAATTGACGTCGATGTGCCCCAAGCCGGGTACTATCCGCTGCAAGCCACTTTTTTTCAGCGCAAAGGCACTTCGTGTCTGATGATGGAATGGGGACCCGACAGCGATGGTTTGGAAATGGTCACCGAAGAGGCATTCTTTCACTGACCCTTCGTGAAACCTGACCGCACGGCTGTCTCGCAGGCTGCAGATAAGGCCTTGCGATCGTCAAACGCGGATACCTTCAAGGGTGCGTGATAGGTGACGTGAACCTGCCCGCCCGACGGGGCTGCGAGCACTTGTAGAAAGTGCGGGCCGAAATCCATATCGCCCCACCATCCAAAAAACCGCGCATCCAGACCATCTGGTGCGGTATAATTCACTGTTGCTGGCTGCACCGAAAGAACATCTCGCAGTTCAGGTGTGAAAAACGCAGCAAAGAGCGTGGATTTAAACGGCAGAACGCGACGCCCGTCGCTGCTGGTCCCTTCGGGAAAGAACAATAGTTTATGCCCGGCGGCCAAACGCTGTTGAAACACTTGCGCTTGTGAGGCAGCTTGCGCCCGGTCCCGCTGAATGAATACTGTTCCTGTTGCCCGCGCAAGCCATCCGATCCCCGGCCAACCGGCCACCTCGGACTTAGAAACAAAATACAACCGTTTGACAGCATTTAGCACAAATATATCCAGCCAAGACGCATGGTTCGCGACAACCGCGCCCTGCCCGCGCAATGGCGAGCCGGCAACTGATAGGCAAATCCCCAATATGCGTAATGCCAGTTTGCACACAAAAACGGTGATAAAAGGCGTAACGGGACGCGACGCACCGCATAGAGGCCGCTCTATCAGTCGGATCAGCATCAGCACAGCCAACCCGCCAAAGACCAAAACCGCTAACGGGACCCCACGCAGGATTGCGCGCGCATAATCCCATGCCGTCAACGTCCGAAAGTCTGGAGGCGGCGCGCCGTACCAGGTGGCGCTCATTCTGTTGCTCCTTGATAAAGGCGCGCCTGCCGCTGGTTCATTTTCGCTGTATCCAAGATCAGACATACATCGGTGGTATTAAACGCATGATCAATGAAGGCGCCCTGCCCGACAAATCCGCCCAATCGCAGGTACGCTTTGATGAGCGATGGCACCCCTTGCATCGCGGCCCGCCGGTCTAAATCTGCCTCGGCGATCAGATCCATCCGCTGGAAGGCATCAGCGCGCGCTGTCACGCGCAACTCTTGTGGGGCGAGATGACGGTGATGCAGCAACGACAACGGTCCGGCTAAGCTGGCGATGTCCGTCCCATGGAAACTTGCGACACCAAACAGAACCTCAATTTCATGTCGCGCGATATATTCGGCCAACCCACTCCATAAGTGGTACATCCCCATCCCACCACGATAGTCGCGATGCAAACAAGATCGCCCCAACTCCAGAATTGAGCGCCCCGATGCCAGCAACGGTTGAAGGTCATACTCTGATGCTGAGTAAAAGCCCCCTGCTCGCGATGCTTGATCTTGGCGCATCACGCGGTAAACGCCAGCAACACGCCCACAGCTTTCGTCATGCAGGACCAAATGATCAAAGAATGGGTCAAAGCGGTCTTGTTCCAACCGCTGCTCATGATCCACGAGATCCCCACCACCGCCCAATTCTTCAACAAATACCTCGTAGCGCAATTCTTGCGCAGCTTTCAGCTCTGCCGCGGTTTCAGCAAGCTTGATCACAAAGGAGGGCGCGGATTCTATTGGCATTTTTCGGTTTTTGCTCTTTGGCGGTTCGCTGTGCAGTGTCCTACATCAGCCCAAGATAAAACACCACGCGGCGGATTGACGGGTTTACAATCAAAGCGTGCACGTTAACCATTTGGAAAGGATGTTCATTCATCAAAGACCGGGAGAAGAGCAACACGGGCGCTATCAATGACAACCTTTCCTTCATCGCGGAAATTAACCGTCACACGGCCACCTGCGTTACTTTGGACCTGCCCTGTGCCCCATTCAGGGCGGCCTGGGTGCCGGACCAACATCCCGGGAGAGAGAATTGCGTTTAAATCTTCCATCTTACCTTTTTCACCTAGGAGATCATAAATGGGCCAGAGCAACGTCAACATCGCGTCTCTGATTGGCAGTCGTATTTGTCACGACCTGATATCCCCTATTGGTGCAATCAACAATGGGTTGGAATTGATGGGCATGGCGGGCGGCACAAGCGGGCCGGAAATGGATCTGATCCAGGAAAGCGTAGGCAACGCCAGCGCGCGCATCCGCTACTTCCGCATTGCTTTTGGGGCTGCGGGCGAACAAATGATGGGCCGCGCAGAGGTCGTGTCGATCCTGAAAGATGTTATGCAAGCAGGCCGATTGGATGTCGCTTGGGGGCCCATGGATGCGCAGCCGCGCGGTGACGTACGTTTGGTGTTTCTGGCGCTACTATGCGTCGAGACGGCAATGCCCTACGGGGGCCGAGTTGAGATCAGCACAGACGATGGCCATTGGTTGCTGCATGGCCGTGCCGACAAGATGAATATCGACGAAGACACCTGGGCGATCCTTACGTCCAAGGCGCCCCCGGCCGATCTGCGCCCTGCGCATGTACAATTCGCATTGATGCCGCAAATTGCATTGGATATGGGGCGCCGTGTCACCACGGAACTGGCGCCGGATACCATCAAGCTCCGGTTCTAAGACCGGATCGTCCCATCGCCTGTCACCAGGTATTTAAAGCTGGTCAACTGTGCCGCTCCAACAGGGCCACGTGCGTGCATTTTTCCCGTCGCAATCCCAATCTCTGCGCCCATGCCAAATTCACCGCCATCGGCAAATTGCGTCGACGCGTTATGCATCAAAATCGCTGAATCAAGCTCGGCCATAAATCGGCGCGCGGTGCCCGCGTCTTCGGTAATGATGCAATCGGTATGGTTTGATCCATACTGCCGCACATGCGCCATTGCAGCATCCAGATCTGACACGACCCGCGCCGCAATGATCATATCTAGGTATTCGCAACCCCAGTCTGCATCCGTGGCCGCGCGCACGCCGTCAATCTGGGCCAATTGGTCGTCACCGCGCACCTCAACTCCTGCATCCAGCAGGTCTTTGACGATGTCGCGGCCAATTGTATCCAAGACGTCTTGGTGGATCAGCAAACATTCGGCAGCACCGCAAATGCCGGTACGCCGGGTTTTGGCGTTCATCACGATGCCTGCGACTTTCTGTGCGTCCGCAGCGCGGTCGATAAAGATGTGGACGATCCCCTCAAGGTGCGCAAACACCGGCACGCGCGCTTCGCGCTGAACCAAGCCGACCAACCCCTTGCCCCCCCTTGGCACAATCACATCTATGGTGTCGATCATAGTCAGCATTTCGCTCACAGCGGCACGGTCCCGGGTGGGTACCAACTGAATTGCGTCTTCTGAAAGCTGTGCATCCCGCAGCCCTTGCACCAAACACGCGTGCAACGCCGCTGAAGAATGAAAACTCTCAGATCCACCGCGTAAGATCACGGCATTTCCCGCTTTTAGGCACAGCGCGCCCGCATCCACAGTAACGTTGGGCCGACTTTCATAAATCACACCGACAACGCCCAACGGCGTGCGGACGCGTTGTATGTGCAAACCGCTGGGCTGATCCCATTCTGCGATGACTTCCCCCACCGGATCAGACTGTTCCGCGACCGATCGCAACCCATCAATGATCCCGCGCAAACGGTCTTCGTCCAGCGCAAGACGGTCCATCATCGCAGCACTCAGGCCTTTTTCGCGCCCATACTCCAGATCTTTTGCGTTGGCTGCCAAGATGTCCAAACGGTTCGACCAGATGTGTTCCGCCGCCGAGATCATGGCCGCATGCTTGCGCTTCGCGCTTGCAAAGCCAAGCTGTGCTGCTGCCGCTTTGGCACGCGCGCCCATGTCTGCCATCACTTCCGCGATATTTTCCATATCTTTCATCGCCTTGCACCCCGTTGTTCAAAAATGATGCTTATTTTGCCGTTACAATGCCATATCGTCACGGTGGATCAAAGCCGCGCGCGCAGGATACCCCAACAACGCCTCAATCTCATGGGATTTGCGCCCCAAGATCAGGGCCGTTTCACCAGAATCGTAGCGTACCAAACCATGACCCACCGTATGATTGGTCGCGTCATTGATCGCAACAGTATCGCCCCGCTCAAACTGACCACTGATCTGCGACACACCAGCCGGCAAGAGGCTTTTGCCAGCACGCAGCGCTTTTAAGGCGCCAGCATCCAAGGTCAATGCACCTTTTGGCTTCATCGCAGCGATCCACCGTTTGCGCGCCGCTTGCGGGTCCGTATCCGCATTGAACCATGTCACGGGCGCACCATTCTCCAGTGCGCGCAAAGGGTTACGTACGGATCCTTCTGTGATTGCCATCCTACATCCAGCAGCAGTCGCGATCTTGGCGGCCATCACTTTGGTCTTCATGCCACCTTTGGAAAGGCCCGATCCTGCATCGCCTGCCATGTCTTCGATTTCGGCTGAAATATGATCAATCACATCAAACCGACGCGCCTTGGCATCCATGCTGGGGTTCGCCGAATAAAATCCGTCTACGTCAGACAACAGGATCAACTGATCCGCGCCCACCGTCACCGCGATCTGCGCGGCCAGACGATCATTATCCCCGAACCGTATTTCATCGGTGGCAATCGTGTCGTTTTCATTCACGATTGGCACCACCCCCATGCCAAGCAATTGCTCAAGCGTCGCGCGGCTATTGAGATAGCGCCGCCGGTTGGCACTGTCATCCAGTGTGACCAGCACCTGCGCAGTCGTGATCCCATGGGGGGCCAATACTTCTTCATAGGCGCGCGCCAGTCGGATCTGCCCCACTGCTGCAGCGGCTTGAGATTGCTCAAGGGGCAATTCAGCCGTGGGCAGGCCCAAAATACCGCGGCCTAACGCGATGGACCCGGATGACACGATCACTACGTCCGCCCCAACCGATTTTAGCCATGCGACGTCTTCAGCCAGCGACACAAGCCAATCGCCACGCAAACCGCCCTGTACCCGGTCCACAAGCAATGCCGACCCAATTTTGACGACAACGCGTTTTGCTTGAGCTAGGGACGCCACGGTTCTTCTTCCTCTACGGACTTATGACGAAGGCGATCATCATCGATCTGCCCCCGCAAAGCGCGCAAAACCTCAGTTACCCCGTCGCGCGCCACCCCAGACATGAGCATGATGGCGCCACCTGATGCATTTTTCAATTCACTACTGGCACTTACCAATGACTCTTCATCCAAAGCATCAATTTTATTCAAAACTGTGATACGCGGTTTCTCTGCCAACCCTCCGCCATATGCCTCAAGCTCACCGATGATAGTGAGGTAGTCTTCGGCAACTGTTTCCGAGGTACCATCCACCAGATGCAACAACACAGCGCAGCGTTCGACATGCCCAAGAAACAAATCACCCAAGCCGCGTCCATCAGAGGCACCTTCAATCAAACCCGGAATATCAGCGACAACGAATTCAGTGTTATCAACCCCAACAACACCCAAATTCGGGTGCAACGTGGTAAAGGGGTAATCGGCAATCTTGGGCCGCGCGTTTGATGTTGCCGCCAAAAATGTCGACTTGCCCGCATTCGGCAGACCTAACAAGCCCACATCAGCGATCAGCTTCAGCCGCAGCCACAGGGTGCGTTCAACCCCGTCTTGGCCGGGGTTGCTGCGGCGCGGCGCTTGGTTGGTCGAGGACTTGAAATGCAAGTTGCCGAAACCGCCATTACCCCCGCGCGCCAATTGCACCCGTTGACCAACTTCGGTCAGATCGCAAATCACGGTTTCTTGGTCTTCGTCCAATATCTCTGTGCCGACGGGCACGCGCAACACGATGTCATCGCCATCTTTACCTGTGCGCTGACGCCCCATCCCAGGTTGCCCATTTTTCGCAAAAAAGTGCTGCTGATAGCGGAAATCAATCAGCGTGTTCAGCCCTTCTACGGCCTCTGCCCAAACAGAACCCCCGCCGCCACCATCACCACCGTCAGGGCCACCATATTCGATGTATTTCTCGCGCCGAAAGCTGACACATCCCCCACCGCCCGCGCCGGACCGGATGTAGACTTTGCACAGATCGAGAAACTTCATGGTCGTGTCCTAAGTTGCCGGGCGTTTGCGCGCCCTAAATCACAATTTCCGCGAATAGGTCCACGTGGGCACAGTTGTATCGCGCGCCACGCTAAAGCTTTCTGCGTCGCCCAGATATTCAAAGCCGCAGTGGGTCAGTACCCGCGCCGAGGCGGGATTATCCTGAAAGACACTGGCGAACATCGTTTTGTTGTTCATCGGGTTTGCCTCGACCAAAGCCTGCACCGCGTCTGACGCAAGCCCGGTGTTCCAATCTGACGGCGCGACCCAATAAGCGACCTCGGATTGTTCGCGGTCCATACGCTCAAGCGAGATCACACCCATCAATTCAGAGCCGCCAGTTTTCGACCCATCCATCGCCCATACGTCTTCGTCGCGATCGTCAGCAGTAGAGCGTGCAATCAGCGCTTCGACCATACCGGGGGGTACGGGATGCGGGATAGACGTTGTCATCCGCGCCACGCGTTCGTCACCACCATAAAGTTCGATCAAGCCAAGATCGGACCGACGCAAAGGCCGCAGGTCAAAGCGTTCTGTTTCTATCACCGCCTGCACCGTGATCTTTTTCATTTCCATTGTCATGCCCCTCCTCCGAACAAAACAAACATCACAGAAGCCACGGTTAATCCCGCAAGGCTCCACATCAGGTATGGCTCAAACGCGGTGCCCGCGACGGTCCGCGCGATTGCGTCCCCAGCCAAAGTCCAAACCGGGTGCAATACGACCTGGCAGGCCAAAAGCACCGCAGCGATTGTCGCCGTCGCCTCCAACGTTGGCGTTCCCGGGGTGACAAATGCGGTAAAACCACCAACAATCATCGCCCAAGCCTTGGGGTTAAGCGGATGCACGATCAACCCCGCCATAAACCCCGGTGCAGCACCTTCCTCGCGGCGCGCCCCTAACCGCATGTTGGCCACCTTCCATGCCAGCCAGATGATGTATGCAGCGGATACGTATTTCAGCGCCTGAAACACCCAAGGCGCTTGTTCCGCCAATTCCATCAATCCATAGCCAACCGGCCAAATCACCAACTGTTTACCCAACGCCACCCCCGCCACGAAAGGCAAAGCAGCCCGAAACCCAAACCGCGCCCCTGTCGCCATCAACGCCATATTTGCAGGGCCCGGCGTGCCCACTTGCGAGGCGGCAAAGACTGCAAAACTGGCTACGGCAACGGACATTGATCAAATCCCAGCAATAACAGACGGCACATCTAAGAAAAAAGGGGACCGGCGGTATCGCCGATCCCCCTATAAATGCATCACCTGAGGAAAGGCTTACTCTGCGGCCTCCGCCACCGGCAGAACCGAAATAAACGTACGGTTTTTCAGGCCTTTGTGAAAGGTCACTGCACCGTCGACGGTTGCAAAGATCGTGTGGTCTTTACCCATGCCAACGCCTTCGCCCGGCCAAAACTTTGTGCCACGCTGACGTACGATGATGTTGCCTGGGATAGCCGCTTGGCCCCCATAGAGTTTCACGCCAAGGCGGCGACCTGCGGAGTCGCGACCGTTACGGGATGAACCACCTGCTTTTTTATGTGCCATTTGGTCTCTCCTTAGCCTTTAGCCAGTTCTTTGGCCTGTTCGATCCAGCCTTCACGCTCGATCCGGCCTTTGAACG
>JBGCDB010000067.1:0-14822 GCA_045104955.1 Roseobacter sp.
GAACAAAACGCGCGCCAAGCGCTTGAAATCGCAGATAAAGGCTATGTTCTTGTACAAGGCCGCAACGCATATACCGGGACCGGCAAAGAGCTGCTGGAAGACCCCGACGTGCGCAAATCGTTCTTGGGAGGTTGAATAGATGGATTTCCTGAACGCAATCGTTGCCTTACTCAATTTTGTTATTGTGCCGGGCATGGCATACGGCGCGCAGCTGGCACTGGGGGCGCTGGGTGTCACGCTGATCTACGGCATCTTGCGGTTTTCCAACTTTGCACATGGCGACACGATGGCCTTTGGCGCGATGATCACCGTGCTGTTCACTTGGCTGTTTCAAAGCTGGGGCATTTCGCTGGGGCCGTTGCCCACGGCGTTGCTGGCCCTGCCCTTTGGCATCTTGGGCTGCATGGGGCTATTGCTGGCCACGGACCGTGTTGTGTACCGGTTTTACCGCGAACAAAAAGCCAAACCGGTGATACTTGTAATTGTCAGCCTTGGCGTGACGTTCATTATGAACGGTATTGTACGCTTTATCATTGGCCCCGACGATCAGCGGTTCAGCGACGGGGAGCGGTTTATCATCTCTGCCCGGACATTCCGGGAAATGACAGGCCTGCGCGAAGGATTGGCGATCAAGACGACCCAAGGCATCACCGTCATCACAGCCGTGGTTGTCGTGGCGCTGTTGTTTTGGTTCCTCAATCGTACACGCACCGGGAAATCCATGCGTGCATATTCCGACAACGAAGATTTGGCGCTGCTGTCTGGCATCAACCCCGAACGTGTCGTGATGATCACGTGGTTGATTGTAGCGGGGTTGGCGACCATCGCGGGCGTGCTTTATGGGCTCGATAAGTCCTTCAAGCCCTTCACTTACTTCCAACTGCTTCTCCCCATTTTTGCCAGCGCCATTGTTGGTGGCTTGGGCAACCCCATTGGGGCGATCGCGGGCGGTTTCGTAATCGCCTTCTCTGAGGTCACCGTGACCTACGCGTGGAAAAAGGTACTTACCTATCTGGTCCCCGAAGGGATGGAGCCCAGCAGTCTCGTACAGCTATTGTCGACTGACTATAAATTAGCGGTTAGTTTCTTGATCTTGTTGATCGTTTTGCTCTTTAAGCCGACTGGCCTGTTCAAGGGGAAATCAGTATGAACCCTGTCTTGAAAAACACAGCGCTTTTTGCCGTGGTTGGTCTGATGATCGCTTACACCGGTTTTTCGCAAAGCTGGAACACCGCTTTGGTCATTTTCAACATGGGTCTGATTTCGGCTATTATGGCGTTGGGGGTGAACCTTCAGTGGGGTTTTGCAGGGCTGTTCAACGTCGGCATCATGGGCTTTGTCGCACTTGGTGGATTGGCCGCCGTGCTGATGGGCATGCCTGCGACCCCCGGGGCATGGGCCGCCGGTGGATGGAATATCCTTGGTGCGTTTCTTTTTGGTTTGGCGACAATTGTGGGCGTCGTAGTGATGCGCCAGAAAATGGCCCCCGGTCGCCCCCGTACGTTTGCAACTCTTGGCGCGATCATTGCGGGGTTCTTTATCTACCGTGCTCTGTTTGATCCCGGAGTGATCGCTGTCGAGGCCATCAACCCAGCGGGCACTGGGTATCTGGGCGGTCTTGGCATCAACAGTGGTTTGTGGGTTGCGCTGGCGTGGCCTGTGGGCGGGCTTTTCGCGGCAGCAGCCGCCTGGGTCATTGGCAAGACAGCACTCGGGCTTCGGTCTGACTACCTTGCGATTGCAACCCTTGGCATTGCCGAAATTATCATCGCCATCCTCAAAAACGAAGACTGGCTGGCCCGCGGCGTTAAAAACGTGGTTGGCCTGCCACGCCCGACCGCGTTTGAAATTGACCTGCAAAACGATCCTGCGTTTGTTGAACGCGCAGCTGGCTTTGGCATGGACGCGGTGACGGCATCAACGCTCTATGTAAAGCTTTGCTATGCTGGACTATTTATGGTGGTTCTGGTGATCCTCTTGGTCTTGTCACAACGCGCATTGCACAGCCCGTGGGGGCGCATGATGCGTGCAATCCGCGACAACGAAGTCGCGGCCGAAGCGATGGGCAAGGATGTGAAGGGACGGCATCTGCAGATCTTTGTGCTGGGGTCCGCGATCTGCGGTATTGCCGGTGCCATGATGACCACGCTTGACGGACAGTTGACACCAGGCACCTATCAGCCGCTGCGGTTCACTTTCCTCGTGTGGGTGATGGTGATCGTGGGCGGGTCCGGCAATAACTTTGGTGCGATCTTGGGGGGCTTTTTGATCTGGTTCCTCTGGGTGCAGGTTGAACCAATGGGCTTGTGGCTGATGCAGATGATAACCTCTGGCATGGCCGATGGGTCAGCACTCAAGGCGCATCTGATCGAAAGTGCTGCCCACATGCGTCTCTTTACAATGGGACTTGTGCTGCTTTTGGTGCTGCGGTTCAGTCCACGCGGGCTTATACCCGAAAAATAATAAAGGGGCCGCAAGGCCCCTTTGCCGTTTTAACAAAGGCGGTGCGGCATCAGCGCCCTTTGAACAGTCCGCCCAGAATGCCGCGCACGATGCGGCGGCCGGTGGTACCCTTTAGCTCTTTCAAGACTGCCGTTGTAACCGCTGACCCCAAGCTTTCGGTTTGTCGACGTGTCGATGTCTTGCGGGACGTAGACCGTGCAACCCGCGCCCCAGAATAGCGCCGTGCCGCATTGAATTCACGCTCTAGCGCGGATGCTTGTTCGGCGGCTTCTTCGGCTTTCGCGGCCTCTTGTGCCGCCGCATCTGCGCGTTTTTGTAAAATTTCATAGGCGGAGTTACGATCTATCGGTTTGTCGTATTTCAGCGCCATTTCCGAATTGGCCATTAGCGCGGCGCGTTCCGCTTTCGTGATCGGGCCCAGCTGTGAAGAAGGCGGACGGATCAGTGTGCGCTCGACAATGCCGGGCACCCCTTTTTTCTGCAACATCGAGGTGACAGCTTCGCCGACGCCGACCTCTCGGATGGCTTCTTCGGTGTCAAAATTTGGGTTCTCGCGGTAGGTTTCGGCAGCCATTCGCAATTCTTTACGGTCTTTTGCGGTAAACGCGCGTAAAGCGTGCTGGATGCGGTTCCCAAGCTGACCCAAGATATCTTCGGGCACATCGGCTGGGTTTTGGGTAATGAAAAACACACCAACCCCCTTGGAGCGGATCAGCCGGGCCACCTGTTCAATCTTATCCACCAACGCCTTGGGCGCGTCGTCAAATAACAAATGCGCCTCGTCAAAGAAAAACACCAATTTGGGTTTGTCCGGGTCTCCCACCTCCGGCAGTTCTTCAAAAAGCTCAGACAATAGCCACAATAAAAATGTTGCATAAAGCCCCGGCGCTGCCATGAGCTTGTCGGCGGCCAAAATATTGATCTGCCCCCGACCATCGGCGCCCGTTTTCATCAAATCTGACAGCGCCAGTGCGGGTTCCCCGAAAAGCCCGTGACCGCCTTGGTTTTCCAAAACCAGCAGGCGGCGTTGAATGGCACCAATAGAACTGGACGAGACATTCCCATACCGCAAAGAAAGCGCCTTGGCGTTCTCTCCGATCCAGACCAAAAGCGCTTGCAAATCCTTTAGGTCCAGCAAGGGTAAGCCTTCCTCATCCGCCAGACGAAACGCTATATTGATGATGCCCTCTTGTGCGTCAGTAAGATCCAGCAAACGCGACAACAGCAAGGGGCCCATTTCTGCGACTGTCGTGCGCACCGGGTGCCCTTGGTCGCCAAAGATATCCCAGAATGTGACTGGAAAATCGCTATAGGCGTAATCAGAAAACCCGATCTTTTCGGCACGTTCTGTAAAGGGCGCGTGCAACTTGTGGCTTTGGGTGCCGGGTTTGGCCAAGCCGGACAAGTCGCCTTTGACGTCGGATAGAAATACTGGAACGCCCTGTGCCGAGAACCCTTCAGCGAGAATTTGTAAGGTCACAGTTTTACCTGTGCCTGTCGCGCCCGCAATCAATCCGTGCCGGTTGGCATAGTCGATTTTGAGGAATTGTTGCGTGCCATAGTCAGGCCCTCCCCCACCGATGAAAATATCTGAAACCACGCCGCTCACCCCTCGTCAGAAAAATTGTTCTCATGACCATACGATTTTAACCTTTGAGGGCCATAGATAAATGATCCAGCGCGGAAATATGTCCTTTTCGGGCTGGATATCCTCCCTGTTAGACTTGCCGTGCCTTACCAAGGCACGGCCTTTTTTTCGCGGTTCTCCGGGGGACGCGACAATTTGTCAATTAGCTGTTGACGGCAGATGTTACGTTTCGTAACGTCCCGTCAATAAGTCGGCAAGTCCGACGGGGAGAATAAAAATTCTGAAGAGGGAATGCGTTTTCGCGTTCCCTTTTCTTTTTGTTTTGGCGTAAAAATCCGGCTTTTCACGTTAAATTTTTGCTGCATGCCCTGACACCTGTAGATGCGCATGATAGACCGGTCGAAAACCACATGTACGGAGCTATCAGGTGATGAATTCGAAATTTTTTTTGGCAAGTGCGCTCGCCGTTGGACTAAGCATCAGCAGCGTCTCTTACGCCATCGCCCAAAGTGCGGAACCTTCGGAAGATGCGACATCTGACCTTCCACTTGGCGAAACGGTGCAAACAGAACCCCAAGCTGGTGACACATACATCAAGGAAGAGTTTGGGGATTGGGCGCTGCGCTGCATTTTCATTCCCGATGAAGAAGATCGGTGTCAGATGTATCAGCTTCTTATAGACGAGAGCAACAACCCGATCTCTGAGTTTACTCTTTTCCGGCTTCAAGAAGGTGGCGCAGCCGCAGCAGGTGCAACAATCATCGTCCCGCTTGAGACGTCTTTAGGCGAACAATTGACCATTCAAGTCGATCAACAGCCGGCCAAACGGTATCCATTTGCTTTTTGCAATACGATCGGGTGCTTTGCCCGTATCGGCCTGACGCAAGAAGATGTGGACGGGTACAAACAGGGCGCAAAGGCTGTGATATCCATTGTGCCAATCTCTGCCCCTGACCAAACAGTGTCGGTTGAACTGTCGCTCAAAGGATTTACCGCAGGGTTTGAGGCCGCTTCAGAAGTTCAATAAATCGATTCCACCGACGAAGGCTGCGACCAAGGCGTCGCAGCCTTCGTTGTTCAAACGCGCCGCAGCGCAATCACTGCGTTCATGCCGCCAAAGGCAAATGCGTTCGACAGAGCAATGTCAACTTTGGCTTCACGCGCTTCATTCGGCACCACATCCAGCGCGCATTCGGGATCGGGTTCCTGATATCCTATTGTCGGTGCGATCACGCCGTCCCGTAGCGCCATGATACAGGCCAAAAGCTCGACCGCGCCGGTCCCGCCAATCAGGTGCCCGTGCATGGACTTGGTTGAGGATATCATCAGTTGGTCCGCATGGGGCCCAAATACATCTGCTACGGCCGCACATTCCGTTTTGTCATTGGCGGCTGTGCCGGTGCCATGAGCGTTGATATAGCCAACCTGATCGGCGTTGATACGCGCGTCTTCCAACACCCCAGCCATGGCCCGTGCTGCCCCATTTTTTGACGGCATGACAATGTCAGACGCGTCTGATGACATTGCAAATCCCGCGACTTCGCACAAGATATCTGCACCACGCTGTTTCGCGTGCTCCATTTCTTCGAACACGAAGATACCCGCGCCTTCACCCTGCACCATGCCATTTCGGTTTGCGGAAAACGGCCTGCAAGCATCGCGCGACATGACCCGCAACCCTTCCCAAGCCTTTACCCCACCGAAACAAAGCATCGATTCCGACCCGCCTGTGATCATGACGGGTGCCATGCCAGACCGCACCATCGCAAACGCTTGTGCCATCGCGTGATTGGAGGATGCGCAGGCGGTGGATACCGTGAATGATGGCCCCTTAAGGTTATGTTCCATGCTGACATGTGACGCGGCTGCATTGTTCATGAGTTTTGGCACCACAAAGGGATGTACGCGATTTTTACCATCCTCATAAACAGACCGGTAATTATCATCCCAGGTGCTGACACCCCCGCCCGCTGTCCCAAGCACAACACCGGACTTTGCGGCCAATTCACCACTGAACACCAGCCCGGATTGATCAATCGCTTCCTTGGCCGCCGCGAGGGTGAATTGTGTGAACCGGTCATAGAGAGACATCTGTTGGCGGTTGTAGCGGCCTTCGGCCTCAAATCCGCGCACCTGCCCGCCGATTTGGATCGACAAACGCTCGACATCGCGCAGAGCCAATGGTCCGATGCCACATGTTCCCGCCCGCATGGACGCTAAGGTCTCGGCCACGTCATGCCCCAAAGCGTTGATCGTGCCAGCACCTGTGATGACCACGCGTTTCATTTACTTTTCAACTCTGCTCGTCCTTCAGACGTTCAATGCCCGCGACAATCGAGGCGACTGTGGAAACATCAAAATCGGACTCTTCGGGCGTGTTGGCATTAAAAGGCACCGAGATATTGAATTCCTCCTCAATGGCAAAAATGCTCTCAACAACCCCCATACTGTCGATGCCCAAATCCGCCAATGTATGTTCCAATTTGACATCAGAGGGTTCCAGCAGTGCTTGCTCTGCAATGATGGATACGACCCGTTCTTTGATACTCATCCGCTCAGCCCTTTCGAAAAGCAAACGCCTGATTTAATCATCCGAACCCGATTTAAACACCGCTTCTTTCAAAGCGGTCACATCACGCATCAGCCGTGGCAATCGCCGCATGGCCTTATAGGACTCCATTTGCGTCTCCATCTTTGTCGCTGGCGAGCCCAGAATGGTGCGTCCCGCCGGTACGTTGGAGAAAATCTTGCTGGCGCCTCCAGCAATCACACCATCACCGATAAAGATGTTGTCACTGACGCCAACCTGTCCGCCCAACACCACATTGTTGCCGACCCGTACGGACCCCGCGATGCCAACCTGTCCACAGATCAGACAGTCATTCCCGACGATGCAGTTATGACCAATATGTACGAGATTATCGATCTTAGTCCGATCGCCCACTTGTGTGTCCCGGATCGTGCCGTAATCAATTGTTGTATTTGCACCAACTTCGACATCGTCACCGATGGTGACCGCGCCCAAGGAATGGATGCGCGTCCAGGATTGCGCTTGTGTGTCTTGTTGATCGCCCAGACTTGCACGCGCAGCTTCCACGCCGGATGCCTCAGGTGTCGCAAAGGAAAACCCGTCCCCACCGATGCGTGCGCCAGGCTGCGCGATGAAACGATCCCCGATGCGGACACGCGCGCCGATAGACACGGCTTCCCGCAGATAGGCATTATTGCCAATTTGGACGTTCCATCCAATAAAGCTATGCGGGCCGATGATGCTGCCTGCACCAATGCGCGCGCCCGCTGAAATCACAGTGAACGGCGCGATACTAACGCCTTCGCCCACCTCGGCGGTCGGGTCAATGATGGCACTTGGATGGATGCCTTCGCTATATCCCTGCCCAGCGTCCAGCAAACGCGTCAGGCCGGACATCGCATAGCGCGGCCTTCTTGGGATGATCGCGGCCTTAAGGCCAAGCTCTTCCCAATCCGCACCTTGCCACAGCAAGCCAACTCGTGCATCTCCCGCGCTGAGCGCTTCCGCATAGGATTTACTGGTGGCAATGGCGAGATCGTCAGAGCCTGCATCTTTGGGCTCGGATGCACTGGAAATCCGTAATGAAACATCCCCAAAGGCATCTGCTTCAAGGGACGCTGCAATCTCCGCGACGCTGTAAGTCGTCTCCGCCATGGCGATTTGCCCTCATGCTATTCACGGTTCGATTTAACCCTGAACAGCGCGCAATGCCACCCCTGCTTTGGACAGCGCGTCCCAAATTCTCGCATCCCGCCCATAGATGTCACGACGGAATTCCGTGCGCCCTTTACCATCCACAAAAGCAGTGCGATAAATGATGTGAACGGGCACCGGCTCCTTCAGGTTCACTTGTTGCTCTTTTCCGGTTGCCAGCTTGGCCTGAAACAATCCTTCCGGATCATTCGACTGTTTGGCCAACAATGCATAGGCAAAATCAAATGGATCGGCTAGACGGATACATCCGTGGCTGTATGCGCGGGTTTCGCGTGCAAAGAGGCTCTTTGCCGGCGTGTCATGCAGATAGATATTGTGCGGATTCGGGAACATGAATTTCACCAAACCCAGCGCATTGCCGCGGCTGGGCGGCTGACGCATGGCAAAGGGGAAAGAGCTTGCCGTGAATTGAGTGAAATCAACGGCGGTTCGGTCGACCTGACGTCCCTGACGATCTGTGATCTCAATATGGTTTACCGCATTGGGGTCTTTTTGCAATTCCGGCAGGTATTCTTTGGTCACAATGGAGCGTGGCACATACCAGCTTGGATTGATGACCATAAACTCCATCACGTCAGAAAATTCCGGAGACTGGCGCGCGGCTTCCCTATGACCAATCACAGAACGCGTTTCGAACGTCACCTTACCGTTATCGATAATCTTGGCCGAAAAATCGGTAAGGTTCACCTCAACATGGCGCCGCCCGCGTTCCTGATTGAGCCAGCGTTCACGCTCCATGGCCACGATGACGGATTGCAAGCGGGTCTGAACCGATGTGTTGACTTCAGCCATCGTTCCAGGCCCCGCAACACCGTCTTGCGCCAATCCATGGGTGCGCTGAAATTCTTGTATCGCCGCCGTCATTTTACCATCATAGGACTGACCTGCATTGCGTTTCATATAGCCCATACGCAACAAACGGTCGCGTAAGGCAACAACCGAAGCGCCTGATGCACCCGGTTTGAGCGTCTTGGCCGGAACCGTTTGGCCCCACCCACCCTGTGCCAGCAAACGTTCCAGGCGGAGCTTCTCCTTCATAAGGCCCGCATACTCAGGTGTCGCGGGTGCCAAAGCTCGGAAAAAACCCTTCGGCGAGGATTTGACAAAATTGACGAGATAAGACGTTCGATCCCGATAGGGAACTTTGCGCACAATTGCCTTGTCAACGCGGCCTGGAATCAAAACCCCTGTCTGAATGTCGCGTGCGTATTGGAGAAAAACACGGCTGATTTCAACTTCTACCAGCCCTATTTCCCTTGGGCTGCGTGCAGCTTTCATTTTCGCCTGAAGGCTCGCTACATCATAACGGTCAGCCGGCAGCCCATGATTTCCAGCGGAACTCAGCGCATCAATAAGCGCGACGCGCCGATTGCGGTCCCGTCCGTTGCCCGTCCAGATGCCTTCGTACCCGTTTGCCTTGTAAAAGGCGGCTATGTCCTTGTCGCGCGCAGCTGCCTCTGCAACCGCCTGCTTGAAGGCCACACCCTGCGCCTGAACGCCCGGCGCAACAAACAATGCAAACAGCACAAAAAGTGCACCGATTGCGAGACCAGACCATGAAGGGTTACGCTGAACTAAAAACGACATGGAAACTCCGCCAGTTGGATAATTTCCACGTGTTTGACCATCCGAATTGACCCTGTCCAATAACATTTCAGTTTTCTATCAAAGAAAGGCCAAAATGATGCAGACGCGCATCTGTTGTGCGTCATTTACCACGAAGCGCGCCGGATTGGCGGTATTTTGCCTAAAATTGCCCTTAAAAAACCGATCTGACGTTCAGTACTTGGTTAACAATCGCGGGTATGAAATAACCATGTTGCGTCTGGGGAATAGATGACACCCTCGTGTAACATCACGAGCAATGGCAGAATACGGGGCGAAAACTAAATGACGATCGACAGCTCAACGGGTATGTCCCGCCGTGCACTTTTGGGTGCTTTCGCGGCGACGGCAGTATCAGCAGCACCAACATTTGCGAACGCAGCAGGTTTCTTGCGAGGCGGCGGAGATATTCGGCGAGTTCGAATGTATTCAGGCCGAACAGGTGAGCGGATCGATATGATTTATTGGATCGAAGGCGAGTATGTTCGCGAAGCGGTCAAGGAAATCAATCACTTCATGCGTGACTGGCGTACAGATGGTATTAAATCCATGGATCTGCGTACGATTGACATTATGTCGGCAGCGCACAACCTTTTGGACGCGTCCGAGCCTTACATGCTTTTGTCGGGCTATCGCAGCCCGCAGACAAATTCGATGTTGCGCTCCCGCAGCCGTGGCGTTGCTAAAAACTCCCTTCACGTCAAAGGTCAGGCCGCAGATTTGCGCTTGTCGAGCCGGTCAGTGTCGCAAATAGCGCGCGCCGCACAAGCGTGTAAGGGCGGCGGAGTTGGTAAATACTCTCGTTCGAATTTTGTTCACATGGATTGTGGCGTGGTGCGCACCTGGGGTCGCTGAACTTACTCTAAACTGCTCAAGTTTACCTTGTTGGCTGGTACATGGCACCGCCCTGCCCTTTACATGGGAACTGTCAAATTGGAATCTTGCGGCATTGGCGCTTGATTGGGCCAGACCCGTCTGCCTTTCGAAAATTTTATCATATTGCGCGCAATTTGCACTATCCGGCCTTCCGGAAGATGCTTCGGGTCGGTCGCACCCACTAACGCCATGGGTTTCGCATAAGGCTCTTCGATAGCCCTACCTACATTTTCGCCATATTGTTCTGTTTCAAATCATTTTCATTGGAACCACTAAGGGTATGTCTGAGCCTTGATATTACAGCTTGAAGCACAGTGATCTGCTTGCCAGCGGTCTGCCGAGTTATTTCGCGGCGCTCCATAAATTGCTTATTCTGAACAGAAGAAACGCGATGAGCCGGATACCCTTCCCTGCTATCACCCATTTGCTTTTTGTTATATTATAAAATAACGTGTTTATATGCACATCAGAAATAGATTGCGCTCGCGAAAGAGTGGTAAACCGAAGTGTTGAGCAAGTTATCGGAACAAGACAAATATACCGCCGACAATGCAATATCCAATTACGTCCCAGCTCGAACTCGCGACCGTGATCTGTCAACCATTGACACCACAGCTGCATCGTTGACAGCTTATGGCCGTGCACAAAACTTGGACCAAATCAAAGCCTTTGCGGCACGCAACCGTAAACATCAATCACTGTCCGAGGCCTGCAACATTGCCCCACCTGCGCGCTCATTGAGGCGCACGAACAGAGGCAGTAGTTGCATGACGTGTCCGCAATTGCGTCAAGACAGGTCCACAAGGCGCCCTGCACACATTCAAATTAAAAAAATGGCCAAGCATACTTCGCCAGAAACCTCATGAGACCAACAAAAGGATCTATGAAATGAAAACACTCCCGTTTCTTGCCATTCTGTCCCTTAGCGCAACACCTGTTTTAAGCGACGAGACGCGCCAACTTGACGCGCACGAGCACGGTGTTGGTCAATTAGATATGGCCATCGAAGGCACGCGGATCGACATCGAACTCCACGCGCCAGGTGCAGATCTGGTTGGTTTCGAGTACGCGGCCACGTCGGTAAAAGACCGGGCAGCAGTTGATGAGGCGGTGGCGGTTTTGGCGCGACCGCTGGATCTTTTCATTCTTCCCGAGGCCGCCGGATGTAGCGTAGTTGCTGCTTCAGCAGAGTTGGAAAGCGAACATTCTTCTGAAGAAGAGCATGAGCACCATGAAGATGAACACGAGCATCACGATGAAGAAGAACACGCACTTGACCATGATGATCACGATGAACATGCGCATGACGAGAACGGGCATGATGATGAGCACGCACATGAAGATCATGAAGAATCTGCCGAGCACACCGAATTTCATGCCGAATATCAATTGAATTGCGCAGATCCTTCTGCCGTATCCAACATTGAATTCGCATATTTCGGAACATTTCCAAACGCGTTGGAGCTCGAAGTCCAGATTGTGTCGGAACGGGGTGCTCAGGCATTTGAAGTTTTGCGCGAGTCTCCAGTGCTGGACCTTCGCGATATGTTCTGAAACTATTTGCAGCGTGCAGGAAACTTTACCGATCATTAAACTCGACGACGTTCGTTACCGTTGGCGGCAGCAAGCGACCTTTGGCCTAACGATACCAGACATGACGATCGCACCCGAGGAAACAGTCTTGTTGCTCGGGGAAAGTGGGTCGGGAAAATCCACGCTGTTGTCATTGATTTGCGGCACTGTTACGGCGCAATCAGGAACCGTTTCCGTGGCGGGGAGGGAAATATCTTCCCTCCGCCCTGGGAAACGAGACAGATTTCGTGCCGAAAAGATCGGACTTATTTTCCAGCAATTTAACCTGCTCCCCTTCGCATCGGTTTTGGACAATATTCTTTTGCCTTTACGGTTCGCCCCGAGCCGACGAAAACGCGTGACTTCACCCCGTCAAGACGCAGAACAGTTGTGCATGGATATGGGTTTACCTAAAGGAATCATGATGATGCGTGCCGGTGAATTAAGTGTTGGGCAACAACAACGCATCGCAGCCGCCCGCGCATTGATCGGGTCGCCCCCCTTGATTATCGCGGATGAGCCCACGTCTTCTCTTGACGCGGCCACGCAGGGTACTTTCCTGAAATTACTGTTCGAACGGGCGCGCAGTAATCGCACGACGCTCTTGATGGTCAGCCATGATGCAAGGTTGGCAGATCAATTTGACCGCGTGCTTCAGATGAAAGATATTGTTCAAGCCGGACATGCGACCGCATGATACTACGACTGGCATTCAACTCATTGGTCGCACGGGCCTTGACGGTGTCAATGTCCATCCTCGCAATTGCCCTGTCCGTCGCATTGTTCCTAGGTGTCGAAAAAGTGCGCACCGGAGCAAAGGCAAGCTTTGCGGATACAATTTCCGGTACGGATCTGATCGCTGGAGCCCGGTCAGGCTCCGTGCAACTTCTGCTCTATTCTGTATTTCGCATTGGTAATGCCACGAACAATCTGAGTTGGGAAAGTTACCAAGACATTGCAAACCGGCCCGAAGTGGATTGGATCGTCCCGATTTCACTGGGAGACAGCCATCGACAGTTTCGAGTGATGGGTACCACAACCGACTACTTTGAACGGTATAAATACAGATCTGGACAATCGCTGGAGTTGCGCGAGGGCGCGTTTTTCTCGGACTTGTTTGACACCGTCATCGGCGCAGACGTGGCTCAAACGCTCGGATACGGCATCGGCGATCCGATTGTGGTTTCACATGGACTTGCCTCTTTCAGCCACCACGATGATCAACCCTTCCGGGTGTCGGGCATTTTGGACAAGACCGGGACGCCTGTTGATCGCACAGTCCTTGTCAGTTTGCGGGCCATCGAGGCCATACATGTTGACTGGCGCAGCGGCGCTAAAATCCCGGGGCAATCCACGCCAGCCGATGTGGTTCGCCAGATGGATTTGCAACCCAACGCCATAACGGCAGCGCTTATTGGCACCAAAAGCCGTCTGCAGGTGTTTGGATTGCAACGGTCCATCAACGAATATCCCCAGGAACCCCTTTTGGCGATCCTGCCGGGTGTCGCATTGCAGGAGTTGTGGCAAATTGTTGGTGTCGCTGAAACGGCCCGTATTGCGGTGTCTGGCATGGTCGTCGTCACCGCGTTGATTGGCATGATGGCCACGATTTTTTCCAGCCTGAACGAACGACGACGGGAAATGGCGATTTTTCGAGCAATGGGCGCGCGACCGCGTGTAATTCTTGGAATGCTTGTTTTGGAAGCTACTCTCATCGCGATCATTGGCGCCGTTTTGGGCTTTGTGCTGCTCTATGTCGCCCTTTTGGTGTCACAACCTTTGGTGGATCGTGCTTTTGGTCTTTGGCTTCCCATTGATGCGCCGAGTATGCGGGAAATCGGGGTTTTGCTCAGCGTGACCGTAGCTGGCGCAATTGTGAGCTTGATACCAGCACTCAGGGCCTATCGAATATCCCTTGCAGATGGTATGTTGGTTCGAAACTAGGAAGAGGTTAGCGAGATGAGAATCTCACGCCGCAGTCTTGTGACAACAGCCGCAGCCAGCGCCATGCTGCCTCTCGCCGCGAGAGCTTCTAATCCACGGCAAATCGGATGGGATGAACTGATCCCACCAAACATCCCCTATTCGGAGATCATCGGCGAAGGCGAAGTGGATGAGGAAAACGACTATTGGCGGCCGCTGTTTGATGAAAACGCAATCAAACTGAACGACGCGCTCAACGGGGCCTACGTAAAAATGCCGGGATATATTATTCCGTGGGACATATCCTCGGCTGGGATCACAAGCTTCATTTTGGTGCCTTACGTTGGCGCGTGTATTCACGTCCCGCCGCCGCCCGCGAACCAACTTGTTTTTGTCACGACAGAGACGCCCTGGCCCAGTGATACACTTTGGGAAGCCGTCTGGGTCACGGGGAAATTGCAGCACGAATTTCAATCCACCGAGCTCGCAGTTATTGGGTACAAGATGCAGGCTGACGTCATGGAAGTCTTCGAATGGGATGAAAACGGATGAAACGTCGATCTGTGCTGAGGGGTTTGGGGTTCTTGGGTCTGATACCTGGAACGAGCTTTGCTGACACTTACTTCGACCTGAATTGGTCTGATCTCGTTCCCGAAGGAGAAAGCTTCATCCCTCCGTCACTTCGGGGGGTCATTGACCATAGTTCGACCAATCTGATGAGCGAACAACCCGCATCGAGTGGCCTGCGGACAGACTGGAACGGACAGATTGTGCGCCTGCCCGGCTACATTGTCCCGATTGAATATTCCGGCACCGGCGTCACGGCATTTATTCTGGTTCCTTTTGTGGGCGCTTGCGTACATGTCCCGCCACCGCCAGCCAACCAGCTTGTTTTTGTAACGACAAAAGAACCCTATGAAAGCACAGGGCTTTTCGAGGCCGTCAATGTCGTTGGGATGTTTGGGACAAGTACAATGACAACGCAGTTGGCGGAGATCGGTTATGCGTTGTCTGCAGATCGGATTGAGGCTTTCTGATCCAGAAATCCGG
>JBGCDB010000068.1:0-35172 GCA_045104955.1 Roseobacter sp.
AAAATGCAAAGACGCCGTGGGCGCGGCAACAGCCCCCGCATTGCGCGCAAACACAGTTTGATAGTCTTCCTTGTCCTGCGCATCTGCCGGGCGTTTTGCTGCGATGTAGGGCGGCAAAGGCATCGCGCCCGCCGCGTTCAAAGCCGCATCAAAATCATCTCCGGTGAGGTTGAATTTCAAGAACCCCTGCCCGTCAGCTACACGGTCCAGCGTTGCTTTCAGGTCGTTAGAGAAAACAACCTCTTCACCCACTTTCAGTTTCTTAAGCGGTTTGATCAACGCCGACCAAGCACCGTCTGATTGCGGCTCCAGCAAGGTGACTTCGATGCGGGCCTGCATCGGGCCTTGTGCGGTATCCCGGTGGCGTGCCCCTGTCAGCCGCGCCGGGATCACCCGGGTGTCGTTCAAAACCAAACGGTCACCGGGGTCCAACCAGTCGGGTAGCGCCGACGCCACGCTGTCAGAAATCTTGCCGGCTTGTGCGACCAGCATACGCGCCGACGACCGCGGCACAGCAGGGCGCGTGGCAATCAAATCGTCCGGCAAATGGAAATCAAAATCGCTCAGTTTCATGCGCGCGGACCTAGCGGCTTTCCCTATCGGCCGCAATGGGCGCGCGCCTTTCGGGCTTCGGGGCTTCGCCGTCTTCCAGCTCAACCTCGGGCAAGTTGCCGCGAAAGAGATTTCGCAGCATCCCCGGCGCCAAAGCAGACAAAGGGTTTACGAATACCTTTGGATCCTTTGCCGTGCCCGAAATTGAATAGTTAAACCCAAATAGTCCCTCACCTTTGCGGGTCAGGAAGCTGCCGATGGAATTCAGTATATAGACAGGGGAAATCACACCCTGCATATCTAGCCGCCCTGAATCCGGTTCGTATACGCCGTCCATAGACAACCCCATAGATGACCCCACGGCGCTGGCTTCACGCAGTGTAATCCGGGACGGTGTCATACGAAAATCTGCGGTTATTTCATCAAAGAATATGCCATTCCCACTCAGCTCATTTACCAGCCCGACAATGCTGATGGAATTCAACAGCGCCGCAATCGCAGGTGCGTCCATGATCCGCGCATCCGCCACTTTGAGGGACCCATCAAACGCGCCATCATTGCCGACCGGGCGTAAAACTAAATCCAGTTGTCCATCGCGCGCCTGGCGCAGCAAGCCCGCAGCCCCAAAAACGCGGCCTGCATCGTTTGATCTGATCCGCACGGCGCTGCGGCCATTGGTTGGCACGATCTGCCCCTGAACCGGTGCGGCTCCGTTGATCGCGCCCTCAAACGCACCATCAAGCCCCCCACCTGTCGAGAAATCGCCCCGTAGGTCAGTGATCGCAATGGTGTCGCTGACTTGCAAGCGGTCTAAGACCACACTTAGCGGGGTATTCGCGCCCGATCCTGCGCCTGCGCCGCCCAATTGCGCGCGGCGCAGATCCAGCGTGCCACCGCGCAGCTCGACCCCCAAGGGCGCGCCTGCACCTCGCCCCACCAAATCAACCGACGCATCCAGCCAGCCACCTGCGCGCACTGTATCAAGCCGAATACGGTCCAAGGTGCCGCCGCTGTTCAGCGCAATGTTTCCTTGCGCAAACAGTCCCGGTGCATCCAGCGTGATCGCTTCAACCTGCGGGTCATCTCCAAGACGCACTGCGATATCCAACTGCGCAGGCGTTTGCGCGGCTTTGCCCCAAGACACCGGCGGGATCGACAACGTAAGCCCTTGCAGATCAGACGACAAAGTCAGTGCAGGCGGCACCCCTTTGGTGATGTCCAATGCGATATCCGCAGCCCCGGTACCACTGAGCATACCCGCAGGCACATCTATGTTGAACGCCTGCAGTGCGGCTTGCGTAATCTGCGCGGTGCCTCGGACGCGGCTGGTCTGTGGCACCCCCACAGGACCAATGGGTTGGGTCCAAACTACATCAAGCGCCACCCCATCCAGACTGCCCGCCCCCGACAGCCTGACCCCCTTTTCAGAGCCGGTAAGCTCTAACAGCGGGGCCTTTAAAACACGGTCTTTAACCAAACGGTCGGAACGGACATCAGTAATAACGCCGCTAACATCGAAACTGATCTCTTCGACCGGGGCTTTCTTTTTCAAAGGCAAGGCGATTGTGCCTTGCAAAAACGCCCGACCTTGGGCGACAGACACGGGGATGTTGGCTTTTTGCATGACCTCCAACGGGCGCTGATCCAGCATAGATAAAGCCGCTGTAACAGATGAATTCGCGATCAACCGCACAACGGCGGGCGGATCGGGTTTGGCAGTGACGTCAGGGATAATAAACGACGACCCGGCGACATCGAGCAGACCACCCTCGATCGCCTCGACTTCTCCGGCGTCCAACACGATGACAAAACGATTATCGACCAAGGTGCCATGCCCCTTGCCATTTTGTATGGGCGGCATGTTTTTGACAAAGCGCACGTTGGAATTGTCATAGTCAAAGCTAAGGTAGGTCAGCGGCCTTTCGCCCTGGGACAGCCTCAAAGCGCCAGAGATATTGCTCAGGTCCCCCCCCAAAATATTCTGACGTATCCAATCACGCGTTTTGGGCACAACCCGCGCGGGCCACAGTTCCAGCAGACGGTCGGGTTGCAAGGCGCCCAGACTGCCATCCACGGCAATATCCCATCCCTTTTGGTCAGCAGACAATGTGCCATACGCCGTCAGTGTTTCGCCCTTGTCGGTAATGTCGAGCCGACCCAATTCCAGCGCAAAAGGCGCAAGACCCAGTCGAAAATCAAGTTCGGCGGCTTCGATGTTTACGGGTTCTGGATACAAACCGGCAGGGTTTACGGTCAGGTCCGACAGACGCAACTGACCGACCATGTCCTCAATCTGTCCGGCACGAATGGCCCCGAGTACTGCTTGCCCTTCTAGGCGTCCACTGCCCCACGCGCTTTGCACTGACAGCTCGTCGAACCGCAAGGTTTTCGCATCAGGCGCATAGGTAAAATAGCTGCGCGCAGACTGAATGGGGATCGGATTGGCTTGGGGCGTCGGCTGGATCACACCGGCCCCGATTTGCAAAGTGGCATTCAGCGGCGCAAAGCTGCCGTCTGCATTTACGCCGCCTCTTAACGCACCCGAAATCGGCGCATTGAGTGCCTGTAGCCAAGAAAATGCAGGACCTTGCGACGCAATATCGGCCGCATCCAAATCTGTGATCGTGACACCAAATTCAGAAGCAAGTTCGTCGATGGCACCGGCGTAATTCGCTTCTAGCGTCGCAACCCCCGCCCCGCCGCCCAAAATCGCGAGGTCCACCGCGATCTGTAACGCTTGGCCCTCGCGGGTCAGGCGCATGCGCCCACCGTCGATTGTCCATGCACGATCTGCGCGTTCATCTTCGTAGCGCAGAGTGATGGCGTCCACGTTGAGCTGTTTCAGCGCGCTGACCGCGGGCTGTAAAAGAATTTCGTCCAATTCATTGATCAGTTGTACTAGGGTGGGCGCTTGTCGCGTCACTGAACCGGCCTGCGTTCCACTGGACAAGGCAATTGGACCGTCGGGTTCACGGCGCAGGGATACAAACACACCGCTTACATCCAACTTGCTAAGAGACAGGCGCCGTTCCAACAATGCGGCAGTGTCCAGACCCGCCTCTACATTGGAAAAGGAAACAACTTCTGCCCCTTCCTGACTGCGCACCTGCACATCCCGGACGGACAGTGTAGGCCGCCACCCTTGCTCTAGAACCGCGACGATAGAGCCAAAGGAAATCTGCGCTTCGGGCAAAGCATCCACCAGCCGCGTTTCGATCTGAACACGCAGCCAATCGGGTGCTGCAACCTCGCGCCCTTGCATCCAATACAAGCTGCCTGCGGCTGCTGAAATCAACGCGATAAACACCCAAACCGACCACGCAAGCGCGCGTTTGCGGCGCCGAGGCGCGCGTGATACGTCAGAGGAAGCTTGATCAGGTTTCAAATCAGGTCTTTGCCCTATGCGACGTCGAAAAGAATTACCGGCTTGCGCAGGTGGCGGCCTTGGCGCGCGCGTCCATAGTGCTACTATGTCACTTCAGATTAATCCTGAAAACCCAAGAGAGTGTGATGCTAGAAATTTCCAAACCCGCCCCGGACTTTACCCTGCCCAGCACGGGCGGTGACGATGTGACGCTGTCGGACCTCAAAGGCAAAGCGGTCGTTGTGTTTTTCTACCCGCGCGATGATACGCCGGGGTGCACCAAAGAAAGCATTGGCTTTTCTGAAAGCCGAGCAGAGTTTGAAGCTGCAGGTGCTGCCGTATTTGGCATTTCAAAAGACAGCATGGCCAGCCATGAGAAATTTGCCGCAAAACGCGACCTGACCGTTCCCTTGTTGTCCGATGAAAACGCAACCGTCTGTGAGGACTATGGCGTATGGAAAGAGAAAAACATGTACGGCAAAAAGTACATGGGCATCGAACGGACCACATTTTTGATTGCCCCCGACGGGACGATTGCAAAGATTTGGAACAAGGTCAAAGTGCCGGGGCATGTTGAAGCTGTTTTAGAAGAAGTACGCGCCCTGTGATCGCACTAGCGGAAATGGCAGAGGCCGTTTTGCGCACTGCAGATGGACGGGAAAAAACCGCTTTGTCACGCCGTTTTGCCGCCCAATGGAAAGCGGCGCGTGATGCAGGTGAGACCCCGGAAATTGGCAGTGCAAAACCGCCGTTGCGCCCCGCGCGCCCTGAAAAACCTGAACTGTTAAGCCCCCGCGACGTGCCGCATCGCAAACCGGGGTCACCAGAAGGGCGCATCGCTTTGCTGCATGCTGTTGCGCATATTGAACTTAACGCGGTGGATCTGCATTGGGATATCATCGCCCGTTTTACTGACGTCAAAATGCCCATGGGGTTTTACGACGACTGGGTGAAAGCCGCTGACGAAGAAAGCAAGCATTTCAACCTGATGTGTGACTGTCTTGAAGCACAAGGCAGTTTTTACGGTGCTCTGCCCGCTCATGCTGGCATGTGGCGCGCCGCAGAGGACACCGCGGCAGATTTCATGGGGCGCCTGGCCGTCGTACCTATGGTTCTGGAAGCACGCGGCTTAGATGTCACCCCGGGCATGATCAAAATTTTTCGCAACGCGAAAGCGACCCAAGCCGTTGACGCACTTGAGGTCATCTATAGCGAAGAAGTCGCGCATGTAGCATACGGGTCCAAATGGTTTCACTTTCTATGCGGCCGCTTTGATGAAGATCCAAAAGAGCGGTTTCATGCGCTGGTCCGCACCTATTTTCACGGACCGCTCAAGCCGCCATTCAACGAAGAAAAGCGCGCCGAAGCAGGTATTCCACCAGACTTCTACTGGCCTCTGACAGAAACGATATAGCGGCGTAAACCGCCGAAAACCGGCAATTTCTTGCCCATTTACAACATTTCCACCACAGGTGGTGGCGCGTGATGTAAAGAGACTTGCCCCTGCTTGTCTGGATGTCTAACACATCCGTGAAAACAGGCAGAAACGCGGTGTTACGCGGACAAACTGCTTTGAAACGAAACTGAGGGGACATTCGTGCGGAGTAAGCTGGCCATCAGAGTCCACAGCTTTCTAGAGCGTGTTTTTCCCGAACGTCGTGTCTTTTTGAAATCAGACACCGACACACGTTTCATTCGCCTGCGTCCCGAAACCCAGTTGTTCGCTTTTGGCGGAATTGCCCTAATCGTCGCTTGGGCAATCATCGCGACGGCTGTTTTATTGATGGACAACATCGGCGCCGGAAATTACCGCGAGCAGGCAAAACGAGATCAGACAAGTTATCAGGCACGCCTGAATGACTTGGCGTTACAGCGGGACAACCGAGCAGCCGAAGCCTTGGCGGCGCAAGAACGCTTTAACGCTGCACTTGACCAGATATCGCAGATGCAGTCGGATTTGCTGCAATCCGAGACGCGCAGATTTGAGCTTGAAACCGGCATTGAGGTGATCCAATCAACCCTGCGCGCAACGATGCATGAACGCGAAGACGCACGTATCGCTTTGGCGGCCTTGCAAGAGCAAGACGGCGATCAAGGGGCAGTAACGCTGCAAGCACAGGCCCAAGAGGCAGCACCGGTCGATTTTTTAGCGGACGCGCTCGCCCGGACGGCGGCCGAGCGTGATCAAGTTGTTGCCGATGCCCAAGACGCACTGCTGCAAGCCGATGCATTAACGCTTGAGATTGCGTTGATGAAAGAAAACAACGACCAGATTTTTCGCCAGTTAGAAGAAGCCATGACCATTTCGGTTGAGCCGCTGGACAAGATGTTTCGCAGCGCGGGTCTGCCGACCGAACGTATCCTGGACCAAGTGCGGCGCGGCTATTCAGGTCAAGGCGGCCCTTTGATGCCGTTGTCTTTCTCAAGCCGAGGTGCTGAACCAACACCGGACATGGAACGCGCCAACCGCCTCTTGGGGCAGCTTGATACGTTAAACCTCTACCGCATTGCCGCTGAAAAAGCGCCCTTTGCGCTGCCCGTCAAACAAGCTTTCCGCTTTACAAGTGATTTTGGATTTCGCCGCGATCCCAAAACGGGCGGTCGCCGCATGCATAAAGGCGTCGATTTTGCTGCCCCCTTGGGTACTGACTTGCACGCAACGGCGGATGGCGTTGTCACACACGCCGGTTGGTCGTCAGGATATGGGCGCCTTGTAAAAATCCAACATGACTTTGGCATCGAGACCCGCTACGCCCATCTTTCAAAAATACGCGTTAAAGTTGGGCAAAAGGTCTCGCGTGGGGAACACATTGGTGATATGGGAGCATCTGGACGGGTGACCGGTGTGCATCTCCACTATGAAGTGCGCGTCGGCGGTAGAGCTGTAAACCCAATGATCTATATCAAGGCTGCAAAAGATGTTTTCTAAGAGCAAAATCAACGAACCGGGCCCCAAACAGGCCGACTCTGAAGCCCCGGCGGCGGCAACGTCCGCACCGGCTGCGCCAAAACCGAATGAATTCAAGGCGACGGCGCCCAAAGCGAAACCACCGGCCTCTGTGCTGTCTGCAGACTTGCATGTCACAGGCAATATGAAGACCACAGGCGACATCCAAGTCGAAGGCACCGTAGAAGGCGACATTCGCGCGCATCTGCTTACCATCGGTGAGAGTGCAACAATCAAAGGCGAAGTGGTCGCCGATGATGTGGTTATCAATGGCCGTATCGTGGGGCGCGTGCGTGGCTTGAAAGTCCGCCTGACGTCGACTGCACGGGTCGAGGGTGACATCATTCACAAGACCATCGCAATTGAATCGGGTGCGCACTTCGAAGGCTCTGTTCAGCGTCAAGATGACCCACTGAACCCTGGTGCGAAAACAGCGCCAGCGGCCAAGCCAAACCCAGCGTCTTAATCCGCGCATCATAAGAATTTAAAAAACGCCGCATCATTTGCGGCGTTTTTTTATTGCCCATACTCCTAGCTGCTAAAGTCCCTTGTCCTTGATCCACGCAGCAATCGCTTTGCCAATCTCAGGGCCCGAATCTTCTTGGATAAAATGGCTCCCCTTAACTTGGACCTCTTGCTGATTTGGCCACTGTCGGCAGAACTCTCGTTGCGCACCGATCAAGATCGCTCCGGGGTCTGCATCAATGAAAAGCTTGGGCACGTCACTTTGTGCCAACCACTCCGCGTAGGTCTCGACCATCTCAACCACATCTTCTGGCTCCCCTTCGATTGGGATTTGACGCGGGAAAGTCAGCGTCGGAAAACGATCTTCGCGCTTTAGAAACGGACGCCGGTATTCGGTCATCTCGAGTTCCGTCAATTCGCGCAGCACCGACCCCGGCAGGATGCGTTCGATAAAGATGTTTTTATCAAGGATCATCGCCCCGCCCGCCTCGCTGCGGAGCGCTTGGAATACCGGCGTGGCCGCCTCTGAGAAATCGGACCAAGCCGGCAGAGGCTGCACGATCCCTTCCATATAGGCAATGCCCCGCACAGCGTCACGGTTGTGGTTCGCCCAGTCAAAGCCCAAAGCCGACCCCCAGTCATGCACCACAAGAATGACGTCTTCGTGCAGGTCCATCGCCTTCATAAACGCGGCTAAGTACGTCCGGTGGGTCGCAACCGTATAGGTGTTTGCATCTGCATTTGGCAGTTTGTCACTATCCCCCATACCAATCAGATCTGGGGCGATACACCGCCCCAGATGCGATACCTGATCAATGACATCGCGCCACAGGTAAGACGATGTGGGGTTGCCGTGTAAAAACACAATCGGGCGGCCGAACCCCGCTTCGACATAGGCCATGTTGTGTGCGCCTGCAGCGATCATCTTCTTGGTCATTTCGCCCCTCTTTCGGTGTTTTCTACTCTGCGGAAACGTAAACCATTTAATCAACAAAAAACGGCGCACCAGAAAGCGCGCCGTTTCAACAGTTCAGGATGTGGTCGGGATCAGTCGGTGACTGTCACCTTTTGCATCACGTCGGGCTGGCCGATAACGGCACCGTTTTGGCCTGCCCCGCGTTTTATCGCATCCAGCACGTCCAAGCCTTCTGTGACGCGCCCAACAACCGTATACTGGCCATTCAGGAAGTACCCTTCACTGAACATGATGAAGAACTGGCTATTGGCACTATTTGGGTTTTGAGACCGCGCCATACCGACCACGCCGCGATCAAACGGCACGTCTGAAAACTCCTGCGCCAGGTCGGGCATGTCTGATGCGCCCATGCCCGCACGGCGCATGTCACCACCCATCTTGCCGAATTCGACATCGCCGGTTTGCGCCATGAAGCCTTCGATAACACGGTGGAAAACCACACCGTCATAAGACCCTTGGGCCGCCAGAGCGGTGATCCGGTCTACATGTCCCGGGGCCACGTCTTCGAGCAGATCAATAGTGATCGTGCCATTGGCTTCACCTGCGACCTCAATCTGCAGACCGGTCGCCAAAGCAGGGCCTGCCATCAATGTCAGCGCCAGTGCGAAAGCCCTACGCATCTGCGGCCACCTTGACAGAGATCATGCGGTCTGGCTCGGCAGGTGGTTCGCCCCGCGTGATGGCGTCAACATGCTCCATGCCGGAAATGACCTGCCCGTAAACGGTATACTGACCATTCAGGAAATCATTGTCCTTGAAGTTAATAAAGAACTGGCTGTTGGCACTGTCAGGGTTTTGCGAGCGCGCCGCGCCGATGGATCCACGCGCATGCGGTATCTTGGAAAATTCAGCTGGGACATTCGGCAGGTCTGACCCACCTGTACCCGCCATACGGAGGTTAAAGCCATCTTCCATATCGCCGTGCTGCACGTCGCCGGTTTGCGCCATGAAACCTTCGATGACACGGTGGAACGCCACATTGTCGTATTGACCGGAACGGGCCAGCTCCTTCATGCGCGCCACGTGCTGCGGCGCGACATCAGGCAGCAGTTGGATCGTGACAGTACCACCTTTGAGTTCCATCAAAATCGTGTTTTCGGGATCTGTAATTTCGGCCATTTGGGCGCTCCTGTTGTCTTTGTTGCGCAATACCTAAGGCTTGTATGCCCGAATGCCAAGCAGGTCGGTTGACCTATGGCGTGATAAGCGCAAAACAGAAGGCAGACCGCTGCAAAAGGAATGAACGATGGGCTGGAAAACGCTGGACGACATGGAATTGACGGGCAAACGAGTTCTTGTGCGGGTGGATATCAACGTCCCCGTCGAAGGGGGCCGCGTCACCGATGCCACGCGGATTGAGCGTATTGTGCCCACGATCAAAGACATTCTCAGCGCGGGCGGCATGCCCATTATGCTGGCCCATTTCGGCCGCCCCAAAGGAAAAGTGGTGCCCGAGATGTCGCTGCGCGTTACCCTGCCCGCCCTTGAGGCCGCATTGGGCCAGCCCGTGACCTTTGTCGAACAACCAGATGCAGCAGCACTGATGGCGCTTCCCGCAGGCACAATTGTTTTGGTGGAAAACACGCGCTTTGCCGCGGGCGAAGAGGCCAACGACCCCGCGATGGCGCAGTTCCTTGCCAGTTTGGGTGATGTATTTTGCAACGATGCGTTCTCTGCGGCGCACCGTGCCCATGCCTCCACGACAGGGATTGCACATCTGCTTCCGTCTTGCGCGGGACGTCTGATGCAGGCGGAACTCTCGGCGCTTGAGGCGGCACTTTCCACCCCGGAACGCCCCGTAGGCGCTGTTGTTGGGGGGGCCAAAGTGTCGACAAAGATAGCGTTGTTGGAAAACCTTGTCAGCCGGCTTGACCTGCTGGTCATTGGCGGCGGTATGGCCAATACCTTTTTAGCTGCACAAGGGGCCAAGCTGGGCGCATCCCTGATGGAACCTGATTATCTGGACACCGCGCAGGCCATTCTGCGCACGGCGGAACAGTCAAACTGTCGGGTGGTCCTGCCAGTCGACGGTTTGGTCGCGACGGAATTCAAAGAAGGCGCTGAATATACGACAGTCGCTCTGGGCACGGACACGCAGCTTGATCCTACAGAGATGGTGCTGGATGCTGGGCCAGATAGCGTAACGACTGTGGTCGCTGCTTTGTCAGAACTGAAAACGCTCATATGGAATGGCCCTTTGGGCGCATTCGAGATCACCCCCTTTGACCATGCCACACGCGCCGCTGCAAATGCCGCTGCTGACCTGACCAAGGCGGGCAAGCTAATTTCCGTCGCAGGCGGCGGTGATACCGTGGCCGCCCTGAACCAAGCGGATGTAGCGGGAGATTTCACGTATATCTCGACCGCGGGTGGCGCCTTTTTGGAATGGATGGAAGGCAAGACCCTGCCCGGCGTTGCTGCGCTAACAGGTTAACGTAATCGTCAGTAAAACTGTCATAGTTTACCAGTTTTTAGGAGAAAAAGGATTCACAGACACTTCACTCTGTGTCATACTGCTGTCACGCCCGAAAAGAGGCGACCAAAAGGCAGACAAGATGAATCGCAGCAGCCGCCCGGCATATGGCACTTTTGTGTTCTTCACCCTTGCGTTGGGGTTGGCGGCATACTTTACGTTTGCGGCTGTGCAGGGCGATTTTGGCTTGTTTAAACGCGCAGAGATCAACGCGGAGGCCGCAGCGCTTCATGCGCAGTTGGTTTTGGTCCAAAACGACGTACAACAGATGGAAAACCTGACGCTGCGCCTGTCGGACGAATACCTTGACCTTGATTTACTGGACGAACAAGCACGCCGTGTTTTAGGTATGATACGCGCCGATGAGATCGTTATTCGCTGATCCGTTTGGTCGGCTGTTTGCGGCAAAATAGCCTACCTTGGGATTGTCACTCGCAATACGCCTCCGAATCCGATAATTGATAGTTTAATGCTAAACTATTTGCCCAGAAGGGCAGTACGGAAAAGGAGAGTGACAGATGGCAGCGCGCAAAGCGACCAAAAAGCCCAACGTCTCCGCCGAGGAATTAAAAGCCTATTATAAAGATATGCTCTTGATCCGGCGGTTCGAGGAAAAAGCAGGCCAACTATACGGAATGGGTCTGATTGGCGGCTTCTGTCACCTCTACATTGGCCAAGAAGCCGTCGTTGTGGGCTTGGAAGCGGCCGCAGAAGAAGGCGACAAACGCGTCACCTCTTACCGCGACCATGGTCACATGCTGGCGTGCGGTATGGACCCCAATGGGGTGATGGCAGAACTTACCGGTCGCGAAGGCGGCTATTCCAAAGGTAAGGGGGGCTCCATGCACATGTTCTCCAAGGAAAAACACTTCTACGGCGGCCACGGCATCGTGGCGGCTCAGGTCCCTCTCGGTGCAGGTTTGGCATTCGCCGATAAATATCTTGAGAATGGGCGCGTCAGCTTCACATACTTTGGCGACGGGGCCGCGAACCAAGGTCAGGTTTACGAAGCGTTTAACATGGCCGCCCTGTGGGACCTGCCTTGTGTGTTCGTGATTGAAAACAACCAATACGCCATGGGCACATCGCAACAACGCTCGACTTCTTCGGCCGAGATTTATGAACGGGGCAAGGCCTTTGGCATCCCCGGCGAAGCTGTTGACGGCATGGATGTGTTGGCCGTGAAAGCAGCGGGCGAAACTGCTGTTGCACACTGCCGCTCGGGCAAAGGGCCCTACATTCTGGAAATTAAAACATACCGCTACCGCGGCCACTCCATGTCTGACCAGGCCAAGTATCGGAGGCGCGAAGAAGTGCAAAAAATGCGCGACGAACGCGACCCGATTGAGGCCGTGCGCACCCTATTGCTGACCGGCAAACACGCGACCGAAGAAGACCTTAAGGCGATCGACAAAGAGATCAAGGCCGTGGTCAATGAAAGCGCGGAGTTCGCAAAAACATCTCCAGAGCCCGCCTTGGAAGAGCTTTGGACCGACATCTACGCAACTGAAGTACCGCAGGAGGCTTAATTCATGGCAACTGAAATTCTTATGCCCGCATTGAGCCCGACAATGGAAGAAGGCACGCTCGCCAAATGGCTCGTCAAAGAGGGCGACAGCGTCTCTTCCGGCGATATCATGGCCGAGATCGAAACCGACAAAGCAACGATGGAATTCGAAGCGGTCGACGAAGGTGTGATCGGTAAAATCCTTGTCGAAGAAGGCACCGACGGCGTGAAAGTAAACACGGCAATCGCTGTGCTCTTGGAAGACGGCGAAGACGCGTCTGCAGTCGACAACATAGGCTCTGACACGCAGGAAGCGGCCCCTGCCGCTGACGGGGGCAACGAGGCGGCCCCTGCGGCCTCCGAGGCGCCCGCCGCCGTTCCCGCCGCCCCCCAGACAGACACCAGCCCTGATTGGCCCGAAGGCACGACGCTTAAGCAGCAAACTGTGCGTGAAGCTTTGCGTGACGGTATGTCCGAAGAGATGCGCCGCGATGACACAGTCTTTTTGATGGGTGAAGAAGTTGCCGAATACCAAGGCGCTTATAAAATTTCGCAAGGGATGTTGGATGAGTTCGGCGCCAAACGCGTAATCGACACGCCCATCACTGAACATGGGTTTGCCGGGATCGCCACCGGTGCCGCCTTCGGTGGTTTGCGCCCGATCGTCGAATTCATGACGTTTAACTTCGCCATGCAAGCCATTGACCATATCATTAACTCCGCTGCGAAGACACTTTATATGTCGGGCGGTCAGATGGGGGCGCCGATGGTGTTCCGCGGCCCGAACGGTGCTGCCGCACGCGTCGGCGCGCAGCACTCGCAAGACTACGCGGCTTGGTACATGCAAGTCCCCGGCCTCAAGGTGGTCATGCCCTACTCGGCGTCTGACTACAAAGGTCTGATGAAAACTGCCATCCGTGAACCCAACCCGGTGATCTTCCTTGAGAACGAAATCTTATACGGCCGCAGCTTTGATGTGCCCGAGATTGAGGATTACACCGTTCCCTTCGGCAAGGCCCGCATCTGGCGCGAAGGCGATGACGTCACTATCGTCAGCTTCGGCATCGGTATGCAATACGCACTAGAAGCTGCGGACAAACTGGCCGAAGATGGCATCAGCGCCGAAGTGATCGACCTGCGTACGATCCGTCCAATGGACACGGCAAGCATCATCAAGTCCGTGATGAAAACAAACCGCTGTGTCACAGTAGAAGAAGGCTGGCCGCAAGGCTCCGTCGGCAATTACATCAGCTCGGTCATTATGCAGGAAGCCTTCGATTACCTCGATGCACCTGTGATCAATTGCACCGGCAAGGATGTGCCCATGCCCTATGCCGCCAACCTTGAAAAGCACGCGCTTGTGACCACCGATGAGGTAATCGCAGCCGTCAAACAAGTCACCTATAAGTAAGGAGCGCGCAACATGCCTACCGAAATTCTCATGCCCGCTCTAAGCCCAACCATGGAAGAGGGCACGCTTGCCAAATGGTTGGTCAAAGAAGGCGACACAGTGAACTCTGGCGATATCATGGCCGAGATCGAAACCGATAAAGCCACGATGGAATTCGAAGCCGTCGATGAAGGGGTGATCGGCAAGATCCTTGTCGAAGAAGGCAGCGAAGGGGTTAAAGTTAACACGCCCATCGCGGTCTTGCTCGAAGAAGGCGAAAGCGTTGATGATATTGGCGAAACCTCTGCTGCAGCACCGTCAGCTGCACCCGCGGCTGACGCGGCCGCCGAGGCGGCGCCCGCAGGCGCCCCCGAGAAGGCCGCCCCCGCTGCACCGCAAGCGGCAGATGGAACACGCATTTTCGCGTCCCCTCTGGCGCGTCGCATCGCAGCCCAAAAGGGTCTCGACCTGTCGGCAATCAAAGGCTCTGGCCCACACGGTCGGATCGTCAAAGCAGATGTCGAAGGGGCAACTGCCGCACCAGCTAGATCAGCAGCGCCAGTCGCTGCCGCTGCCGCTTCTGCGCCTGCAGCGACAACCGCTCCTGTCGGTCCCTCAGCAGACGCGATTGCGAAAATGTACGAAGGTCGTCCATACGAAGAGGTCAAACTCGACGGTATGCGGAAAACAATTGCTGCACGTCTGACCGAGGCAAAACAGACGATCCCGCACTTCTATTTGCGTAAAGATATCGAACTTGACGCGCTCATGGCTTTCCGTGCGCAACTCAACGCCAAGCTCGCAGATCGCGGCGTGAAACTGTCAGTGAATGACTTCATCATCAAAGCCGTCGCAAATGCCCTGCAAGAACATCCTGCCTGTAACGCAGTCTGGGCCGGAGACCGCGTTCTACAGTTGAAACCATCAGATGTCGCGGTTGCTGTTGCCATCGAAGGGGGTCTGTTCACTCCCGTTCTGCAAGACGCAGATATGAAGTCCCTTTCAGCTCTGTCTGCCGAAATGAAAGATCTCGCAGCACGGGCACGCGAACGCAAACTCGCCCCGCACGAATATCAAGGTGGCACCTTTGCGATTTCCAACTTGGGCATGTTTGGCATCGACAACTTTGATGCCATCGTGAACCCACCCCATGCTGGTATCCTCGCCGTGGGTGCTGGTGTTAAAAAACCAGTTGTCGGCGCTGATGGTGAGATGAAAGTCGCCATTGTGATGTCTGTCACGATGTCCGTAGATCACCGTGTTATTGACGGTGCATTGGGCGCGCAGTTATTGACAGCCATCAAAGACAACTTGGAAAATCCGCTGGCAATGCTGGCGTAGCAGCCAGCATAAGAATTAAAAAAAGGCCGGAGGTTTCCCCTCCGGCCTTTTGTATTCTCAACGCGCGTCGCTCCTAAAAGTCAGGGCCCAACATGTGGTTCATCGACACCGAAGGCTGATCGCAACCAGCCTCACCTACAATGCGCGCGGGAATGCCCGCGACCGTTTTGCATGATGGGACCTCATCCAAAACAACGGAACCCGCTGCAATACGGCTACAGTTGCCCACTTTGATGTTGCCCAGTACTTTGGCCCCTGCCCCGATAAGTACACCATCACCAATCTTAGGGTGGCGATCCTCTTCTTCTTTACCCGTTCCTCCAAGCGTTACAGAGTGCAGCATAGAAACGTTATCGCCGACAACAGCCGTCTCCCCGATCACAACGGAATGCGCATGGTCTATCATGATACCCTTGCCGATTTTAGCGGCCGGGTGAATATCCACACCAAAAATTTCAGAGACGCGCATTTGCACAAAATACGCCAAGTCGCGCTTGCCCTGCATCCAAAGATAATGCCCGACGCGGTACGCTTGCATCGCCTGATACCCTTTGAAATACAAAATAGGCTGCAAAAGTCTATGGCATGCCGGGTCACGTTCATAAATCGCAACCAAGTCAGCACGCGCAGCGCGGATCAGATTAGGATCCGCCGCATAGGCGTCATCAACCATTTCACGTACCACCACCATCGACATCTCATTCGATGCAAGCTTTGCCGCAATTCGATATGACAAGGCTTTTTCAATGTTCTTATGATGCAGGATACATGCGTGCAAAAACCCGCCCATCAAAGGTTCATCCTGCGCCGCTTGGCGCGCCTCCGATGTGATTTGTTCCCAAGCGGGATCAACTTGCGTGATATTCGTTTTTGGTTCAGCCATAGCGTTTATCCTTCTATGCACCCTTGCATAGCGTATCTAGGGGCAGAAAACCAAATGCAAACCTGTGATGGCACCAATTCGGTTTGGGAATACCTCAAACAGCAGCTTTCCGACTGTTCTACACAACAATATCAAACTGAATAGACCGCTGTTTTAGGAAGCCCAGGCCCATAGGTCGCAGAGATTTGTGCGACTTCGACTGTAAACTCGCCCAACAGACCATCTGCCGCCTGCTCTGACAAAGGATAAATCCACAAGGGCTCCGGTACTATTTCCTCCCGGATTACAGCGCCTTCTTTGACTATGCGTAAAATATAGCTTTCGGCTTCTTCCCCCAATGGAACCTCGGGCGTGTCCCAACTGTCGCCATCTACACGGGTTCGCCTGATCCAATTAACTTCAATTGCACCATCCTGATTAGCCCCAACTTTTAGATGAGCAGGCGCGTAAGGCCGTAATCCATTTCCATCGAAACTATCTGTGCGTTCCACATATGAGGGGTCATAGACGGACCGGCGTGCAGGCCCAATCCGGTACGTCTGCGAGACCCGGCGCAAGTTACGTGACAGATCAATCTGTTCCGGAATGCCATTCAACAGCACAAACCAAGACCCTTCCGGCCAAACATCAGGCATCAACCCATCACTGCCCAACTGTCCGCGCAAGCGTCGCGTAAGGTGATAGGTATCGACATCGACCAAATCAGCGGCACCAAATTGAAAGACCTCCCAATTGCCGGGCGTCCCGTCACCAATTGCGGCAAGGTTTGCCCCAGATAGAAGCGCTTGATCATCCACGGAACTAAGTGTCCCGCTCATTAATTTGACCTCAACAGGCGCACCGTCATCAAAGCACCCCACAGGTCCATGCCCCAGCTGTGATTGCGTAAGCCCCACGATAGACCGCGCGCCAAAAACGTTCAAAAGACTGAAATTGCTATCACTGGGCGATTTGTACAAAGCCACCGAGCCCGGCCACGGTTGAGCCGTAGCGACAAAATGCGGCGCATGCGGCACTTCATCACCCGTGATTAACGGCAAGTCCAGGAACAGCGGCAGAACCGGCACTGGCGGCACAAAGCTTTTCGGGCTTTCTACCTCGTCTGGCAAATCAGATGGCACATAAACCTGCGGGTCAATACGCACTGCCTCTGCAACTTGCAGCGCACCCTGTTCGACCCGGTCAATACGGTAAAGCCCCCGACCTTCGCTTTGGTCACCATCCAACGACACTACATCACCCGCCCCGAGCGACAACAACGAAGGAGGCAACGCAAACCGAATCGTGTCACGGGCAATACGCGCCTCTGTCAACCAGCGTTCGGCCACTTGGCGCCCTTCGACCCGCGTCAGCGCAATTGGCACTTCAGATGTGGATACTGAATGCGTTTGTTCGTCCGCAAGTACTGCCTCTTCTGATAGAACGTCAAACGCCGCATCAGCCTGCAGGAAACGCAACCGAACCCGGCCTGAAGTTTCGGCATCAGCCCCGCGAATTTGCTCCACTGTGCCTTCAAGGTCTGATGACAATGCAAGCTTGTCTGATACTAAATTCACGGCCCCACGCCCATTGCGCATACGGAAAACCAACTGACCGTCGCGTTCAATTGCATCAAATGCGTAACGCAACATCAAAGGCTGCAAGGACGCCCGTGCATCCGAGACATCGCTCATCATGTAGCCACGGACCGTGCCAAATAACTGCGATGTGTCGAAAGACGTCAGCCCTGCCTTCAGACAAATTTCAGAAACGACCGAAGACAACGACCGCGCTGAGGTCCGACCGTTAAGCCAATGTCCCCGCCCATAATTATCTGCATCACTCCATTGGTCCAAGTTGTTTGGAAAATAGGGGTAAGGTCGTGCATCCCAAGCCCATACAAACGCGCGATCCATATTTACCATCGGCGCGGCATACACCGGCGAGACTGGATTGTTCGCACTGTCATCCCAATAGGTCAGCATCGCCCGCACGTATTGCGTTTGCATTAGATCGTCCCGCGCACCTGTTGAATAGCGCGGCACACTACTTTCAGATGATTTTGCATCCAAAAACTTATTGGGCTCGTTCGTGCCCTTATCGATCGCAGCGCACCCCATTTCAGTAAACCAAAACGGCTTGGAACCAGGGACCCAAGGCGTTGGTGTGGGGGAACGGATGCCGCCTACCCGTTCGTGGTGCGGGTTCTCCCACCAATTTCGCAGGTCTTTATACCGATATATCCAAGGCTCATTATGCGCTGAATCCTCAATGGGCGTTCGGATTTGCGCGTCTTGATCGTCTTGATTGGCATAAAACCAATCATAGCCTTCACCGCCCTGAATGTTGCCAGTCAGATAGTCTAGGTCGTATATTGTGCCCACTGCTGCATCAAGGTGATCTTCGCCCTCGCGCCAATCGGACAGCGGCATGTAGTTATCAATACCAATGAAATCGATGTCATCGCTCGCCCAAAGCGGATCCAGATGAAAGAAACGATCACCTGAACCATCTTGTGGTTGATACCCAAAGTATTCGCTCCAATCAGCTGCATAGCTGATTTTCGTCGCAGCGCCCACAAGGATACGCACCTGGGTCGTCAGTGCGACCAACCGTTCGACCGCAGCGAACCTATTGTCAGCGGCGCGTATCTGCGTGAGCCCACGCATCTCAGAGCTGATGCAAAAGGCCTCCACACCGCCTGCCGCCTGACATAACGCTGCATAGTGCAGCACAAAACGCGATAAGCTCCATTCATCTGGGCCTGTGTACGAAACGGCGCCATTCGAAACAGAAAAATCAGCAGCAGTTACCGACCCAAAAAAGGCATCCACTTCAGCTTCGGCCTCAACAGTCCCATCCGGCGAACCCTCAACACCCGGCGCTACAGAAAGCGTGATCCGGCCGCGCCAAGGCAGCTTTGGTTGAAACTCCGCCGGTGCATACGGGTTCGGCAGGGTATTATCAGAAGTCTGATCCATCAAAATAAACGGATAGAACATTACCTCTTTGCCGGCGGCATGAATGGCTTGGATCGCCTCAATGACAGCCTGATCTGTTGGCGTGCCACCATAGATGGGTCGATCATCCTGCAAGGCCATTTCTTCGGCCGTCACACGCGAAAGCCCAGCTACAGACCAAGGCATGTTTTCGCCCTCATAGGCTTTCTTTTCTACTTTGGGCCGCACCAAACAAGTTCCACAACGCAAATCGTCACCGAACCAAGATACGATCAAAGAGGCAGCCTGCGAATTCGGCAACTCCTCCCCAAGGGTCTCTAAGGAAACCGAAAAATCAGTTTTCTCGGTTGGCGAATTTACATTGGCGCTCCACCGTCCGCCAGGGCCGTCCGTGTAGTAGACGGGGGTCGTGGCCAGTGAATACTCACCAGTTCCGGGGATCACAGCGACCGACCGTATGCCGTAGGTCGGAGAGATCAACGCATCCGGCTCATCTTCTTGCTCTGGGCGTGACACTTCAAAGGAAAACTGCGGCACACGATTGCCAAACCGCTCCAAGTTTAGGTTCTCAAAAACGACATAAGCCGTCCCGCGGTAGGCCGGTACGTTCCCCGTACCTTCGACTGCTTCCATAACTGGATCAGGTTGCTGCGCCGATTGCCCCTTGTAGATGCGCATGTTCAAATCATCAGGGGCAATTTCTTCGCCATCTGCCCAGATACGACCAATGCGAATGATTTCGCCTTCGCAAATGGCAACAGCCAAATTAACGGAATAACTATAGGATTTTGTGGCGGGCTGGCTCGGGGCACCTTTGCCGCCGCCGCCAGATACTGCAACCTCTTCGGCGAAATTTGACGCCCAGATAACCTGTCCACCAAGGCGCATACGCCCGTACACTTGCGGGACCGGTTGTCCTTCGCCTGCACTAGATATACGAAACCGATCCACGCGCCCTGTTTCAATCGCATCCGATCCACTTCCCAATACACTTTGGTCGATGACTTTACCGACCGTGGCCCCAACAGCACGCCCGATAACGGCTGTAGACAACCCCGCCACCGTACCGCCAAGAGACCCCCCAAGTGCAGCGCCTGCCGCAGATAAAACAATCGTGGCCATTAGGTGATCTCCTCAGGAAAGGTAAAACGCGCAACCACGCGGCGGCGCCATGGCAAGCTGAGCGAGCTTTCGACAACACCGTATTTTGAATACGCATGAACAAAGCGAGCCTGCTCTCCGATCTCAGTTGCAACGCCCAAATGTTTCGCTACTGATCCGCTCCGCATTCTGAACAGCAGAACATCGCCACCCGCCTCATCCTGCAGATCTTTTGGTAACAGGTGGCGCAATGCTGCATCCCAAAGACGTTCCTCTCCCTGGGGTTCAGACCAATCCAGCGAATAGGCCGGCACTTTTTCTGGCTCAACACCATACAACTGGCGCCAAACACCTCTCAAAAGACCCAAGCAGTCCGCGCCCGCGCCATGGACCGACGACTGGTGCACATAAGGCGTACCAATCCACCGGCGAGCCTCGGCGACAATGAAATCTTTTTGAAAACTCATCTTCTGCTCCCGCCGGTATTCGCGCCGGTAGATTTGGGCACAGCCAACATCCAGTCATCGCCCGGCAAATCGGGAAAACCTTGGAAGTTTGCAAAGTTTTGAAATTTTAGACGGCAGGTTTCGCTGCGTTTGTCACATCCAGCTGAGATACGAACCGTCGTCCCACCGGTAAGCGTGCTTCGGATCGGCTCCCAAAGCTCGACAATGCGATCTGCCCCTACAAGGCGGTCATGTTTTATCATACCCCACAAACCAGCGGCGGGTCCGTCCAAGACTTCAAGACGACCGCGCGCGAACCAGCCTGCGTCAAAGCCATCGACACCAACCCATTTGAAAATGCGGGCCTCAGTGACATCCTCAATGGCCAGATCAAGCGAAAAACCGGGGCTTGCTGCATCAAACCGACACGCAGCATCGCCTAAAATCGCCGTGCATGGTTTTTGATACACGCGTCCCAATGGCCGGTTGAGCGCTTCGGTCAATCCACGCAGCTCTGCCTGAAATCCACCGTCTGCACGGCGCAACTCTCCGATGGTGCCTCGGAATTGTAGCCAGCGTTGGCTGACATCGGTCCAGTTGACCAACCACGCGCGTACTTCGGCTGCATCAAATCTGCCCTGTTCAATCTCGTCTTCGCGGATCGATAGATCGCTCAACGCTCCCAACGCTTCGGTATTGTCCACCGAAAGACCGGTACTTTGCGCAAGTGACAGCGCACTCAACCCCGTATCCGCACGGAACTGAATGCCATCAAAACTCAAATCGCGATCATGGTCGGTGAACCCAAGTGTCACGCCATCTTTGCGCAAAATTGCCCATGCATGCGCGACCGTGGTCAAACCGCTTTCCAAATGGGATTTAAGTGCTTCATTCATCTGCGTCATTACACCCGCACCTCGATAATTGGTACGTTGGGGATTTCACCTGCTTGAAAGCTGGCGACGCTGGTCTGAATGCTGTCTGTCTCGAACCGCACGGGCACGTCAAACTCAAACCCTGCGGTCACCTCAGAACCAATTGCAGGTGGTGTCACAAAGGTGATGACCCCCATGGCGTAATCTACTGAAAACGCGGGGCCTTCTGTTACGACCACATCATCCAATGCGACCTGCAGCGTGCCCTCAACCGGCTTCATTATCGGACGCACATATCCATAAGGACCTGACTGATATGTCTTGGTCAGTTGAAATGCCGTTTGCGTGCCATCACCCTGCCCTAGGCTTTGATCTGTTGCTGTGATCTCAAGCGAAGGCTTGCATGACCGAAAATCTGACCAGTCTTTCCACCGAAACGCATAAAGCTGACCGTAGCGCGCTTCAAAGAAGGCAATCATGGTTTCCACGTCATCCAAAGACCGCATGCCAACACCCGCATCATAGCGCCGACGCGAATGCGCCCAAGGCGAATTCCGTTCTTCGTATCCATTACTAATCGTGACCACATCGGTGCGCCGTTCTGGCCCGCCGACAGATCCGAAACTCAGCTTGGCTGGAAATCTGACATCATGAAACTGCATCGTAGTGTCCCCTCTTTATCGATTGCGTTGGCCGCGGCTTAGGGCGCGGGTCATTTGAGCGGCGATCTGCCCCTGGGAGCGTTTGAACCCCTGCACGTCCGGTGTGGTTACATTCATGACAATAGTCTGCCCGCCGCCACCACCTCCGCGCACGCCCAACTTGCCATCGGCACCACGTGCGAGAGGCATAATCGCCTCTGGTCCAGCTTCACCCATGACGCCCATGCCACCACGCATCCCAAAAGGTGTCGCACCACTGACAATGCCACCGGTTGCAAAAGGCATCACACGGCCCTGGCTGAACGGCGCACCATCCGCAAAGGGCAAGATGTTTTCGACCAACCCTCCAACGCTTTTGGCCAGCAAACCGCCAAACTGATTTGTGACGGGTTTAATGGCTGCGCTATAGGTCGTGTTGATCATGCTTTCTGCGACCGTGTGCAGCGCATCCGAAAGCTTCAAACCATCAAAGATCACACCATCAAACGCACGGCGCAATCCACGGCTAAGCCCACGTTCCAAAACAGCTAAATCTTTACCTGTCGCTTCAAGTGACGTCTTCATCCGGCGCAGCTCACTGTCAAAACCGGTCACGAGAACACTGGTTTGGCCAAGGGTATCATTCAGCCCCTCAGCGCCCGCGCTTAGATCATCAAACCCATTTTCGTCACTCATCTTGTGGTCCTCTATTCGTATCGGGGAAAGACGCCATGAGCGTCTCCAAACCGGATTTCAGCATCGGCCCGCTTTGTGCGGGTGTGCCCATCAGAAGTTGCAGCTCTGCCGGCGTCAGCGCCCAAAAGTCGTTCGGTGTCAGGCCAAGCCCTTGCATCCCGGCACGCATCAAAGCTGGCCAATCGATACCTTTCACTGCTGCGGCACCACAAAGGCACGCGCCAACAGCTCGGCTGCCGCTTTGGCAGCCCCCATGGGACCACCTTCAACATCACCTTGCATGACCGCTTCTTTGGTCACATTGCATTGGCCGCCCTGTAATCCCGCATGGATCAACGCGATCACATCGGCGCTTGAAAACGTATTGGCTTCAAAACGCTCGACCAACGCGACCAAAGATGGCTCATCCAAAGACGCTTCCAGCTCTGCCAAAGCACCCAAGGTCAGTCGCATTACATGGCGCTGTCCATCAATCGTGAGCGCCACATCTCCCCTCCAAGGATTTGCCATGATCAAATCGCTGTAAAGGTCAGGTTACCGGCACTGGCCAGTGACAACTCATACGTTGCCTCGCCGTTATGGCTGCCGCCGTATTCGATTGCGGTGACTTGAAAGGGGCCTTCAACAATCCCAAAACCGGGGATCACTACCTGAAAAGCAGGTGCTTCGCCGTCAAAGAATAGCTGACGTGCGCGTTCATCGGTTGCCGCATCGCGGAACACACCAGACCCGCTGATCGATACCGACCGTACCCCGGCACCTGATAGCAACTCGCGCCATCCGCCTTGGCTCTCCAAGCTGGTGACATCAATCGTTTCCGCGTTGAAACTGACACGCGTGGCCCGCAGCCCCGCCAGTGTCATGAACGTACCGTTCGCTTCCATATCGACCTTGACCAAAAGGTCCTTACCGTTTTGAGCACCCATGGGTAGCCTCCTGTAAATTAATAAAGTGGATTATTCATCGTCTACACGCGCACGAAACCGCATCACGATCTCCCGGCCTGCACTGGTATCAATGCGCCGCGCTTCGGCACGTTCGAACCGCAAATAGACCAGTGTTCCGCGTGCTAACGCCAAGTCAGCATCATGCAGCGCATCTGAAATCGCCGCTGCAACATCTTTTGCCGCTGCAAATCCAGGTTTGCTGGTAATCACCGATACATCCAACCGATGCACAGCACCTTGCCCAGTCTGGTCCGAGGCATCTTGCACCCGTTCGCGTCCCAAACTGACGTAGATCTCGGGCAAAGTGCCCGTAGGTACCGCGTCATAGATATCGCTTCCAACCAAAGCGACAACCGCCGCATCATTGGTCAAAGAGGCATAAATTGCCGCCTGAAGTGCGCCCGCCATTGCATAGCTCATACCGCGGTCTCCTCAGTGGCAAAGCAAGTCAGATAGCGGCCATCCACGTCTTCTTCGGCGACCGCTTGGATCAAGAACAAGCGCGTCCCGTCACGAAACCGCTGCTCTGGCTTTGGGCGGGCCGGTGCTCCTACTGGTGCGCCACGCACAAGGATGCGGTAGCTCATTGACGATACCGGCGCGCCAGACTGTGCAGTTTCACGTCCAGTACGGGCGATAACTTCGGCCCAAAGAGTACCCAAAACCTGCCACGAGGTAATAAACCCGCCGCTGCCGTCACTCAGACGATCTTCAGCCTCAAGCACCAATCGGCGGTTTAGACGGGGCGTACTCATCTGATGCCCCCCGTACCCAACCGCATGATCTTGTACCGCTCGATCAAGCTGGTCACACCAAAGGGCATGCATCCATCGCTTAGCGAGGTCTCATGACGGAATTCGTAATAATGCGCTGCCAACAAGAACACCGCTTGTTTCAAATCCGCGGGAATGCCCACCCAATCGCCGCTGAAGCCCGCATTGAATTCAACCACAACCGAACCGCCTTGCGGGATCGCGGGAAGACTCGCGGTGGCAGCACGCAGTTTTGGGCGCTGACTGTCGCGTTCTAACCAATAGGTCGTCGGATCGTTTTCGGTTTGCACACCGCTGCGGTCTACCGTGGCCACACGTGAAATGTCGGTTACCGGTGCCACAGGCAAACCCTGCGCGTCTCGATCCCGCCAAAAGCTTAGCGTCCAGGTAAAGGACCGCGTCAAAAGCACTTTGCCCGTGCGCGCCTCAATAGCCGAGATCGCCGCACGTAAAAAACCCGCCAAAACTTCGTCTTGCGTCGTATCCTGACCAAAGCCCGTACCCAGTCGCAGGTGTGCTTTGAAGTCTTCGACCGGGAGTGCCGCATCAGGCACAGTCGTCTCTTCGATCAACATCATGGATGGTCTCCAAAAATTCGTCCCCTCCGCGCCTAAATCCGGGCACGCGCCTTGATGTGTTGCTCGGTCGGAGGGGAGCAGCTAGACAACACAAAGAGTACCGGCGCGTGCCCGGCCCGGATCACCGAAAGGTTAGTCCCGGTGCCGGTATCGCAGCAGACCGATTAGGACGTTGCGAATTTCACAAGTTTGATGGCAGCAAAATCACTCACATCGCCACCGACGCGCTTGGTTGCATAAAACAGAACATGTGGCTTGGCGCTGAAGGGGTCGCGCAGCACACGCAGATCAGGGCGCTCGGCAATCGTGTAACCGGCCTCAAAATCACCAAACGCGATAGAGCTTGAACCCGCCGCCGGGTCTGGCATGTCTTCTGCGATCAACACTGGATAACCCAAAAGACGTGCAGGCTCAGATGCCGCCAGACCATCAGACCATAAAAAGCGGCCGTCGTTGTCCTTTAGTTTACGGATCAAACCAGCGGTTTTTGAGTTCATCACAAAAGTCGCGTTGGCCCGGTATTCAGCACCCAGCGCATAGACAACGTCGATGATAGCATCAGGTGTGACGTCGCCCACTTCACCCGTCGGGACGTAACCGATGTTGCCCCATGTCCAGATGTCATTGTCTACGGACGTGTGATTCAGAAAACCCTTGGGCTTGTCAACGCCGTCGCCTGCAACAAAAGCCGCCGCCTCAGCGCGGGCGAATTTATCAGCAATGCGACCTGCCAACCAACCTTCGATGTCAAAGGCACTGTCATCCAAAAGGCGTTGCGATGCTTTTGGCAGCGCGCTCAACTCATGCAGTGCGATTGTGATCCGGTCGATTTGCGGTGTGTCAGTTTCAACCGCTGAAGCAGTTTCAGTCGCCCAGCCGGCGCCCACATCCGTATGATCCACCAGAACGTCATAGGACGTAGCCTCAACGTTCACAATGGACGCGATCGACCGTACGGACGCTGCCGAATTCAAAACGGAATTCACAGTGTCAGATGTTTGCGGATCGACCAAATAGCCGCCATCTGAATTCACCGCCGTGGACAAGGATTTTACATCCATCTCAAGGCCGCGAAGGCCGTCATCATCCCCCGAACGCAAATAGGCGTTAAAGGCTTTCTGATGCGGTGCACCAGCATCAATTGCCCCGCCAAGTGGTGTGCGTTTTGGGGTATTTGTCTTGCGATCCAACATGGTCACTCGCTCTTCTGTTTGTTGAAGTTTTTCTTCGATTGTGGTTTGGAAGTCTTTGAACTCATTGACAAAGCCATGTACGGCCTGTCTGACGTCCTCAGCGGGGGACAAACCAATCCCGCCCGCCGCTTTTGCTTCGGTCTTGCTCATGTGCAAATTCCTCAAATTGTAGTGTTCAGACCGGGTGGCGCGCACCCGGTCACAACGACAGGTGCGCGTCAGCGGCGCGCCAGATCAGCGCGCGCACCGTGGAAGGTGGCCGCCATGTCACGCAAAGAACGTTCAAGCTCGGTCTCATCCGATTTGCCCGTAATCCGCGCACTGGGCAGCATTGGAAACGTCACCAAGGACACCTCCCAAAGCTCCAGTTCGGTCAAGAGCCGCTGGCCCTTGGAATTCTTAGTGGCTTTACGGGTGCGATACCCAATGGACAGCCCATCAATCGCGCCAGCCTCGATCAAGGCCTTGGCCTCACGGCCTTTCTCAACGCTTTCCAACAGGCGCCCTTTGACCCAGAGGCCCTTGGTGTCCTCGCGGACCTCGTCCCAAATACCAATAGGTTGGGTCGGGTCATGCTGCCACAGCATTTTGACCCGCGCCCCCTTTTGCGAAAGCGCCTTAAGCGACGCGTTATACGCGCCCGGCTCGACCACATCATTCCCCTGATCGACAGCGCCAAACAAGCTGGCATACCCGCTGATCACCTGACCATCTTCGACTGCAAGCCCGTCGCCAAAACGCGCAAACTTACGCTCTAGACCGGTTTCATACTCCACAAGAAATCTCCTCAATACTCGTTTTCGGTGCGGCGTGTTTCATGGCATGGCCACAAAAATCGATTGCAACGTTTGTCCCAGGATCATTGCAACAACGCCGTAAACCATCAGCCACAAACGCTTTTCCAAGCGCTCCATCATTTCCTCAACGCGGTCCAACCGGCGCAGCAGTTCATTGTGCTTGATGTCGGATACGCGTTCATGTGCTTGCAATCGCAAGCCGGGCGCACATTCAAATCGCTCAAGGCCCGGATCACTCATCAGTGCTCACCGCAGGCAACCCCAACAGGGCGCGTTTTTCGGCCTGCGTCAGAAAATCAGCCGACGCCACCCGGTTCCATTGCGCGTCCCGTTCCACCGCCAAGGCAGATACTTGATCAAGATCAGGTTTCAGCTCAATCGCCTCTCCGGTATGCCCAGCCAACCAATTGGCCAAAGCTGCCGTCACGCGCGTTGCCAAAGGCAACACAGTCAGACGGTAAAAGGCCCGGTGCGCCTCTTGATAGTTGGAATACGTGGCGTCTCCTTGAATACCTAACAACATGGGCGGTACACCAAACGCCAAAGCGATCTCGCGCGCGGCAGATTCCTTGGTTTTCTGGAATTCCATGTCAGAAGGAGAGAACCCCATAGGCTTCCAATCCAAACCACCCTCCAACAACATTGGCCGGCCCGCATTGCGCGCGCCTTGGTGATGGCTCTCCATTTCGCTGACAAGACGCTCGTATTGGTCGGTGTTCATCGACCCTTGCCCTTCGGCCCCCCGATACACGATCGCACCAGAGGGGCGCGCGGCATTGTCCAGCAGCGCTTTGGACCAACGGCTGGCCGAATTATGCACGTCTATCGCCATTGCCGCCGCTTGCAGTGGGCTAAAGCCATAGTGATCATCTTGCGGATGAAAGTTCTTGATATGGCAGACCGAGGTTACGGGGCCGCTGGCATCAAAGCGGTGTTTGCGACCGCCTACGGCATATTCATATGCCATAGGCCACCCATCCGGTCCGGGTACAACGCTCATGCGGTCAGACCGCAGAACATGCAGCTCGTCTGGCACAGCATTCTCGCCTGTGACCGCCTCAAGATAGCCGTTGCCGGTCAAAAGCATCTGCGCATACAGCGCCTCAAGCAGTTCTGCACGGCCCTGCATCGGATTGGGGCGCGCCACCAGATCAACCAAAGGATGCACTTCATAGCGTTGCTCGGCGTCCTGCAGAACCAAAGGGATCGCAGCTGCCGCTTCCGCGATCAGTTTGACCGACCGGAACCCTACCGGGTTTGACGAAAACCCCGTACGTGTCAAAGACACCGCGTCACGTGGGCTCCAGGCGACGCGACCGTTGGTCTGGTAGGCTACAACCGGCCCTGTCGCACTCGCTTTTTGTTCGGGTACCACGGCCGTGTCACCACGCCTTAGAAAGTCAAAAACCATTTTGTTCGCTCCTTAAGTGTGTACCGCAGACCGCTGTCATCCGGCCAAGTGGCCCCTATGGGCCAACCCGTTCAGGCGGCTTTCAGTATCTGTGAAACAAGTGTGAAAACTGTGATCTGCGCGTGCTTGGCGTTAAGCTTCGCGCAAGGTCACCGTACGGTGCTACAGCGCACGCACCCGAGGGGCGCGCCACTTGGCCACCGGTTCAATCATAAGTTCATGTAAGGCCCAAACCAGCGCATCCACACGGTCCGGTGAGCCCTGGCCTTCATATCCATGCACCGTCATGCGGCACATCTGATCTTCTAATGCATCCAAACCGCGCACATGGCGGACACGCCCTTGTTCATAAAGGGCGGCAACGGGTTCTGCCCGCACCACTTTGCCTCTGCTGGCATGCACACCTTTGTAAGGGACCAAAGGGTCAATCTGCCGAATGACCTCTTGGACCATTTGCCCGCCTTGGTTGACCTCGGCTACCAGACGATCAGCGCCGAACTGCTCCATCGCAGAGATAGCCGCTTGCGCCCATGCAGCTGGGCTGGCACCCGTTACCGTGCAATCCGCCAATACATAAGCACGCCAATCTTGCGGCAGCCCCTGCATAGTGACACCTGCAACCACGATCCCGCATTCATCTGACCCAGCCCCGCTCGTCACAGAAGGGTCCACCGCGACCACAATCCGGTCCAGTTCCGGCAGCGTGTCACTGCGCAATGCCTCAATCCCCGACGTAGTCCAAAGAGCCCCTTCGGCATCCTCCAATAAGATACCATCCAGTTCCTGCCGACCCAACCGCGTGCCCGCATAGCGCGCCTTGACTTCTTCCATGAATGAACTGGCCAAATTGGCCGCGTTCGCTTGGGTCGCGGCATGCGTTACAACGGTCGATGGCGACTTGAGCACTGTCTTCAATACACCCACATTCCGCGGTGTCGTTGTCACACAAACCTGAGGCTTGTCCCCCAAACGCAACGCAAACTGGAGCATATCCCACGTATCTTGCGACTTTTTCCACTTGGCCAATTCATCAACCCAAGCCGCATCAAACTGCGGACCACGCAGACCCTCGGGATCAAACGCGGAATGAATGGTTGCTATGGCCCCATTGGGCCATACCAACCGCTTGCGCCCTGCTTCATACTTTGGGCGCCTGTCCGGCGGCGAGCAGGCAAGTATCCCGCTATCCCCAAAAATCATGACCTCACGCACCTGCTCGATGGTTTCCCCCACCAACGCAACCCGGCGCGCACGTCCTTCGTCCAAGGGCTTAGCACCTTCGACCTGTGCGCGGACCCACTCGGCCCCCGCACGTGTTTTTCCAGCCCCCCGGCCCCCCATGATCACCCATGTCCGCCAATCCCCCACTGGCGGCACCTGATGTTCCATTGCCCAAAACTCAAACAAGTAAGGGAGAGCCAGAAGCTCTCCCTCTGTAAGTTGATTCAAAAAGTCATCCTGCACGTCCTGTGCAGCGGAGCCGATCCAATTTGCCCCCGATGTCAGCCCGTGCTTTTTCAAGGTCGAGGGCATAGCCCCCACGGGCAATACCGGCGGATTTGCTTCTACATTCGACAAGACGGTTCTCCACTTCTTGGCAGGTTTTAAGCAGCGTTGCAGCCGCTGCGACTTTTCTGCTGTCTTGCGCCTTATCCAAACCTTCATCTGCGCGGACCTTTTCTTTGAGGTCCTCGATCTCTTGGCGCAGATCTTTAATGGATCCGATTACGGAATTCAGAAGGTTTTCAGTTTCTGACGCTACGTGCTCTGGGGTTAGTAAAGTCATTCAGGTTTTTACCTCTCATGCGCGTCGTCTCCGCACGAGAGAAACGAAAAAACGACCCGAGAGCATAGTCCCGAAGTCGTTCGCCCACTTCTTCTAGCATGTCACAAGTTATACGTGTAACCGTTCGCAAAGTCAAGCAAAATCAATATCTTGAAGTGCCCCCACCGTACGGTGCCATTAACCATTTCGATTTTCTACGTACAGAAAGGACACGCAAAACAGCCTAGCCCAAAGCGTCTAAACATCTACTTTTTAACGCGATGCGGTGGGTTTATTGCGTATTAGTTATTGCTGGATTCCGCAGCCCGTGCAGCTTCGATTTTGCGCCACTCTGCCACGTTGCGGTTATGCTCTGCCAGCGTTTCCGCAAAGGCGTGCCCACCGGTGCCATCCGCTACAAAAAATATGTAAGGCGTCTCCAAGGGCTGTGCCGCAGCTTCCAGGCTGGCGCGCCCTGGGTTCGCAATAGGCGTGGGTGGCAAGCCATCGATCACATAGGTATTCCATGGTGTCGCACCACGCAATTCACTTTGCCGTAAACCGCGCCCCAAAACGCCGCGCCCTTCGGTAACCCCGTAGATCACGGTAGGGTCAGTCTGGAGCCTCATGCCGCGATTCAAACGGTTCACAAATACGCTTGCAACTTGCCCACGCTCTTCGGCAACCGCTGTTTCCTTTTCAATGATCGACGCAAGTACAAGCAGTTCTTCTGGTGTTTCAATCGGCAAGTCCTTGGCACGGCCTTCCCAGGCTGCAGCGACACGGCGGTACTGCGCAGACTGCATCCGGTCCAACACGTCTACGCGGGCATCACCAGGGCGCACTTCATAGCTATCCGGTGCCAAGGACCCCTCTGGCGGGATAACTTCAACCGTGCCTTCCAGCACGTCCATCGCCTTGAGGCCCTCAACTATCTGCCAAGATGTGACGCCCTCTGCTAAAGCGACACGAAACCGGGTTCCTGCAGATGATTTGCGGTCTAGATAAATCTCAGGTGCAGTGTCTTCAGCAGGGTTAAACGACGCTTTTTCAACGAATTGGTTCGTGACGGGATCCAACTCGCGCAATTGCACCCCAATGCGCGTCACACCGATGCGGTACACAACTTCGGTGCCACAGGTGCTGGCCCCACCGCGCGTAATCGTATCAACGATCTGCGCCATCGACGCGTTTGGCGGCACCAGATAACTGCCTGCTTTCAACTGGCTGGCTTTCTCGGCATAGTCAGCGCCCATACGAAAAATAGCACCCGAGGTGACTGCACCGTCGTCCTCCAAAGTTTGGCTCACACGGCGCATATTCGTACCGCTTGGTACTTCAACACACATCGCCTCGGTCAGCGGGCCGGGTCCGTCATATTGGCCCTTTCCCCACAAGATCACCCCACCCATCAAAAAGAGCAGCACAATCAGCATGGTCACCGCATTAGACGCGATATGTCGCCACATTAGCCAACCTTCCCAAAGATCACGCTGGCGTTTGTACCGCCAAAGCCAAAGGAATTGGACAGGGCCACATCAATCTTGCGTTCCCGCTTGGCATTGGGCGCCAAATCAATGGGTGTCTCAACGGCCGGATTATCCAAATTAATCGTTGGTGGTGCTACTTGATCGCGGATCGCAAGGATCGAGAATATCGCTTCAATCGCCCCTGCAGCACCCAGCAAGTGACCCGTCGCAGATTTCGTCGACGACATTGTCACATTGCCCGCATGTTCCCCCAACATCCGCTCGACAGCACCTAATTCTATGGTGTCGGCCATGGTCGATGTGCCATGCGCGTTAATGTAGTCGATATCGGATGGCTCTAGCCCCGCGTTGCGCAACGCATTACGCATGGAACGCTCACCACCCTCCCCGTCCTCGGACGGGGCCGTGATGTGATAGGCATCGCCCGACAGACCATAGCCTTTGACCTCGGCATATATCTTGGCACCGCGCGCAACGGCGTGCTCGTATTCTTCCAGCACCACGATGCCCGCACCTTCGCCCATCACAAACCCATCCCGGTCCGCATCATAGGGGCGGCTTGCAGACTTTGGGTCATCACCCCGTTTTGTGGACAGTGCCTTGCAGGCGTTAAACCCGGCGATACCGATCTCACAGATTGCAGCCTCCGCGCCGCCTGCCACCATGACATCTGCGTCGCCATGCTGGATCAGTCGACTTGCGTCACCGATTGCATGCGCGCCCGTCGAACACGCCGTTACAACCGAATGGTTCGGGCCCTTGAAACCATATTTAATGCTGACCTGACCCGAGATCAGGTTAATCAGCGCACCTGGCACAAAAAACGGCGACACACGACGCGGGCCTTTTTCCGCCATCATCACCGCCGTATTAGCAATAGAGTTCAAACCGCCGATGCCAGAGCCGATTAGAACGCCCGTCCGTTCAAGACTCTCTGTGTCGTCAGGCATCCAACCAGAATCTTTGACCGCCTGTTCTGCTGCTGCCAAACCGAACAGGATAAAGGTATCGACCTTGCGTTGTTCTTTTGGGGCCAAATAGTCATCTGCGTTAAATGTGCCGTCAGACCCGTCGCCCAAAGGCACTTCGCAGGCGTACTGTGTGACCAGCTTGCTTGCGTCAAAGCCGGTAATTGGACCTGCGCCTGACTGGCCGTCCAGAATTCTGGACCAACTTGCTTCGACTCCATCCGCCAACGGCGTGACCAAACCCAAACCTGTGACAACTACTCTGCGCATCGCAATGCCCCCTTTATTCCTTATCCCCCCATACCTTGAGCAGTTGTTTCTGTGCAAGAGCCCATGACACACCCAAGCTTAGACTTGCTTATTGCGGCGGCCCTTTACGTTCCATCAAATGCACCACAGCACCTGCGTGTTCTGCATCACGCATGTGCGTATACCCCATCCGCTGAGCAATCCGCACAGAGGCGGTGTGCGCAGGGTCAATCATGCATACCAGCCGGCCCGTGATGACCCGGTCAAACCAGTCATGCGCTGCCGCCACGGCCTCTCCACCCCAGCCTTGCCCTTGTGCATCAGGCGTTAAAACCCAACCGGCCTCGGGAAATTCGTCAAAGTCCGGGCCTAAATCGCGCTTTGCATAAAAAAATCCAACCTGCCCCGACATATCTGGTGCGCGGTGACGCTGAATAGCCCATTGACCAAAGCCTGTGATTTGCCAATGCCCTGCATTACGCAAAAAGGCAGCCCACGCCTGACTGCGCGGCCAAGGCGCCCCACCAATATGTTCAACAACGTCTGGCATCGCCCATATTTCGGCAAAGCGGTTAAAGTCTTCGGGCCGCATGCCGCGTAGCGTCAAGCGATGCGTGTTAATTGTAGGTATCGTGCGCGACATACTGATCTGCCTCTCATCGCGGAACGGGACTTTGCGTCCTCTGGGTAGAATCATGGCGCAAAGCTGTGCCCAGTTTCAACCCCTCCGAGAGTTTTGTACGAAAAAAGGCGCCTCTTCGCGTGGAAGAGACGCCTTTTATTCAAGCAGCCAGCAAAAACTGGCCTGCGTTTAGGACGCTTCTGTGATGAACTTCACCGCGTCGCCAAAGGACTGAATGGTTTCAGCCGCGTCATCAGGGATCTCGATGCCGAACTCTTCTTCGAAGGCCATTACCAGCTCGACTGTGTCGAGGCTGTCTGCGCCCAGATCATCAATAAACGATGCACCTTCAACAACCTTGTCTTCTTCCACACCAAGGTGTTCAACAACGATTTTCTTCACGCGATCTGCGATGTCGCTCATAATAGTCCCTCATTCTTTCAGGCCACTGTGGGCCCCTTTCGGTTGCCGGGCCGCCAGCCTATTGGCTTTTGACCCCGCCTATGCCCCAAAAGGGGCGGCTCGATATCTGATACCCTACGCGAAGTGTTGCGGTGCATCAGACAGACCCGGCGCCGCGCATGCACACGCCGGAGTAAAACTGCGCCCCCTTTATCACACGCCGCACAGATGGCAAACGCATTGTGCACCTCGTTCAAAAAGGTCGCAGACGTAGGCTACAACATGGCCATACCGCCATTCACATGCAAGGTCGTCCCTGTAATGTACGCGGCCTCAGGGCTTGCCAGATACACAACACCCGATGCGATCTCTGTCGCCGACCCCATACGCCCTGCCGGGATTTGCCCCATGATTGCAGCCTTTTGATCATCAGTCAGCTTGTCGGTCATCGCAGTTTCAATGAAACCCGGTGCGACTGCGTTCACCGTGATCCCGCGGCTGGCAACTTCATAGGCGAGGCTTTTGGACATGCCGACCATACCCGCCTTGGAGGCTGCGTAATTCGCCTGGCCGGGGTTTCCCGTCGCCCCCACCACGCTCGAAATATTTACGATCCGACCCCAGCGCGCTTTCATCATACCGCGCATGACGCCTTTACACAGCTTGAACGTGGCTGTCAGGTTCACATCCAATACAGACTGCCATTCGTCGTCTGACATTCGCATAAAAAGGTTATCGCGGGTGATGCCCGCATTGTTGACCAAGATATCAACCGACCCCATCGCCTCTGAGGCTTGCTTGGGCAACGCATCCACCGCAGCCATATCGCTGAGGTTACAGGGCAGCACATGGGCCCGTACGCCCAATTCGGACGCCAACGCCTCCAGCGGGTCCACTCGTGTCCCTGACAGGCCTACCGTAGCGCCAGCCGCGTGCAACTGGCGTGCAATCTCGGCACCGATGCCTCCCGATGCGCCTGTCACTAGCGCGTTTTTTCCACTTAAATCAAACATCTGTCGTTCTCCCCTCAGCCTTCCAAAGCCGCTTTTACATCATCTGGCCCGCCGATATTGCGCACGCTTGCTTCCTTGGCGATCCGGCGGATCATACCGCTGAGGGCTTTGCCCGCACCAATCTCCCAAAACTCCGTTACCCCATTGGCTGCCATCCACTCTACGGATGTTTTCCAACGGACTTGGCCCGTGACTTGTTTCACCAACAAGTCCTTAATCATCGCAGGGTCAGTGACCGCTTCGGCCACCACATTTGCCACCACGGGCACGACAGGTGCGTTCAGGGTGACATCCTCCAGCGCGCCAGCCATCTGGTCTGCGGCAGGCGCCATCAATGCGCAATGGAACGGTGCAGAAACAGGCAACAT
>JBGCDB010000069.1:0-59297 GCA_045104955.1 Roseobacter sp.
GAGCCAGAGCCAGAGCCAGAGCCAGAGCCAGAGCCAGAGCCAGAGCCAGAGCCAGAGCCAGAGCCAGAGCCAGAGCCAGAGCCAGAGCCAGAGCCAGAGCCAGAGCCAGAGCCAGAGCCAGAGCTATCCATCGAATTACCACGCTCCCCCGAGCCGATTGCGCAGGATTTTGTCGAACCGACGCCAGTTGTTGCCCCTAAACAAGGGCTTATGGGCCGCATTATGGGCCGTCCAGCGCCTGCTTCGGTTGTCCGGCGGACGCTAGATGACGATATGCTCGAACAACTCGAAGAGTTGTTGATCGCGGCCGATATGGGCGTGGATACTGCGTTGCGCGTCGTAGCCAACATGGCCGAAGGCAACATCGGGCGAAAACTATCTGTTCAAGAGATAAAAGAGCTTTTGTCGGCCGAGATCGCCCGGATCATGGACCCGATCGCCAAACCTTTGCCATTGTACCCCCGCACCCCTCAAGTCGTGCTGGTCGTGGGGGTAAACGGGTCAGGTAAAACAACGACGATTGGTAAGCTGGCCAGTCAGTTCAAAGCGGCAGGCAAAAAGGTTGTCATAGCCGCCGGCGATACCTTCCGTGCGGCGGCAGTCGAACAGTTGCAGGTCTGGGGGGATCGAGCGGGCGTGCCTGTTCTGACAGCACCTGAGGGGTCAGACCCCGCTAGCCTTGCCTTTGATGCCATGACACAGGCGCAGAACGACGGGGCGGATTTGCTTCTGATCGACACAGCGGGCAGGCTGCAAAACCGTACCGACCTGATGGAAGAGCTTGCCAAGATCGTTCGCGTAATCCGCAAGAAAGACGAAAGCGCGCCGCACAACACCTTGTTGGTGCTGGATGCGACGACAGGGCAAAACGCGCTCAATCAAGTCAAAGTGTTCAGCGAAATTTCGGATGTGTCGGGTCTGGTGATGACGAAACTTGACGGGACTGCAAAAGGCGGTGTGTTGGTGGCTTTGGCGGATAAATTTGGCCTGCCGATCCATGCCATTGGCGTGGGCGAACAGATCGACGATCTGGACGCCTTTGACCCAGAAGAGTTTGCCGATGCTTTGATGGGGTTGGAACGTCAGTGATCCTGCGTATTAGTCAGGCCCGATGACCGACTGGCTCATTTCTATCGAAGGCACGGCCACGGGTCACCAAGTGGCGCTCATTTTAGCTGTGCTCGCGGCCTTTTTGCACGCCGTTTTCGGCGCATTGCAAAAGGGCAGGCATGACCCTTGGATGACACGCGGTGCGATTGATTTCAGCTATATGATAATGGCGGCACCGTTCGCCCTTTTTGTCGTCCCATGGCCTGAACCGCACATGTGGCTGATTTTTGTGGGCGCGTGGGTTATTCACACCTTGTATAAATTGCTGCAAGCCATGGCCTACACGCGCGGTGCTTATACGGTCGTCTACCCCGTGGTGCGCGGTACGGGTCCGCTTTTTGCGGTCATCGGCGCCTATGTGATTTTTGGCGAGACTTTTAACGGCGTGCAATGGGCCGGTGTCGGGGTCTTGCTGATCGGGATTTTCGGGCTTGCTGTCTACAACATGATCTTTCTGGTGTCCGAGCGGGACACGCTGCATGCAGCTTTGGGGCTTGCGGTGCTGACAGGCCTATTTGTTGCACTATACACGACCTATGATGCCTACGGCATTCGTGCAACGGCGAACCCTTTTACCTTTCTTGCATGGTTTTTCTTGATCGACGGATTCTTTATGCCGTTGGTTGCTGCTTGGCGTTGGGGAAAAATACCTCAGGATCAACGACCGACCCTGCGTCCTTTGATGACACGCGGTGTGATCGGCGGGTTGGTCGCTTTCCTCAGCTTTGGCAGCATTATGATGGCCACGCGATTAGACAAAGTGGGCGAGGCGGCGGTCCTTAGGGAAACCTCAACCGTTTTCGCGGCAGTGATTGGCTGGGTCTTTCTGAAAGAAACGGTTGGACCACGGCGAATTGCGCTTATGGCATTGATTGCGCTGGGCGCCGTGATAGTTGAAGTGGGCGGATAGGAGAAACGCGTGGCAGAAGAACGACCAATCAATCCCATCTTGAAACAAGTGTTAGAACTTGGACCCACGATTATCTTTTTTCTGATCTATCTGAGGATCAAAGAAGACACCTTTGTTATTGCGGGAACGGAATACACCGGGTTTATCGTGTCAGCGTTGGTTTTTGTGCCCATTTTGCTGGTGGCGATGGCCATTTTGTGGGCGTTGACTGGAAAACTGAGCCGTATGCAGGTTTTTACTGCTTTTATGGTCATCTTCTTTGGGGGCCTCACCGCGTGGTTCAACGATGAGCGGTTCTTTAAAATGAAGACAACCATCGTCTATAGCCTTTTCGCGGCTTTGTTGGGGATCGGTTTGATGCGAGGGCAGTCTTATCTTGCCTATGTGATGGGCGAACTGATGCCCATGCGTGACGAGGGGTGGATGATCCTTACACGGCGGTTATGCGGCATGTTTGCGTTTCTGGCGGTTGCCAATGAATTCGTCTGGCGCACCATGTCCACAGATGCGTGGGTCAAGATCGAAACCTTTGGCTTTCCCGTGCTTTTAATGGCGTTTTTGATGTGGCAGTTCACGACCTTGCAAACGCATATGATCGAAGACGAAGGATCAGACGACGCCTAAAACCTGCGTACATTTGAAAGCGCTTCGACCATCGGGGGCGGGATTTTATCTACGTGCACCGCATCTTCGCCCATGGATTTGGCGACTTTGCCCGCCAGATCCACCGATATTGCAGCTTCAAGCGCCAGTTTAAAACGGGGGCTGCGTGCGCATTTTCGACGTAAATCATCAAAGCGCCATTCCAGCACCTCGGCACCTTCTTCCAGCCAAGCGGACGCAGAACTGGGCATCCCAATCAAAAAAGCGATTTCGCCCAGAAACAGCTTGGGCGGCAACACAAAAGCCTGTTCGCCCTTACGGACCAGTGTCGAGCCTTTGATCACAAAATAAAGCTTTTCGCCGGTCTCGCCTTGGGTTGTGATTTGTTGGTCTTGCGTGACGGTGTAGCGCTTTGCCAGTTTCATCAATGCGCGGAAATCCCCCGGTGGCAAACGCGGAAATTCGAAATAAATGTCGGCGTGCTCTTTCGGGATAGCCCAGCGGGAATTGCGCGCGATCAGACTGCTTAAGCCGGACAGATTAGCCGCGCCAATCAATAAGCTGACATAAATCGCTTCCCATAGTGGGTTTTCTGCCACTGTTGAGTAGTAGACGAGATACACGACCGTGCCGGTTAATATCAACATCCGCAGAACAATTTGATTAGTGATAGCAAGGCCCGCGACGTAAAACGCGCCAGCGACATATACCAAATACTCTGGCGACAAGATCGTACCGTAGGCGTTCACTCATGACATCCTTTGCCGTTGTGCGGGAATTCTTGGCGAAAAACCCAATCAAATGCAAAAGAAAACGAGACTGCAGGTATTAAATTTACTTTGCAGTCGCAGCACTTATGACTTTTTGAAAAGCGTATTTTGTGCTGATGTGTCCTTGCGAAAGTCACCGCGTTTTTCTGCATAAAGCGCGCGTCCCGCAATCACGCCGGGGCGCTGCGATACTGTATCCAGCCACCGCGCTAAGTGAGGTTTGTCGTCCAAGGTTTGTTGCTGCCCTTCCCAAAGCGACGCCCATCCCCAGATCGACATATCCGCAATTGAATAGAAATCTCCTGCGACATACTCGTTTTGCGCCAAACGACGGTCCAGAACGCCATAAAGGCGCGCTGTTTCAGACCTATAGCGGTCTTTTGCGTATGGCAGATCGTTAGGTGGGTCCATCGCAGGGGCGTATTTCAAAAAGTGATGTGCTTGTCCTGCCATCGGTCCAAGCCCCCCCATCTGCCACATCAACCACTCTGATACAGCGATTTTCTCACGGGGAGTAGCACCCCCAAATTGGCCGGTTTTTTCCGCAAGGTACTGCAAAATCGCGCCAGACTCGAAGATAGACACAGGGGCACCATCAGGGCCTTTCGGATCTACAATTGCGGGCATTCTGTTGTTGGGGGCGATTTTCAGGAACTCAGGGGCGAATTGATCACCTGCACCGATGTTGATCAGATGCGTGGTGTAATCAAGCCCCATTTCTTCTAAAGCAATAGACACCTTCCACCCATTGGGGGTGGGCCAGAAATAAAAATCAATAGGCTGGCTCATTCTTGGGTCTCCGCAGTTTGCTAGGCACATTTTGCGCCAACCCTACAGACTGAGCAGCTTGCGGCAAGGTGATTTGCGGGAATGTGAATGCTGCACGCGACGCCTGCTTAAGGCGTGACCAACGTGGTGATTGTGTATGGGGCAGGACGCGCGCCAGTGTGGCAAATGTCAGGTCAGATGGGTGGCGCAAAAAACGATGGTAAAGCCCCATCACACCATCGCGCTTGTAAGTTGATGAATGACAAACGTTTTTTTGCGTCGGGGCGATACCAAACCCAAGTGTTTCCAGCCCGTCTAAGGTGTCCGGGCAATCAATTTGAATGTTCAAGGCGTTGGGCGCGGTGATCCCATCCCCTATTGCGCCGCGGTGACCTTCTGGGTTGGGGACGACACGCTCAAAGGCTGCGTCAAACAGATCGTTCTCGCGACTGGTCATGTTAAGCACATCAGCAGCGCGCCCTGCAGGTGTTGCCAACAAGCGTGCAGCACGCGCCGCGTGGCTGGCGCCAGCCAATAGAATAATGCGGTCGACGGCCCCTGCAGGCAGATATGGCAATGCGCTTAGAACCGTTTCTGCACCCAGCGAATGCCCAATAAGGTGGACAGGTTTTTGCGGGGCATATTTATGTAACAAAGCAACAATGATAGCGAGGCTTTCGCCTAACTCCATGGCGCGCTTGTGGGCCCCTTTTATTGTCCCGCGGGCATACCACCCAAGTGCGATCCCTAATCCTTCTTCTTCCGTGTCAGTTCCAAACCCTAAGGCTCTGGGCCAGCTGTATTGTGTGTCACCGAATAATTTTTGGTGTGGGCAGTGGCCTTGGATGCCGGGTGCGTATTTGTAGCCATGTATCATGATAATGGCCGGCCCGGGGTGGGTTGCGAGCTGAAACAGTCGGTTGCGGATGGGCTGTGGTGTCTCTGGTAATATCAAACCGTTGGCGGTTGCATTGATCCTCAACAGTGGCATGGACGGCACCTTCTACCAGATATAGTGGTCGTTCGATGCCTTTTTCATATTACGAATGTGTAAACTCAGTGTTACACCACCGTGACGGTGTTGACGCGCAACACCCTTTCTTTTAACTGTCCACTGTGGCGATTTGATACCGGATTGCGGGCCACGTAAAACATCCCGCTAAAAGGTCACTCGATGAGGGAACCCCGTCGCATTGACCGCGTCTGGGGTTTTTTTGTGCCTATCGAGGCTGGAGAGAGAAAGAAGATGACCAAAGACTTGAACCCGCGGACCCGTGCCGTTCACGCGGGGACCCGCCGCAGCCAATATGGCGAAGTCTCAGAGGCGATTTATCTGACCCAAGGTTTTGTCTATGACACGGCCGAACAAGCAGAAGACCGCTTTATCGAAGCGGGCCCCGATGAATTTATCTATGCGCGCTACGGCAATCCTACAGTTGCCATGTTTGAAGAACGTATTTCGGCGATTGAGGGGGCGGAGGATGCTTTTGCGACGGCCTCTGGGATGGCGGCTGTCTCAGGCGCGCTTATGTCGATGCTGAAAGCTGGCGATCATGTGGTATCGGCGCGTGCTCTTTTCGGGTCATGCTTGTATGTGCTCGAAGAAATTCTGACCCGTTACGGTGTTGATGTCACGTTTGTGGATGGTACGGATTTGGCGCAATGGGAGGCGGCAATCCGCGACGACACTTGTGCTGTGTTTTTTGAATCCATTTCCAACCCAACGCTTCAGGTTGTTGATATTGAAGGCGTTTCTACGCTCGCTCATGCTAAGGGTGCGCGTGTCGTAGTCGACAACGTGTTTGCGACGCCCGTCTGGTCCAAGGCCTTTGAGCAAGGGGCGGATGTGGTGATTTATTCCGCGACCAAACACATCGACGGGCAAGGACGTGCCTTGGGTGGTGTGATCTTGGGCAGCAAGGAATATATCCGCAAAACAGTTGAGCCCTACATGAAGCACACCGGTGGATCCATGAGCCCATTTACGGCCTGGGTGATGTTGAAAGGGCTTGAGACGATGGACCTGCGCGTTCGGGCACAAACGGCCAATGCGACAGCAATTGCCAAAGCGATCACGGGCCATGAAAAACTGGCCGATGTTATGTTTCCCGGCTTGGACACCCACCCGCAACATGCGCTGGTGCAACGACAGATGGGACAGGGCGGTACGGTTCTGGCGATCGATGTTAAGGGCGGCAAAGAAGCGGCATTTCGCTTTTTGAATGCGGTACAAATTGGTTTGATTTCCAACAACCTTGGCGATGCAAAAACAATCATGACACATCCGGCGACGACAACTCACCAGCGCTTGGCACAAGAGCAAAAAGATACGTTGGGCATCACCCCCGGACTGGTGCGCATTAGTGTTGGAATCGAGGACCAAGACGATCTGGTGGCAGATTTCCGACACGCGTTGACACAGGTTTGAATTTTCACTCTTGCGCAAGGCGCTCTTTGTCTAGCTTCGTTTTTATGCAATATAATTCTGATCTTAATGACAATTTGTGACGTATAATTGAGGAAAGTTGGCAGTGTGGATACGCTGCCCTATGTAAATGGCAACACAATGTCACAAGGGACATAGCGATGAATATTCATACACCCGGACTTGACCTTACCCCAGATCGGGATGAAGCCGAGGCAGCACTTGACGTGCTGCGTCAGTGGGCCCAACGGGCGACGGCGGCTGAAATTCATGACTTGGATCCGTCAGTTGCGCGGCTTGTTCCGGGCATGGACGGTGTGGAATATCCTGCCTTTTCGCGTGTGTATCCCGAAGGGTTTGCGACGGATGCAACCTACAAAGAAACCCTGCCAGATTTGCAAAATGGTCCGTCCAGCCTGATCCGCGGGGCCAAGCAACAAATCCAGCATGTGGGAATTTCGAATTTCCGGCTGCCAATCAAGTTCCGCACACGTGACGCGGGCGACATGACGCTAGAAACATCGGTGACGGGTTCGGTCAGTCTTGAGGCGGATAAAAAGGGCATCAACATGTCCCGTATTATGCGCAGTTTTTACAAACATGCCGAAGCGACTTTTAGCTTTGAAGTGATTGAGGCTGCTTTGGATGACTACATCAGCGACTTGGAAAGCTTTGATGCGCGCATTCAGATGCGGTTTAGTTTTCCGATGAAGGTGGACAGTCTGCGGTCTGGCTTATCTGGATACCAATATTATGACATCGCGCTGGAACTGATCGAGCAGGCGGGCGTGCGCAAAAAGATAGTGCACCTTGATTATGTCTATTCATCGACGTGCCCGTGTTCTTTGGAACTGTCTGAACATGCACGGGCGACGCGCGGGCAGTTGGCAACACCACATTCACAGCGTTCCGTCGCGCGCATTTCTGTCGAAGTCGAAAGCGACGCAAAATGTCTATGGTTCGAGGACTTGATCGACGCCTGCCGCCGTGCTGTTCCGACCGAGACGCAAGTTATGGTCAAGCGTGAGGACGAACAGGCTTTCGCAGAATTGAATGCGGCAAACCCAATCTTTGTTGAAGACGCAGCACGGCTCTTTTGTCAGAATCTGCAGGCAGACGTTCGGATCGGTGATTTCCGCATTATCGCCAGCCATCAAGAGAGCCTGCACAGCCATGATGCGGTCAGTGTCTTGGTTGAAGGTGAAACGTTTGCATCAGAAAGCCTTGATCCAAAGCTGTTCAACACGTTGTTTCACGTTGGGTAAGAGACTGTAAATAAATAAAAAAGCCTTATGTTCTGCGTTAGGCTTTTTGTTTGGGATGTGCACAGTCGGTAGCGGCTATGCAAAAGTGTCAATTCTAAACTGACCCATGCTGGCTATATAAACGTCAATAAAGTTGACATGAATATAGGAGGCAAAAATGGCCTACCATGACACTCACGCGGCACCTGCACATCAATTTGTAGATCGTTTCATTTCGGCCCTTAAATCGTTTTTTGCAGCGATCGGGACGGGTTTGATCTCTGTTGCCGAAGCCAACCGTCGCATGCATCTTGTTGAACGGCTGCAACATAAATCAGACGCGGAATTGGCCGCCCTTGGCATGAAGCGCGAAGATATCGTGCGCCGTGTCTTTATTGACATGCTGGACGTCTAAGACGCACCGTCTTAAAACTGGCGACCGGCCAACGCTTGACAGTGGTGGCTGTGCGCGCCAACCCTGCGCCTATGTTGGACTTGCGCCCTGTCGGATACGTAATCGGATTGCTCGTTGCTGTGCTGGGCGCAGCTATGATCCTGCCGATGATTGTCGACATTGCGGAAGGCCGTGGCCATTGGCCTGTTTTTGTCCAATCAGCCCTGATTACGGGGCTTGCAGGTGGCTTGATCGCTTTGTCTTGCGCCAATGGCGTCAAAGAAGGTCTGACGATCCAACAGACATTTTTGCTTACAACTGGCGTCTGGGTCGCCTTGCCCATCTTTGGGGCGTTGCCCTTTATGCTCGGGGGCACCGAGGCACGTTTTGTTGATGCCTTTTTTGAAGCGATGTCTGGTCTGACGACCACCGGATCCACAGTCTTCACCGGGTTGGAAGAGTTGCCCAAAGGGTTGCTGTTGTGGCGCGGTATTTTGCAATGGCTGGGGGGCATCGGTATCATCGTTGTGGCCATGGTGTTTTTGCCTGAACTACGCGTCGGTGGCATGCAGATATTCAGGTCCGAAGGTTTTGATACGATGGGCAAAATTCTGCCCCGTGCCACGCAGATCGCCAGCCAGATATCCAGCATTTATCTGGGGCTGACCATGGCCTGCGCGCTTAGCTATCTGGCCTTGGGTATGGATGCCTTTGACGCAACCGTACATGCATTGACGACAGTATCTACCGGGGGATTCGCCAATTATGACGCATCCTTTGGTCGGTTTGCAGGCAATTTGGAATATGTTGCCTGCTTGTTCATGGTGCTCGCGGCGCTGCCTTTTGTGCGTTATGTGCAAATGCTGAATGGGCACACCACGCCGTTGTGGCGTGATAGCCAAGTGCGGGTTTTTATAGTGACCTTGCTGGCGATTATCGGATTGATGGCAATTGCCTTGTCACAGCTTTTTCCGCACGGCGCCGAACGATCGCTGCGTGAAGCGATGTTCAACGTCACATCTATCATGACAGGCACAGGGTATTCGTCAGCGGATTATATGCTTTGGGGTCCCTTTTTGGTATCCATGTTCTTTTTTATCGGGTTGATCGGCGGGTGCGCGGGCTCGACCACCTGTTCGATCAAAATCTTTCGGTATCAATTGCTGTTTGCCTCTATCAAGATGCAGCTGCGTAGAATCCGCTCACCCAATGGGGTTTTCGTAGTGCGTTATGAAAAGCGACCGGTGGGTGACGATGTACTAAGTTCGGTAATGTCGTTTTTCATGTTTTTTGTGGTGACACTTGGCCTGTTGGCCGTTGCACTGAGCCTTACCGGCCTTGATTTCATGACCGCCCTGTCGGGTGCTGCTACGGCGCTGTCAAACGTGGGCCCGGGCCTTGGCGATGAAATTGGCCCGGCTGGAAATTTCTCCGGGCTCAATGATACGGCAAAATGGTTTTTGTCAGTTGGTATGTTACTTGGGCGTCTGGAACTGCTGGCTGTATACGCCATGCTCACGGTTTCCTTCTGGAGAGATTGATCATGAAAAGACCCCTCGGCGCGCAGATTTCGCACATGTTGAAGGATCGCGGAGTCGATACGATTTTTGGCATTCCGGGTGTGCACAACCAAGAAATGTACCGCGGTATAGAAGAGGCGGGGATCACACACATCTTGGCGCGCCACGAGCAAGGTGCGGGTTTCATGGCAGACGGTTACGCGCGCGCAAGTGGGAAACCGGGGGTGGCTTACGTGATCACTGGGCCGGGATTGTGCAATATCATGACACCCCTGGGGCAAGCCTATTCAGACTCGGTGCCTGTGTTGGTGCTGTCTTCATGTCTGGATGAGACCGCATCGCAGCATGGCCAACTGCACCAAATGAAAGACCAGCGTGCTGCTGCTGAAACAGTTTGTGACTGGTCGGCTGAGGCGCGCACAGCACCTGCTGCCTATCAGTTGATCGACCGCGCATTGACGGAATTTGATGTTGCGCGGCCACGGTCGAAGCACATTCAAGTGCCCATTGGCGCGTTGCAGGCGATGACCGCGCCGCCCCCCCTTCCTGCGCGTGGCAACACTATGCGACCTGCCGTGCAAGATGCGCAAACGGTCGGCACAATCGTGCAAGCACTTCAAACTGCTAAGAAACCCTTGTTCATTTTGGGCGGTGGAGCGGTAGATGGTGCGTCTATCTGGCCTGCATTACTGGCGCGTTGTGGTGCTGCGGCTTTCGTCAGTTACGCGGGGCGGGGTACGGTTCCTGACGACTACCCGTTGTATTTTGGCTCGACCTTGGGGCGGCCTGATTCTGCAACCGTTTTGGCAGAGGCTGATTTGCTGGTCATTGTCGGGTCCGAGATGGCACCGGTGGATTTCTGGCGTGACGCACCGGGCCATAGCTGTGCTGTGATCCGCGTCGACATAGATCCGCAAAACCTTGTGCCGGGTGTAAACCCGGATGATACTCAGGTGCTGTGCCGCTCATTTGATTTATTTAACGCCGTTTTGGCCGCCTTGCCGGACGCGCCGCAGCGTTCTGATTGGCGTGCTCAAGATGTTCAGGCGTGGCGCAAACGATGGCGGGCGGAACTTGATGCGGAGCGGCCCGGAATTTTGCCAGTCTGTGATGCGCTGCGCGCTGCTGTACCAGACGATACGATGATTTATTCTGATATGACGCAGTTGGCCTATGCGGCGAAAGAAGTATGGGAGATGGCGCATGCGGGCCATTGGCATCACCCGACTGGCTTTGGGACATTAGGGTACGCAACTCCTGCCGCCATTGGTGGTGCTGTGGCACGGCCGGGTAAACCCACAATGGCCATCATCGGCGATTACGGTTTCCACTACACCATGCAGGAGTTGGGGGTGGCGGTTGAGCTTGGCCTGAGCCTTCCAATTATTCTGTGGGACAATGCAAAGCTAGGCGAAATCGAAGACAGCATGGTGCGCGCTCAGATTGCCCCGAATGCCGTGGTCGCGCGGAACCCCGATTTTTGTAAATTAGCCGAGGCCTTTGGGGCCAAAGCCGCTGCACCTGCCACGCTGGACGCGCTACAGGTCGCTGTTGCCGAGGCTTTCAAGGCAAATGGCCCAACGCTGATCTACATCACGCCGCAGATAAACGGCTAGCAATTATTTGTAGTCGGAATAGGCGCGCTGAATAAGCCGCACAGGGCATTTCGCATGGGCTGTGTTTACGATGAGGTACCACACGGTTTCGCCTGGCCTACCTGCACGAGAGTACTGACAGTTTTGTGGTGACGTCCACCACTGGCTTTTCCAGTTGGTCGGCGGCAATAGATCAGACGTGTATTCGATCAGCTTAAGCGGTTGACCGTTCGCTTGGAATCCGCTTGCAGTCGCAGGCAATGCCATGGCGCAGGTCAATACCAGCGCGGTTGCAAATTTTATCATGTTCTACTCCATCGTCATGCCGGAAGGCGGCGTGTCCTAACGCGAGCAGATAATGGCGTGCAGGAGTTAACGCTTAGCAAACGGCAAAGCGACAAAACCAGTTCAATGCGGCTCTTTTGGGGCTAATTTACGTTGTTTTCATTCCCAACAGCTGACCAAGACGGTCATCCCGACGCCGCGGTTGGTGATATCTTCGGGGGCTAGACTGGCGGTCAAAACGCCTTCTTGTGCGCTGAGCCCAGCCTGTGCCAACACCCCTGAAATTGCTGAGCTGCTCAGCGCAAAGCTTACCTCAGCGGGCAGTTGCCGTCCTTCAATCTGGCGCGGCAACAGCATTCCAAAGACGTTGCCGTTGGCGTCGAATACCGGCCCACCTGCATCGCCTGGGCGCGCCGCGAGTGCCAGGCGATTTAGCTCGGCTTCCCCAGCAAGCCCCTTGAGGTCGGCCAGTTTCCCAAACGTCAGCGAAGCCGCGCCCAGCTGACCTTCGAACGAATAGCCAGCAACAGCGACTTCGGATTGCAAACGCGGCGGTAGCGGGCTGAAACGAGCCACTTGTGGCGGCGATAACGCCTCGGAAGGTTTAAGGACAGCCACGCCGTTGGTCGTATCTACGCCGCTGAGTGACGCATCATACAAATCATCCAACGTAATGCGCGTACAGTTTTCAACAGCATCCGCCGTTGTGATAACTGTGCCTGCATCGTCTACAAAAAAGCCAGAGCGTGACAGCAACGGCGTGCGCACTTCCAAACCTGCAATCAGATCAACTTGTTGATTGGCAGCGATGCCGCGTGCGGGATCAATTGTGCCGGTGCGCCGTACAAAGCTTTTGCGCATCTCATCCAAAACGCGGGTGCGGCGTGGCTCATCCCCGGCAGGCCAAATCAGCATGAAACCCTTCAGGGCCCCATCTTCCAGTCGGACTTCGGTTTCGCTGACGAATTCATTGTTGCGCCCTACAAGCGTAAAGCTATTGCGGGACAAACTGCGGGGCCCTTCCAGCGGGACGATGGTGAGCGTCTGTAAAATATCGTAGAGCCCTGCGAGCGTGTCTCGGTCACCTGTTTGGCTGATCAGTAAGACCCGAACCTGCATGTCAGCGCTCGCGTTATATTGCGCGAAGGGCGGTTCATAGCGGTCAAATGAAACCTTGGCTGTAGGCAGGCGCACCTCAATTCCGGCCTCAAGGTCCCGCACAAGCTGCATGTCCAATCCATCTAGTATCGCATTGTATTGGCCCAGCAATTGCGCCCTTTGCCGTGTTGTTAAAATACCCGTAGGTTCCAATCCGTTGGCGGTTTGCCATGCGGCCATGGACCGACGCGTTCCACGGCCAAAAGCGCCATCAATTGCTGCGTTGTAGAAACCCGCCCATTGCAAGGCGATCTGCAGGTCTTGTTTCTCGATCCGGCTTAGCAAGCTTTCGCTGCGCCGTGCCTGTGCGGGCGTTTCCGGATCAACGTCTGCGTTTTCCACTACGGTCGGGGGTGATGCGTCTTGTTCAATGATCGGTGTGTTTGCGGCAACGGGTGCTGTGGCCAGCGCTTGTGCCGTAACTGATCCGTCTTGCGCAACGGGCCAGAACGGATCGCCAAACGTTGAACTGCGCGGAATGTAGCTGTCAGGCGGAATCAAACCTTGGGCGCGGTAGGCGCGCAAAACTTCCTGTGCGTCTTGCGCAGAGTAGGGCCCGATCGTGATTGCATACCACCCACCGGCAAGAGCAAAGCCGCGTACGTCGGGTAGGGTTTCTGCGTAAATTGCCGCCCGATCTAAAGCACCATCAAGGCTGGGTTGGGCTTCGATTTGCAGCCAAACAACATCCTGTTGGACCTGTGCCGCGGCGGTTTTCACGTGCAGCCCCAACATCATCACCAAAACCAAAACAAAACGCATCATAAACCCTGTCTTTCTCATATTCAGCAGATCGACTTTAGATAAGCAGGAAATGGTTGGTTTGACCATAAGTTAGCTTTGAAATTATGGCGTATGACGCAATTGACGCCTGCGCGCCACACACGTAGGTAAGGCGCGCAAGTTGACCTAATGGGTGCCGTCTCATGCCTGATACAATCGATCCGCCAAAGTCCTTTCAGGAGATCATCCTGAGGCTTCAAAACTATTGGGCCGAAAAAGGCTGCGCTGTGTTGCAACCTTACGACATGGAAGTCGGCGCGGGCACTTTTCACCCGGCAACGACATTACGCAGCTTGGGGACGCAGCACTGGGCTGCAGCATATGTACAGCCGTCCCGTCGCCCCACCGATGGGCGCTATGGCGACAGCCCAAACCGCTGGCAGCATTACTATCAGTTTCAGGTAATCATCAAACCCAGCCCACCGGACCTTCAAGAGCTGTATCTGGGGTCCTTGCGCGCCATCGGTATTGATATGGAACTGCACGACATTCGCTTTGTCGAAGACGATTGGGAAAGCCCAACGCTGGGTGCTTGGGGCTTGGGTTGGGAAGTTTGGTGTGACGGTATGGAAGTCAGCCAGTTTACCTACTTTCAACAGGTTGGTGGCCATGATTGCCATCCTGTATCCGGAGAGCTTACCTACGGATTGGAGCGTCTTGCCATGTATGTGCTGGGCTATGATGACGGCAATGAGATGCCGTTCAATGACCCGCAATGCCCGATCCCGCTGACGTATGGCGATGTCTTCCGCGAGGCGGAGGCACAATACGCGCGCTGGAACTTTGATGTGGCGGACACGGATGTGTTGTTGCAACATTTCATCGACGCCGAGGCTGAATGCGCCCGCATTCTGGACCTGCCCGCCGATGACCCCAAAACCGGGCGCCGCATCGTGATGGCGCAACCGGCTTATGATCAAGCGATCAAAGCAAGCCACATCTTTAACCTGCTGGATGCACGCGGCGTCATTTCTGTGACTGAACGGCAGGCCTATATTGGGCGCGTACGCACATTGACCAAAGCCTGCGCGGATGCCTTTGTGCAAACCCAAGCGGGCGGCTGGACCCCGGAGACCCCCGCATGAGCGGCAAAATCGTTGGTACCCTCATTATGATCTCTGCACTTTTGGCAGGCGGATGGCTTTATTATCTGCAAGTCTATGGCTTTTACGATGACGTCACAGCTGACGCGCAGGAGGTGCGTCTTTTGCAGCTGGGGACAGAGGCGCCTGTGCGCATTCTGGCTGAAAACATAACGGCAATTGATGCTGAAAGCTCCCCCATACGGTTCCGGGCTTGTTTCACGACGCCTTCCAGCCTTGCCATGTTGACCGAAACCTACGTGGGCCTTGATCGTGCGGTACCGCGCAATGCGCCCGATTGGTTCGATTGTTTTGATGCAGCCGCCATCGCGGCAGAGCTGAAAGCAGGCACGGCGCTGGCTTTTATGGGCGAGAAAAACGTGGATTTTGGCGTGGACCGGATTGTTGCGATCACCGACGACGGCCGCGGTTATATCTGGCACGAACTGAATGACTGCGGCGAGAAAGCTTACGACGGCACCATCGTCGGTGAAGAATGCCCCAAACGGGATGAAAACTAATGCCTGACCTGCTGATTGAACTATTCTCCGAAGAAATCCCCGCGCGGATGCAGCGCCAAGCGGGTGAAGATTTGAAAAAACGTGTGACGGATGGCATGGTCGAGGCGGGATTGACCTATGCGTCGGCGGCGGCTTTTACCACGCCACGCCGCTTGACGCTGACAGTCGAAGGTGTGTTGGCTGAAAGCCCCACAACTGTAGAGGAACGCAAAGGCCCCAAAGCCGACGCACCTGAAAAAGCGATCGAAGGCTTTTTGCGTGGCGCCGGGCTGACCAGTGACGATCTCGAAGAGCGCGAGACCCCAAAGGGTCCCGTTCTATTCGCCAAGATCACCAAGCAGGGCCGCCCTGCCGCAGATATTGTGGCGCAGGTGCTTGAACATACGATCCGCAATTTCCCCTGGCCCAAGTCTATGCGCTGGGGAACGGGTAGCTTGCGCTGGGTACGCCCGCTGCATTCCATCCTGTGCATTCTGAGCGACGAAGCGGGCGCAGAGGTTGTTCCGGTTTCAGTCGACGGGATCGATGCGGGCGATAAGACCGCGGGGCACCGTTTCATGGCGCCGGACAGCTTTTCAGTAACGGGGTTTGACGACTACGCAGCCAAGCTGAAACGCGCCTTTGTCGTGCTGGACCCTACGGAACGTGCCGAAATGATCTGGCATGACGCCACAAATCAGGCTTTTGCAAACGGCCTTGAGGTTGTTGAAGACAAGGGCCTGTTGGCTGAGGTTGCGGGCCTTGTGGAGTGGCCTGTGGTTCTCATCGGGTGCATCGGCGAAGATTATCTCGATCTACCGCCTGAGGTCCTGCAAACTTCGATGAAAGAACATCAAAAGTTCTTCTCTGTCCGGCAACCGAAAACGGGGCGCATTGAACGCTTCGTCACTGTGGCCAACCGAGAGACTGCGGACAATGGTGCAACCATCTTGGCGGGCAATGAAAAGGTGCTGTCGGCGCGTCTGGCGGATGCTAAATTCTTTTGGGAAAACGACCTGCGTGTGGCCCACTCGGACATGGGTGTCTGGGTGAAAGCGTTGGAAAACGTGACGTTTCATAACAAACTGGGCACGCAAGCTGAACTTATCGGTCGCATGGCAGCCTTGGCGCGCGAACTGGCCCCGGTGGTCGGTGCAGACCCGGATGAGGCTGAAGAGGCCGCGCGTTTGGCCAAGGCGGATTTGTCGTCAGAGATGGTTTATGAATTCCCCGAACTGCAGGGGTTGATGGGCCGCTATTATATTCAAGCGGCAGGCAAATCTGACGCCGTTGCCGCTGCGGCCCAAGAACACTACGCGCCTTTGGGCCCGTCCGATGACGTACCCACCGCGCCCGTTTCTGTTGCCGTCGCACTGGCTGAGAAAATCGACAAGCTGACAGGTTTTTGGGCGATTGATGAAAAGCCGACAGGGTCAAAGGACCCATTTGCCCTGCGGCGGGCCGCTTTGGGTATTATTCGAATTGTGTTGGAGAATGATCTTAAACTTTCTTTGAATTACTTCCTCGACGTGAAATTGCTAAAATACGAGTTGGAGCAACTCCGGCCATTTGGGGAAGAACAAGACCTCTACACACTTGAGTCCACGCTTAAAGAAATCGCCGATCACGGTGTTTTTGGTGCTTCTTTCCGGACTGTTGTGGAACGTTTCACTAATTCAGACGAGTATCCCTTCGTACCTGACGTCGATGAGGGATCACCTTTGCAAAGTGCGTCGGCGCGTATTGAAACAAATTCGGCGGCGCTTGTAAGTTTCATCCACGACCGCCTCAAAGTCTACCTTCGCGACCAAGGTATTCGCCACGATATCATTGACGCATGCATCGCAATGGAAGGCAGTGACGATCTTGCGCTGTTGGTCAAACGCGCGCGAGCACTGAATGCTGTTTTGACCACCGAAGATGGCGAAAACCTGATCCAAGGGTTTAAGCGTGCCAATAACATCCTGACCCAAGCGCAGGAGGCCGATGGCGTTGAATATTCCTACGGGGCGGATGTAAAATTTGCTGAAACCGACGAAGAACGCGCTTTGTTCGAGGCACTTGATACCGCCGAAGCTGCAATTGCGCCTGCGATGCAAGCAGAGGATTTTACCACTGCCATGACTGCGATGGCGGGTCTGCGTGCACCGATTGATGCGTTTTTTACCGCTGTTCAGGTCAACGCTGAAAACCAAACTGTGCGGCGAAACAGGCTCAACCTGCTGAGCCGGATCACGCATATCTGTTTGTCCGTTGCAGACCTGACGAAAATCGAAGGGTAACGCACCTGCCTGCGACCAATTGTTAGCGCTGCGACTAAGACTTGTCAGACCAAGTTTACACCTTATGCTGCGCCTAACACATAAAAGGTGCCGCAGTGCAGAATAACCCGCATACAACCCTCGTGACGCCAGTGGCGCCGATCGCCAACGATACCCACGGTGGGCGTGCAAAGTGTCTGCAACGTCTGGTGCGGTTAGACTTGCCGGTGCCGCGCACGGTGGCCTTGTCCTTTGAGGCGGTGCAGCAAATCACCAAAGGTGAAATGCCTGATATTCCCGCCATCGTATCGCAATTTCCCACAGGAAGTCTGCTGTGCGTGCGCCCGTCTTCTGAGGACCCTGATTGGGGTGGCCCGGGGGCGGTTTTGAACATCGGTATGAACTATGACCGATATGCAGCGCTTGAACATGAATTGGGCGAGGAGGCCGCGAGTTCGGTCTATACGCGTTTTGTGCAGTCTTATTCGGTAGATGTGGCCCGCCTTGACCCCGACATGTTCGATGACGTGCCTGAAACTGGGCGCGCGGCATTGAACGCGTCGTTGCGCGCCTATGAGCTTGAGACTGAAGAGCCCTTTCCGGCAGACCCAGCGGAGCAATTGGGGGCTGTGCTGAAATCCATGGCGCGTGCATGGAACGGTACCACTGCACGGCTTTTGCGTCAGGCCAAGGGCGCACCTGCGGATGCAGGATTGGGCCTTGTGGTGCAGGAAATGGCATTCGGTGTAGGTAAGGGCGAATGCGGATCGGGTGTGTTGCAACTGGTGAGCAGCGAAACGGGTTTGCCGCAGATCACGGGCCGCTACCTAAGCCAAAGCCAAGGGCGCGATGCACTAGAAAGCGATTCTTCGGCTCTGTATTTGACGCGTGACCCCCGTGGCCCGTCGCTCGAAGAATTGGTGCCCGACGCTTTTGCCACGCTGAAAGAGAACTGTGCTTTGATGCGGGTCAAGCTGCGCGCCGAGATGCAGGTCGAATTTGCAATAGAAAATGGCCGAGTGCACATCCTTGACGGTGTACGTGTGGCGCGGTCCAGCCAAGCGGCAGTGCGCATTGCTGTGCGTTTGGCCGAAGACAAGATCATCCCAAAAGCCGAAGCGCTTATGCGGGTGGAGCCGCGCACACTGACAGAGCTTTTGCACCGACAAGTACGTCCGGGGGCTGTGCGTGACGTGATCGGAAACGGAATTGCGGCTAGCCCGGGTGCTGCCACGGGTCAGATCGTCTTTACCGCAACGGATGCGCAAGCCAGTGCGTCACGTGGGGACCCGTGCATCTTGGTGCGTCGTGAGACATCGCCCGAAGACATTCGCGGCATGCATGCTGCCCAAGCGGTTTTGACTGAACGTGGGGGCATCACGAGTCATGCCGCTGTGATCGGGCGTGGCATGGGATTGCCCTGTGTGGTCGGCGCATCCAATATGAAATTTAATCGCCGCAAACAGCAATTGATTGCGCAAGATGGCCGCGTGTTCACAGCGGGAGAGATCATCACGGTGGATGGCTCAAGCGGGCAAATCTTGGCAGGTGCACCCCAGATGCAAGAGGCCGCGCTGGATGAGAGTTTCCAAACCTTGATGGAATGGGCGGATGAGTTGCGCGATATCGCGATCCGCGCCAATGCAGATACACCAGCAGACGCCCAAACCGCCCGTAATTTCGACGCCGAGGGGATTGGCCTGTGCAGGACGGAACATATGTTTTTTGAGCCTGGACGCCTGACAATCATGCGCGAGATGATTTTCGCCGAAAGCTCACAAGACCGCCGTGCTGTGCTGGAGCGGCTGTTGCCTATTCAACGTACAGATTTCACACAGCTTTTCCGTATTATGGAAGGCAAGCCAGTCTGCATCCGTCTCTTTGATCCGCCATTGCATGAATTCCTGCCCAATGATCGGGTGGGTCAACGAGAGCTGGCAGATGCCCTTGATTTACCTTTGTCGGATGTTACCCGTCGCATTGACGCAATGATGGAATACAACCCGATGTTGGGTTTGCGTGGGGTTCGGCTGGGCATTACCGTTCCTGAAATCTACGAGATGCAAGCGCGTGCAATCTTTGAGGCGACGCTGGACGCCAGCGCCAAGGGCGCGCCTGTCGTCCCCGAAATCATGATACCGCTGGTATCTGCCCGGCGCGAGGTCGAATTGGTTAAGGCATCGATTGATGCAGTCGCATCGGCCGTGCGCATGGAACGAGACCAAGATTTCGATTATCGGCTGGGCGTGATGGTTGAGACGCCGCGCGCTGCCATTCGTGCGGGTGATATCGCGCCGCATTGCGCGTTTCTAAGCTTTGGCACGAATGACCTGACACAAATGACGTATGGTTTGTCACGCGATGACGCAGGCCGTTTTATGTCGGACTATGTGCAACAAGGTGTTTTTGCCGAAGATCCGTTTCATGTGTTGGACACCGACGGTGTGGGCGAATTGCTGCAGATCGGGGCAGAAAGAGGGCGGGCCGCCCAACCGCATGTAACCCTGTCCATTTGTGGTGAACACGGCGGCAACCCCGAATCAATAGCTTTCTGCCGTGAGGCAGGATTTGACTATGTGTCGTGTTCCCCGTTCCGAGTGCCCGTGGCGCGACTAGCTGCCGCACAACTCGCCGTTAAGCACAACATGTAGATAATTTGTATATATAAATCAACATATAGACATTTTAACATGACCCAATCAGCCGTTTGGTGCTCAGATTAACCAAGTTTTTGGCCGTAAACTTTACGTAAACCTTTTAGTTCGGTAGAGAACGCGGAGTTTAATTGGGTGGGGTCTGCCGTCATGCGGCTTTTCTACAAAATATCTTTGACGTTTTTATTTGGGCTAAACATTGGCTTTTCGGGGGCATCTATCGGTGTCGCTGCCGAACGTGAGGCCTTTGCAGCTAACGACAATACTCTGACAGAGGTGACGTCGCAGCGGATGCGCGATACGGGTTTGGTGTCTCCAGTTGCACGCAGCGTAGAGTTGACGAAGTCGTGGATCGATCAGCAGCCAGATCCAGCTGGCGGTGATGAATGGCGTTGTCTGGCTGAAGCTTTGTATTTTGAAGCACGCGGCGAGACGGTAAAAGGGCAGTTTGCCGTGGCAGAAGTGATCCTTAATCGCGTCAAATCAGAGCGGTTCCCGTCGTCAGCTTGTGCTGTTATTAATCAGGGCACAGGCCGTAAATATCAGTGCCAATTCACGTATACTTGTGATGGCCACAAAGAGGTCATCCGCGAGCCGCGCGCGTATGAACGCGTGGCTAAAGTTGCGCGGGTCGCGCTGGATGGGGCTGCTCCTAAGTTGACCGAAGGGGCCACGCACTATCACACAACAGCAGTGAACCCTCGGTGGAGCAAAGTTTACACCAAAACGGCTGCGATCGGGACGCACATCTTTTACCGTCATACGTGGCGCACAGCCAGCAACTGACGCATTCAGGGCGTGGACTGACGGTCTGGTCGTTGTTAATGGACAATGACCGTCTAAAATGACGGTCCTAGTTCATGTCTAAAAGGCGCCGCTCATGACTTCCGAAATCAGATTAGCTTTTGCGCATCCGTCAGAGCGTTCAGAAGCCACGGCGCAGGCGATGCCGCTGGACCGCATTTCGCTGCGCAATCATATTGTCGAAGTCGAAATAGGCGCGTTTCAAGCCGAGCGCGGGGTCACACAGCGGATTTGTTTTAATGTGGTCGTCGAAGTACAGCCGCTGACGGACCCGATTGACGATGATGTGGACCGCATCCTGAGCTACGATCGCGTGACCGAAGCCATCGCCTTTGAACTGGCAGACGAACGGTTGAACTTGCTTGAAACTTTGGCAGAACGCGTCGCTGAGCGTATCTTGATTGAACCGCAAGCCATGCGTGCTTTTGTACGCATCGAAAAACTGGACCGAGGGCCCGGCGCGTTGGGCGTTGAGATCGTGCGCGCGAAAGATACGCATGTTTTGGCGCGCGCTGATGATGAGCCAACGGTTGAGCCTGAGCTGATTTACCTCAGCAATGATGCGATTTCATCGCCTCACTTGCGCGGTTGGATTGATCAGCTCGAGACAACCAAGCGACCGTTGATTTTTTGCGTTGGTGCGTCCGACACGCCGGCGCCGCAGATCGGGCACAAGATGGCGCAACGCCGTATCGACCTGCTGGCAATAGAACAGAATGCATGGGTTTTAGCCTCCAAGGACGACCGCTGCGTTGTTGTCTCGACCCGGACAGAGTTAGATTGGGCAATGAAAAACGGACAATCCTGTGTTTGGGCTCCGTCCAAGATCGTGCTGGATGCCGTCGATGGACCTTCTGCACAACCGCGTGATGCGGTGGCACTCGCGGCTTGGTTTGCAGCGACCTTCAATGCGGGTGAAATGTTGGTGATCGGGGCGGAGATGCCGCAAACAGCATCGCTCCGATTGCGCGCGCAGCCTGTGGATCAACCTGAACTGGCCCAATGACGCAGTACTATCGCCCCATTGCGCAGTCTGGCCCCGCGCGCCCAACCGGTGCGCACATTTTGGCGGGCGGGTGGACATGGTTTTCCCATGTCGAAGTATTGGAACGTGGTCAGTCGGCTGGTGTCGTACCAGTGTCGGATGTCCCCGACACAGCTTTGGCGAATTTGACCGAACCGCGGGGTCGCCCGGCAGGGTTGGATATGGCACGTCCGAATATCATGGGTATTTTGAACATCACCCCGGACAGTTTCTCGGATGGGGGCAAGCACAACTCTGTTGATGCGGCTTTGCTAGGCGCGCGAGCCATGTCGGGCGCAGACATTTTGGATATCGGTGGCGAATCCACACGACCGGGTGCTGACTTTATCCCGGCAGAGCAAGAGATCGCGCGCACCGCCCCGGTGATAGCGGCGTTGCGTGCAGGTGGAATTGCCCAAGCGATTTCTATTGATACGCGCAAAGCCCCAGTGGCAAGTGCCGCGTTAGAAGCTGGGGCACGCTTAATCAACGATGTGTCTGGGTTTACGTTTGACCCGGCGCTGGCACCGCTGGCGGCCGCAGGCAAAGTGCCGGTTTGCGTAATGCACGCGCAGGGTGATCCGGCCACGATGCAGAATGCGCCCCACTATGATGACGTAGTGCTGGACGTGTATGATTTTCTGGCGGCACAAATTGATCGATTGACCAAGCTTGGCGTAGCGCGGCACCAGATCATCGCAGATCCCGGTATTGGATTTGGTAAAACACTGGATCATAACCTTGCCCTTTTGGCGCGCTTGTCCGTTTTTCACGGTCTGGGTGTACCAATCTTGCTGGGCGCGTCACGCAAACGCTTTATTGGAACAATCGGACAAGCAGACGCTGCAGAGGCGCGCATGCCCGGGTCCTTGGCGGTTGCGCTCGCGGCTTTGAAACATGGGACACAAATCGTGCGCGTTCATGACGTGCCAGAGACCGTTCAAGCCATTGCGCTTTGGCGGGCTGTCGTGGCAGGACAGTTGGATGGATAAGCTTTTTGGAACAGATGGCATTCGAGGGCAAGCAAACCTGCACCCGATGACCGCGGAAATGGCGCTGCGGATTGGTGCGGCAGTGGGACAGTATTTTCGACGGGATGGATCAGCGGCCCACCGGGTGGTGATTGGAAAAGACACGCGCTTGTCCGGGTACATGTTTGAAAATGCGCTGACAGCGGGCCTGACATCTACGGGAATGAACGTTCTGCTGTTGGGGCCTGTGCCAACACCAGCTGTCGGGCTTTTGACGCGGTCAATGCGTGCAGATTTGGGTGTCATGATTTCTGCCAGCCACAATCCTGCGGCGGACAATGGCATCAAGTTTTTTGGGCCAGATGGGTTTAAGCTGTCAGACAAGGTTGAGCGCGATATCGAGGACGTGATCTCGCAAGGGGCTAGCCCTGCGGACGCCATTGATATCGGGCGCGCCAAACGGATTGATGATGGGCGGTTCCGTTATATCGAACGGATCAAAACCTCGTTTCCCCGTCAAATGCGCCTTGATGGGTTAAAGGTTGTGATTGATTGCGCCAATGGCGCGGCCTACCGGGTGGCCCCGGAAGTTTTGTGGGAATTGGGTGCGACCGTGATTCCGGTAGGTGTTGGCCCGAATGGGACGAACATCAACGAAGGGTGTGGATCAACTAAGCCGCAAATGGCAGCAGAAACTGTTGTGGCACATGGTGCGGATGTTGGGATCTGTCTGGATGGGGATGCCGACCGGGTGATCTTGATCGACGAAAACGGCCAGATTGGCGACGGGGACCAATTCATGGCTCTTATGGCCGAACGGTGGGCCGCCGAAGACCGGTTGGCCAATAACGCGTTGGTCGCGACTGTTATGTCTAACTTGGGATTGGAGCATTTCCTTTCTGACAAGGGCCTGACACTTGAGCGGACAGCAGTGGGCGACCGCTATGTGGTGGAACGCATGCGGGCCGGTGGCTTTAACCTTGGGGGCGAACAGTCCGGCCATATTGTTATGACTGACTACGCGACCACGGGTGACGGTCTGATGGCGGGTTTGCAGTTTCTTGCGGCTATGATTGGGTCGGGTAAACGGGCAAGCGAACTTCTCAATAGGTTTACTCCTATCCCGCAACTGTTAAAGAACGTACGGTTTGCCGCCGGTCAAACGCCACTGGACGATGCAAATGTCCAGCAGGCAATTGTATCCGCAGAACGGGCGTTAGCGGGGAAGGGTCGTTTGTTGATCCGCAAGTCAGGCACAGAACCTTTGGTTCGGGTTATGGCAGAACATGAAGACGCTGACTTGATGGAGCGCTCTGTCGATAGTGTGGTTGACGCGGTTGCAGATGCTGTCAGCGCGATTTAACGGCGCGAAAGAGGCGCATAAGTGCGCCGTATTGGCTAACCGCTACCCCGCTCAAGATTAGTGTCATAGCCAGCAGTAGCGATGATGGCAAAGGCTCACCCAGAATGGCCGCGCCCAGGACAACGGACCAGACCGGCACTTGGTAGTTTACCAGTGACATGAAAACTGGACCGGCTGTGCGTACGACCATTACGCGCAACAGGTTCGCAGCCGCTGTGGGGACCAGGCCCAAGAAAATGATAACAATCGTGGTTTTGGTATCAGGAAGAGGCGGCGCACCTTCCACGAAAATGGCGGCTGGGATGACAATGCACGCCCCAATGAGCAACAGCACAGTCGACAGACCGATCGCATCTACAGGCGGCAAGCGGCGCATCAAGACAGAAGAGACCGCGTAGCAGCTAGCGGCGGCAACGCAGGCAATCCGTCCCGGTGTTTCAAGCGCTGTCCCGGTGCTTTCAAAGGCTTGACCACCGATTAGGATGCACACGCCGACAAAGCCGATAACAAAGCCCACGCCTTTGCGCATGCTCAGGGCTTCACCGGGAACAAGAAAATGCGCCAGCGGCAAAACGATCAGCGCAACGGCAGCCATAGATACGCCCGCAAAACCCGATGTGACGAATTGTTGCCCCCAAGCAAGTAGCATAAACGGCACGGCAGAGCTAAGCGCGCCAATAAAAATGGCAGCCCCCCATGTACGTTTTGTGACGGGTTCTGAAAACAGGCGAAAGCCCATCGCGGACCAAATCGCTGTCATTAAAAGGGCGGCGAAGCCGATCCGTCCTGCGGCGAGCCAAAAGGGGGTTATCCCTTCCAGAGCGATCTCCATGACCATAAAGGTAGCCCCCCACGTGAGGCCAAGGATGGCGACCATAAGCCAGCTTTGCGCGGTAATCTGGGGCTGTGGGGACATAGTGACTTTCTGATAATAAAGCACCCCGACGCGAGAAGCGCCGGGGTGACTGGTCTTGCTAAGGCTTTAGTGCGCTTAGTTTTTGGCTTTGTCGACCATTTTACCAGCAGAAATCCATGGCATCATGCCGCGCAGTGTCTCACCTGTTGCTTCGATCTGGTGTTCGTCGTTGATGCGACGTGTCCCTTTAAAGAACGGCTGACCGACTTGGTTTTCGGCCATGAAGTCACGCACAAATTTACCGGTTTGGATATCCGTCAGGATGTCTTTCATCCGCGCTTTTGTCTCGTCATAAGGCAGAACCCGGGGACCAGAGACGTATTCGCCGTATTCTGCAGTGTTCGAGATCGAGTAATTCATGTTGGCGATGCCGCCTTCATAGATCAGGTCCACGATCAGCTTCACTTCGTGCAGGCATTCAAAATAGGCCATTTCAGGCGCGTAGCCTGCTTCGACCAATGTCTCAAAGCCCATGCGGATCAGCTCAACAAGGCCACCACACAGAACAGCCTGTTCCCCAAAGAGGTCGGTTTCACACTCTTCACGGAAGTTTGTTTCGATGATACCGGAACGACCACCGCCGATGGCGGAGCAATAGGACAGACCGATTTCCAGCGCACGGCCAGAGCTGTCTTTGTCGACGGCTACAAGGCACGGCACGCCGCCGCCTTTGGTGTATTCACCGCGTACTGTGTGACCGGGGCCCTTTGGTGCCATCATGACAACGTCGATACCTTCTTTGGGCTCAATGAGACCAAAGTGTACGTTAAGGCCATGCGCAAATGCGATTGCAGCGCCTTCACGGATATTGTCGTGGACGTATTTCTTATATGTTTCAGCCTGCAGTTCGTCGGGCATTGTGAACATGATCAGATCGGCCCAAGCAGCGGCTTCAGCGATGCCCATGACCTTTAGACCTTCGCCCTCGGCTTTGGCTTGGCTTGCGGAGCCTTCGCGCAGTGCCACACAGAGGTTCTTGGCGCCACTGTCGCGCAGGTTCAGCGCGTGCGCGTGACCTTGCGAACCATAGCCCAGAATGGCCACTTTCATGTCTTTGATCAGGTTAACGTCGCAGTCACGATCATAATAAACGCGCATCGGGGTGTTCCTTTTGGTTGATGAAGTCTGGAACGCAACATACTGGGAATTTGTGGGTGTTTAAGGGATAAAAGAGTGATATACTGTCGATAAAATGAAAAAACTATTCGCATAACTTTATTTAGGTAAAATATTCATGTTTGATGCGACGGATAGGCGACTGCTACGCCTTTGGCAGGCAGATGCAAGTCTGACACCAGCTGAACTTGCCGACCGGGTTGGTTTGACCGCAGGCAAAGCTGCCCGCCGCATCGCCAGGATGCAAGAGCAGGGTGTCATCGAAGGGGTATGTGCTGTGGTAGATTGGGCAGCGTTGGGCTACGCCGTTGAGGTATCGCTAAGGGTAACGCTGGACAAAACCATTGCGCGTGCCTTCGATGAATTTATTGATGCGGCCCGTGCTGTGCCCGAAGTGATCGAGATACAAACTTTTCTTGGTCGCGTGGACGTGCGGTTGAACATTATTGCGCGGGATATGCCGCACTATCATGATATTTACCGTGACCGTGTTCTGACCTTGCCGCATATCGCGGATATCGAAGCGTTGATGCAGATCGCGCGTATCAAAGATGAAGAGGCGCTGCCGTTGTGACCGACCTTGATGAAATTGACCGCGCCCTTGTTCGCGCGTTAGCGCGCGATGCTACTCAGAGTGCAGGCGCGCTGGGACGGCGCTTTAACCTATCGCAACCGGCAACGTGGCGGCGCATTCGCAAGCTGGAAGACATTGGTGTGTTAAAAGGAAAACGTTTGCGGCTGAACGCGGAAAAGCTCGGGTTCGGAGTAACGGTTTTCCTGGGCGTAAAGCTTGCAACGAAGGGTCGCGTGAGCCTTGAAGATTTTGAACGCGCCGTCAGTGCAATTCCCGAAGTGCAACAAGTGGAGCATGTTCTGGGGCTTTATGACTACCGTTTACGCGTTGTGGCGCGGGACTTGCCCGATTTTGAACGGGTTTTACGCCGACGGATCATGACATTGCCCGGCGCGGGTGAGGTCGAGGCCAATGTCCTGCTGAGCGAAGAACGGTTGGATGGCCCACTTTGACAGTTTGCCCAGTGGCGCACCATTCATATCCTCCGCCCCAATGGTTTGATGAATTTGTTTCAGATTGGCGTCCAATGATTGTGTAGACGCTGCAGTCAGCTCCTATGTCGCAAAGCGGTCTTTACCCGGTGCAGTGCAACAGGATACATCAGTCCCAACACAGCGAGGGAGATTACACATGGCGGCACTGCTTGACACGGTTGATCCGGACGGTCTGGAAGAATTCTCGGTCGTTTTTACAGATCGATCGCTCAATTCGATGAGCGTAGCGTTTCAGCAAGTGATGAATGACATCTCATCGATGTTAAAGGACGTCTACAAGGCAGACGCCGTCGCGCTTATCCCCGGAGGCGGGACCTTTGGAATGGAAGCTGTGGCGCGCCAATTTGCCAAAGGGTCCGAGGTTTTAGTGGTGCGCAATGGTTGGTTTTCATACCGCTGGAGCCAGATTTTTGAGACTGGCGGGCTGACGGCCAATACCACCGTTTTAAAGGCGCGTCAGACAGGTAACGCAAGCCCGTCGCCGTTTGCGCCAACGCCGATCGAAGAAGTGGTCGAGGCTATAAAGACGCAAAAGCCAGACGTTGTCTTTGCACCACATGTAGAAACCAGCGCTGGCGTTATCTTGCCTGATGCCTACATCGCCGCGATGGCTGCAGCCGTGCATGAGGTGGGCGGCTTGATGGTACTGGATTGTATTGCCTCGGGGTGTGCATGGGTTGATATGCGCGCCTTGGGTGTGGATGTGCTTATTTCGGCGCCGCAAAAAGGCTGGTCTGCTTCGCCTTGTGCAGGTTTGGTGATGATGTCTGCGCGTGCCGAGGCACGTTTGGCCGAGACACAATCTGACAGTTTTGCGATTGATCTGGGCAAGTGGTACAGCATCATGCAGACGTATGAAAATGGTGGGCATGCCTATCATGCAACGATGCCGACAGATGCCCTGCGTGCGTTCCGGGATACGATGCTTGAGACCAAGGAATACGGCTTTGACAGGCTAAAGGATGCGCAATGGGAGTTGGGCAACCGGGTGCGTGCACTACTTGCGGCAAAGGGCGTCGTATCTGTGGCGGCAGAGGGTTTCGGTGCGCCGGGTGTTGTCGTGAGCTATACGGCTGATCCAGATATTCAAAACGGTAAAAAGTTCATGGCGCAAGGTATGCAAATTGCGGCTGGTGTCCCGTTGCAATGCGACGAGCCCGCCGATTTTAGAACGTTCCGTTTGGGTCTGTTCGGTGCAGATAAGCTTTATGATGTTGACGGGACAGTAGCCCGGCTGGAACGGGTTCTGGATCAGGTTATCTGACGCCCAGCCCCATTTGCATCAGTGTTTTGCGCACAGGCCCCATGGAATATAGCGCGTTGAGCCCCATCGCGCGCGCATCGCGCAAGGCAGGGGTGCTGACTTGGCTGGCCCTATTCAACAGGTCAATACCCTGCACGCGTAGGGTAATATCGTTGTGACGCGCCTTGTGGTAAGCATCTAGCATCTGTCGATCACCAAGGCCTTCAGGCCGGGCTGTCGCCAGTTCGAGCAGTGTAGACGTGTCGGCAAGGCTCATGTTCAGGCCTTGCGCGCCAATAGGGGGGACAACATGGGCTGCTTCCGCGATCAGCGCGATACGTTCGCCCGACAGGCGCGCCGCTTTCTGGCTAATGATCGGCCAAATTGTACGGTGTGACGCCAGCGTCAGGGGCCCGAAAAGATAGCAACTACGCTCCGACATCTCAGTTTCAAATGCGGCGGTATCCATTTCGTAGCGTGCTTGCGATACCGGACCATCATCCATCCACACGATTGCGGAGCATGGCATACCATCACGGTCGGGAAGCGGTACCAGTGTGAAAGGACCGCCGGTGCGGTGAATTTCGGTCGACACGCTCTCATGCGGGATTGGGTGCGTCACTGCGAAAGCAAGCGCTTTTTGACCGTAGCGCGTGGTTGATACCTCAATGCCCGCCTGTTCGCGCATCGGTGAATTGCGCCCATCTGCAGCAACGACCAGTTTGGTCCGGATACGGCTGCCGCAGCTCAGCACGACGCGCGCTTCGCGTTCACGCGTGAACAATGTGGTCGTGCCCGTACCTGGTCGAAAATCTACGTTCGGCAGTTCATCTAACCGAGAAACCATTTCCCGGCGTAACAGCCAATTGGGTAGGTTCCAGCCAAAGGGCAGGTCTGACACGTCGGATGCGTTGAAATCTTTGGTCAGGCGCGGTTCGGGATCTTCACCGCCCGCATCAACGATACGCATCACCTGCAAAGGCGACGCATGAGGTGCCAATCTGTCCCACAGACCTGCTGCATCTAAAACGCCACGCGCAGGTTGCAGCATAGCTGTAGAACGCATGTCAGATTTTAGATCGTCGCGCGTTGTAATGGGGGGGGACGGGTCGACGCAAACAACATCAAACCCAGCTGTGCCAAAGGCTGCTGCCGCTGTCAGGCCCGCTATACCGCCGCCCGATATCAAAACATCGCAATTTTTATCTGTCATACCTAGTCCACCCTTGGCCACAGATTAAACCTGCACCAAGGGGAATGCCATGGGGCAGTTATGCCCAGGTGATAAAGATCAAGATCACAAAGACAATTGGTACAAGTGCCAAGGCGGGCAGATACAAGCCAGGCAACCCAAAGGTAAGTGCCGCGCTCAGCCACAGGCTGACAAATCCGATAACCGCAAACCAAACATTGTTTTTATCGCCAAACATGAGGTCTTTTGCGACCCACCCGATCACTGGAATGGCGAAGAATAAACGCTGCCAAAGTGGCAGCTGTGTCGGCGTAGCGGCAAGTGTCATTGTGGCTCTCCTATTGACGAATACATATCAGATAGTATCGCCGCGCTGCAGCGGGATGAGCCGGATTGTCGCACAACAAGCGTTAAAGAAGCTTTGCCAGAAAACCCTTCAAATCGTTGGTGTGAAAGTGAATGTGATCAGCTGCTTGTTGCTGCTCTGCCACGTGAATGGTTTTCATGCCCATCGCGTGAGGGACCCGTAAGTTACGTGGATCATCTTCGAACATAGCAGCACGGTCTGTCGTTACACCGTCCGTTGCAAACACTTTGGAAAACGCTTCGCGATCCGGTTTGGGTAAGAAATCTGCATGCTCCACGCCGTAGACCGCATCAAACACATGCGTAAGACCGCGCGCCTCTAACACGCGCTGAGCGTAAGGTGCGCACCCGTTGGTATAAACAATCCGTCGTCCGGGCAATGCATCGATATGTGCAGCGAGTTCTGGATCGGGTGACAGTCTGTCCATTGAGATATCGTGCACATCAGTAAGGTACGGTGCAGGGTCCACGTCATGTTCGCGCATCAGCCCTGCCAGCGTCGTGCCGTGCTTGGCCCAATAGTGCGATCTGAGCCTATCTGCCTCGGCACGCTCCACGCCAAGAGCATTCATAACATAGTCGGTCATACGCACCTCGATCAGGTCAAAAAGCCGTGCTGACGGTGGATAAAGTGTGTGGTCGAGGTCAAAGACCCATGTCTGTACGTGTGCGAATTGATCTTTTGGCATGCGGCACCTCTAGAGCAGCTGCGGCATGGCATCAAGTCATCAGGCTTGCGCCATAGGCTAACCCGTCGTTAAGATAATGCATTGAAACCAGAAAAAAGCAGTCCAACCCCGTGCAAAAAGTCCAGAACACCGACGCCTACAGTATGATCCTCGAAGCGATTGATCTTGGTGTCTACCGCCCCGGCGACCGTTTGGTCGAAAGTGAACTGGCGGAGCGGTTTGGTGTGTCACGCACTCCGATCCGCGAAGCACTGCAGCGGCTCGAGACTCAGTCTTTGTTGGCGCGCGATGGCCGCAGCCTGATTGTGGCGTCTCTCGACCATAATCAAATGGCTGAGCTTTATGTGGTCCGCCGTGAGTTGGAAGGGCTTGCCGCCAAATTGGCCGCGCAACATGCCACACCAGAAGAGGTGCGTATCCTGCGTGAAATGGTCGAGGCTGACAACGCACTGGTGGATGACCCGGCTGCATTGGCACGGGCCAATCGGAGGTTTCACAAGCAAATTCATTTGGCCTCTCACAATCGCTATCTGGTGCAACAGCTCGATCTGGTACATCGCACCATGGCTCTGATGGCAACGACATCTTTGGCGGCGCAAGGCCGTGGGGCTATCGCGCAATCAGAACATGATGCCATTGTCCGCGCCATCGAGCAAAAAGACGAGAACGCCGCCTACACCGCCTTGTGTGATCATATCTCAGTCGCCTTTATGACGCGATTGAAACAGGATGCGCAGGCCCGTCAGGAGGAAAGCTGAACGCGTTTGGGTTCGGGTACTGGGGTCGGGTCTGTTTGTACGGTCACACCGTGCTGTGTTTTATCCCAGTAAAAGGGAACGCGGATCAGTTCCCAGACGGCTTTGTAAGCAGCAAGTGCACCAAGACAGAAATATATCATCATTGTCGGTACATAAGGCATGAGATGACGGCGGCTGCGGTCAGATGTTGCCACAAACCCCAGCGTGAGGCTGACCGCCTCACTGGCAATGAACAACACCGCCAATCCGACCACAAATGTCGCCCCCAAAGTCAACTCCACCGGATGGGTCAATCCAAATACGGTCAACCAGAATGACCACAACAACGGCGCTGCTGCAAACTGTGAAACACTTGCCAGAAAAAGTGTTTGAAGCCCCATAAAACGCAGAAAACCCAAATCACGGATCAATGCCCCGGGCGACCGCATGTGCACAAAGTAAGTCACAAGAAAACCCTTGAGCCAGCGCGACCTTTGGCGGACCCAAGGCCATGCCCGGCTGGTCGCCTCTTCGCGCGTGACGGTGGGGAGCAATTCGGTTTTATAGCCGTGCCGTGCCAACCTGACGCCTAAATCCGCATCTTCGGTCACATTATGTGCATCCCATCCACCTAGTGTTTCCAATGCGCGGCGCTTAAAAAACAAGGTGGTCCCGCCCAAGGGGACAACCAGACCAAGGCGTGCGATCCCGGGCATAATGATGCGCCACCACATTGCGTATTCAATTGTAAAGCAGCGCGCCAACCATGAACTGCGTGAATTGTAGTAATCTAAGACACCTTGCAAGCAGACCACATCGCTTGGCGCTTGGTTAAACCGGGATACAACTTTTTCGATTTGATCTGCTTCAGGCCAGTCTTCGGCATCCCACACGCCAACAATCGACCCCTTGCAAAAATCAAGCGCATAATTCAGCGCGCGCGGTTTGGTTGTGATGCCGCCTGCTTGTGGCACCTCAATCACCTTCATCCAGTCGGGCAGAGCGGTGCGCGCGATCGTCTCTCGTGTCAGAGTATCGTTTTCCTCTAACACCAAGACCACTTCGAGCAAGGATTTGGGGTAAGTCAGCTGGGACAGGCGGTCTATCAACTGAGTCGCAATCTCGCGTTCATTCAACAGCGGGACCAGCATGGATACGCGCGGTAGGCGAAATCGTCTATCGCCTGTGTTTATGGATCGGAGGCCACCGGGGAAAGCACGCAGTGCGTCTGTCATCCGTAGTGCAGCATCCGCGCGGTCTGTCGCCAGCAAGGTTAGTTCGGACTGCACCTGTTGAGATTGCCTGTGCGGCAAGTGTCGTTTAAGCCACGCGAGCCATGCAGTTATCCAGTCAGGCCGCTTGGGTGACAGATATGCGATAAGTGTCGCCACCTTTAAGACTGTCGTCATGACAAGCGTCAGGGCCGCCCATAAAATAGCTATAGTCAGCAGCCAGTATGGCGCAAAAAATAATGCGGCCAGCAATAGTCCCGCCACAGCAGCAGCCCATCGCATACGTTTGCCTTGATGCAGGCCCCAACTGCGACAGCTTTCATGCGCGGGTACGCGAAAGGCAGCTTGTTCCGCTAGATATGCCCCATAAAGATTGCATTGCTGTTGTTGAATTTGAGCCTCGTCCACGATCACGGGAAAGAGTGCTGCGCCGTTATCGTCCAAGTCGTGGCGTAAGTTGTCGAAGGCCTTGGGGCTGCTTGTGGCTACGTAAAAAGAATCATCTTCTTCGCGCCAAGGCACCACACCGTGCTTGAGACATAATTCTGCCGGTATGCGCGCGGCCATCGAAGGCTCTGGTGGGCAGTGGTTCAAATCGATCTCGCGCGTGTGGCCTTGTACGGCCAATGCTGCGCGCACATCCGTATTTTGGATAAACCCTTCCGATACCAGAATATCACCCAAGGGTGCGTCGATTCTGGCTTGTAGCTTCAAGGCATGGTGCAGATCGTCTTGTGAAATTTTGCCCTTATCAACAAGCAAGCGACCAATAGGGGGGGGCGACACAGCCTGCGCTGCATCCTTCTTGTCTGATAAACGAAGAATAATGTCGTTCATCTGGGAACTGCCTTGCGTGAATTACGAACACGGCAATTTCCCTGATCAGGGTTAATGATCTGTTAAAAAAGGATTATTCAACTTTTAGGCGAGTTGCCTTTGCGCTAAGCCGCGCGGTCGGACATCGCTTTGGCAAACCGTTCAAACAGGTAGTAGCTGTCTTGGGGCCCCGGGCTTGCCTCTGGGTGATGTTGGACAGACCAAACTGGCCGGCCCTGCATGCGGATACCGCAATTAGAGCCGTCAAATAGGGACGTATGCGTTTCAATGACACCCGCGGGGAGAGTTTGCGCATCAACTGCAAAGCCGTGGTTCATCGACGTAATTTCGACCTTGCCTGTGTCGTGATCTTTCACGGGGTGGTTGGCCCCGTGGTGGCCGTGGTTCATTTTGATCGTATGTGCGCCGAGTGCCAACGCAAGCATCTGGTGACCAAGGCAAATGCCAAAAACAGGCAGTTCTGTTTTATCAAGCACGTCGCGGATCATAGGGACAGCATACGCCCCAGTTGCTGCGGGATCACCCGGCCCGTTTGACAGAAAGACACCATCTGGCTGATGGGCTATCACGTCATCATAAGTCGCACTTGCAGGTAAAACCGTCACGTCACATCCTGCGCTTGCCAAGCATCGCAGGATATTTCGCTTGGCCCCGTAGTCGACGGCGACCACTTTGTGTTTGGGAGCCGTCTGAGGGCTGTACCCTTCAGGCCATGCCCACCGCATTTCATTCCATTGGTAAGATTGCGCGCAGGTGACTTCTTTCGCCAGATCAAGACCCTCTAGCCCGCTGAACGCGCGTGCTGCAGCAACAAGGGCGGCCACGTCAAAGTTACCGTCCGGGTCGTGTGCCAATGCAACATGTGGCGCGCCTGATTGGCGAATGGCGCGGGTCAAGCGGCGCGTATCAACACCACCCAGCGCAATGCGACCCCGCGCAGCAAGCCATGTGTCCAAATGCTGGATCGCTCGCCAGTTCGATGGCTCAGACGGCATCCATTTGACGATCATGCCTTCCGCAACGGGATCTGCCGTTTCGTCGTCGTCTGGGTTCACACCGACATTGCCGATATGCGGGAAGGTGAAAGTTACAATCTGCCCAGCATAAGATGGGTCTGTCATGATTTCCTGATAGCCGGTCATGGCTGTGTTAAAACACAACTCTGCAACCGTTTGTCCGACAGCACCAAAGCCCAAACCGTAAAACACGGTCCCATCCGACAGAGCCAGACAAGCGGTGGGGCGGTCAGGCGCGGGGACAGTCATGGGCGGTCCTTTCACAGGGCAGGGCAGCGGATAAAATCTGGCGATACCTAGACGGGCGGGTGCATCGGGTCAAGGGTGATTGCGCGCTGCAAAGTGTGTTGTGAATGCGCATCAAATGACGCGGCGGGAGGTGTTGCGGCTGGGACCTGCATTGGATAAGGTCCAAGGCTTGAGCGAGGGGGCTGTAGACACAGTCGGCATGCCATGTGCCGATGCGAAATTCACAGCATCCAAGACAAACATAAAAGGATAAGTGCAATGGATTTGCGCGCCAGAGTCACCGCCTCTTTGAAGCAGGCTATGAAAGACAAAGCAGCAGACCGTTTGTCTACGCTGCGGCTTATCAATGCTGCCATCAAAGACAAAGACATTGCCGCCCGGGCTGAGGGCAACGACGACGGTGTAGGTGATGGAGAAGTCTTGGCGATTTTGGGCAAGATGTCTAAGCAGCGCATGGAAAGCGCGCGTGCCTACGAAGAGGGTGGTCGCTTAGATCTGGCGGAACGCGAACGCGAAGAAGTTGCCGTTATCGAAGAATTCTTACCCCAACAATTGTCAGACGACGAAGCGGCAGAGGCGATATCCGCGGCAATTGAAGAGATTGGGGCGGAAAGTATCCGGGATATGGGTAAAGTGATGGGCGTATTAAAAGGCAAATACACTGGCCAAATGGATTTTGGCAAAACTGGCCCAATGGTGAAGGATCGTTTGTCCTAACGTCTCATCACGGCCTGTTCATTCCAAATATTATTTTGACACGATAGCTTTCAACGCCGCCACGCGCGTTGAAGTTCATCGTAAAGTGCAACGCGTTCGTCTTCGCTGAGAAATGCGCCGATCTCTACCTCGCGCCCCATTCCTTTTAACGTTACATAGTGGGGGATAGGGCCGCTTTCGTCGTATTTGCTGATGGTCGTCCAATACCGGTTACAGTTCCACGACTTTACCTCGCCCGAAGGTTCAGTACGCACCAAATGGGCAGCCTCAGTATCCAGTGTCAAAACCTCTAGGATTGCGCGCGCTTTTTGGTTGCGCAAAAGGGCGTAGTACATCCCCCAGACCGCCAGCATTGCAAAGGGCAAAAGGCCCCATAACACGGGTGAGCCTAATAGTGTGATCACTGGGATCAGGATCATGGTAAAGGTCGCCAGTACGAATGCCGCGAGCCCGCGTGGGGGCAGCGAGTTATGCGGCCAAAGCCGTAATTCCTGCGGGGTTTCGTCGGGTGTTGATGTCCACTGATACGGCATAAAGGCTGGGTCGAAATATCTGGCTTCAGTCCCAAAATCATAGCGTGCAGCGGGTGGTGTTTGCAACGCGCAATCGGTTAGCAGGCAATCATTCTAAAGGCGCAAAGCACTTACTTGTGCAGAAAAAAGGTCTTTACTCAAACCCTGACAAATGCGCGCGCCAAAAAAAAGGCCCCGCATCATGCAGGGCCTTTCAATATCGTCTGCCAGTTCAATGGCTGTGCTGTTTATCCCAGTCTTCGCGTTTTGGAAGCTGTTCGAACGTATGCTCAGGTGGTGGGGATGGAAGTGTCCATTCCAGCGTGTCTGCATATTCGTTCCACGGGTTCGCTTCTGGTGCTGGTTTCCCTTTTTTCAGGGCGTAGGCCATGACACCGAAGAAGAACAAGAACGAAGCAAACGACAAGAACGCGCCCCAGCTTGACCACAGGTTCCAGTATGCAAAGGCTTCTGGGTAGTCGATGTAGCGGCGTGGCATGCCCTGACGGCCCAAGAAGTGCTGTGGGAAGAAGGTCAGGTTTGCACCTATAAACATTGTCCAGAAGTGCAGTTTGCCAGCCCATTCAGGGTACATTTTCCCAGTCATTTTGGGGAAGTAGAAGTAAATCCCCGCAAAGATCGCAAAAACGGCGCCCAAGCTCATCACGTAGTGGAAGTGTGCAACCACGTAGTAGGTGTCGTGGTAGTAGCGATCTACGGCCGCTTGCGACAGCACGATGCCAGTTACCCCACCCACGGTGAACAAGAACAGGAAGCCGAAAGCCCAGAGCATAGGCGTTTTGAACTCAACCGACCCGCCCCACATGGTGGCGATCCAGCTGAATACTTTCACCCCGGTCGGGACGGCGATCACCATCGTGGCCAGCATGAAGTAGGCTTGTTGGTTCAGCGACATGCCCACCGTGTACATGTGGTGCGCCCAGACGACGAAACCCAAGGCACCAATCGCGATGATCGCCCAAACCATTGGCAGATAGCCAAAGACGGGTTTGCGCGAGAATGTCGCGATCACGTGTGAGATGATGCCAAAGCCGGGCAGGATGATGATGTACACTTCTGGGTGGCCAAAGAACCACAGGATGTGCTGGTAAAGCACAGGGTCGCCCCCACCTGCAGGATCAAAGAAGGTAAAGCCAAAGTTACGGTCCATCAGCAGCATGGTGATTGCGCCCGCCAGAACCGGCAGGGACAGCAAGATCAACCAGCTTGTCACAAAGATCGACCATGAAAACAGCGGCACTTTGAAGAGTGTCATGCCCGGTGCGCGCATGTTTAGGAAGGTGGTGATCATATTGATCGCACCAAGGATCGACGAAGCACCGGAGACGTGAACCGCGAAGATCGCAAGATCCATCGAATAGCCGCCTTCGTTGGTCGACAGCGGCGGGTAAAGCACCCATCCCACGCCAGAACCAGCCTGATCGTTACCACCTGGCGCCAGCACAGAGCAAACCGCAAGCGTCGTACCGGCAACATACAACCAGAAAGACAAGTTGTTCATGCGTGGGAACGCCATATCTGGCGCACCAATCTGCAGCGGCATGAAGTAGTTACCAAAGCCACCAAATAGTGCCGGGATAACCACAAAGAACATCATCAAAATACCGTGGCCGGTAATCAAAACGTTCCATAGGTGCCCGTTGGGCGTGCATAGTGCGTCGCTTGCCATAAAGCGCGCGCCTTCCATACACATGTATTGAACGCCCGGCTCCATCAGCTCGAGGCGCATGTACACGGTGAATGCAACCGATACAAACCCGACAAGCGCCGAGGTGATCAAATACAAAATACCGATGTCTTTGTGGTTTGTTGACATGAACCAACGGGTGAAGAACCCGCGTTCGTCATGGTGATCGTGGCCGTGAATGGCTGCGTCTGCCATGCGGTGCCTCCTAATTGTAAGTTTAAGCTGGACGGCGTTCCCGAACCGACCAGCAGTTTCAGTTCTTTTTACAGAGTGTTGGCGTAAGGAGCAATGAGTGTAATCGGCAATTCCCAAATATTGTCCAAACAAGTGGTTGAATTTTTACGTGCAGGTACGTGGTAGGCCCGTTTTCGCTAAAATACGAACCGTTTGAATGGGTTCAATGACTGAACTGGCGGCTCGATTTAACTGCTTGTTAAGGCGCTTCGAGCACAGTCATCGTGGTTTCTTTTTCTGTGCGCCACTTTGTCTTTGGCAAGAAAGTTTTGTTTGGTAATGACCATGATCCGTCCCTCCTGTTTGGATGACCCGGCTACGCATGTAGACGTGGAAAGCATGGAATTCCTTAGGCAAATGGCAGGGCTGGTTCCGGGAATAATCTATGTTTTCAATCATCAAACCATGTCCAACGAATACACAAACCGATCCATTGCGGAGCTGTTGGGCTACTCGTCAGATGAAATTCTTGCGATGGGGGATGCACTTTTCCGAACGATCATTCACGCGGAAGATCTGAAAAACCTCGCCTTTCACCTTGAAGCTATCAAACAGCTGAAGCCACAAGAACAAGCCATCTGGGAGTACCGTGCAGTGCGCAGTGACGGGCAAGAAGTCTGGCTGCGATCAATTGACACAGTCTTTTCGCGCACGTCAGATGGCGATGTACTACGTCACGTGGGTCTGGCGTTCGATATTACTGCCGAAAAGACGTCTGCAGTGCGATTGCAGACGTTGAACGAAGAGCTTGAGCAACGGGTTTTGGAACGTACCCGCGAGCTGGAAACGCTTAACAATGAACTGGAGGCGCGCGTCGCTGCGCGCACACACGAACTGCGTCATGCAAACAAGGAGCTTGAGCAGCTGAGTTACGTCGCCACCCACGATCTGAAGGTGCCGATAAACAATATGTCGAGTTTGACGCGTATGCTGGGTGAGGCAGAAGATATTTTGCCGCCGGAGCACGCCGAAACCTTGGGCTGGATGCGCGAAGTCTGTGATCAGGCATCTCAGAAACTGGAGGCCTTGGTTTGCGTCGCACAAGCCAATGCGATGTTAGATACTCCCTTCCAAGCGGTTGATCTGCAAAAAGTAACTGAGCATGCATTGATCAGTCTGCATTATCAGATCCAAGATGCCAAAGCGGTCATCAAAACTGATTTCACCGAAGCGCATGTCTGTTTTCTGCCGCAGGAAGTTGAAAGCATGTTGCATGCGACTGTGTTCAATGCACTGCAATATGCAGACCCTTCACGCCGCCCGCGCATCGTTATCAGTTCAGAGCGGATCGGCGAATATGTGGCCTTGCGGGTGGCAGATAATGGGTGCGGTCTTGATCTGCCTAAGGATGAGAAAAAGGTTTTTGGGTTGTTTCAACGCGCCCACACGACACCTGACGGTGCAGGCGTTGCCCTCTATACTATCCGACGCATTTTAAAGCGGATTGGCGGGCAGATTGATGTGGATAGCACTCCGGGCGTGGGTTCGACATTCAATATGTACTTCCCAAGGCCTGCGGAAAAAAACTGATGGAATCCCGGACGCTTGATCATATCCTTTTGGTTGACGACGACAAAGTGACAAACCTGTTGCATCAACGGCAAATTCGTCGGCGGCAGTTGGCGCGGCATGTGGATGTGGTGACAGATGGGCAAGCAGCACTAGAATTTCTGCAAGAATGCGCTGACAGCAATGTGGCACTCCCTGAGCTTATCTTGCTGGACATCAACATGCCACGCATGAACGGGTTCGAATTTCTGGAAAGCTATGCCGCTTTGCCCAATAAACCGGATCAAATTCCGACCATCGTAATGGTTTCAACGTCTACATTGCGCAAAGACAAGGCGCGTGCTGTCAGGAGCCCGCTGGTCGCGAATTATGTAACCAAGCCCCTAAGAGATATCGATCTAGAGCGGATTGTAAGTGCCTGCTAGGACGCAGACGTTTCGACCGGTTGCCAAACACCATCGCTGGGCGCCTCGCCAAATATGGGCTCAAACGACTGTCGCAAAGCCACATCCAAATCGTTCATCGTCACGGGCAGGCCAAGATCGATCAAGCTGGTAACGCCATGATCGGCTATGCCGCATGGAACAATGCCCTCAAAATGGGTCAAATCCGGATCCACGTTGATTGAACAGCCATGAAAACTTACCCATTTTCGTAACCGTATGCCGATCGCCGCGATCTTGTCTTCCCTCATCTTGCCTGTGGCGGCCAAAGGCTTTTCCGGGCGTTCCACCCAAACGCCGACTCGGCCCTGTCGAATGTGCCCTGTCACGTTGAATTGCGCTAACGCAGCGATAACCCAGTCTTCCAAGTGCTGGACGAACATCCGGACATCGCGGCCCCGAGCCCCCACGTTAAGGAGCGTGTAAGCGACCCGCTGCCCGGGGCCGTGATAGGTGTATTGCCCCCCACGTCGGGTCTCGTAAACGTCAAACCGGTCGGGGTCTGTCAAATCTGCAGGCTTGGCGCTGGTCCCAGCCGTATAAAGAGGTGGGTGTTCGACCAGCCAGACGCATTCTTTTGCCTGTCCCTCGGCAATGGCTTGCGCGCGCGCTTCCATCCAGCGCTCGGCGCTGCGGTAATCGGTGAGCCCGTCTGAAATAATCCATTCCACCATGGCGCAGGCTTAGCGCATCAGATCATCAAGGCAAAGCCCCGTCGCAGGTCATCTTGTTGGCGCGTTGCGACCAATTATTCCAAAATTGCTCTTCACAAGTTTGATCGGGCAGGCTAAAGCAGCGACACCATTCAAATGTGCGGATGTGGCGGAATGGTAGACGCGCAGCGTTGAGGTCGCTGTGGGGTAACACCCGTGGAAGTTCGAGTCTTCTCATCCGCACCAATTTTTTGCAATGACAGCAGGGGTTTTGTCCGGCGCGCTGGATTTATGAACCCACGGACTGCTGAGGAAAAATGGCAACTCCAGACGCGATAATTTTTGATCTTGATGGCACGCTTATTCACAGCGCACCCGATTTGCACGCCGCAGTTAACGTGGCATTGGTGGGGCTGGGACGGCAGCCGCTGTCGCTTGAGACGGTCATCAGCTTCATCGGGAATGGTGTGGAAAAATTGGTGGAGCGGAGTCTTGCCGCGACTGGGGGCGGTGAGATTGAATTGCACCCCGCCACACTTGATGTCTTCTTAAAGGCATACGCGGCAGATAAAGTGACGCTTACGCAGCCTTATGACGGTGTTCTGGACCAACTTACCGCGCTGAAAAATGCAGGCATACCCATGGGTGTTTGTACCAACAAGCCCCAAGATCCTGCTCGCGAGATTTGTGATTTGTTGGGGCTGACCCACTTCTTTGGCGATATCTCAGGTGCGCTTGCTGACATGCCAAAAAAACCGGATGCGGCCCCTTTGCTTGAGGTCGCGCGCAGGCTGGGCGCAGAACCTAGCCGGACGCTTTATGTGGGCGACAGCGTTGTTGATTACGAAACAGCGCGCGCGGCGCAGATGCCCTTTCTTCTTTTCAAGGGGGGGTATTTGAATGCTCCACTGTCGCAGCTGGCGCCAACACAGGTGTTCAAGACTTGGTCCGACGTGGCGTTTTCGCTAGGATAATGCAGGCCCCAAGATGTCGTTTATGGCCTTTGCTGTGACTTCTACGATCTGATCGGCCTCTGCATTTGTCAGGCAGAAAGGCGGCGCAAACCCAATGATGTCGCTTTGGGGCATGGCGCGCGCGATGACCCGGTTTTCTAACATCGCGCCTACGATCCGTGGTACGGTCTTATCCGCAGGGTCAAAAGCCGCGCGGGTCGCTTTATCTGCGACCAACTCGATGGCGGCCAACAGACCCTCACCGCGTATCTCACCGACATTGGGATGATCACCGAGTGCTGACCGTAAGCTCTTGATGAAATAGCTGCCAGTGGTGCCCGCGTTCTCGACCAGGTTCAGCCGGTCGATCAGCTTGAGGTTGGCGACACCGGCGGCAGCACAAATGGGATGTGCGGAATAGGTCCAACCATGCCCAAGAGGGCCGTTTTCGTCTGTACCTTTTTCCAACACTTTCCACATTTTTTCTGAAACGATGGAGCCCGACAAAGGCGCATAGGCAGAGGTCAACCCTTTGGCAATCGTGATTAAATCGGCCTCAATCGCGTAGTGGTCGCAGCCAAAGGTGCTTCCCAGACGCCCAAAACCGGTGACGACTTCGTCGGCGACCAGCAAAATGTCATACTTGCGCAGCACGGCCTGAATCGCGGACCAGTAGCCCTTGGGCGGGGGGATGATACCGCCGGTGCCCAACACGGGTTCGGCGATGAAAGCGGCGATTGTATCGGGGTCTTCGCGCAAGATCATTTGTTCTAAATTAGCCGCCAGCGTTTCGCTGAATGCCTCTTCGGACAGGCTCGTATCGGTGCGGCGATAGAAGTAAGGCGCATCTGTATGCAGGATCGGGGCGAGGGGCAGATCAAATTTTTCATGAAAAAGCGCTAACCCGGTCAACGACCCGGTCATCAGACCAGACCCGTGATACCCGCGCCACCGCGAGATGATTTTCTTTTTTCCCGGACGGCCGAGGATGTTGTTGTAATACCAGATCAGCTTGATGTTTGTTTCATTGGCGTCTGATCCAGATAGGCCAAAATAAACCCGAGACATATTGCCGGGTGCCCGGTCGAGGATCATTTTGGCAAGCGTGATAGAGGCTTCGGTACCGTGACCTGCGTAGGAATGATAATAGGCAAGTTCACGGGCTTGATCAGCGATGGCTTCGGCAATTTCAGTGTGCCCGTAGCCTGCATTCACGCAATAAAGCCCAGCAAAAGCATCCAGCAACTTATTGCCGTCGCGGTCTTCGATGAAAACGCCTGACGCACGCCGAATGATCCGGCTGGGGCTTTCACCACGGGCGTGCTGAGCAAGATGGGTCGAAGGGTGAAAGAAATTCTCGCGATCCCATGCATCTAATTGGTCATTCCTGAGCATGTCAGTTCCTTTTGCTAAATGTCACCGGGTGGTTTCTACAGCCAATACAGCAAGGCAATCGCCGGTTTGTATGAGACCTGGATGATGTCGCGCGGTCACTATGCCCGGTCTTTGTGCCGTGATTTTTAGCGGCGTGCGACCGGTTGTGTGCACGTCCCAAAGCTCCGCCAGAATATCCCCGTTATTTACGCAGTCACCCAAAGATACCTTGAAGTCGATCAACCCACCATGTGGCGCAAAGTGAAAGCAGTCGTCATCGGGTTGGGTCAGCTGTATTGTTGGATCAATTTGCTTTTCCCCGTCCAATATCCCGGCATGGATAAGCACGTTGCGCAGGCCTTTCGCGGCAATCCCAACGGTACGGGGGGTGGCAGTGCCGCCGCCGCCAAGTTCGGTTGTCACAAAGGTTTTGCCCATCGTTTCGGCGGCATCGTCATACATACCCAAAGCGTCGATTTCGCGCATCTCAATGCTGTATGGCGCGTTGAACGCGTCCCGCGCCGCCCGGCATCTTTCATGTTGCGCGGCGTTGTCCAAGACATGCGATGCTGCAAAAGGCAGGAAATCCAAAGTTTTGCCACCCGAATGGAAATCCAGCACGATGTCGGCCATCGGCAACAAGTTTCGTTGAAAGTAATCTGCGATTTTCTGTGTCGGGTGCCCGTCCGGCTGCCCTGGAAAGGCGCGATTCATGTTGCCACCGTCCGCAGGCGACAAGCGTGTGCCCGCCAAAAAAGCGGGGTGGTTCATCGAAGGCGCGATGATCACGCGGCCCTGGATCTGTTCGGGCTTCAGATCACGCGCAAGCCGATGCAAGGCAATGGGCCCTTCGTATTCATCGCCGTGATTGCCGCCCGTCAGCAACGCGCAAGGCCCGCCGCCATTTTTGACCACCGTTACTGGTATCTGGATGGATCCCCATGCGCTGTCATTGCGGCTGTAGGGCAGGCGCAACACACCGTGTTGTTTTCCGTCTGCGCCAAAATCGACAGTCGGGCTAATGGGGTTGTCGCGTAGGGTCATTCTTTGACCACCAAGGCGCGGGGTGTGGTACACAGGCATTCGGCGCCGGACTGCGTGATCAGGATAGGTTCTGTAATCTCAAGTCCCCCATCATCCAACCAAAGCGCGGGCATAAAGTGAAAAGTCATACCAGGTTGCAGCACGGTTTTGTCGCCTGCACGGAAAGACATCGTGCGCTCGCCCCAATCTGGTGGATATGAAATGCCGATGGCATAGCCACACCGGCTGTCTTTCTCAAAGCCCAAAGCGTTCAACGTGGCATTAAAAGCGTTTGCGATGTCTTCGCACAGGTTGCCGGGTTTTGCTTGAGCCAGCCCGGCTTCAATTGCCTCAAGGACGGCTTGTTCGGCATCAAGGTACTTTTGTGGTGGCGTGCCTAAAAACAAGGTGCGCGACTGTGGGCATTGATAGCGTTTATGTGCGCCTGCTATTTCAAAGAAAGTGCTTTCGCCGGGTTTGAGCGGGCTGTCGTCCCACGTCAGGTGCGGTGCTGTGGCGTCCATGCCCGATGGTGCCATCGGTACAATCGCGGGGTAGTCGCCCCAGTATCCGTCGCCGCCCGCGACAGAGGCGTGATAGATATCGGCGATCAGGTCATTTTTGCGCATGCCCACTTGGGCCTTGTCGCGGATGACTGCGTGCATGCCTTCGACGATGCGGGCCGCCCGCCGCATATACGTAATTTCGGTGTCTGATTTAATCGCGCGTTGCCAATTGACCAGACCGGTGGCGTCTTTGAATGTAGCACCCGTCAGAGTAGTTTGCAGGCTGAGAAAGGCCGCCGCAGTGAAATAATAGTTGTCCATTTCAAGCCCGATACGCGCATCGGTCAGCCCCTGTGCGGAGATCACATTGGCAAGGGTCTCCATCGGGTGTTTATCCGGATTTTGCACAAATGTGTCATCATATCCGATGATCCTGTCTTGAGGTAAATAAGTGGTCAGCCCTGCACCTATGGCGTCCATCGCACGGCCCCACCAAATAGGCGCGTTATCAAGCGTCACCAAGACCCCTTGGTGCACATAAAACGACCAACCGTCATACCCCGTCAGCCACGCCATATTCGAAGGATCCGTAACAAACAGCGCGTCGAGCCCCCGCGCGTCCATCTCCTTGCGGGTTTTAGAAAGGCGCGCGGCGTATTCATCATGGGAAAAGGGCAGGTCTGGCATGGCGTCCTCGGCGATATTCAGGGGATAGGCTAGCATGGTTCGGTCTTGTCACAAGCGCAATTGCGCCCGCAGTTGTTGTTTGAAGGGATTGACGTAGCTGCGCTTTGGCGTAGCAATACAAGTATGGAATTACTGCAAAACCCTTTTCGCGGGACGGGACTTGCCCACCCGGCTTTGGAAGAAATGCCGACCACTGCAGCGGATGCAAGCCAGCCTCAAGCTTTAGTCGCTAAATGCCCAAGGGCCGCGCAGACGCCCCTGCATGATGCCTCTCAACTGGCTGATACGCTGGGGCTTGGTGCGCTTTTTTTCAAAGATGAACGCGCACGCATGGATATGGGCAGCTTCAAGGCATTGGGGGCGGCGTATGTCATTGCCTGTGACGCGGCCGCGGGCACAGCTGCCGGTCAAACCTACGTTACGGCAAGCGCAGGCAATCACGGATTATCGGTTGCGGCAGGGGCGGCTGCCTTTGGCGCCAAAGCGCGGGTGTATATTGCGCAAACCGTGCCCGAGGCATTTGCGCAAAAGCTGCGCAGCCACGGTGCGGATGTTGTGCGCGAAGGGGCCGTGTACGAAGATAGCATGGCGGCAGCTGCCAAAGCTGCGCAAGAAGAAGGTTTGGTGTTGCTGTCTGATAGCTCATGGCCGGGGTATTTTGAGCGTCCCCACCGGTTGATGGAAGGGTATCTTGTTTTGATGGCTGAAACGGTACAACAAATGCCGGACCCACCGACGCATATCTTTTTGCAAGCGGGCGTTGGTGGACTTGCAGGCGCATGTGCCGCACACGCGCGGTTGGCTTGGGGGGATGCACCGCAGATCGTGGTCGTCGAACCTCAGGCGGCTCCTGCGCTAACGGCTTCCATCGCAGGCGCAGGCCCGGTTTTTGCAGCAGGCCCAGTTTCAGCAATGGGGCGACTTGATTGCAAGGAGCCTTCGCTGATTGCGCTGAAAAGCCTTGCGCATGACGCGGATGTTTTCGTTACAATCACTGAGGCTGAAGGGGAAGCAGGCGCCAAACTTGCCGCTGATGCGGGGTTTGCATCGACCCCGTCAGGGGCTGCTGGCCTGTCCGGTGTTGTGGCAGGCAAAGACGCGTTGGGGCTGGGTAAAAATGCCCGTGTTTTGGTTATTTTAAGCGAAGAGCCTGAAGCTGCATGATCGCCCAAGGTTTCGCACCAGAGGAGTATCAAAGGCGGACAGCACAAACGCAAGCGCGCATGGCGCAAGAAGGTATGGCGGCGCTTTTGCTGACCACCGAAGCGGACGTGCGTTATTTTACCGGGTATCTCACCCGCTTTTGGGAAAGTCCCACGCGGCCTTGGTTCATTGTCATCCCCGCTCAGGGCAATCCGGTCGCCGTTATTCCGTCCATCGGGGCTGCATTGATGCAGACGACGTGGATTACGGATATTCGCACATGGCGCGCGCCTAATTATGTCGATGACGGCGTGTCTTTGCTGGCGGACACTTTGTGCGAAATAACAAAGCCCGGCGAACGTGTTGCTACCCCTTCTGGAAATGGTACCCATTTGCGGATGCCACTGGAAGATTGGTCACGTCTGCAGGCTGCCACGCCGGAGCGGGTGTTTTGCCCGGACGCTGGCATCATGCGCGATCAGCGAATGATCAAATCTGATGCTGAAATTGCAAAAATCGCGCAAACATGTGGCGTGGCAAATCGCGCTTTTGCGCGGGTCGGCCAGATCGCCTGCGCTGGCGCGTCGCTGAACGACGTCTTCCGGCGTTTTCAAATGCTGTGCCTTGAGGAAGGTGCTGATTGGGTGCCTTATCTGGCGGGCGGCGCGGGCGAGGGGGGCTATACCGATGTGATTTCACCAGCAACCGACGCGCCCCTGCAGCGCGGAGATGTTTTGATGTTGGATACCGGGTTGGTCCGAGACGGGTATTTTTGTGATTTTGACCGCAATTTCTCGATTGGAACCCCGACTGCCGATACGCAATCTGCCTTTGCGCGACTACACGAGGCCACCCATCGCGCGTTTGAGATTGCACAGCCGGGGCAAACGGCGGCTGAATTGTTTGCTGCGATGGACAAGGTCGTAACCGGCGGGCAGGGCGGCTCGGATGCGGGGCGTTTGGGGCACGGATTGGGCATGCAATTGACAGAGCCACCTTCGCTTATTGCAGATGACCACACAGTACTCGAACCCGGTATGGTACTCACGTTAGAGCCGGGTATCGACGTGGGCCAAGGCCGCATACTTGTACATGAAGAGAATATCGTGATCCGTGATGACGGACCTGCGTGGCTTTCTGCGCCTGCGGGACCGCAGATGGAGGTATTACAGCAATGACTGGGGCGGTATTTCCCTTTGAAACGGTTGAATTGATCAAACCTCGGTTGGGTTTGATTGCCTTACAATCAGACGAGACAATAGAGGCGGACATGCGCAGGCTTTTGCCTGCAGATGTTGAATTAATGGTTAGTCGTGTGCCATCAGCCGAGGAAGTCTCCTCCGACACGCTGGCCGCGATGGAGGGAGATTTAAGCCAAGCGGCGGCGTTGTTTCCGAAGGCTGTGCAGTTTGATGCGATAGCCTATGGCTGCACGTCTGGCACTGCGCAGATCGGTGTTGATACGGTCGCGGCCAAGATCAAAACCTGTGTCGATGTGCAGACCGTGACCCAACCACTGAGCAGTCTTGTGGCCGCATGCGCACATATGGGGATCGTTCGTTTGGCGATGTTGTCGCCCTATGTGACATCCGTGTCGGCACGTTTGCGTGACGCATTGGCCAAGACAGGAATAGAGACACCGCGCTTTGGCAGTTTTGAGGTCGCACAAGAGGCGACGGTCGTGCGTATCGATCCGGCCTCTATTAGGGCTGCAGCACTCCAATTGATGCATGATGCCGAAGTGGATGCGCTGTTTTTATCCTGTACGAATTTGCGAACTTTGGATGTGATCGCCCCGCTTGAGGATGAGTTGGGCAAACCTGTCCTGTCCAGCAACCAAGTTTTGGCGTGGCATCTGATGCAAGCCGCAGGTTGTGCTGCCCCGGTATCTGCACCAGGGCGTTTGTTTCTACACTAGGTCGCCGCCAGACGCGCATCATCTGCGCGCCGTTCACGTCGGAAATAGGTGTGATACAACACCGGAACACCCACGAGAGTTAACACCGATGCAAATCCCAAACCGGCCATGATCGTGACCGCCATTGCCACGAAAAAGCTATCGGTCAGCAAGGGAACCATGCCCAAGATCGTGGTACCCGCCGCAAGAACGACGGGGCGCAAGCGGCTGACAGAGGCCGTGATAATCGCGTCTTTCTGCGCCAAGCCGCCCGCCTTTTGCGCGTCAATTTCTTCGACCAAGACGATTGCGTTTTTGATCAACATACCCGACAGCGAGAGTAGCCCAAGCAAGGCTGTAAAGCTGAACGGGACACCTGTGAAAAGTAGCCCCAAGGCCACGCCATTCACTGCCATGGGTACAATCGTCCAGATGACAGCCGCTTGTCGTAAGCTGCCAAACAAAAGCACTGTAATGATCAACATGGTCCCAAAGCTCAGCGGCATTTGCCGACCCAGTGAGGCCTGCGCATCGCCTGCACTTTCGTATTCTCCACCCCATTCCATAGAATAGCCCGGCGGCAGAACGATGGCCTCAATAGGCGCGCGAACAGCCGCAAAAGCAGTCGGCGGCGTCACCCCATCTATGGCGTTTGCTTGCACACTAAGGGTGGGAACCCGTCCGCGCCGTTCAATCAAGGTGTCGCGCACTTCGACGGCAAAACCGTCGATCATTTGGTCCAGCGCGATGTAGTTGCCCAATGCAGGCGACCACACGATCTGATCCAGCAGTTGACCCGGTTCCGCAACCTCGTCGCGCGGCGTACGAATGATAATCGGAATAAGCCGCTCGCGTTCGCGGTAGTTGCCCGCTCGGATACCATCTGTGGCAAGGGCGATGCCTGTTGCCACGTCCGCGCGTGCAACGCCAACGGCTTGGGCGCGGTCTTGGGCAAAAAGTGGCACAGTTGCGGCTTCGCGCTCGCGCCAGTTGGTATGTTCGCTATGCAGATCAGACGTCGCGGTTTCCATGATCACAAGTGCTTGGTCGGCGATGCCGCGCAAAACGTCTGGATCCGGGCCGGAAAAACGCACTTCGACATCTGCGCCTACAGGGGGGCCGTAGATGATCTGTTCTGACCGGGTTTCAGCCCATGGCAGGGTTTGGGCCGCGAAGACGTCTAAATCGCGTCGGATGGCAGGGATTGCCTCGAAACTCTCGGCGCGCACAACCAATTGTCCTAACGATGGGTCCACGGGTTCGGGGTCATAGGTCAGAATAAACCTGGTGACGCCTTGGCCTGCTGATCCTGTGACTGCCACTACATCATCACGACGCAGCAACCAGTCTTCCAGCTGTGCCAGATCGCGGCTGGTCTCATGAATGGACGTGCCCTGCGCCCCTTTATAGTTCATGTAAAAGATGTCGGTATTGGCGGGTGGAAAGAACTGCTGTTTGACTTGCCCGAAGGCCGCCAAACAGGCCACCGTGGTGCCAATCAATGCGAGGATCACCAACCACCGGACCCGCAGCGCGCCACGCACCAAAGTGCCATAGGCCCGAAAGAACCGACCTGCATAGGGGTCTGTATCCGCCCCTTTGCCACCCACTGCAAAAAAGTAATTTGCCAGCAAGGGCGTGATCGTCACTGCTACCAACCACGACAGCATTAACGAGATGCAGATCACCGCAAAGAGCGAAAACAAGAATTCACCTGATGCATCGGGGCTAAGGCCAATACCAGCAAAGGCCATCACGCCGATGACCGTTGCACCCAAAAGTGGCACTTGGGTTTTGCGTGCGACTTCTTCGGCGACTTCCGGGCCTTTGCGGCCGCGCTTCATCTCGACCTGCATGCCTTCGGCGACCACGATAGCATTGTCGACCAGCATCCCCATCGCGATGATCAGTGCGCCAAGGCTGATCCGCTCAACCTTTACATCAAAGATGTACATAAAGAAAAAGGTGGCCGTGACTGTGAGCAACAAGGATACGCCAACCACAACAGCCGCCCGCCACCCCATAAAAAGCGCTAAAACCGCGATGACGACGCCGACCGACATGGCGAGGCTTGACAGAAAGCCGATGTTTGCCTCGTCCACAACGCGGTGCTGCTCGTAAATCGGGTGTAGCTCAACTCCCAAGGGCAGGATTGTTTCGATCTCCTTGAGGTGTGCCTCAACCGCTTTGCCGACGGTCACAATATTTTGGGACGAAAGCCCGGCTATGCCAAGCGTAAAGGCATCGCTGCCGTTGTGTCGAATAAGATGATCTGGTTGAGCGATGCGTCCGCGATACACTGTACCAATATCCAGCAGATTGATGACTTCACCACGAAAACCAATCGACAGGCCTGCGATGGCATCGACGGATTCTTCGCCCGTTGGTGCATCAACCAACAGATCGCTCCTGCCGGACGGGGCGGTGCCGGTTGGCACAACGACATCCGCATTTGACACAGCTTGCAAGATAACGCCGGGGTCGACACCCAGGTTGGCAACGGTGCTGCTGTCAGGCTCAACGAAAATAGCCTCTTGGGGAAGCCCCCTGATCTCTGCGTTGGCGACACCGGGAACGGATAGTACCTCGCGGCGTAGGTAATTTGAGATTTCCCAGATTTCCGCATCTGTGAACCCCGGTGCTGTCACCGCGTAGAAAATACCGAATACATCGCCAAAATCGTCGTTCACAATGGGGGAAAGTGCGCCGGTTGGCAGCGCGCTGCGGGCATCTTCGACACGGTCGCGCAGATCGTCCCAGACTTGTGGCAGCGCGTCTCCGTCGTATCTGTCCTGCACCTCGACTTCGATCACAGAAACGCCGGGTATGTTGCGCGATGTGATAGTTTTGATTTCGTCCATCCGCTGGATTTCGGCTTCCATTACTTCCGAGACTTCGGCGGCAACTTCTGCTGCTGTAGCGCCTGGATAGGGCGTGATGACAAGTGCAGATTTCAACGTGAAAAGCGGGTCTTCCAATTTGCCGACAGAAAGATAGCCGGCTGCTCCGCCAAAAAGGCAAAAGAGCATGAATATCCATGTGTAAAGCGGGCGTTCGATAGCGGTGCGTGCGATGCTCATGGCGCTACTCCTCGACCGACAGGCCTTTGTAGCGGCGCACGTTTTGCCCGTCTTTCAACATCTGCACGCCAGCGGCCACGATTTCACTGCCGGGCTCCAGCCCCACCACCCGCAAGTCGGTCCCCGTGCTCGAGACAAGCTCGACCTCTTGCGCGCGCACGGTCCCTGAGTTTGGATCAATTGCACTGGGTTCAAACACCATGACTTTGGCGTTGCGGTCTGGGTCCAATATCAACGCTGAGGCAGGCACAGGGCGTCCGGGTTCGCGAAAGGCTGCATCGATCTGGGCGGTGACGGTCATTGATGCGCCGGGGATCAGCGTAGGGATCTGAAGATCCGGCAAGGACAACGTCACAAGGAATGTTTGCCCGATCACCTTTGTTTGTGCTTCAAATTCAATTAGTTGTAATGGAATAGGGCTGTCCATTTGTGCGATATCGCCGGTGAACTTTATGGCTTCCGGCGGAATGCCCGATTGAAACAGTCTTTCGGGTACATCTATTTGTACGCGGATTTGCGACATATCATGCAGGCGCAAAATAGGCTGGCCGGGTTCAATATTGCTAAAGTTTGCAGCCAGGCGGGACGCCACAAGCGCTGTAAATGGGGTGGTCAGCGTGGCATCTTCCAAAGCGGCGCGAGCTTCGCGCAGGTTGACTTCGGCCAGATCGCGTGCGGTTTCGGCATCTTCTGCACGGACGGCGGAGGCGACGTTAGACGCAGCAAGTTGTTGCGCGCGCTCTGCGGCGCGTTCGGCCTGGGCCAGTGCCAGTTCGGCACGCCTCACAGCACGTTCAAATGTTTCTGTCTCTAGCGCTGCAACGAGTGTGTTTTTTGCGTAGGTTTCGCCTTCGACCACCGGCAGCGTGACCAGCCGTCCGCCGACTTCAAAGCTCAGATCAACGGTTTCACGCGCGGCGATCCTCCCGAAAAAGCGTCGTACAAAACCTGTTTGTTCCAGATCAGAAGATAGCAGTTTTACGGATGCAACCGGCACCTTTTGGCCCATTGGACCCAGTGCATCGGCCGTGCTTTGTTGCGCGGCAGATGGGCTTGCGGCCAAAACCACAAGAAGGGTGAGCACGGCAGAGGGGCGTAGTGTTATCATGAGCGGTACCTTTAATCTAAACTGAACAGATCAGTTCACATTCGCCGCAGATGTATCGCGCCGTGACTATTTTGCAAGAGTGATTTTACTTTAGATGTCGCTATCGCACTGCATATGCTTACGCGCCGCCCAATAATGTCAGCCAAATCCAAACCGTGAAAATCGATGCCAGCGTGGCCAACAAGACAGATGATGCAGCAACCCGGCGGGCACGGCCGTACATATTTGCGAAAATATATGCGTTGAAACCCGGTGCCATCGCGGCAGTGATAATCCCGGACCGGAAGGCGTCAGGCGGAACGGAAAGACTTTTGCCAAATGCCCAAACCAGTGCAGGATGAAGGACAAGTGAAATGACACAAACCATTGAAATCGTGCGAAAATCGCCTTCGGGTTTGTATTGAAACAACACACCGCCAAGGGCAAATAGGGCAGCAGGCAAAGCGGCGCGGATGATCAAGGACAACGCATCATCGACCACTGTGGGGATAGGCATGCCGGTGATGTTCACGACAAACCCCATGGCAATACCGATGACCAATGCGTTGCGAAACATTGATCGCAAGACAGCGCGCGCCATCACGGCGGGGGATTTGCCGCGGTTTCGGGTGATTTCCATCACAGTGATCCCAAGACCGTAGCAAAAGGGCGAATGCAGGGCGACGATGGCGAAATTGCCGGTCAGCGCGTCGGCGCCATAGGCGCGTTCAGTGATGGGCAGGCCCAGCAGTACAGAATTCGAAAACAAGCAACAAAATCCGATGGCGACGCAATCTTCCCAATCGCGTTGAAAGAAGGCACGTGCACCAAATAATCCGGCGGCAAAACATATCGAAGCACCTGAATAAAAGCTGACCAGCAGTGCAGGGTCGAAAGAGCTGCCAAGGTCAATCTCGGCAATGGCTTTGAATAACAAACATGGGATGGCAAAACCTTGCGTGAAACGCATCACGCCATCAATACCAGAGACCGGGAAAAACCCACGCCAGACAGCGACATACCCAAAACCGATGACCAAAAAAACAGGGAGGATGACGTCCAGAAGGGTTTGCATGTAGGTCCTTTGCGCCCTCAGTGAAAAGGGCGATGTCATATGCCCTCTCGTTTAGGGGAGGGCGTAGGTCAGGCGCAAGCCGTCATACGCAGGCTCAATATGATCTGCGGTTTCGGCCAAAACAGTCTCGTAGTCCAGATCAACATGCATATTGGTAAGAACAGCCTTTGCTGGCGCTACTTTTTCGATCCATTCAAGTGTTTGTGCCAAATGAGAATGGGTTGGATGTGGATCACGGCGTAGCGCATCGATGATCCAGCACGACAGCCCTTGCAGCTTGGGCCAGACATCTTTCGGGATATCGGCAACATCGGGCAGGTAGGCAACATCGCCTATCCGAAAGCCAAGTGCATCCATGCCGCCATGGCCGACGGTAAAAGGTTCAAACGTGATCGCGCCCCCGGCGCCAGAAATCGTCACATCGCCTTCCATCAAGTTCATATCAAGGATCGGTGGATAACTGGACCCTTTTGGTTGAACAAAGACATAGGCGAACCGGTCCAATAAGGCATCTCGCGTCGGAACATCTGCCCAAACTGGTAGCCGCGCGCGCATGTTGAACACGACCATACGCAAATCGTCGATACCGTGTACGTGATCTGCGTGGCTGTGCGTGTACAACACCGCATCCAAACGACCTACATCCGCGTTGAGAAGTTGTTCACGCAAATCGGGCGATGTGTCGATCAGCACGGTTGTTGTGCCTTCGGGGCCTGTCTGCTCTACCAGCAGTGAACACCGTCGCCTGCGGTTTTTCGGGTTCTTGGGATCGCAATCGCCCCAGTGCCCACCCAGTCGCGGCACACCACCCGAGGATCCGCACCCTAAGATGGTGAACGTTATCTCTGCCATTATGCCAACCCTACAAATTGGGATGTCTTGCTGAAAAGCTGGTCAAAGTTGGTTTCGGTCTGTGCTGCAAAATCAGCGTAGTCCATGCCAAAGGTCTCTGCTGCGCGTCTTGCGGTATGCGCCGTAAACGCAGGTTCATTTCTTTTGCCGCGGTGAGGCGGTGGCGCAAGATAGGGGGCGTCTGTTTCGACCAGAATGCGGTCGATAGGGGCTGCCGCAAAGATGTCGCGCAAGTCTTGTGATTTAGGAAAAGCGGTAATGCCCGACATCGACAGATAAAAGCCAAGGTCAAGGGCTGCCTGCGCAAGCGCTGCTGAAGAGGAAAAGCAATGCATGACGCAGCTATAGGCGCCTTTGGCGTATTCGCGGCGCAGAATATCCGTCATGTCGTCATCCGCATCTCGGGCATGGATGATAAGCGGCAAACCGGTTTCGCGCGCGGCCTCGATATGCACAGCAAGCGATGTTTTCTGAATATCCGCGCTATCGGCTGTGTAGTGATAATCAAGCCCGGTTTCTCCGATACCCACAAACTTTGGATGCTGAGACAGTGCAATCAACTCGTCAACTTGGGCCAATGGCTCGGTGGCTGCGCTCATGGGGTGGGTGCCTGCGGCATAGAACACAGGGGCGTGTGCTTCGGCAATCGCGCGGACCGCAGGCTCATTTTTCAGCTTGGTGCAAATAGTGACCATCCGCATCACGCCTGCGTCGGCGGCGTTGGCAATCACTTCGTTCAATCGCCCGTCAAAATCGGGGAAATCAAGGTGGCAGTGGCTGTCGGTGATAAAGGGTTCAGATGACATTGCTTGCGTATTTTTCCCGGGCGAGCAGGACAGTTAAGCCGCACGCGTTTGACTGATCTTGATGAGGGTATCTAGGACGAGAGCGGCAGGGTCAAGGTTGACCGCGAGCCCGTGGCGGGCACGCGCACCGGTCTCTTGTGCGATTTCGGCCCACGCGCGACCCGCGGCCGGGGTCGGGGATAGCCGCAGGAGCATTTGCGCCTCACCTGGGGCGGCTTCGGCGGCAGGCGGTGCACCAGTAGCACCTGTTCGAGCCAGCCGAGACAACAGCAAATCCAACAGTACAAACAGCAAATCGCGTTTGGCATCTGCCCCACGGGCAGCGGCCGCTTCGGCCAGTTTCACGGCGCGGCCCCGGTCGAATTGGGGTAACGCATCCAGCAGGGTGACTAATTCCGCATATGATTTTAACCCATCCAACAACATCAAGCGCAGGGCGGCCCCCACAGACCCGCCAGATAGTTCTGCCAGTGCAGCGGTTTGTGCGCCTGTTTCTGTACCGGTTTGTGCAATCGCGCGGCCCATGTCCTGCGCGTCCAACGTGCCCAAGCGCAAGACACGACATCGCGACTTGATTGTGGGCAGCAAAGCCGAGGGTTGATGGCTGATCAGTAACAAAACCGCCCGTTCGGGTGGCTCTTCGAGCATTTTTAGTAATGCGTTTGCAGCTTGCGGGTTCATGTCATCAGCGGCATCGACGATAACAACACGCCGCCCGCCATCCGCCGAGGATAACTGAAAGAAATTCGCGAGACTTCGGATGTCATCGACGGCAATGATATCCCTTAAGCGCCCCGTTTTTTCGTTTTCAGTGCGCGTGATCGCCTTGAGCCCCGGTTCCGCCCCCGCTGCAATGCGCCGGGCGATCGGGTGTTCGGGGTCAATTGCCAACGACGTGGGCGGCGGCGGCGCGCCAAAGAGGCCATCGTCTTCCAAGGGGGGCGTCGCGAGCAAAAACCGTGCGATAGACCACGCCAATGTCGCTTTTCCCACACCGCGCGGACCAGTGATGAGCCAGCCGTGGTGCAGCCGGCCGGTGGCATAAGCATCAAGAAAGCTGGTTTCCGCACTAGATTGCCCAAACAGTTGCAGAGTATCGCGCGGATGGGGCGCACCTTCGATCTGGTCGGGGGCATTCATGCAAGCGCTGCCATGACGGTGTCTTGGACATCTTGTGCCACCAGATCAGGGCTACGATTGCCGTCGATCAGGCGAAACCGGTCCGGGAATTCTTGTGCAAGGTTCAGAAAACCTTGGCGCATTTGATCCTGCAAGTCTTGACCAAAGGCTTCAAACCGTTCGTCTGCGGTTTGTCGTGACAGTGCGCGGGCAAGTCCTGTGGCCGGTTCCATATCGATCAATATCGTCATATCGGGTTCGCGTCCGATCATCAGATCATGCAATGTGTCGACAACGCCGCGCAGGTCGCCCCGTGACAAACCTTGGTACATTCGGGTGCTGTCCGCAAACCTGTCGCAGATCACGATTTTTCCGGCGGCCAGCGCTGGCTCAATAAGACGTTCCATGTGGTCACGGCGCGCGGCGGTAAAAAGCAAAATCTCTGTCTCTGCTGACCAGCGGTCGGGTTCGCCTTGTAGCACTAGTGCACGAATCTCTTCCGCCCCTGCAGATCCACCGGGCTCGCGCGTTTCGACTACATCTAGCCCTTGCGCGCGCAAGGCGGCTGCAAGGCACTTGGATTGTGTTGATTTGCCAGAGCCGTCGATGCCTTCAAAGGTAACAAAAAGCCCTTTGGGCTTTGATGCTGTGGTCACGTTTGCCCCTCAGGCCCTTGTATTAGTTTATTAAACAACAGCATCGCTGCTGTAGTGATGCGGCTGACAAAACCACCACTTGGGACGTCTTGATCCGCGACCAACGGCAGCCGTTTTTCTGGCAACCCTTCGGGTGTAAAAACAAGTTCAGCCAGCGTATCGCCTTTAACAATTGGGGCTTCAATCGGACCGTTGAAGACAACCTCTGCACCGATTTCTTCACCGGCCAAAGCAGGCATAAGCACATTCATGTCTTCGCCTGCAACCAGCCCAACTTTGGGCACATTGCCCATCCAGACGTCTGCCTGTGCGAACTGTTGGCCCTCTTTTGCAATCTCACGCATGGTGAATTGGCGAAAGGCCCAGTTTACAATGGACTGCGATTCTTGTGCGCGGGCCGCAACGGTGTCCAAACCGGTAATCACGAAAATAACGCGCCGGTCACCCTGCTTGGCCGACCCAACAAGCCCATATCCTGCTTCTTGAGTGTGGCCAGTCTTAAGTCCGTCGGCCCCAATCCCCATATTCAGCACTGGGTTGCGGTTCAGCCGGTTGCTGGGCACCCGATTGTCAAAAGCGAACTCTTTTTCGGCGAAAAGGGGATAGAATTCAGGAAAATCGGTGATCAAGCGGTTCGCAAGCAGTGCCAAATCGCGCATCGACATCAAATGTCCTGGCTGGGGCCAGCCGCTGGCGTTGGTAAAGGTCGAATTTGTCATTCCAAGTTGTTGCGCGCGTTGCGTCATTAACCGCGCAAACCCGTATTCCGTTCCATCGGGCGAGAGCGCCTCGGCGATAACGACGCAAGCGTCGTTACCTGACAACACAATAATGCCGCGTATCAAGTCTTCGACACGGATATTTTCACCTGAACGCAAGAACATGCTGGAGCCGCCATAGGACTGTGCGTGCTCAGACACCGGCAGCTCTTCGTTGAGGTCCAAACCGCCTTCGGATTTGCCGCGTCGCACCGCCTCAAAGGCCATGTATAGCGTCATCAACTTTGACATAGATGCAGGCGGAAGAGGTTGGTCCGCGTTTTTATTCAGCAAGACAGTGCCGGTTGTTTGGTCCATCACGAATGCTGCAGTTGCGCGTGTGTCAAGTGCACTGGCACCGACGGTGGAGAAGAAAAAAGCAATGATTACAGTTGTCAGACGTATCACGTCGCGGGCTCCCAGAGGATTAGTTGGTGACTGCGTAGGCATCAGAAAAACCTTCGCCCTTGATTTGGTCCAATAGTTCACGACGTTCGCCGTTGCTGGATGCAGGCCCGACGACGACACGCCAGAACGCTTTTCCGCTGGCTTCTTGTGCGCGGACGGTGGGCACCATGCCTGCGCTACGCATCTGAGTTGCCACGCGTTCGGCGTTTTCTTCAACACTGAAAATGCCAACTTGGATGAATGGCTTTTCCAAAGTTGAAACGGGTAGGCTTGACTGAATGACAGGCGCCGCGGCAGCTTCGGCCGCAACAGCAGGTGGTGTCGGATCAGCCGCATCAATTGCTGCACCGGCGGCGGCAATTGGGTCGAGAGAAGCTTCTTGGATGTCTTCGGGTGCATCGATACCTGCGACCGCTCCGTCCTCAATTTCGGGCTCAGGCGCCGCGACTTCGATCTTTTCTTTGCGCAATGCTGTCACGTCAAGTTCTACAGGAGCACCTGCAATGACCCCAATTGCTTGCGCTGCATCTGACGAAATTTGCAGCCGCGGCCCTGGAATATCGCGCGCGCGCCGGAAAAGAGCGCCGACCACGAATTGTCCATTGGTTTGATTTCGAATGATAACACGTTCGGGTTCAGTCACATCCGGGTGCGCTACCCAAACACCACCAAGCGACGGGCGCCCGTCCCACAAACCAGCCTCGGTCGCCGAAAACACCTCTGGCGCTTCAACATCTTTTTCGATGAATGTTGCCCCGTTTGCAGCAACGGCAACAGCTTCCCCTTCTGGTTTAGGGGAAAAAATCTCTTTTAAATCAAATGATTCCATGTCCTCGCAGGCTGCTAAGACCAAAACGCTAGCCAGTGCCAATACAGATTTGAAGGTCGGTTTTGCCCGTGCCAGAGTGCTTTTGGAGATGCTCATTTAACGCTGTCCTTGCCTGTTTGCTGCGTATGCAGCCCGCCTTTTTCCCCGGTTATTTGTGGGGTTTAGACGCACTTTAACCCGCGATATGCGATCTGGGAAGCGGGAAGGCGCCTGATCGGCAATATTCCCCAATGGAGTTTGCCTGCAATTTCTTGGTTTTAGAATCGGTTTTTACCGACTAGGACGTATTCACCGGAGGAGTGGCAGAGTGGTCGAATGCACCGGTCTTGAAAACCGGCGTGCGTGAGAGCGTACCGTGGGTTCGAATCCCACCTCCTCCGCCA
>JBGCDB010000070.1:0-18155 GCA_045104955.1 Roseobacter sp.
ACCTCGTCAAATACGGCTTGTGCCTCCGGATAGGCCTGCGCCAAAGCCTGCCCCATCCCAATGGTCTGCGCACCCTGCCCGGGAAATACAAATGCGATGCTCATTTAAGCCGCCCCTCTTTTATATCGTCTTTCGGGCTTAGCCTGCTCATGCCGTAAGGGCAACGGCTCTGCGCGGGAAAAGCAAGCCACAAACCGTCGCAGGATACCCCAAAGCGCGCAGACCATGTGCGTCACATGCGATTGTCGTGACTGTGACAGTAGTTACGCTAAGTGACAGCTGAATCACACAGGAACCCAACCATGGCACTTGGCAATACCTCCTCACATTATGGCGCGGTGACGAAATCGCTGCATTGGCTGACGGCACTTTTGATCCTGACGCTGATCCCTTTGGGCATTTACGCCAACGGCCTGCCCTACGACACATCCGAAGAGTTACTGAGCAAAGCATGGTATTTTTCGCTGCATAAAACCTTAGGGGTGACAGTATTCTTCGTGGCGCTGCTTCGCATTTTATGGGCGATCATGCAGCCCAAACCTGCCCCTTTACACCCAGACCGGAAAGTCGAAACTCTTGCGGCGCAAACGGTGCACTGGCTGCTCTACGGCTCTCTTTTGGCGGTACCCCTGTCGGGGTGGATCCATCACGCGGCAACAGATGGATTTGCGCCAATTTGGTGGCCTCTGGGTCAAAACCTGCCACTGGTGCCGAAATCAGAAAACCTCGCCGCGACCACGGCAGGTCTGCATATCGTGTTTGAACGCGTGTTGGCCGCTTCGATATTTCTGCATCTGGCGGGCGCGTTGAAACACCATTTTATCGACAAAGATGTCACCCTGCGCCGCATGCTGCCGGGCAGACCAGACGTGCCACATACGTCAGACAGCCACAAAACCGCACTACCCATCGTATCCGCCGTCGGTGTTTGGGCTGCAGCCCTCGCCATCGGTGCGTCGCTGGGGGTCTATTCCAAACACGACGGCTCAGTTCAAGCGGCAGCGCTGGAGGCGGTGCAATCTGACTGGGTTGTCGAAGACGGCACCCTGTCGATCACCGTGACGCAACTGGGGTCGCCCGTAACCGGGTCTTTTGCAGATTGGACTGCCGCGATCAGCTTTGACGACACGGTAACCGACGGACCCGCAGGATCGGTTGAGGTCGTGGTCTCTATCGGGTCGCTGACCTTGGGGTCGGTCACGGGTCAAGCCATGGGCGCTGATTTCTTTAACGTTGAGAATTTCCCAACCGCGACCTTTACCGCAGATATCATGGTCACCGATGGAAACTACGAGGCCGTGGGCGACTTGACAATCAAAGATCAGACCATGTCGGCTACCTTGCCCTTCACGCTTGATTTAGCGGAGGGTACTGCCAAAGTTGAAGGCGGCACAGCGTTGAACCGGATGAATTATAACATTGGACAGTCGCAACAAGACGAAGGATCGCTCGGATTTCAGGTCGATGTCTCGGTGCAATTAACCGCCCGCGAAGGCGCATAACAAAAAGGGCCACGCAATGGCTGCGTGGCCCTTTTATAAAAACGAGCAGCAGAATTTAGTCCGCTTTTAAAGCTTCGATCGAAATCGTCACTTCGACCTCATCGCTGACCGCTGGTGCAAAGGCACCTACGCCAAAATCAGACCGCAGGATGGTTGTGGTCGCATTGAAGCCCGCTGTTGGCGTGCCTTGTTGTGGGCCAAACGGATATGGACCGGTTTGGTTCAACACTGCGTCCAGAACAACTGATTTTGTCATGTCGTTCATGGTCAGATCGCCGGTGATCAAGGCAGTTGTATCGCCAGTCACTTCGATAGATGTGGACGTGAAGGTGATCATGTCTTCAGGTGTCGCTCCGAAAAAGTCGTCAGACATGAAATGGCCTTCGCGCGCTTCCCAGCCTGTGAACATGCTCATCGTTGGCATGGAAACGGTCACAGAAGATGCCGACGGGTTTTCTTGGTCAAACATGATCTCGCCTTCAAAGCCTGAGAACATGCCGAATGTGGTGGAAAAGCCAAGGTGGTTGTAGCTGAACACCACTTGGCTGTGGCTGGCGTCAAGCTCATAGCGGTCTGCCGCCACAGCAAAGGTTGCTGTTGTGGCCAGTGCGGTCGCGAGTAATAGGGATTTCATTGTTGGAAGCCTCCGAGGTTTTGGTGTGTCCCTAAAGTTGAAGCACAACGGATCGAAAGCAATCGAAGAGCACGAACAGTTTATGCGCGCAGGTGAACACTGCACGCATTTATCATAGGTTCAGTGCATAAAGGCAGGGCTTAAATCTTTCCCGCCACCCGCAGCGCGGTCACCAAGCTGCGGTGAGACACGCGGTCAGTCGCGGCCACCTCGGCAAGCAAAGTGTTGTTCTTGCCCCAAAGCTGCACATGCGTGCCCGAGTTTTCGACCAAAGTCAGGTCTTTGAAGGCACAGCGGTCCAGCACATGACGATCTTTACCGCGGGTGCGCACAAGGCGGATTTCGTGGCGGATAGTGTCAATTTCAACCTTCGGAGGCGCGGGCCGCACAAAGCTTTGCAAGCAGGCAATGCCAACCATTCCCCCAACAGCAGAGGCAAGCAGTTTCATCAAGAGCAAGTCCTGCGCCCAGTTCGCACCCGGTGCAAACCACAACCCAACTGCAGTCAGGATCAGCGCAAAACCAACCACCCCTTGAATGCCGCGCACAACCATGCGTGTGCCATCCAACATGCGTGCAGGCTGGGGCCCAATAGACTCAAACGATGCGGGGTCGACAAAACTTGTCATAATTAACCTTCCTCACTCTTGGTTAACGAAGAGCTAACAGGGCAAAAAAGACCGAAATAAGACGTGTTTTAGACTGTGTCGCGACCATTTAAGGATGCGCGGGTGCATTCGCGGCCGTAAAAACGGACACAAGTCTTGCGCCACTGCGTAAAGCGTGTATATCGACCCTTCCTTTTGCAACAACGTTGAACCGCGCAGTCTCTCGTGGTGGGGCCGCAAAAGGACGCACGCCCTGCCTTTGAAATGCGCCTTGATATAAATGAGGAATGCACATGCCTTTATACGAGCATGTTATGATCGCGCGTCAGGACCTGTCCAACACGCAAGCCGAAGGGCTGATCGAACATTTTGGAACCGTCTTGTCCGACAATGGTGGCGCACTCGTGGACCACGAGTACTGGGGCGTCAAAACGATGGCCTACAAGATCAACAAAAACCGCAAGGGCCATTACGCTTTCCTGCGTTCAGATGCGCCTGCACCGGCCGTTCAGGAAATGGAGCGCCTGATGCGTTTGCATGACGATGTGATGCGCGTTTTGACCATCAAGGTTGACGCACATGCCGAGCTGCCATCCGTGCAGATGCAAAAACGCGAAGAACGTGGCGACCGCCGCGAACGTCGTTGATCAGCTTTAGGAATAGGACATAACCCATGGCCGCTAAACCATTTTTCCGCCGTCGCAAAGTCTGCCCCTTCTCGGGCGACAACGCACCGAAAATCGACTACAAAGACACACGTCTTCTGCAGCGCTACATCTCTGAGCGTGGCAAGATCGTGCCGTCCCGTATCACCGCAGTCTCCGCCAAGAAGCAACGCGAACTGGCCCGTGCCATCAAACGCGCCCGCTTTCTTGCCCTGCTGCCCTATGCTGTGAAGTAAGGAGAACACCATGCAAGTTATCCTACTCGAACGTGTCGCAAAGCTTGGCCAAATGGGCGAAGTCGTCGACGTAAAGCCGGGCTACGCGCGCAACTTCTTGTTGCCACAAGGCAAGGCGCTGTCTGCGTCCAAAGCCAACATCGCGGCATTCGAAGACCAAAAAGCGCAGCTTGAAGCACGCAATCTTGAGACCAAAAAAGAAGCTGAAAGCCTGGCTGAAAAGCTGGACGGTCAGCAATTTATCGTGATTCGCTCTGCTTCTGATGCGGGTGCGCTTTACGGGTCCGTGACCACGCGCGACGCCGCAGATGCTGCAACCGAAGCTGGCTTTACAGTGGACCGCAAGCAGGTTGTTCTGTCGCCCATCAAAGACTTGGGCGTACACGAGGTACAGGTTGTGCTGCACCCCGAGGTCGATGCAACCATCGAATTGAACGTTGCGCGTTCCGTCGAAGAAGCTGAGCTTCAAGCCTCCGGCAAGTCCATTCAGGAACTGGCCGCAGAAGAAGAAGCAGCAGCTGATTTCGAGATTGCAGAATTGTTCGATGATATCGGCTCCGCTGCATCCGAGGACGACGATCTGGCAGAAGCCGTGGCCCCTGATACAGACGATGCGGGCGACGCAGCAGACGACGACGCGGCAAAGTCGTAAACGTCGACTGAATTTGATGAAAAAGGCCGGGGGTTTCCCTGGCCTTTTTTTTCTATCGGACAAGAGGCAGTGCGCATAATGACGCAACACCTTGTCGTTGGTCCGGAAAAAAACATCTCTTGTTCAGATACAGGAGAAATTGATGTTCGAAGACGCACAACCCAAAAATGCTGACACTGACGCTCTGATACACCATACAGAGCCGAAGGATTTCAAAGACCGCTTTGCCCTGCGCTTGGTGAAATTCATGCGCATATTTGCGGATATGTTTTTTGCTAAACGGTATGGTCACCGTGCCGTTGTGTTGGAAACAGTTGCCGCTGTGCCGGGTATGGTGGGCGGTATGCTGCAACACCTCAAAGCCCTGCGCACCATCCGCGACGACGAAGGATGGGTCAGCGAACTGCTTGAAGAGGCTGAAAATGAACGTATGCACCTGATGACCTTCATCAAGGTGGCCGAGCCTAGCCGGTTGGAGCGGTACCTGATCTTGTTTGGTCAGGGTGTGTTCTTTAACTTCTACTTCTTACTGTATCTGATCACACCGCGCATTGCCCACCGCGTGGTGGCCTATCTCGAAGAAGAAGCGGTAATCAGCTACACGCAATATCTGGAACAGGTCGACAAAGGTGAGGTGGAGAACATCCCCGCCCCACAGATTGCGATCGACTACTGGAAGCTACCGCAAGATGCGCGCTTGCGTGACGTCATCATCGTCGTGCGCGCCGACGAGGCCGGGCACCGCGACCGTAACCATGAGATGGCCAACGAATTGACGGCTTAGTCGCGACATGAGCTGGGTAAGGCCGAGGGTTACCTCGGCCTTTGTGTTTTTTCACTCATTATTCATCGGTAGTCATCAGCTTCCACACCATTGCCCCCAGTGCCGCGCCAATCAGAGGAGCCACCCAAAACAACCATAGCTGTCCAATTGCAGGGCCCTCAGCCAACAGAGCAACTCCGGTAGACCGCGCAGGGTTCACCGATGTGTTCGAAATTGGGATAGAAATCAGATGGATCAGCGTCAAACCCAAGCCAATTGCAATTGGCGCAAAACCTGCTGGCGCACCGGGTGACGTCGCACCCAGAATGATGATCAGGAAAAATGCAGTCAGCACAACTTCTGCAATCAACACTGAGATCATCGCATAGCCCTGAGGCGATGCCGCACCATAGCCATTCGATGCAAAACCGCCTACGCCTGCAAAACCGTCCGCACCCGACAAAATTACATACAAAAGCACCGCCGCCGCGATTGACCCAAGCACCTGCGCGATCCAATAGGCGGGCAAATCCTTGGCATCAAAACGGCCTGCCAGCAACAACCCCAACGAAACAGCAGGGTTGAAATGCCCGCCGGAAATATGGCCAACCGCATAGGCCATTGTCATCACGGTCAGACCAAAAGCAAGGCTGACCCCTAGCCAACCAATACCTACATCCGCAACACCGGCAGCAAATACAGCACTGCCGCAGCCACCAAACACCAACCAAAACGTGCCGAAAAATTCGGCCATTGTTTTTTTGATCATTTCTATCTCTCCACCTTTTTCACCTGCTAAAGCTACTGGCAGGTTACGTACTTTTGACATTTTAACGAGGGGAAAAACAAAAAACCGGAGCCAATTCTGGCCCCGGTTTCGTACAAACACATTTGAAAATGTGATGTTTATTCTTCTTCAAGCGCCTCAACGGCCTTTTGCAGGTCGTCTTTTGAAACTTCTTTTTCAGAGACTTTAGCGCCTTCGATCACGTGATCGACGACCTTGTCCTCAAACAAAGGTGCGCGCAGTTGTTGCTGCATCTGCTGGTTTTGTTGAACGAATTCAAAAAACTGACGCTCTTGCCCAGGATACTGGCGCGCTTGGTTCATGATCGCTTGTGTCATTTCAGCGTCCGACACTTCCACTTCGGCCTTTTGACCGATCTCGGCCAACAACAACCCAAGACGCACGCGGCGTGTCGCGAGTTTTGTGTGTTCTTCTGTTGCTTCGATCTCAGGGTGGTCGTGGCCTTCTACCTCTGGGTTCTCTTCATGCCAAAGCTGATGCGCGATTTGACCGGCTTCCGCTTCGACCAAGGATGGGGGCAGATCAAAGTCCACCAAACCGTCCAGGGCGTCCAGCAATGACCGCTTCATCACAGCGCGCGCAGCACCGGAATATTCCGCTTCGAGGCGTTCAGAAATTTGCGTTTTCAGCGCAGCAAGATCTTCTGCACCAAACTTGCTGGCAAGCTCATCGTTGATCTCAGCTGCGACAGGCTGCTTTACTTCTTTGATTGTGCAATCAAAAACAGCTTCCTTGCCTGCCAAATGCTCGGCTTGGTATTCCGCCGGGAACGTCACAGTGGCTGCTTTTTCCTCGCCCGCTTTGACGCCGACCAGTTGCTCTTCGAAACCAGGAATGAAAGAATTGGATCCCAAAACCAGTGGGTAATCTTCAGCAGATCCCCCTTCAAATGCTTCGCCGTCAACTTTGCCCACGAAATCCATGACAACTTGATCGCCATCTTTCGCTTTGGACCCTTTTTTGCGCGCTTTGAAGTCTTGTGCTGTCTCGGCAAGGTTGGCCAACGCCTCATCAACTGCGGCATCGTCCGCTTTGACAGTCATTTTTTCCAATTTGATCTTGCTGAAATCTACTTCCGGAATTTCGGGCAGCGCCTCATATGACATGGAAACTTCGACGTCATCGCCCTCTTTCCAATCTTCGTTGGTCATTTTGACCTCGGGTTGCATCGCCGGGCGGTCACCAGAAGACTGAAAATGCTCGTTCATGGCGCCATCGATGCTTTCTTGCATCGCTTCGCCCATCACACGCTGGCCGAACTGCTTTTTCAGCAGCGCCATAGGCACTTTGCCTTTGCGAAAACCCTTCATTTCCACTTCAGGCTGCGCTTCGGCAAGCTTTTCGTTGACCTTCGCCTCAAGTTCAGCGGCTGTCACCGTGATGGCGTAGCCGCGTTTCAGACCTTCGTTCAGCGTCTCAGTGACCTGCATGTATGCTCCATAGAGTAAGGCGCGCCGGATGGGCGCGGGCGTAAAATTTCCGCTCTTCTATGTGGGTCAGGTCAAAGGTGCAAGTACCTGTTGCAGGGTTCTGCATACATAGGCCTTTTGGGCCCCTTTATTGTTCGGTGTACATCCACACAGCTAGGTCCATTTCGCGCAAAGCTTGATCGCTCAAGTTGGCCAGCTGGATTCTGTCACCCGGCGACAATTCCAGGTTTTCCTCCAGCCCCTCCAAAAGCTTTTTAAATCGAACCCATGCCTTTTGTGTCCGTTCCAACTGCTTTTTAATCTGACGATCTGGCGGTGGTACGATGTCACGCTCTGCCGCGCCGTTCAGCAGATCAGTCATCGCAAGATCGAATTCGGCAACCGTGTTATTCACCATTTCCCAGTTGCCCGCACTTTCAACACCGATCAGTAGAAAGCAGACCTCTTTCGATACCTTTTGTGACAACACACGCTGCCGCCCGGCCAAACGCGCAGTTTCCACAATGTCGGGGGAAATCACGCCTTCACCATAAGTAGCCTCAATCGCGTCAACAGCATCATCCATGGCCGACAATGCACGCATGTTTAATAGGATCAACTGCGCCATAGGGACTGTGTGCACATCACCCGCCGCGATTTGTCGCGAAGCGGCACCCAGCGTACGCCACAGCGTTTCTACGGCCTCAAGGCGCGTCAGAACGTCTGCATTGGTCTCTTTTCTCAGTTCTAGATTAACGTCACCATAGCGCAGGCCGTGAACAGTATTGTCAAACTGACGCACGGTGGATTCAGTTTTTGCCACATAGCGTTCAGCATCAATATTTGCCATGACGAAACATGCATTCCGGGCGATTTTCTGGGTCAGCATACTTTGACGGCTGGCAAAGCTCAGGCGGTTGCGTGCGTCTTTCTCGGCAGAGATTTCTGTTGCCCAAGCTTTCGACGAACCGCCCTGCTGCAAACCACCAAATGTCGCAAAACCTGCAACCAGTATAAAAAGTGATAAATGTCTTTTTGAAACCACGCCGTGCACCCTTCTTCAGTATTGCACCCGCATAATCTGCTGTCTTTAAAGTTCCCTTACGGCGTCGAAACGGAATACTGATAATTTTATGATATCCCGAACTTTTTTCTGGTTTGATGACGGTATTTGGACGCAGATGCGGTGCAACCACGCTGGGATCATTCAGCAATCTATGGCGGTCTGTGGCAGGCGGTACTTTGACCTAATCTGAGGGCGCGATTTCTTTGCTGGCCAAAAGGGCCGCCGCCGCAATCATTAATGCACCACAAAGCTGATTGATGCGTGCAAAAGACACGCGTTGCAGCATCCGAACGGCGCGTTGTGCGGTCAGCCCCCACAGCACTAAAATGGCGCCGTCCACCACCAGATACGTCCCCCCCAAAATCAGCAGTTGAGGCAAGACCGGCAAGCTTGGGTCGATAAACTGCGGAAACAACGCGGCAAAGAATACCACAGCGAAAGGGTTTGCCAACGAGGTCACGAACCCCTGACGAAACAGGACCAGACGCGCTCGCGCAGGCGCTGGTTGGGTTTGGGTTCTTTGATCTGAAGATCGGATCATCTGAACACCGATCCAAAGCAGATACGCCACGCCCAACCACTTGATCCAAAAGAATAACGTCGCAGAGGTGGCGATCACCGCCGCCAGCCCAAACGCGGCAGCCGTCATTTGTAGTGCATTGGCGCTGAGGTCTCCAGCGATGGTAAAGACGCTTTTACGGAGCCCATACCGGATGCTGTTCGATACAATTAAAAGTTGGCTAGTGTCAGGGGGTGTCGCAAAAAACACAGCCACTGCGGCAAGATATAAAAGGTACGTGTCCAACAGCATCGGCCGCTCCATCTCAGCCTATACAGGCTAGAAACTTGCAGCACACCGTGTCAATCTGCGCTCTTCTCGCTTTGACGATCTGCCATGAAAAGGCGCGACCGATACAACATCACCAACCGAGGTGCCTAAGGGCGAATAAAGCTATTCGACGAAAGCGTTCCAAGGCTGTGTGCGCGGGTTCAGAAACTTGGCTGCATCTAGCGGCCCTGCGTGGGCCAATAAATCCAAAGCGGTGACATATGGTGTAAAGTCAGGATCGTTCGGGCGCCAAGGCAAAACAGCGTAATCCATGTATTCCACTGCAACGCCCGCTGCATCAAATGCGTCATGATCCAGATAATTTCGCGCACCGTGGCCGGTAATATACCGCGTCCCCCCCACGGCTTTAACCAAATCAAAAATACGTTGCGACCCTTTTGAATGGATATTGAGTGCGCTGCTTAGATGCCGGTCTTGCCAAGAAATGCCAACTGCGGCTGCCAATACCTCTGAGCTTGCGATTAGCGCGTCGCTCAGCTTTTCGATGCCTCTGACGTGATCAACACAGGCCCGGACCGAATCCAACCCAGGAGTGCCTTCAAACGCTTTTTCGATCTGGCTGGCATGTTGGTCCAGATAATCAGGCGCGCTTGGGGTCAGGTCGTTGATCTTGGTGCGCCCGCTGCCTTTGCCCAATGGGACGGTCAACCAAGAGTGCGTCTTTCCAGCGCGGATCTGCACCCGGTTGGTAAAACTGCCGCGCGAAAACTGCGTGTCATCCAACCAAATAACAACATCTGCCAACGCAAGCTGTGCGATGAATCCTGGCCATGGAAAATACATAGGCTGCGAGATAACAACCGTGGTCATTGCGCGCCCTGCCATAGATTTTCGATCACCGTGCAAACGCGGTCTTGATCGTTCTTGGTCATGTCATGGAAGCTGGGCAAGTTGATAGCCCGTTCACAAATATCGTGTGAGACGGGTGTATCGGCAGGTGTGAACATTGGTTGCGACGACAGCGGGTAAAAGAAGACGCGCGCATCGATGTTCGCAGCACCAAAAGCAGTCATTGCATCTTGTCGGGTGATGCCCAAACGCGCGTCAAAAACCACGGTGGGCATCCATGCGCCGTTACGTTCATGCGAACGCTCAGGGTTCATAGACACACCATCAAGGCGCAAAAGCCGGTCCTTGTAACCCGACAGAATGGCTGACTTGCGCGTGGTCAGGTCATCTATACGTTCGATCTGACCCAATCCAATCGCCGCTTGCACATTTGACATCTTGAATTTGTAGCCAATTACATCCGCCCAAAACTGTTTGGTCTGCCTTTTGTCCCGTCCATGATTGGATAGCGTCATGACCCGTTCTGCCAAGGCGTCATCATTTGTGACAAACATCCCCCCCTCGCCCGTCGTCAGGGTCTTGGTACCATGAAAAGAAAACGTGCCAAACAGCCCCATGGCCCCGGTCTGCCTGCCTTTGTGCAGCCCTCCCAAGGCCTCTGCTGCGTCTTCAATCACAGGGATTCCGAACTCTTGGCCAAGGTTCAGTAGCGCGTCCATTTCGCACAAGTTGCCATACAGATGTGTTGCGATGATCGCCTTGGTCCTTGGTGTTATTGCTTGCGCCACCTGTTTGGGGTCAACACACCATGTGTCGGGTAAAATATCGACAAACACAGGGGTCGCCCCCAAATGCATCACCGGCGCGACAGTGGCGATCCAATTGGTATCTGCAAGGATGACTTCGTCGCCATCGCCCACACCAACGGCAGCAAGCCCCATTTCCATAGCCCCTGTGCAGCTTGACGTGGAAATCGCGTGCGAGACCCCAAGATACTGCGCAAACGCCTGTTCGAAACGGTGAATATATTCATAGCACTGCGCGCCCCAGCCGTGACGCGCGGCATCCGTGGCATAGGTAACCTCATGCTCGGTGATAGATGGTTTTGTATAAGCGATACGGTCCGTCACAGGCACTTTAACTCCGGTACTGCAATCACAAAACGCGTATTGTCCATCCAATCCAGCGACCGTGTAATTTCTTCCGCAATATTCCACGGAAAAATCACCAGATAATCTGGCGGGTTCTGTTTCAGCGCGTCGGGCGCTTTGATCGGAATATGACTGCCGGGCAGATATTTGCCGATCTTGAAAGACGCAGCATCGCAGACAAAAGGCATCAAGTCGGGTCGGACCCCGGCGAAATTCAGCAGCGTATTTCCTTTTGCTGCGGCACCGTACCCAGCAATTGATGCCCCCTCGTCTTTTACTTTCAGCAGAAAACGCAAAAAATCATCTTTGACCCGCTCGGCTTTGGCTTGGAAGCCAAGATAGAAATCGTCGCTGGTCATACCTTGATGTGCTTCAAGCGCCCGAAGCGACGTCACTTGCGCGGTTTCTTCATGGTTCGCGCTTTGCAAACAGCCGTAAATCCGCAAGCTGCCCCCGTGTGTGCGCAAGTGTTCTACATCGAAAACGCGCAGGCCAGCGGCGGCAAAAATACGTTCTACAGACACTAAAGACAGGTAAGAAAAGTGTTCATGATACACTGTGTCAAACTGATGATGCGTCACCAATTCAAGCAGGTGCGGAAACTCAAGCGTGATAACACCCTGCGGTTTCAAACAGGTCGCAAGACCCTTTGAAAAGTCGTTGATGTCAGGAACATGGGCGAACACGTTATTGCCGATGACCAAATCAGATTTTGGCAGGCCCTGCGCCATCTGTGCGCCGAAAAACGCCTCGATGACGTTGATGCCTTGCTTGGTGGCTGCGGCAGCTGTTGATCGCGTGGGTTCGACCCCAAGGCATGGAATGCCGGACGACACGAAATTGCGCAAAAGATACCCATCATTCGACGCCACCTCGATGACATGCGCGCTTCGGTCCAAGCCCAACCGCTGTGTGATTGCATCACAATAGGCTTTTGCATGCGCCACCCAACTGGATGATGTGGAAGAAAAATAGGCATAGTCTTCTCGAAACAGTGCCTCTCCGGATGCCACGTCTTCGGTTTGCACAAGACGGCATGTGCGACACACAAAAAGCCTAAGCGGGTAGGTTCTTTCCGGCTGCGAAAGGTGTTCAGTAGACAGGTAGTCGTTTGAAGGCGGCGCATATCCCAGATCAAGAAAGGGCAATGTATCTGAGCCATGGCAATGGCGGCACAGGTGGGTCATAGCGGTAAAACATCCCTGAGTTTGGGCAATTTTGCGTCTCGGTCGGACATGGTTTCAACAGCCAGAGGCCAGTCAATCCCCACGTCCGGATCAACGGCCGATACGCCACCTTCATGTTGTGGCGCATACGCCGCTGAATGACTGTAGTGCAGCGTGGCAGTTTCGGTCAGGGTTTGGAACCCATGCGCACAGCCTACTGGAATATAAATTGCGTTGGCTTTCTCGGCGGAAAGAATAACGGCGCGGTACTGACCAAAGGTGGCCGACCCTTGGCGCAAGTCCACGGCCACGTCAAACACCTCGCCTTCCGTGGCACGGATCAGCTTGCATTCTGCCGCTGGTGCACGCTGAAAATGCATACCCCGCAAAGTCCCCCGCCCGATTGTCCGAGACATGTTCATTTGCGCCCAATCCGTATTCAGTCCGGCCTGCGCAAACGCCTGCGTACAAAAAGTGCGCGCAAAATGGCCGCGCGCGTCGGAAATAAACGACAATTGCACCTCGTAAACACCGCTTATGCCCTGATCGATCAACTGCACAGGCTGTCGTATGCCTTCAGTTGCTGGAGCGTGATCTGGCGCACATCACCACCCTCTGCGACGGCCCTATACCATGACATGCTGGCCTGAACCGACTGCTCAAACGTCCACTTTCCGACGTGACCCAACACGCGCTGCGCTTTTTGCGTGCTCAGGGTTAGAACGCCTGCCTCATGCGGCACGGTACCGCCAGATGTGTCTTTCCATTTGCCAGGCCATGCCGCCAGTGCTGTTTCGACGACATCGCGGACAGACCGGACCCCGTCATCTGCGGGGCCAAAATTGAACGCGCCCTGAAATGTGGTATCGTCAGAGGTATACAACTGTTCGGCCAAGTTCATATAGCCGCGCAAAGGTTCAAGCACATGCTGCCATGGCCGAATTGCATCTGGACTACGCACTTCAATCGCCGCGCCTGCCGCAAGCGCGCGCGCGATATCGGGTACAATCCGGTTTTCGGCCCAATCGCCGCCCCCGATCACATTGCCAGCCCGCGCAGACGCCATCCGCACATCGGTCTTTGACAAAAACGATTTTCGCCAGCTGTCGATCGCAATTTCCATCGCGGCTTTGCTAGCGCTATAGGGGTCATGCCCCCCGAGTTGGTCCTCTTCGCTAAACGCGCGGGATTGTTCGTCATTTGCATAGACTTTATCGGTCGTGACCATGACCACCGCGCGCGGCCCACTTAAGGTGCGCATGGCTTCCATCAGATGCAAAGACCCAGTGACGTTTGTCCCCCACGTCTCGAGCGGCAGGGAATAACTGCGCAGAACCAGCGATTGCGCGGCCATGTGAAACACGATCTGCGGGTCGCACTGTGCCACAATACCACGGACGGTTTCGATATCACGAATGTCACCTACGTGGTGATCCAGGCATTCTCCCAAGTCCAGCGTGTCAAAGAAAGGAGTCTCAGGGGCAAGGGAAAGGCCGGTGACATGCGCGCCAAGCTGCTGCAACCAAAGCGCCAACCAACTTCCTTTGAATCCCGTGTGACCGGTAATCAGGACGCGCTTGCCTTTCCAAAATTCATTCATTCCCAAATTTTCCAAGGCGCTTTGCCCGACGCCCAAAGCTCTTCGAGCTGGGTGCGGTCCCTCAGTGTGTCCATGGGTGCCCAGAAATCGTTGTGTTTGTAGACACCCAATTGCTTGTCTTGTGCAAGATGCTCAACCGGGTCACGTTCCCACACCGTTTCGTCGCCTTCGATGTAGTTGAACACCTCTGGCTCGCAGACAAAAAAGCCACCGTTTACCCAAAAACCATCACCGTCCGGTTTTTCATTGAACCGCGAAACCCGGTCACCAGTGATTTCCAAGGCACCAAACCGAGCAGCCGGTTGAATTGCCGTAACCGTCGCGTGCCGTTTCGACGTCTTATGAAAAGATATCAGCTCTGTGAGATTTACGTTTGAAACCCCGTCGCCATAGGTCAGGCAAAAGGTTCCATCTAAATGGTCTTGCACCCTTTTAAGACGGCCTCCGGTCTGCGTCATCTGGCCAGTGTCTACCAAAGTAACCTTCCATGGTTCGGAATAGCGATTGTGGACTTCTATGCCATTGGATTTCAGATCAAATGTCACGTCAGAGGTGTGCAGGAAGTAATTCGCAAAGTACTCTTTGATCACATATCCCTTGTGACCACAGCACACGACAAATTCCGTGATGCCATGGGCACCGTAGATTTTCATAATGTGCCACAGAATGGGGAAGCCGCCAATTTCGATCATTGGCTTTGGGCGCAGATGGGATTCTTCGCTGATGCGCGTGCCCAAGCCACCCGCCAAAATTACTGCTTTCACGGATATGTACCTGTGCAGTCGTCGGCGCATCTGATGCCGTGGCGCATCTCTGGTTTGGTTGTCATATTGTCCCCCTTCGCCTGTATTGGTTGATAATTAGCGATAAAATGCAATGCAAGGTAATTGACCTTAAGACACCAGTTTAAATCGTGGGCGGCGGCAGATCGGCAAGCAACGCCTCAGCCGCATGTCTTAAACCCTCGCCAGCAAAGCCTGGGGCGCAGATCGTATCGCCTGCGGGCAGTCGTGCTGTATCAAATGCTTCTGCACCGCGTTTAGTGACATCCACCAGCCCATGATCAATCCAATCCAGCGCCACAAGCGTGACAATCGTTTTCTGGCGGAACGACAGCGCATTGCGCCAGTCAAGCGTTGCATTTCCGGGCACGGCAAAGGCAGTTTGTGCAACTATCTGGCCTGTATCAATTCCCGCATCCACAACATGCAAGCTGGCCCCTTGCAACGGCACAGCGGCCCAGTGCGCTTGTTCGACCCCATCCATACCAACAAAGGCGGGCAATAAAGCCGGATGCACGTTCAACGTTAGAATTTCATCATAAAGTGCCGCACTGACGAGACGGGAAAAATGCGTAATGACAAGATCACATCCGGCCGCCTTGAAGGCTTTAGCCGCCTGAACTGAAAGCGCGTCCTTTGTCGGTGCGTCAATGATGTCAGAGCTTATACCGAACTGCGCCGCTTTGCGCTGTGCGCCACAGTCGCGATCGCACACCACATGAAACCTGTGCCCGTCCCAACCAGAACGCCGCACAGTTTCGCAAAACGCAGCCCCCCCCGCCGACAACAGAAAACCGATCTTACCCGGCGACGCCATGCCTATTCAACGCACCTGAGGTACCCACCAGGCGACGAGGACAACACCAATTTCCCGTTCATTTCAGCATCTGTGACGAACCGGTCCGTTTCAGCCATGTAATCTTGGGCCGCGGTCAGTGGATCGTTCCCTTGGAACCAAACTTTCGATCTGTTTTGCGGCGCTTCTTCTTTGGTGATATGCCCAACAATCGTATCCGCGACGACCAGAAAGCAGTCTTTTGTGACCATCGGCCCATAGGCGCGACATTCGGCCAACACGTGATCGCGACTGTGGTCACTATCCAGCACAACCATGACGCGCGCGCCGTCTGGAATGTGTTCTTTAACTTGGGCCAAAACATCGGCGTCAACCGATCCACCCTCGATGAGCGTCACACGCTTGGACATGGGGTGCGCTTCTATGCTTTCGCGGTTGTGTGCGCGGATATCAATATCAACGCCAATCACATGTCCATGTCCTATCACCTCAAGGATAGATGCCATAAACAACACAGAGCCTCCGCGCGCGACGCCCGTTTCAATGATCACATCGGGGCGCGTGTTCCAGATGACTTCTTGGGTGGCCATCATGTCGGCGGGCAATTGAATGATCGGCACGCCCATCCATGTCCAAAGATAGGAGTAGTCATAATTATCAAGCGCATAGACAAGATCTTTTGACTGTTCAAATAATGCTTTATCCTCGCCCAACTGGCGAGATTTCGCCGCGCGGTTGTCCAAAAATTCCTGCCGATCATCGGGATGTGTCATTGCTGTAGCGCCTTCCATTTCATTTGGCGGATATTGGTTCTGTTCAAGAGCCGAATTGCGAACTTTGAAACCGTTTCTTGGCATTCGCCCAGGCGGTTTGGTGTTTGATTTGACCGCTCAAAACCTGTTCGAAATCGGTGCCAAGAATGAAATCACACGCTGCTGCTGCTGCATCAACAGTATCAAAGCCTGCATCGCCCCCGGCCACACGGTAACTGCCAAGTTTATCCATATTCTTGTGCCAAGCCATTTTCGCCTGCACCAGACTGACCTGTGGAGATTTCAGCGCGCGTTCCAACACCTGTTCCGTCCCGTTCACCACTGCATAATCAGCCATAATCTGCAGCACAGACTCCTTGGTCGCTGCATTTTTCTTGGCAAGCTCATTCAGGATCGTCCGGTACCAACTCAGGTAATCAACTTCCATCTTTGGATCAGGGAAATGGCCCTTGATCGTCTCAAGCGTGCTTAAAAAGTCAATGTTCACCGATTTGGCAATCGGGATCGCATCCTTTACGGCATCCGTTTTCACTTCACGCTCAAACCGCGTTTCGGTCGAGGGCGCGTCATTGCGCTTGTTGCGCCCAAAAGACGCGTAGCTGCCGCCGGTGCTTTTCGCGCCGCGGCCGTGCATGGAAAAAGGGTGCCGGCAATGCATGAAATTGCCACCGACTTGCAGCGCACGCATCGCCATATAGGTGTCCGGGCTACGCGCCAGAAAACACGTACCATCCGCCCCTGCCAGCTTATCCTTGATAAAGCTGCGTGACATACACGCGTGATAAATCCCGGGCGCAGGTTGAAATTTATGCAAAGCCCCCACCCTCATGACATGGCGCCGCTCTTGCACGTCGATCTGTTCGGGTAGGCCAAACGCCCTGTTCTTGACCATCCGAAAGCCCCGGCTTTTTCCGCCGTTATCCGGGTTTGGCCATACAAACAAAGGTGCTGCCCAGCTCAGAGCGTCTGGGGCTTGCGTGTTCAGTATCTGGCTCAACCCGTCGAATTGTCCTGGCAGAATGGCATCATCGTCCCCGATAAAGACGACATACTCGCCTTTGCTTTCCTCAAGCGCGTATTCAAAGTTCTGCCGCATGGATACACGCCGACCGGTTTCGATGTGCCGCACGCGCGATGAATTTGCGGATTGAATAATGTCCTTGGTATCATCGGTGGACGCGTTATCGCTGACGACGATCTCAACATCAGGCGTTGAAATGCGAAGCGCCACCGCGAGGCAATGGCGAAGATATTCGCCGCGGTCGCTCGTCGGTATGACCACAGATACAAGCATGTTGGCTCCATATTTCAGCGCATGTGCCCGTTCGTAAAATTAAAAGAATACGAATTCAAGGTTGTGCTGTCAGTACCGTGTCGTCCAGGCACACACCAGAGGCAATAAACTCAACGCAAACAACAGACGCGGACCGACGGAGTTCGCATCGCCCAACGCCGGTCGATCGCGCGGCTGACGGACGGACAGTGCCATGAAGGGGTCATTTTAAGTGGTGCGGGTGAAGGGACTCGAACCCCCACGCCAAAGGCGCCAGAACCTAAATCTGGTGCGTCTACCAATTCCGCCACACCCGCACGATCAGAGACTCGCGTCTCTGTTGCTGTCTCCTAGCAAAACCATGCGCCAGTGGCGAGAGCAAAAAACACGCAAGACATTAATGCTTTGGTATCTTATTGTACGGATAACCTTGAGGCAGGTTACAAAGGATATCGCCCATGAAGCCGAAAACGGCCGGGCGCAGTGGCGGCAAAAGTCGCTTTGCGGACCCTATCGCGTCCGCATCCACGCGCATACCGCGCCCCGAAGCTGGGTGCTTACCGGGTATCGTGGCGGATGCATTGATCATGACGATGCGTGGCGCGTGCGCCATCCAAGACTTGCGCGCTGGT
>JBGCDB010000071.1:0-34264 GCA_045104955.1 Roseobacter sp.
TCTGATATTGAACAGCATGAAACAGCTATTTTGATCCTTGGAACGGGCGGTGCAGGTCTTTTTGCGGCCCTGCATGCCCAGCAAACAGCGCCCTCAGGCACCAAGATCCCAATCGCGGTCAAAGGGCTGATAGGGCAATGTGGCTGCACGCGCATGGTCCAAGGGGGCTACAACGTGGCCTTGGGCGGCGGCGACACGGTCGAGCGTCACTTCATGGATACCATCAACGGCGGCAAGTGGCTGCCCAACCAAGACATGGCGTGGCGTGTGTGCGAACAAGCCGTGGTGCGCATCCGTGAATTGGAAAATGAAGTCGGCTGCTTTTTTGACCGCAATAGGGATGGATCACTGCACCAAAAAGCCTTTGCCGGTCAGACCGCTGATCGCACCGTACACAAAGGCGACCTGACGGGTATCGAGATTATCAACCGCTTGATGGAAAAGGTGTTGGCCAGCGGTGTTGAAAAACTGCAAGAACACCGCGCCGTAGGCCTGATCCCGACGACAGATAGGTCAGCACTGGCAGCCGTGTTGATGATCGATATGCGCACGGGCAATTTCCGCCTGGTGCGCGCTAAAACCGTTCTGATGGGCACTGGCGGCGGCCCCACGATGTACAAATACCACACGCCCAGCGGTGACAAAACGATGGACGGGCTAGCGATGGCACTGCGGGCAGGTCTGCCCCTGCGCGATATGGAAATGGTGCAGTTCCACCCGACAGGTTTGCTCGCCGGTGATCACACCCGCATGACCGGCACCGTGCTTGAGGAAGGTCTGCGCGGCGCGGGCGGACAGTTGATCAATCATGCTGGCGGGCGGTTCATGTTCGACTACGACGCCAAAGGCGAACGCGCGACCCGCGATGTCGTCAGCCGTGGCATCTATGCCGAGATGCGCAAGAACAATGACCCTGACCAGAAAGGTGTGTTCATTTCCATGGCGCACCTTGGGCCTGATTTTGTGCGCCAAAAGTTCAACGGCATGGTCACGCGTTGTGCGGATTCCGGTTTCGATTTGGCCGCAGGCAAGGTCGAAGTCGTACCCACGGCGCATTACTTTATGGGCGGCGTAGTTGTAGACGTCGACACCCGCACGCAGATGGAGGGCCTCTATGTTGCAGGCGAAGACGCAGGCGGCGCGCATGGGTCCAACCGTCTGGGGGGCAACGGCGTGGCAAATTCTACCGTCTACGGCGGCATTGCGGGCGATACGATGGGGCGGGACGTGTCGCACATGACCCTGCGCGATCCAGACCCGGATGTGCTGGCTGCAGAGTTCGAACGCGCGACTTACCCACTTGGTCGCAAACCTGATTTGGTTCTGCCCTTGCGCAAACAGCTTCAAGACGTGATGTGGGAAGACGTCGGCGTGATGCGCACCAAAGCGGGCATGGAACGGGGCCTTGCAGGGATCGCAGACGTGTCAAATGCAGTGATGGATGTCGGCGTGGACGCCTGTAGTCTTGCGTTCAACCTCACATGGCATGATTGGCTTAACTTGCGATCGCTTTGCGATATCTCCGAGGTAATTACCAAAGCCGGGATCGCGCGCGAAAACTCGCGCGGGGCGCATTTCCGCGAAGATTTCCCCGATCCGGGGGCCATGGAAGACAGCGAATATACTGTCGCACATCAAACGTCGGATGGCGTCACCGTTACACGCGACCCCGTTCAATTCACAATCGTGCGTCCCGGCGAAACTATTTTGCCATCCGATGCACCCGAAACCTTGGTGGCAGCCCCATGATCCCTATCACCCTCCTTCAAAAAACCGCAGAAACCCTGATGGACAAGGCGGCGATCGAGATCCCGCAAGACTATCTTGACGGCCTGCAAGAGGCCGCAAGAACTGAGGACGGCGATCTGTCGTCCTTTGTGCTCAAGGCCATGTTAGACAACTATGAGGCCGCAAAAGAAGACCGCCGCGCAATGTGTGGGGACACAGGTGTGCCGCGCTGGTTTGTGAAAATGGGAAATGACGCCGCAGTCGAGGGCGGCATGGTCGCGCTTGAAGGCGCGCTGCGCCAAGCCACCGCCACTGCCACCAATGGCGTACCCTTGCGCCCAAACAGGGTGCATCCGCTTTGGCGCACGGACCACAACAATAACGTTGGCATCGGCGCCCCCGAGATAGAATACGGGTTCGAACCCGAAGGCGCGTGGATCGACCTGATCACCGTGCACAAAGGCGGGCTCTTTGGCACGGACTACCGCATGCTCTTTCCCAGCGATGGCCTCCAGGGGATCAAACGGTTCTATCTCGATAGCTTGATGGCCTTTGGCAAACGCGGACTTGCGTGCCAGCCTGCCATCATCGGGATCGGGCTTGGCGGGTCCAAAGACACATGCATGGCTTTGGGCAAACGGGCCTCGACTTTACGGGTGGTGGGCAGCAAAAATAGCGACCCCAAGATCGCCGAAATGGAAGCAGAGTTCAAAGAGCTTGGCAATTCCATCGGTATGGGCGCGATGGGATTTGTCGGCAAAAACATGGTGATCGATTGCAATATCGAAGTGGGGTATTGCCACACCGGCGGCATGCCCATGTCGGTACACGCCTTTTGCCTGTCATCGCGCCGTGCCGTGGCGCGCATTCACGTGGATGGGCGGGTCGAATACCGCACCGATCCTGATTGGTTCACCCCTTATCAGCGCCGGGAAACTGTTGATTGGAATCCCGTGCAGGAGGCCGCAGAATGAGCATTCGCGAAGTAAGCTTGTCTACGACGCCAACGGCTGAGGCCATCGCCGATCTGCGCCTTGGTGACATCGTCTATTTGGACGGTCTGATGTATACCGCGCGCGAAGGCGTCTATATGCGCGCGCTCGAAGACAACGCGAATATACCCATGGAACTGCCCAGCCAGTCGGCAGCAAACTTCCACTGCTCGCCCGCGGCACGGATCAACGGCGATGGGTCCTTTGATATGGGGGCTGTGACGGCGACTGCATCTTTCCGCTTTGCCAAATGGTTGCCCGAGTGGATGGCAAGGACGGGCGCCAAACTGATTGTGGGGAAAGGCGGCATGACATCAAAGGACTACAAAGAGTATTTTGTCCCCAATGGTGCGGTCTATTTGTCAACTGTGGGTTATGGCACCGGCGCTTTGCTCGGGCGCGGCGTCGAAACCGTCGAGGCCGTGCACTGGAACGAAGAGCTGGGCATCGCGCAGGCCATGTGGGTGTTGAAATGCAACAAGATGGGTCCGTTCATTGTTGCTTCTGATTTGAACGGTGATTGCCTGTTTGAACGCGAAAACGCCAAAATCGCCCAGAACGTGGCACGGGTGTATGAGGGAACCCGCCCCGCTACACTGAAGCGATATGGTGAAAGCGATGACCGCACAGACGAAGTGATCTAAGCGCCGTTGATATTCCGTAGGCCGTGGGCCCTTTAATGTTCAGGGGCGCGTTCGTTCATATCACTTCACTTATGAAAACACCGACGCCCATCAAGAACGTCAGACCGATCAACACCCGGCGAAACAATTCATCGCTGAGCCTTCGGAACACGAAAATACCGATTTGTGCTGCAATCAGACCGCAAGGTATGGTTACAATCAGCGCGCTGAGCGCCGTAGCGTCGTAAGCCCCTTTGAGAAACAACAAAAAAACAGTCGTCACCAAGACGGTAATATTAAAAGACTGCATGATCGCGCGGATTTCAGCCTTGGGCCACGACCGCATGGACAACCACATCGCTGGAATTGCCCCGGATATGCCCGCAGCCCCCCCTAAAACACCACCGATGAAACCAACACCACGGTCGATGTAGGGCGTTGGCCGGGTGAAAGAGGGCAATGACGTGCGAAAACTAAAGTACCCACCATAGACGATCAGCACCATCGCCGTGGTCAGACGCAACGCGCCTGTGTTCATCACAGTGAGCAGGGCAAGCCCGATAGGAATGCCAATCAGCGCCGGAATGATGAACCCCAAAGGGCGTCTTGGGTGCGCCATGATGGCATGACGTACGACCCAAATGCCCTGCAGCCCAGCAAGCACAGCCATCAAAGCAACAACCGCCACAGCCGTAATCGGGTCAAGGACAACCAGATAAAAGCCCAGCGCAAAAAGGGCTGTGCCTGTGCCAGAAAACCCGTTGATAAAGCCGCCTGCCACCGCCCCAAGAACCAGATAAAGCACCGTTTCAGCGGTCATGGTGTTTTCGTTCCTTGGTCCACCTGATCAATCACCTGTGAAAATGACGCATACACAGCGTCAATTGCTTGGGCTTTTACCTGATCGTTACGATACATCAGCCCCAAGGTGCGTACCGGCGCATCAGGCCCAAGGCATAACCGCTTTACCGGTACGCGGTCGGCTGGCTTCACAGCCAAATCTGGCACAATCGAAACGCCAAGATTGGCCTGCACCATGCTTGCAATCGCTTCGGGGCTATCCAATTCCATCGCTTCATTCACCTGAATGCGGTTGGACAATATCCAGTTGTCTATCAGCGCCCCAACGACCGCCGTACGGTCAAACCGGATGAAGGGGCGCGTTTTAATCAATTTGAAGGGGTCGTCTTCTGGCTCTTCCAGCGCAGCGATCAGTTGCATCGGCTCTTGCGCCAATGCGCGAAATGACATGCTTGCAGGCATCTGGTGCGGCTGTGAAGTGATCGCAGCATCCAGATTGCCCCGTTCGATTTCGGCCAGCAACGTCGCGGTCAAGCCCGGCTTGATGTGCAATCCAAGGTCTGGATATTTGGATTTCAAAACAGCCATGGCCTGTGGGGTCAAACCCGTCAGAGTGGTACGCAACACACCCAAAGTGATGGTGCCGTTCAACCCACTGTCGTTCAAAACCATAGGCACCAGATTGTCATAATCGGCAATTAGCCCACGCGCCTTGACCACAATGCGGTGCGCGACAGGCGTCAGCTGAGGCGTCCTTTTGCTGCGATCAAACAGAGTAACACCCAACTCCGCCTCTAACGCCTGCATTTGCTGGCTCACGGCCGCATGGGTGACATGCACCACATCAGCAGCCGCACTAAAGGTTTGTGTTTCGGCGATTGCCACCAAAGTGCGAAGCTTTCGGATGGTCATAGGTAAATGCAGATTCCGTAAATTATTGTTTCGGTATCAACTGAAAAACCTAAAGCAACAATAGATCAACTTACATAAAGCTTCGATCTATCCACAATTTTTCAAATGCTCAAGTTTGAGAATACATAAATTATCTTGCACATACTTCAGCTTGATCAGCGCGAACCGACGGCGCACCGCATTCGGCAAGAGCACTATGCATGAAGTGCCAGACCCCAAAAAACGCGCCCCCGAATGCGCCATACACGTATTCGGCAAACTCTCATGGTCAGCGGGACACTATTGATAGTGGGGAAAACGCAGAGGGCCTCAGCTTTTTCGCACGTCGCGTCGGGCGTAAATCAGTAGGCATCACGCGGCTGGCAATTTAGCCGGGTCCGACACGCAATAGCTAATAGCGCACACCAGGATGACACCCGTGCAACACAAGCCGTGAAAGCGGTCGACCCAAGATGCTCGTTGGTGTCACACGGCTCTCAGGCGATCGCTTTTTTGCTGTGTCGCTTTGGCCAGGTTGTATGTGATACCCGTGTTTTGCCGTCAAGGAATGATGGTTTAACACCTTTCGAAGCCGAAAACTGGCAATAAAGTGGCAATTGATTCGCAATCTTGTCCGTAGGCGGACCTCCGCCACTCGTCTATTTCGGCCAAATGTGGCGAAAGTGTTTCTAGTTACCTAACGTCACCCGCAAAAGCCTCGTCAAATTAACGAATTTGGAAACAATCGTTAACGAAATAAGGCGTAAATGCAGCAATCGTGTGTCTTGAAAACGAAGAGCAAGGCGCGTAAGTAGTAAGAAATGAAACAAATTGTAGGTACGATCATGTTACGATCTTTTTTAATACCCACGACGATTGCGATGGCAGTGTGTGCGCCAGCGTATGCGTCGACAGTGTCCGGAATATTTAGCGGCACAATTGCAACCCCTACCAATGTCACTGAGCAAACTGTTGCCGGATACGACAAAGACGGGCAAAAGATTGCCGACTACGAATTCGTGCATTCCGATGGCGGGCAAGACACATTCATGTGGGGAACAATGTCGCCATCGCTTGGCGCGCAAGAAAACAACTCCACTATGCTAAGTGTGGACGAAGGTTCTTTTGAATTAAGCGCATCATCCAGCGAACCCACACTGTTGGGTACGATCACATGGCTGAACAGGTCAAACTGGCTTGCCGGTGGGTCTTGGGACGGCAGCTTTACGTTCATGCTCGATATTGACAACGACGCGGTGCCAAACCCTCTGACTCAAACGGTAGATTTTTCCATTACGAATACAGCAGACCTTACCATGTCCGTTGAAGAAAACGAATCCAGCGACGCGACGCCTGATTTTATCACAGGTCTGCAGTTCCCGGATGGTGCATTCGGCACGCCGATTTCGTTGGGCAATAACTTGGTTCTGACCGGTGTGTCGTTTGGTGTACTGGACGGTGGTACCGTTGGAACGGACGGGTCACTTAGCAACTACGCAAGCTGGTTTGATGCTGAAACCGGTATTTGGGAAAACAACGAAGGCAGTACTTCAGTGATCGGCGTTTACGCGACTGTCGCATCTGTTCCATTGCCAGCGGGCGTTTGGTTGATGTTGTCTGGCTTTGGCGGGCTCATGCTGATGAGAAAACGCACAAAACAGATTGCGTAAAAGACGAAGTTGTCGACAACACGGTGTTGGCAACTTAAGGTTGTGGGTGGGGCGATCCAAACTGGGCAAACAGGCCGATTTTTGACCGGCCTGTTAGACACAATCTGAAGGCAACTGGACACGTAAATTCTGATTGGTCCAAATCGCCAAAACATTAAGAGAGTAGAACCATGATTAAATTTCGTCATTTAAGCACGACAGCTATGCTGTTTGGTGCAGCAACAGTTTTGTTTTCAGTTCCCACCACTGCGCAAGCACAGCAATGGAATATGTGCCAATGGGAAGAAATCCCCACCAACGTGCTTGAGCGTGTTGTGCGGCGGTCCGAATATCCCGATCTGCTAGAGCGTATGTTTGATGTATGTCCTGATGCTGCGCTGGCGCTTACAGAAGCACCCACAGGTTCGGTGGCGGACGATGGACCAGATACGCGCGATACTGCGGGCGACCGAGTGAACAGCGAAGAGCCTTCGACCGGCCCAACACCCGATGGACCAGAAGGTGAAGGTCCTGGTGATGACGGACCCGGCGACGACGGACCCGGCGATGATGGTCCTGGCGACGACGGCCCCGGTGATGATGGTCCGGATGACGATAGCCCGGGTGATGATGGCAACGGATTTTCGTTCTTGCCCGGCTAATCGCCAAATAAATAAACTACGATAAAATATAACGTAGAGAAGTCACCATTTTGGTGCCTTCTCTTTTTCTGGTAGTCAAATCGTTAGCGCGATGCAGTGGGTCGATCTTTTATTACGCCACCAGCCAAAACAGCATCCCATCTGGCCAAATTTTTGGGGTTTTGCAGCTTGAGAAACGTATACCCTGTCTTCTGCCACGGCTTGATCGTATTTGTCAGATTGTCCAACACCAGATCACCACGATCGGATCGCAAAATTAAAACCGCATGACTTCTCAGTTTGTGATCCAACACTGTTGCGATCAACAGATCCTCAGACGACACACCCTGCGCGATCAACAACTTTTTCTTAAGCAAGACCAAGTCTTCGCAATCTCCACCACGATGGGTCGGTAAAGCCCAATGTTCCGCGCGCCCGTATTGGTCAATATCTTCGATCTGCGACACTTGACGGTTAACGCTCGAATTAATTTTTTTAGCAAGCGATCTTATTTTGGCATCAGATAATCCAGATTGACCGGTCCGCGTACACGCCCATGAATAGGTGTTACAGATCCTATGAAATCCCGGTGGCGCCTTGATTGCGTTTTGCGGCGACAAAAATGCGCTGCTCCCCGCATGGGCGGTGTTTGCGGTAAGGGTGAACATAAAAGAAGCCGCAAACCCCACTATAGGTGCATACTTCCGAACTCGTGCTAAGCTGTGAACAAATGAATTTTCCATGAACAATTTGTCGCAAGACATTGGGGCACCCAAGTGTCGCGAATATGAATATGGAACGGCCACTCGTTAAAACTCTGTTCTTGACGCACACAAAGCGCCCAAATTCGCCATGTTGTCGGACGCAGCTAAGAATACCCCAGAAACGCTCAGAAAGTAACAAAAATTAACAGACTACGCAGGAAATAAAGGTTTTAAACACGAATTAAGTTTCGCAACCACGCGCTAGAATGATGTCAAAAAGATGATTTGGCGCTGAAATGCCTTTTTTCAATTTGGGCCACTGCACTGAAACTAAAGAACTGCAGCTTTACCCTATACGCAGGCCTAACAGCCCTAAGTGCTGCATCCGTTCAGCGCAGCCACCGCGACAGCATCGGTGCTAAATTCCGTCTCTATCGTCTGCCCTCGGAAAGTCGCGCGGATCATCGCACCTTGTATTTCCGCGCCCGATATCATGGTGGCGCGTGTCCCAACGGTATCATCAACATCAATTGTGAAAGCAACCGTTGCCGAAGGCGCAAGGCTGCGCATGGACAGCGTAATCATATTATCACCGTCCAAAACGTCAGGTACGTTCTTCAAATTCTCAGCACCGGAAACCAATTCAAGAGGTTGGAACACTTGAACACCCGCTCCCTGTCCCGTCACATCAAAGATAAGCCCGGCTGCGGATGCACTTAAATCAATGGACACCTCTAGGTCATCCAACGCACAATCGCCCGTGTTCTCGACTGTAAACCGGTCCTTCGGCGCACTTTCTGTGAAAATGACGCGGACATCAGCCGAACCTTGGCTCGCGATCATCGTGGTGAGTACCACTGCGTACATCATCTTCATGTGATCTCTCCTTGCTCCTAGTGAAAAGAAATAGTGCGTTTCACCGAAACGCAAAGCGCTGCTGCAGCAAACGATTTCTATTGACCGACAAAGACAAACGCGCTTACCGTCTTCGCAAACTAGACACTCCTGTACAGTGTGTCGGCAACAACCTTTTGGGAGGCCAAAATCATGAAATCACATTACCGCGTTGTCGTGATCGGGGGTGGTGTTGTAGGCGCGTCTGTTTTGTACCACTTGGCCAAACTGGGCTGGAGCGATGTTTGCCTAATTGAACGTTCGGTTTTGACCGCAGGCTCAAGCTGGCACGCGGCGGGTGGATTTCACGCTTTGAACGCAGACCCGAACATTGCGTCACTACAGGCCTACACAATCGACTTGTTCGAAGACATCCAAGCCGAAAGCGGTCAAGACATTGGCCTCCACATGACCGGTGGTCTGACAATGGCGGGCACCCCTGATCGCTGGGAATGGCTCCAATCGGCTTATCGCACATTCCAATCCATCGGCATCGACGACTGCCGCCTAGTCAGCGTCGAGGAAGCCGTCGCGTTGAACCCGATCATGTCCGGTGACGGCCTGTTGGGCGGCATGTGGGCCGACCGCGAAGGCTATATAGACACCACGGGCACAGTGCACGCCTATGCCGGTGCCGCCAAAAAACGCGGTGCAACCGTCATTGAGCATAACCGCGTATTGGAGTTGAACCAAACCCTGCAAGGATGGGAAGTCGTCACCGAAAAAGGCACGATCAATTGCGAGCATGTCGTCAATGCCGCTGGTTTGTGGGCCAAACAGGTGGGCCGGATGGCAGGCGTTGAACTTCCGGTCTCGCCTTTGAACCACCACTATCTGATCTCAGACAAAATCCCACAACTCGAAGAGCTTGATTTCGAAGTGCCTATGACCGTGGACCTCGAAGGGTTCACCTATCTACGCCAAGACCAAAAAGGCGTGCTGCTCGGAATTTACGAGATAGACCACCAGCACTGGATGATGGACGGCGCGCCATGGGAATACGGGTTTGAGCTGCAGCAAGAGGACCCCGACCGGATCGAAAATGAATTGACCCTTGGGTTTGAACGCTATCCCTGCCTGCAAGAGGTTGGAGTGAAAACATGGGTGAATGGGGCCTTTACGTTCTCGCCTGATGGTAACCCACTTGTCGGCCCTGTGCCGGGCAAACGGGGCTATTGGTCGGCCTGTGCGGTCATGGCCGGTTTCCTGCAAGGCGGCGGCGTCGGCAAATCCTTGGCGGAATGGATGATCAACGGCACACCCCAGGCAGACGTCTACGGCATGGACGTCGCCCGCTACGGCATTTGGGCTGAAAACAAACAATACATCAAAGAAACCACCGGCCAATTCTATACCCGCCGGTTCGTGATGACTTACCCTAACGAACAACTCCCCGCTGGACGCCCGCTGAAAACTGCGGGGGCTTATGCGGATATGACTGCAGCGGGGTGTCAGTGGGGCCAAAGCTGGGACCTTGAGGTGCCGTTATACTTTGCCGAACAGGGTTTTCAGGAAACCCCATCACTCAAGCGTTCTAATGCACATCAGATCGTGGGTGACGAATGCCATGCAGTGCGCAATGGCGTGGGGCTATTGGACATCACCGGTTTTTCCCGGTTTGAGGTCAGCGGGCCAAACGCTGAAAAATGGCTTGATCATGTGATGGCGTCGAAACTGCCCACGCCCGGGCGGGCCAGGCTTGCGCCGATGTTGGCAGAGGATGGGCGGCTTAAGGGTGATTTGACCTTATTTAACTGGGGTGACGGCACATGGTGGATCATGGGCAGCTATTACCTGCGCAGCTGGCATCAGCGCTGGTTTGACGATCATATGATGGATGGCGTGCACATACGGGATTTGGGCGATGAAATGAGCGGCTTCTCACTTGCCGGTCCTGCGTCTCTGGCGGTGATTGAAAAATTGACAGATGGCCCGATCAAAGACCTAAAGTTCATGGGCTGCGGCACGTTTGATATTGGCCTCTTGCGATGCAAAGTGGGTCGTTTGTCTGTCGCGGGCGAACTGGGGTATGAAATCCATTGCCGCGCCGGGGATCATGCCACATTGCGCCGCATCCTGATGGACGCAGGCAAAGACGCAGACATCCGCGAATACGGGTTCAACGCGCTTCTCAGCCTGCGGCTTGAGAAAAGCTTTGGCATCTGGAACGCGGAATTCACGCAAGGCTACACCCCCGGTATGACCGGGATGGACCGCTGGATAGATTGGGGCAAAGATTTTGTTGGCAAAACCGCCGCCGTGGCAGAGCGCGACGGCAATGGCCCCGCGCAAAAACAGGTCACGCTCGAAGTTGACGCCGATGGCGCTGATGCCAGTGGATTTGAACCCATTTGGTCGAATGGCAAGCAAGTGGGTTTTGTCACGTCGGGCGGCTATGGGCACACGGTGGGCAAGTCGCTGGCCATGGCGCTGGTTGATCCTGCTTTTGTCGCGCCCGGCACGGCCCTTAGTGTGCATGTTGTTGGTGTTGAACGTCAGGCAAGAGTTATTGATGCCTCACCTTATGACCCGGCAGGCAAGGCCATGCGCGGGTGACGGTGGGTGAAAATAAAGGCCGCAGGCGGACCCGTCGGGGCGGTGCCGTCCCCACGGGGACGCAGCGTACGGTCAACTACCGCACCCTGCGCAACCCTTTCCCCCCGATGGAAGTCTTTTCGGCGGATCAGGCGGCGGCGATGCATGAAACCTCGCTACGGACGCTGCAAGAGCTTGGCATGAAAGTGCTGCTGCCCGAAGCGATCGAGATATTTCGCAAAGGCGGCGCGCGGGTGGATGGCGAAATGGTCTATATCGGGCGCGATATGGTCGAAGCGGCTATCGCCAGCGCACCCAAATCCATCACGGGGCGTGCGGGCGCACAGCACCGCGATATATTGCTAGAACTTGGCACGCTCGTTTTTCAACCCGGTGCAGGCGCACCCCATGCCACCGATCTGCTGCGCGGACGGCGCCCCGGGTCGGCGCAGGACTACCGCGAATATACGCAGCTTTGTCACCATTTTGATGTGTTCCAGATGATGTCCCCATCGGTAGAACCCCAAGACGTACCCACCCATCTGCGTCACTATTTCACCACCGAAGCTCAGCTGACGCTGACCGACAAATTCCCTTTTGTCTTTTCGCGTGGCACGCCGCAGGTCATGGATTGCTTTGAGATGATGCGCGATTTTCGAGGTGCATCCGATGCGGAATTTGCAGCCAACCCCTACTGCTATACGATCATTAACACCAACAGCCCGCGCACACTGGATATTCCTATGGCGCAAGGGTTGATCGACTTTGCGCGTGCAGGCCAGCTTTCGATTGTAACGCCCTTTACGTTGATGGGGGCGATGGCACCGATCACTGTCGCAGGCGCAATTACACTAAGCCATGCAGAGGCTTTGGCCTCCATTACGCTAACCCAACTGGTGAAACCCGGCGCGCCTGTTTGCTATGGCACCTTTACATCAAACGTGGACATGAAATCAGGCGCGCCCGCCTTTGGCACACCGACCCACTTTCAGGCCTCGCTTGCGGCAGGGCAACTGGCGCGCATGACAGGCCTGCCGTGGCGATCTGCGGCAGGTTCTGCCTCGAATATAAACGATGTGCAGGCGGCGAATGAAAATCAGATGGGGCTGTGGGGCTGCCTTATGGCCGGGGCCACCGTGATCATTCATGCCGCAGGGTGGCTCGAAGGGGGCCTTAGCGTTTCTTACGAAAAGATCGTCACCGATGTCGAAGTGCTGAATATGATCGCAGAGCTTTGCGCGGGCGCACAGGCGGGCACCGATGAGATCGGGTTCGAAAATGCGCTGTCCCACGTCGGTCCCAGCGGCCACTTTTTTGCTGCACCGCAAACAATGGAACGCTATAGCACTGAATTTTACCAACCCATCGTCCACGATTACGCCAACTTTGGCACCTGGACAGAACGCGGCGCACAGGACACGAACACACGCGCCACCAAAGTGTGGCAGGACATCCTTGCCGCTGACGCCCGCCCGGCCGTTGAACCAGACCGTACTGATGCGTTGAAATCTTATATTGCAAAGCGCACAGCCGAAGGTGGCGCGCCACCAGAAAGCTAAGGCATGACCCACCCAAAGACCGTTCTACACCGCGACAACCCAGACAACGCACCGCTGGTTGGCAATATCAAAGTCACCCGCGATGACTGGTTGAACACCGCCCTTGCCGCCTTGATCCGCGACGGTGTCGAAGGGGTAAAAGTACAAGTCTTAGGAACGCATATGGGCGTGTCACGGTCCAGCTTTTATTGGTATTTTAAATCACGCCAAGACATATTGGATGCGCTGTTGGATCACTGGCAAGCCACCAATACAGCCGCTTTGGTCACAATGGCAGAACAGCCCGCAGATACCATAACACAGGCTGTCGGCAACGTGTTCCGCTGTGTTATCAACCCAGCGCTCTTTGATACGCGGCTTGATTTCGCAGTACGCGACTGGGCGCGCCGGTCGGACAAAGTTAAACGGGTGCTGCAGCAATCCGATGACCGCCGTTTAGCATCGCTCCAAACAATGTTTGAACGGTTCGACTATCCACCACTTGAGGCCGTCGCCCGCGCCCGAATTTTGTATTTCATGCAAATCGGCTATGATGATGCACAATTGAACGAACCCATGGAGGCCCGGAACAAACTCGTATCCGCTTATCTGGTTGGCTTTACCGGGCAAGAGCCAAGCGAAACCGAAGTCGCAGAGCTGCGCGCCTATGCCGCCAGCATTGAAACCTAGCAAGACGCCGAAAAATTGTGCGCTTAAGCACAAGTATTCAGGTACAACATCTATCAATGCACAGGACGTCCTATTGGCCGCCTTGCATTTCGGGCTACCTCTACACCCAACTGTAAATCTTTTTCAAAGGCCTTCCTTATGACCCGCTCCTCCACGTTTCGTGGCTTTGCTTTTATGTTGACCCTCGGTGCGTCCATGGGTGCCGCACAAAACGTATCAGCCCAAGGCAGAGCCGCCTCTGTCGGCGTCGAAACTGTTTCAATTCAAAACATTGCCGAAACAGTGCCTCTTTTTGCCGAAGTCGTCACTTCGCGGGAAGGCACAATTGCCAGCCGGATCGCGGGTACGGTTGATCAGGTTTTGGTTCTTGAAGGGGCTGCCGTGCAAGAAGGCGACGTGCTGGTCACGCTGGATACCGAGCTGCTGTCGATCCTTGCCCGCCAAGCAGACGCACGTCTGGCCGAGGCCAAAGCAGGTATCACCACTGCGGAATCGCGCGTGGATCGCGCCACAAATGCACTGGCTCGGATCGAAGGATTACGCGACACGACCTCCTTTTCCACCAGCCGCTTTGACGAAGCGCAAAGCGATTTCTTCCAAGCCCGCGGCCTACTGGCCGAAGCACAGGCACGGGTAAAAACAGCCGAAGCCACGTTGGCCGAGACACGCTATCAGCTTGAACGCGCCGAGATCACCGCGCCGTTTTCCGGTATCGTGTTGGATGTAAACACAAACCCCGGTGAATTTATCAGCTCTGGAGCGTCCGTTGTTTCCCTTTTGGATACGCAAGCCTTCGAAGTAGAAGCGAGCGTGCCGTCAAAATACATCGGGGTTCTGTCACAAGGGTTGGCGGTTGAAGGTGCGACAGAAACAGGCGCACCTTTGGACATGCGGGTACGCGTGTTGCTACCCATCGAAGATACAGCCACACGAACCCGCCCGGTTCGGTTCACCTCTGAGCAGTTGATCCAGATGGACACCCTGGCGATTGGTCAATCTATTACCGTGTCGATCCCAATCAGTGCGCCACGTGATGTGCTATCAGTGCCTAAGGATGCCTTGGTTCAGGCCCGTGGCGGGTGGACGGTTTTTGTGGCCGCCGATGGCAAAGCTCAACCGCGCACTGTACAAATTGGCGTCGCCTTGGGCGATCAATTCGAGGTGCTAGACGGGTTGGTTGAGGGCGAAGTTGTCGTAACACGCGGCAATGAACGGCTTCGGCCAGGCCAAGACATCACTCCCATGGACGCAAGCAATTAAGGACGTTTTTTGATGGATATCATCCGATTTGCAATTGACCGTCCTGTGGCCGTGATGGCCGCTGTGATCATGGCCGTGTTGTTTGGCATCATTGCCGTCAGCCGCATCCCCATCCAGCTGGCCCCAGATGTACGCAAGCCCATTGTCGTGATTACCACGAACTGGCCAGGTGCTGCCCCTTCTGAGGTGGAACGCGAAATCGTCAATCCCCAAGAAGAGGCCCTACGCGGGCTAGAAGGGCTTGATGTCATGACATCCCGGTCCCGCACCGGCGAAGCTGAAGTAACGCTGGAATTCGGCGTCGGAACGGATATGGGGCAATCCTTGTTGCTGGTGTCCAACAGACTGGACCGCGTGGGCGATTACCCGGACGAGGCAGGCGAGCCATCGCTGGATACTTCAGGGTCAGACGATAGCCCCATCGCGTGGGTGTTGCTGACTGCGCAAGAAGGCAATACGCGATCCATGCCTACCTACGGGGATTTTGTCGAGGACGTGATCCAAGACCGGATTGAACGCATCGAAGGGGTGTCAGCCGTCAATGTTTTTGGCGGTGTTACGCAAGAATTGCAGGTGGTCGTGGACCCGCGCCGCCTGTCGCGCTTTGACCTGACAGTCCCAGAGGTCGTGCGTATTTTGCGAAGCGAGAATATATCGCTGTCCGCTGGTGACGTGGAAGAAGGCAAACGACGCTATGTCGTCCGCGCCGAAGGCAATCTGAACACCGTCACTGCAATCGAAGAGGTCGTCTTGCGCTCTGGCATTGGTCAGGGCGGGTCGGGCCGGGTGCGCGTGGGCGACGTGGCAGAGGTAGATTTCGCCTTTCAGGAACCGTCATCGCGGTTGCGGTTCAGGGGCGAAGCGGGGCTTGCATTTAACATCGTGCGCGAACCCGGCGCTAACGTCATTGAAACGATGGCCGCTGTTCAAGAGGTTCTGGCGGAGCTTGCCGAAGGACCTGTCGCGGACGCTGGTCTGAACATGCGCCAAGCCTATGACGAGACGATCTACATCAACGGCGCGATCGAGCTTGTGACCCAAAACATCTGGATCGGGGGCATCTTGGCTGCGGTTGTGTTGCTTGCGTTCTTGCGCAGCCCGCGGGCTACGTTGGTGGTCTCTTTGGCGATCCCCGTCAGCATTGTAGCCACCTTTGTTGCCATGGCCGCAACAGGGCGGACACTGAATGTCATATCGTTGGCAGGGATTGCTTTTGCGGTCGGTATGATTGTGGATGCCGCGATCGTTGTGCTGGAAAACATCTACCGATTGCGTGAGCAAGGCAAATCCAGAAGGGAGGCCGCGTATATCGGGGCCAAGCAAGTGTGGGGCGCGATCTTGGTGTCTGCTTTGACGACGGTCTTGGTGTTTGTGCCGATCCTGATCATGCAGCTTGAGGCAGGACAGCTGTTTCGGGACATCGCGGTTGCGATCTCGGTTTCTGTGTTGTTGTCGCTGGTTGTAGCGGTCACGGTGATCCCTGCGCTTGCCAGCCGCCTGTTGACGCGTGGCGAGCAAAAGAAAATACGCATCTGGGGGCTCGACCATCTTGCAGGCGGTTTCCATTATCTTGTGATGTCATATGTGCGCATGACGGTACGTTTCCGGGCCATTGGGCTTTTGATGGTCGGCCTGATTGCGGGCGGGGCTGCAATTGCGACGGTGACCTTTCTACCTCGGCTGGAATATCTGCCAGAGGGCAATCGGAACCTTGTTTTCGGGCTTATCATCCCACCGCCCGGATATAACCTTGATACCACGCAAACCATCGCAGAGCGCATTGAAACCGTGGCAGAGCCTTTGTGGGATGCAGCCCCCGCAACGCAGCTTGAAGACGGCACACCCACGATTGATAACTTCTTTTTCGTCGCGCGCCCCGGTGCCACATTCGTCGGTGCATCCGCCATGGACGGCACCCGCGCAGGGGAGCTTATTCCAGTGTTATCGCGCCCGATCTTTGCAGAACCGGGCACCTTTGGATTTATGACGCAACCCTCGCTCTTTGGGCGCGGTGTCGGCGGAGGGCGCACGATCGAACTGAACATCTCGGGGCAAGATCTGAACGACATCCTGTCGGTCGCCGGGCAAGCTGCGGGCACGATCTCGCAACTGCTGCCGCGTTCCGAAGGGCACCAATTCCGCCCGATCCCCGGGCTGGAACTGGGCGCGCCCGAGGTCAGACTGGTTCCGGATCGGTTGCGTTTGGCCGATGCGGGGCTGACGACATCTGATCTGGCGGTTACGGTCGATGCCTTTAACGACGGCCTTCGCATCGCCGAAATCACAGTGGGTGCCGAACGGATCAACCTGATGCTAAAAGGGGATCCGGGTTTGCAGAGCCAACAGCGCACCCAAGATATCGGCAACTACCCGGTGGTCACACCATCCGGGCAGATCGTGCCTGTCTCTGCCCTGGCGGACGTTGTGGTGACCGCAGGACCCACTGAAATCAGGCACCGCGACCGGTTGCGGACAGTCACGCTTGAGGTTCGGCCATCAGATGCATTGCCGTTGGAATCTGCCGTTGAACTGCTGGAAACCGAAGTCGTATCTGTCCTTGAAGAACGGGGCTTGCCTGACGGTGTGCGCGTGACCGTTTCCGGTACGGCTGACCAGCTAAGCCAGACGTGGGAGGCGATCCAGATTAACTTGGCGGTCGCGCTGATCATCGTATTCTTGGTGATGGCGATCCTGTTTGAAAGCTTTGTTTTGCCCTTGGTGATCCTGATCTCGGTCCCTGTGGCGGCGGCCGGTGGTGTAGGTGGCCTTGCGTTGCTGAATACCTTCCAGACACAGCCTTTGGATATGCTTACGCTGCTTGGTTTCATCATTTTGGTGGGTATCGTGGTGAACAATGCGATCCTGATCGTTCACCAGACGCTGTATCATCTGCGCGACGAGGGCATGGCCCCCATTGATGCCATCGAAGAGGCCACACGCAACCGCATCCGGCCCATTTTTATGTCTACACTGACTTCGGTGTTTGGGATGCTCCCACTGGTTGTTTTCCCCGGCGAAGGATCAGAGCTGTATCGGGGTTTGGGTGCCGTGGTTGTGGGCGGTTTGTCCATGTCGGCGTTCCTGACACTGCTGACCGTACCGCCGCTGTTGCGGTTGTGCGTCCGCGCGCCGTCTGTAGACGAAGAAGCCCTGCCCGCCCGCGCGCCCGCAGAGTAAGATCATTTACGCCAGTGAAATGGCACGATGATCAGAGCGCCGACAGAGGCAACAATCGCGTTCAAACCTGGGCTGCGAAAGCCCAGGCCAAACATCAGCGTGACAAAGTAGAATAGAAATGCACCACCCACACAGATCACAATGCTTTGCAGATAGCCGTTGTGAGTAAACTGCGTCCGCTCTGACAAGTATCCTACGATTCCTGCGATCACGACCGTTCCGATCAGTGTTGGAAACATCAGCTTTTCCCTTGCAATACTGTGCCGGCTTCAATCGACCAGCCATTTAAAAAGGTTGCCGCATCTTGCACGCCCTTGCCCGCACGTTGAAGCATCAGCAGTTCCACCGCCCCGTCATCACAAGCGATCCGCAATGGGTCGTGCAGCACGGTTCCCGGCGCGCCGGACCCCGTACTTATCCGCGACCCCAGAACTTTGACCCGCGTGTCATTGTGGTGTGTCCACGCACCGGGAAAAGGGGACAAGCCGCGAATTAACCGGTCCACTTGGGCCGCAGGTTGCCGCCAGTCGATCTGCGCCTCAGCTTTGTCGATCTTTGTCGCATAGGTAACCCCATCGTCGGCTTGCGCAACGGGTATCAAAGCATCCAGATTATCAAGAGCTGCAACAATCTCGGTGGCACCTAAAACACTCAGACGGTCGTGCAACCGGGCTGTTGTCTCTTCCGGTGCGATCTCTATTTCAGCGCGGCGCAGCACAGGGCCCGTATCAAGCCCCGCTTCCATCTGCATGATACAGACACCAGTGTGGGTATCACCCGCCATTATCGCCCTGTGGATGGGTGCGGCCCCCCGCCAGCGCGGCAAAAGGCTGGCATGAATGTTCAAGCACCCCCGCTTTGGTGCGTCCAAAACCGACTGCGGCAGAATTAACCCGTATGCCACGACAACAGCGATGTCCGCCTTGAGATCTTGGAAATCCGCCAAGGCCTCTGGTGTCCTAAGCGAGACCGGATGCCTTACCGTTAGCTCAAGCTGTTGGGCACGCGCCTGTACCGGCGTTGGTCGCTCTTTTTTGCCACGCCCCGCAGGCCGAGGTGGCTGACAATACACGCAGGCGATCTCATGCCCCGCTGCAACCAACGCGTCGAGCACAGGCACTGAAAAATCGGGCGAACCCATAAAAATGATGCGCATGATGTACTCCTTAGTCGCAGGCTTTGATGCGCCGTGCAGGCCCCTAATTACCCATTCTTTTTCCGCGCACGGCGCAGCAGTATATCGCGCTTGACCTTGCTGAGACGGTCAAAATACATCCTGCCCTGCAGATGATCGATCTGGTGTTGGACACTTGTCGCTTCAAGTCCAACAAAATCGCGACGCACATAAACGCCGGTCTCATCCATAAAGCGCACCGATACGCCGCGCGGTCTTTTTACCTTGGCCCAGACCCCGGGTAGGTTTGGGCTGGCTTCCTCATGTTCGTTCGGTATTTCAGACGCATCAATGACCGTCGGGTTCGCAAGCCTAATTCGCCGATCCCGCTTGTCTGAGGCATCCACAACAGCAAGTTGAAGCATGACGCCAATCTGAGGTGCCGCAAGGCCAACGCCCGGCATCGCATCCATTGTATCTATCATGTCGTCCCAAATGGCACGCACCTCATCGGTCACCTCAGCCACCTCGTCTGCGGGGGTGCGCAAGCGCGCGTCGGGCCATTTCAAAAAGGCACGTACAGTCATTCCGCACGCGCCCCATACGTGGTGAGCACGCGCGCGCGGGTTTCGGCATCTACGCGGTCCAACGTGACAATGCCGTCTAGGTGGTCCATTTCATGTTGTACGCAGGCAGCTGCAAACCCTTGGAATGTTTGTTCACAGGCCGCTCCATTCAGGTCAATCCAGCGCAGGTGCACCTCGTCAGGTCGCGAGACTGGCACGCTGATACCCGGTATCGACAAACACCCTTCGGATTGCTCGATCATGCGGTCGCTTGTGCCAACAATTTCAGGGTTCACGCAGATCAGCGGTCGGTAAATACCTTCTTTCCACGTCGCGTCCATGACAAAAACGCGCAACGCGACGCCCACCTGCGGGGCCGCAAGCCCGCGCCCCGGGGCCGCGTACATGGTTTCCAACATGTCTTCGGCCAACTGTTCGGTATGGGCTGAAACCTCATCTACAGGCGCGCATGCGGTGCTAAGCACCGGATCAGGCCATGCCACTATGGCGCGCAGGCTCATGCGCGGGCCAGTTCGCGTTTTAGCTTCACCATTTTGCGCGTGATCATCTGACGTTTCAAAGGCCTCAGGTAGTCAATGAACAGTTTGCCATCCAAATGATCGATCTCATGCTGTACGCAAGTCGCCCATAATCCGGTAAAGACTTCGCTTTGCTCTGCGCCATCGCTATTGATCCAGCGCACTTCTACCTCTGACGGGCGGGTCACGTCGGCAAACTGATCTGGTATCGACAAGCAGCCTTCTTCATAGACGTTCATGTCAGTGGAAGACGCAATGACTTCGGGGTTGAACATGACCATCGGGCGCGGCTTCTCGCCTTCTTCTTTGACGCAATCCAACGCGATGACACGCTGCAACACACCAACCTGCGGCGCCGCAAGCCCGATACCGGGTGCAGCATACATCGTTTCCAACATGTCATCGGCCAAAGCGCGCAAATCATCGCTGATATCAGCGACCGGAGCAGCCGCCTTCTTAAGCCTGGGATCGGGGTGCAAAAGGATATTTCGTTTCATGCACTCTGATGTAGGGGATGCGGTGGCACTCTGCAACAGAACTTGGGCTTGCCCCCGCTGTGTTTCCCGCTAGCTTGCCGCTCAACGTCTTAGCAGGAAACCCCAATGTCATTTAACACACCCATCGACCGCCGCGGCACTCACAGTACAAAATGGGACAAGCTTGATGTGCTTTACGGGCTCAAAGATGATGACGCACTTGCTATGTGGACGGCGGACAGTGATTTCGCCACGGCCCCTTGTGTTGTTGATGCCGTGCGTAAGGCTGCGGAACACGGGGTTTTTGGCTATCTGCACGAAAACGAAGACTACCTGTCCGCCATCCAATGGTGGATGCGCACACGCCACAGTTGGGAGATTGAAAAAGACTGGATTTTGACCTCGCAGGGTTTGGGCAATGCAATCGCTTTATCGCTAGATGTCTGGACAGACCCGGGCGCGCGCGTCGTTATCTTTACGCCGGTGTATCTTGAGTTTTCGGTAAAGATCAAAAAGACCGGGCGCGAAGTCGTTGAAATCCCGTTGCACCAAGACGGTGACACGTATGTAATCGACTGGGAAGACGCCCAGTCTCGTCTCGATGGCACTGAACAAATGCTGATCTGGTGCTCGCCCCAAAACCCGTCTGGCCGTGTGTGGACCGCGGATGAACTGCGCGCTGTTGCTGATTTCGCGACCCGCAACGATTTGATCGTCGTGAGCGATGAAATCCATCACGATCTGGTTTTTGGCGGGAACACCTTTGTACCCATGCACGTGGCAGCCCCCCAGATTACAGACCGGTTGGCGCTGCTGACATCGGCCTCAAAGACCTTCAATATAGCGGGTCAGCGGACGGGAAATATTATCGTCCCCGACCCAAAGATGCGGGCTCAGATGAAGCAGAAGCTCGCAGCACTCGACTACAAACCAGCCGGTTTAAGCTTGCAGATGATCACTGCGGCATATTCAGCAGAGGGGGCCGCTTGGGTAGATGCACAAATCGAGCATCTCAATGAAAATCGCAGGATTTTCGACGCGACCATCGCGCAGATTCCGGGTTTGATCTCTATGCCCCTGCAATCCACTTATCTGGCATGGGTCGATTTCTCAGGCACTGGCTTATCATACACTGAGATGGCGAAACGGGTTATTGAAACGGCCAAGATCGCCCCCAGCCATGGCCCCGATTTCGGTTTGGGCGGCGAAACATTCATGCGATTCAATCTCGCCACGCAGAGGTCGCGGATAGAAGAGGCTTGCGATCGTTTGCGCGACGCCTTCAAAGATTTGCAGTAAGGTCTATCGCGCGTTCTCGATCAGGCCGATGGGGGCGTTTTCCGACACCTCGAAATCCACAGCTGGCTTTTCCGCAATAGCTGTGGCGCGTTTGAATTCATACCGGCGCTCGCCGCTGTCCTCTTCGCTTGTCACAATCAGGCACTGAAACAGATGAATACTACCATCATACAAATCCACAAGGCCGCGCAACGCAGGTGCGCTTGCTTCCATTGCGAAACCGGTTCTCCACATCCGCAAAACGGGCTTGATCTGGCCATCTGTGCTAACACGCAAACGAGATGCCTTTTTCAAGCTTGCGATTCTGGCTTCCTCTAGACCCGCTTGAATTTCCTTGGAAAAAAACGCTTCCATTGAATCGTACTCCTACTATCCCCACTGGAAACAAGTGGTGCAATTTCGGCAAAATGCAAGATAAGTTTTCATGACATTTTTTGCTGCTGTGCAGCGATGTGACCCTGCCTGCGCGCTCATGCATCTGTGCTTAAGTCAGGCCGAGCGATAGGTTGCGTCAACAGGATAAGGAGTTTCCGCATGGGTTTGTTGATAGACGGCGTGTGGCACGACCAATGGTATGATACCAAAACAACTGGTGGCAGCTTCAAACGCCAAGACGCCAAATTCCGCAATTGGGTGACCAAAGACGGTCAGGCAGGTCCTTCTGGGACCGCCGATTTCAAGGCCGATTCGGGGCGGTACCACCTCTATGTCAGCCTGGCCTGCCCTTGGGCCCACCGCACATTGATCTTTCGCGCCCTGAAAGAGTTGCAGGACCATATCACTGTATCTGTCGTTCACCCAGACATGCTGGCAGACGGTTGGACGTTCGATATGGACGCATATGGCGCAACTGGTGACACTTTGTACGGTTCCGCCTTTGCACGCGATATCTACACCCGCGCGGACCCCACATGCACAGGCCGGGTCACCGTCCCCATCCTTTGGGACAAAAAGCGTGAAACCATCGTTTCCAATGAAAGCTCAGAAATCATTCGCATGATGAACAGTGCTTTTGACGATATCACCGGCAACACACTTGATTTTTATCCTGCAGATTTGCGGGACAAAATTGCGCCGATGAACGACCGCATCTACAACACGCTGAACAATGGCGTCTACAAAAGCGGCTTTGCAACGTCACAAGACGCCTATGACGCAGCCATCGACCCTTTGTTTGAAACACTGGATTGGCTCGAAGACCGTCTTGCCGAACACCGGTATCTCATGGGCGATGTCCTGACCGAAGCAGACTGGCGCTTGTTCACGACGCTTGTGCGCTTTGACCCAGTGTATCACTTGCATTTCAAGTGTAACCGCAAACGCGTGATCGATTATCCGAACCTATGGGGCTACACGCGCGAACTTTACCAGATGCCGGGTATCGCGGGGACGGTCAATTTCAAACATATCGTGCGCCACTACCACTATAGTCATGAAAGCATAAACCCAAACCGCATCATACCAACAAACCCCGTGCTCGACTTTGACGCCCCGCATGAGAGAGACGCGCGCGCAAGCGCGTAAAACAGTGGAATGCGCCGCAGGCGCGCCTTTGGATCAAACAGCCGTAAGTTGACGCGCGTCTTGATGTGGCCCGTAATGCTCAACCATTGCTGCCAGATCTTCGGGTGGTGTGCCACTTTGCACAAAGGCGCAGGCGTTCGGGGCGAAAGAAAAGATCGACCCGTCCGAAAAGAAGGATGTATTGGTCACAAATATGACCCGTGCATCGGGCAGACGGTAACTTGCATAGTCTGCAACTGACAATGCAGACCCTTCGGCCAGCATCAAATCAAGGATTATAATATCTGTTGTATAAGTACTCAGGTGTTCTATTGCATCTGTCTGGGCTTTGGCACGCCGTACTTGCATCCCCATACGTTCAAGATGCTTTTGCCAAATGTCTGCCAAACCATTCTCGCTTTCGACGATCAAGACTCTCATAGCGCCCCCATTCTGGTATACAGTAACATTTACAAAGCGATGCGCCATTGGTCTGCCGCAAAGATTAAGAATCCGTTAAGAGAATGCGTCAGACCTTAAACAATCCATTCACACTTGCGTAACCGGCCATATTCCGCTTTTAGAACGGCGAATATGCGCTGCGATCCGGCTAAAGGATACTTTTTTGACGACAAAGGCCAGAGATCACGGCGGCGGTTTGGACGCAGCCTGCGCCCGATACGGTGGTGCTCGAATCGGATGGATCGACCTGTCGACAGGCATAAACCCGTCGGCCTATCCGATCCCACCACTTTCACAAGATGCGTGGACAGCACTTCCGGACCAGTTTGCCATGGACAGACTGATATCTGCCGCACGCCGTTTCTGGCACATCCCGGATACGGTGGGCATCATGGCCGCGCCCGGTGCGTCTGTTTTGATTGCGCAACTGCCCGGTTTGCGCGCTGCAGGCCGCGTTGTGATCCCCGCACCGACTTACAATGAACATGCCGCTGCCTTCCAAAATCACGGCTGGCAAGTTGCCTCAGACGGCCCTGCACAAGCGCAGGTGGTCGTTCATCCAAATAACCCCGACGGGCACATCTGGACACGAAATACGCTGCCGGTCGAGGCGGCAGACCTGACCATCATCGACGAGAGCTTTTGCGATGTCTCCCCCCATGTCAGCATGATCGGCAAAGCAACTGAACCCGGCACAATCATCCTGAAAAGCTTTGGCAAGTTTTGGGGGTTGGCCGGGCTGCGTCTGGGGTTTGCGATTGGTGACCCTACAATCATCTCTGCCCTGAAAAACAACATTGGCCCCTGGAGCGTTGCAGGCCCCGCTCTTTGTATCGGGGCACGCGCGCTCGAAGACACCGCATGGGCATCCCAAACCCGCCTGCGACTCAAAGCGGGAAGCGACCGCCTGGACCAATTGATGATTGCCAAAGGTGCCAAACTGCAAGGTGGCACGTCGCTGTTCAGGCTTTATGACGTAGATGATGCTGCCCAATGGCAAGACCGCCTTGCCCGGCATCGCATCTGGACACGTATCTTTCCATATAACGCGCGTTGGCTGCGGCTTGGCATCCCCGCTGCAGTACATTGGCCGCGTGTCAGGGCAGCCCTCACATGATGGCGGCCCTTTTGGTTTTGGCCATGGTGGTGGATGCCGTTTTGGGGGAACCGAAATGGCTGTGGTCCAAGCTTCCGCATCCTGCCGTTTTGATGGGACGTGTGGTTGGACAACTGGACGCACGTCTAAACCAAGGGGCCCACAAAAAGGCCAAGGGTTGTATCGCGGTGTCGGTCTTGGTCGTCTTGGGGGCCACGTTGGGCGCACTGCTGACGATGCTTGGTCCTGTGGCGCAAGTGATATGTGCCGCCATATTATTGGCGCACAAATCTTTGATCGAACATGTACAAGCTGTTGCCGTTTCGATGCGGACCGATACAGAGGCTGGACGGCGCGCCGTTGCGATGATCGTGAGCCGAGACACTTCGCAGATGGATGCATCCCAAGTCGCACGCGCCGCCATCGAAAGCGGTGCGGAAAACCTATCGGACGGTGTGATCGCACCTGCCTTCTGGTTTCTCTGCGCAGGGTTGCCTGGCCTTATCATTTATAAAATGGTCAATACCGCCGACAGTATGATTGGATATCGCACACCAAAACATCAGGACTTTGGCTGGGCGGCGGCGCGTTTGGATGACCTGCTAAACTTGATCCCTGCGCGTATGACGGCCGTGTTGATCGCCTTGCCTGCCCGGTACTGGAACGGCAAAGCCATCTACCACGATGCACGCCTGCACCGGTCGCCCAACGCAGGCTGGCCCGAAGCCGCAATGGCGCGGGCACTACATATCGCGTTGTCAGGTCCGCGTTCGTACGACGGCACCTTGCGCGATTTCCCTTGGGTGAACGCGGATGGTCGCCACGCTCTTTCCGCAACAGACGTTGACACATGCATCAGCATGCTGTGGAAAGCTTGGAGCGTGATGGTCTTTTTTGTGACGCTGACCGCCGTTTTAACGATCTGACCCGGAGTTACATATGCGTTTGCCAATGATTGCCCTTGCCCTCAGCTTGATGGTCCCACCAAGCGTAGTGTCCGCCTGCGGTGGGTCTTTTGCCTCTTTCGTGGCAGATATGAAAACTGAAGCACGGCAAAAAGGGTACGAACAGAAAACCGTTGATCGTTTTTTCTCTGGCATTCGACAAAGCCAAAGCGTTCTAAAAGCAGACCGCAGCCAAGGGGTGTTTCAAAAACCTTTCTTGGATTTTGCGCGAAACCTGATTTCAGATGCTCGCCTTAAGAAAGGGCAGCAAAAGGGGCGCGAATTTGATGCCGTTTTCGACCTGATTGAACAGCGCTATGGCGTAGATCGGGGTGTGATCTTGGCGTTTTGGGCGTTCGAGACAGCCTACGGCAGCTATCAAGGGAACTTTAACACGGCAAATGCTTTGGTCACTTTGGCGCATGATTGTCGCCGGCCAGAGCTGTTTCGCCCGCAAGTCTTTGCCGCGATTGAGCTCTTTGCACGCGGTGAATTCGACCCTGTGACAACAACAGGTGCATGGGCAGGCGAGATCGGAATGGTGCAAATGCTGCCCCATGACATTTTGAAAAATGGCACTGATGCGGACGGCGACGGTAAGGTTTCGTTAAAAACGTCTGCCCCTGATGCCTTGGTTTCCGGAGCTGCGATGCTGGCAGACTTCGGCTGGCGCAAGGGTGAGCCATGGCTGCAAGAGGTCGTCGTTCCAGACAATTTGGATTGGTCTATGACCGGTATTCACACGGCCCTGCCCGCGCGCAAGTGGGCGGAAATGGGTGTTAAAGCCCGCAACGGTACACTTGCGTCAAATCTCAAAGCGTCCGTGATCCTGCCACAAGGTCACAAAGGCCCCGCCTTTATGACATACCCCAACTTCAATGTATATTTTGACTGGAATCAAAGCTTTACCTATGTCGTGACAGCCGCCTATTTTGCCACTTTGATCGAAGGCGCACCAAAGATGGCGTCCGGCAAACCACAGCAGGGCCTTACCGGCGAGCAGATGAAAACCCTGCAGCGAAAACTGCAGAACCGCGGATATGATGTGGGAAAAATCGACGGGATTTTAGGCGCGCGGACCCGTATTGCAGTGCAACAGGAACAAAAGCGGCTTGGCCTGCCAGCCGATGCATGGCCCACACCTGCGCTGCTAAACAAGCTTTGACGCTCTAGGCGTTTACTACTTTTTAGCCGTTAACACTTAGTTTTCTGGCTGAAACATACATTCAGGTTTGTTTTCTACCTTGTGATCCTGCAATGCCTTAGGCGTGCAGGATCATTTTTATGGGGCCGGGCGCACTGGAAACCGCAGACCATTTTCTGTGAGGAGTACAATCCGCCCACTGCTTTCAACATATCTATCACATCGTCCAAAACCATTGCGATATTGGATACATACCGTGCCGTCGTCTTTGATCCGGTATTGTCCAAAGGCGCTTTCACCTGACGCATAGGTATAAGAATAGGCACCACCAGCAGAGTATTTCGATCGTCCGTCATCATAAAAAACAAGCGTCTGGCCGTTTGTCAGTGTTTCAACCTCGGCCGCCGTCAAAGTACGGTCATGGTCGCGCAAATCCCAATCTTGCGCCCAAAGCGGTACGGCGCAAACGGTCAGCCACAGGGTAATAATAGCTTTCATACCGAGCACGATAGGCGATTTGTTGCAGTTGTCCCGACACAATCGAGTGATCACGCCACAAGCGTTTCCGCCTTTTTAAGGTCGACGGACACAAGTTGGCTGACGCCTTGTTCCGCCATGGTCACCCCGAACAGCCGGTCCATCCGCGCCATCGTAACTGCGTGGTGTGTGATAATCAGGAACCGCGTGTCGGTCTGACGGCACATCTCATCCAGCAGGTCACAAAAGCGCGTCACATTGGCATCATCCAACGGCGCGTCCACCTCGTCCAGCACACAGATGGGTGCAGGGTTGGCCAAGAATACCGCAAAGATGAGCGCCATTGCCGTTAGCGTCTGTTCACCGCCTGACAGCAAGCTGAGGGTCGAAAGTTTTTTGCCGGGCGGTTGGCACATGATCTCTAGTCCGGCCTCCAACGGGTCATCACTTTCGACCATGACCAAATTAGCTTCGCCGCCACCGAAAAGATGCGTGAACAGCATTGAAAAGTTCGAATTCACTTGCTCAAAGGCTGTCAGCAGGCGTTCGCGCCCTTCTTTGTTGAGGCTGGCAATACCACCGCGCAACGTCTTGATCGCCTCTTCCAGATCAGCTTTTTCCTGCGAAAGGGTATCATGTTCTTCCTGTACCTCTTTCGCGTCTTCTTCGGCCCGCAAGTTGACCGCGCCTAACGCATCGCGCTGACGTTTTAGCCGGTTCACATCCGCTTCCAAGGCTTCGGCGCGCGGCATGTCTTCGGGCGTGATGTCAAGCTGCGTCAAAAGCTGGCTATGGGTAAGCTGGCTTTCGTCCGCGATACGCTCCGCGGCCAGCGCGACGGTCTCTTTTGCGGCCTCACTGCGGGCCTCTGCCCGTGCACGTGCCTCGCGCGCTTCTGATGCGGCACGCTCGGCGTCACGCTCAGCCAGCGTGGCCTCGCGCAGTGTTCCTTCGGCAGTGGACAACAGATCAGAGCTTTGGGCCTTGCGCGCTTCTGCGGCAGCTATAGCGTCGCTAAGTTCTGACCGTTTGGCAGCGATTTCTTCCGGCGCAGCGCTGGCTTCTTTCAATTCAGCCTCGGCGGTGGCTTTACGTTCGACCAGTTCCGCATTGCGCTTTTCGGCCGTTTCCAAACGGTGCCGCCAACCGCTGATTTCTTTAGTGACCTCTTGCGACCTTTTCGTGCGCGCCTCGCCTTCGCGGCGCAACTCGTCATGTACGGACCGGCGCGACATCATCGTAATACGCGACGCCTCGACCGCGACACGCACAGCTTCAACCTGCGCGCGGGCCTGATCCAGATCACCCAGATCAGCAAGCGCCCGCTCGGCCTCTTTCACGCGCCCCCGCGCAGCCATGGCTTCTTCTTCGTGACGGGTGACGGCCAGACCCAACGATTCCAACCGGCCCTCAGCCAAGTTGCGATCGGCTTCTGCCCGGCTAAGGGCACGCCCAGCGTCAGCAACCAAACGATCCGCCGCGCGGCGTGCATCCCGCGCCATTGCATCCGCTTTCGTCAACTGCGCCAATTGCGCTGTCAGGGTCTCGTGCGCGGCCAACGCGCCTTCGGCTTTTTGGGTTGCTTGTTCTAGCGCTTGTTTCAGTTCTTCCAGTCGGTTCAGCTGTTGCAGGCGCAGTGCCGCGGCCGAGGGTGCATCTTCGGCCCAGGCGCGGTAACCATCCCACCGCCACAGATCACCTTCTGTAGATACCAAGCGCTGTCCGGGTTTCAACGCGGCCTGCAACCGCGACCCTTCATCAGGGTCGACAAGGCCAATTTGACTCATTCGGCGTTCCAAGACGTCGGGAACCGACACGTGCAGCGTCAACGGTGTAACCCCAGAAGGAAGCGCCTGTTGTTCTGTATACCCCGGCAAAACGGACCAGCCTGAGGGGCCGTCGGCCTCAACCTGCGGGGCGCGCAAATCATCCGCCAATGCCGCGCCAAGTGCCTTTTCAAACCCGTGACTGACCTGCAGCCTATCAAGGATTTGGCCGCCCTCGGCGGTGTCACGTTCCAACAGCTTTGCCAAAGCGCCCGCTTCGGCGCGCAACGCGTTCATCTCACCTTCCGCCTCTGAGCGGTGCGCGCGGGCTTCCGCCTCGCGCCCTTGCGTGTCAGAACGGGCTTCATCCGCCTCAATCAAAGCTTTGTCGGCATCTGCAGCGGTTTTGACAGCTTGAGCTTCAGCCTTTTGTGCTGCGGTGAAATCAACACTCGCCTTTTGCAATGCTGCCTGAGACGTTTCTACAGCATCGCGTGCTTTCACAGCTTCGGCTTCGGCCTTTGTTTGAGTTTTCTGGTTGTCTTCCAGTAGTCGTTGTGCCGACCCATGCCGCGCCGCAAGACGCGCCACATCTTCAGTTTGCTCAGACATCTCGCCTTCGCGGGTCTGCAAAACAGCCGCCGCATCCCGCGCTTCTTCTGAGGCAGCGGCCAAGGCTTCGTCGTGGCCCTCGGCAGCTTTTGCGAGCTCGCGCGCCTCCCATTCCAAACGGTCGATCGTTTCAACCGCATCACGATTTAAGCCGCCTTCGCGCTCAATATCGCGGGCAAGCTGGGCAATCCGGCGGGTTAAAGTTTCGATCAGGCTTTGTGCGCGCGCCTCTTGCTCACTTAGCGTATCACGCTGCACCGCCAACCGTTGCACAATCGCTGCGGCGATCGCTTCTTCTTCACGCAAAGGCGGCAAGGCATCTTCGGCGGCAGTGCGTGCTTTGGCGGCCACGCGCACGGCCGCTTCGGCCTGTGCCGCCGCGGTTACCTTGGCACGCACAGTTTCTTCAGCGGCAGCGCGTACATCATCTGCCTCGCGCCAGCGCCGATACAACAACATACCCTCAGCCCGGCGCAATTCGTTTCCAATCTCGCGGTAGCGTGCCGCTTGCCGTGCTTGGCGCGCCAATTGTGCCAGTTGCGCGGCGAGTTGTTCGATCACATCATCGACGCGCGCAAGATTGGTTTCGGCCCCTTTGAGCTTGAGCTCCGCCTCATGGCGACGCTGATATAATCCAGAAATGCCTGCCGCTTCTTCAAGAATGCGACGTCGGTTTTTTGGCTTGGCGTTGATCAGTTCCGCGATTTGCCCCTGTCGCACCAAAGCAGGCGAATGCGCACCCGTTGACGCATCAGCAAACAGCATCTGGACATCGCGCGCGCGCACATCTTTCGCACCGACCTTGTAAGCGCTGCCTACGTCGCGCGTGATACGGCGGACAATCTCAAGCGCGTCGTTGTCGTTAAAGCCTGCAGGGGCCAACCGTTCCGAATTATCGATATGCAAGGCGACTTCGGCAAAATTGCGCGCGGGCCGGGTCGATGCACCCGCAAAAATCACATCTTCCATTCCGCCGCCACGCATGGCTGTCGGGCGATTTTCGCCCATAACCCAACGCAGCGCCTCCAGCAGATTTGACTTGCCACAGCCGTTCGGGCCCACCACACCTGTCAGCCCGTCGGCAATGATCAGATCAGTAGGATCTACAAAGCTTTTAAAGCCTGTCAGTCTGAGTTTGGAAAAGCGCAAAACATTCGCCCGATGATTCCTGTGACACCTCAGGGTGACTGTCGAGAGCCTGCTGAGTCAACTCAGATACACCACAATCTGCGCAACACAGGGACTTATCCACAAGATATTGACTAATTCGGCCGATTGAAGACTGCTTTACCCGTAAAGCCCCGCCCATGCCTGCGATCGCCAGGACATACGGGCGATGGCGTCAGTTTGGTACCGCATCGCATTCATATTCCACGTATTGCGTATCGCCTGCACTCGCGATGTATGTCTCAACTGCGTAACACTCGTAGTGCACGCCGACCAATAACACTTCGACCAGTTGGCTCTGACCACAGTCTAACACACCTGTTGTTACAGCTGCATCGCCTCGAATTTGGACCACATAACATCCGCTTACCAGTTCCATCGCGCGCCCTGCTCGCGTGGCAATAGGGCCAAGGCGCGGCGCATATTCAGAATTGACACGAATGGCTTCAGCCAGGTTTTGTTGCACGCGCACGTCGAAAGTAGACCCGTCTATCGTAACGCGGGTCGCGGTAAGTTCGGTGAAATGGGGCCCGGCCCCATTGCACCCCAACAGTACAGAGCAAAAAACCAAGATTAAAAAACGGGCAAACAGGCGCATACCGACCCAGTGCCCTACTTTCCTTAAAACTTTGTTAGCCATAACAATTGCGGGCTTTATGTATTGGTAATATCGTTTGACCAGTGTGAGGAAAGATTATGCCATTTCGCCCAATAGAATCCGAAAAGCTCTCTGCTGCGGTCGAACGGCAGATCGAAGAACTGATACTAAGGGGCGTTTTGCGCCCCGGCGAACGGCTGCCATCTGAACGCGAATTGGCCGAACGCTTGCATGTATCGCGCCCCAGCCTGCGAGACGCGATAGGTCTTTTGCAAAACAAGGGACTGCTGACCGCCAAAGCTGGCGCTGGTATATATGTGGCAGAAGTGCTCGGGTCCGCATTTTCACCAGCACTGGTAGAGCTTTTTGCCCGCCATGAAGAAGCTGTTTTTGATTATTTGTCTTTCCGCCGGGATATGGAATGCCTCGCAGCGGAGCGCGCTACACGCATGGCCTCTACCACAGATCTGAAGGTCATTCAGACCATTATGGACCAGATGGAAGTCGCACATGGCAAGCGCAACCCAGAAGACGAAGCACGGCTGGATGCGGAATTCCATATGTCGATAATTGAGGCCAGCCACAATGTGGTGATGCTGCATATGATGCGGTCAATGTATCAACTGCTGCGCGAAGGTGTGTTCTACAACAGGCAAGTTATGTTCAAACAGCGCACCGCGCGCAGCCTGTTGCTTGGCCAGCACAAAGCGATCAATGACGGGCTGCAAAAGCGCGACCCCAAAGCAGCTCGCGAGGCGATAGAAACGCATCTGGATTATATTGAAACCTGCCTACGCAATGATGTCCGGTCAGCTGCTAACGAAGAAGTTGCACGTCAAAGGCTAGACCACGTCACTGGTAAATCGGGGGACCCCCAGAAATAAGCGACTCTTTTCAATATACTTAAGGTCGAAAACGAAAAACCCGGCCATTGGCCGGGTTCATCTTAGGTGTTGCGAGGTGCGTGTTAGTGAAGCTTTGCTTCTACTTCAGCGATTGCGCTGTCGATCAAGCCATTGCCCTCGGCAGCGGTCATCTTGTCTGCGATAACTGCCTGAGCGGCGGCCACGGCGATCGTAATCGACTGATCGCGCACGTCTTTAATGGCTGCGGCCTGCGCATTTGAAATCTGATCTTCGGCAGCGGCCATACGACGTGTCAAAGACACTTCAAGGTCTGCGCGCGCCTGATCAGCAGCTGTTGTCGCTTCTTCCTTTGCGGCAGCAACGATACGGTCCGCCTGTTCTTGCACGTCCCGTTGCTTACGCTCGTAGCTGGCAAGCAGCGTTTGAGCTTCTTCGCGCAAAGCGCGGGCTTCGTCCAACTCAGATTGGATGCCGTCCGCACGGCTATCCAACATATTACCAATCATGCCCGGCACTTTGAAATACACCAAAATACCGATGAAAACGATCAGACCGAGCAGAACAACAAAGTCTGTGTTGCCCAGTGAAAAGAATGGGCCGGATGCGGCCCACGCCGGGTTTGCTGCAACCAGCGCCAGTGCGAATGTGGAAACGCTTGAGTACTTACGCATGGTCATTATCCCTTCAACCGTGCGCCAACGGCCGCCGTGACGGTTTTGGCATCTGCAGAGCTGCCCATGGCGGCGACAAGTTCTTGCGCTGTGTCGGCGGCAACTTGGCTTATCGCATCTGCGGCACCTGCGCGAATTTCGGCGATCGCCTTTTCAGACTCGGCGGATTTTGCTGCGATCTCGGCGTCTGCTTTGGCAATTGCTGCATCCAGATCACTTTGAATTTCTGCTTTCGCTTCAGCCACGATGCGTTGTGCCTCGGAACGCGCGTCGATCAAGGCCTTGTCGTAGGCGGCTTCGGCTTCTTGTGCTTTGGCTTTCAGATCTTCAGCCGCCGCGATATCGTTTGTTATCGTCCCCTGGCGTTCCGCCAGAATAGCCGCGATCCGTGGCAGGGCCACTTTTGACAACACCAGATAGATCACGACAAGCGTGACAACCAACCAGAAAATCTGATTGCCCCATGTTGAAAAGTCTAGCTGCGGCATGCCGGGGGCAGAGGCTGCGGCATCAGCACCTTTTGTTTCAGTTGCCATTGTCTTCTCCTGCAAGAAACGGGCTGCGGTGGAACCGGGCCATTACATTGGGCAGCGCGATGATCGCGCCGCCCAACCGTAAGGATCGTCGTCTGTTTAAGTCTTAAACAGCGAACATCAGCAGCAGAGCGACGAGGAAGGCGAAGATGCCCAGAGCCTCGGCAAACGCGATGCCGATGAAGAGTGTTGCTGTCTGCGATGCAGCAGCGGATGGGTTGCGCAGAGCGCCTGCGAGGTAGTTGCCTGCAACGTTACCAACACCGATGGCTGCTGCCCCGGAACCGATTGCTGCCAAGCCTGCGCCG
>JBGCDB010000072.1:0-26599 GCA_045104955.1 Roseobacter sp.
GCGCCGATCTGACGAGCGACATCATGCTGCATCGCGACCATCGCCGGTACGACCAAAAGCACCAGGAACATACCAAACCCCAAACCATAGACCAACGTGATCACCGTGGGCTTTAGGAACTGCGCCTGTTGGCTTGTCTCATACAACAGCGGCATCATCCCCAGCACAGTCGTCAGCGTCGTCAGCATCACTGGGCGCAACCGGTCTGACGCCCCATCAATAATCGACGGGATCAATCCGCGATCCTCGGCGTATTCGTCAATCGTGGTGACCAAAACAATGGAATCGTTAATGATAATCCCTGTCAGGCCCAGCAAGCCGACGACGGTAAACATGCTTAGCGGGACATCCCAAGCGGCATGACCATAGATCGTACCAACCAACCCAAAGGGTATAATCGCCATCACAATCATCGGGCGCGCCCAACTGGAAAACACCCATGCCAAGACCAGATAAATACCTGCCATGCACAAGATGAACCCCGTCAGCGCGTTGTTCAGAAAGTCATTTTCCTGTTCGGCCAGCCCGGCCATTTGCCATTCCACTTGATGTGTCGCGCCGATCTGAGGCAGGATTTCGTCGCTTAGCGCAGCTTCGATCTCAGAGGCGCGTTGCGGGTCATCTTGCGAAATATCCCCCGTCACCGAGATCACCCGCACGCCATTTTCGCGCTGTACGGTGCTAAAGCCCACGCGCTTTTCCACGCTGACGATATCCGCAAGCGGTACGTAAATCCCGCTCGGGCTGCGCATCTGCGAACGTTCCAGAAAATCAGCCGTCAATTCTCCTTTGGGCAATTCGACCCGAATGGACGCGCTGCGCGGCCCTTCGGGATAGGTGGCTGCCTCAATCCCGCCCAACCGGTTGCGCAGGCTGCGGCCCAGATCATCAATCTGAAACCCCAAAGCTTGCCCCTGCGGGGTCAGATCAAGGATCAATTCCTCTTTGTCATAGGCCAGCGTGTCTTGCACCGCGCTTACTTCGCCGTAACGCAACAAGGCTTCTTGCAGATCAAGGCTGGCGGCTTTCAGGCTTTCGGTTTCAGCACCGTAAAACCGCACGCTCAGTCCATCCCCCCCCGGACCAGACCGCCACCCCCGAAAGCTGACGATCTCGGCCAATGGATGGTTTTCAACGCGTTCCTGCAAGTCACCCACAAAGGCAAAACTGGAATAGGGGCGCAGTTCTGCATCAATCAATTCTATGGAGATACCGCCCAGCAAATCAGCATCCTTGCTGGCCACACCGCTCAGGCCCCGGCCCGTGTTCCCGCCCACTAGCGTGATTACATAATCAAGCGGGTTGGTGCCATATTCGTCCTCGTATTCGGCGGCCAATTCTTCGGTCGCCTGTTGCATGATCCGCATCATGTCCAGCGTGTCTTGGCGGCTTGCGGTCTCAACCATGGCAAAGTTGCCCGTGACCGACCCCCGCTCTGGCGCGTTGAAGAAACGCCATTGCACATCGCCACTGATGAACAGTGCAATCTGGCTGGCCAGAATGGTCACCACACCGGCTAAAACCACATAACGCGCCTTGATTACCCCCGCCATGAAGGGCCGGAACAGACGTTCGCGAAAGGCGCGAAAACCGCGGTTGACCTGACGGCTGGGCCAATCATACCAGCGTTCCTTGGCCTTTGCCGCCAATGCGTGGGCCATGTGGTTGGGCAGGATCAGAAAGCATTCCACCAAGGATGCGGCCAAAACGGCAATCACGGTCAGCGGGATATCTTCGATCAAGGCCCCAAAGCGCCCCCCGATCACAACCAGCCCAAAGAACGCAATAATCGTCGTCAGGGTCGCGGCAAAGACCGGCATTGCCATGCGCCGCGCTGCATTCTCAGCAGCTTGCATGGGGGTCTCGTTATAATAGCGAAACCGGTGATCGGCGTGTTCGCCCACCACGATGGCGTCATCCACGACAATTCCCAGCGTGATGATCAACCCAAAGACCGAGATCATATTGAGCGTCAGACCCCCAACATACATGATCGAAATCGCAGCCAGCATCGCCACAGGAATACCCGCTGCCACCCACAATGCTGTACGCGCATTCAGGAACAAAAACAGCAAACAGACCACAAGGCCCAAGCCCATCAACCCATTTTCTATCAACAGGTTCAACCGCGATGAAATCGCCTCGGCGCGGGTACGGATAAGCTCTACGGTGACCCCAGCGGGCAAGGTCGCCTGAAGGGCTGCCGCCACATCTTCGACGCGTTTCTGGATCGTTATTGCGTCGCCTTGTGCAGACCGGTTGACCCGCAGGGTGATCGCAGGTGCATCGCCCACGAAATACGCACGCTGCCGGTCGACCCCTTCGCGCGTAACGATGGCCACATCGCCCACCAACAGCTTGGACCCATCCGGATTTGACCGCAGCACGATGGCGGCAATTTCGGCCGGGCCACGTTTTTCAGAGCCGGTGCGCACGCGGGTGTTGACGCCCGTGATGTCACCTGCAGGGTCGGTATCGACCTCGGCCGCGATGGCGGCAGAAATCTCGGCCATGGTGATATCGTTGGCAATCAGTTGAAAGGCAGGCACCTCGACCAAAGTAAGCGGGTCCGCGATACCTTGAACCACCGTGCGCGTGACCCCTTGGGCAAACAAACGCACCACCAATTCATCAGCAAAAAGCGCCAGTTGTTCGGCGCTGACCGGCCCCGTGATCACCACGTCTGTGACCCGGTCCCCCCAAGACGACCGCCGAACCACAGGCTCTTCGGCTTCGGAGGGCAGGTCGGTCACCCCATCGACCGCGTTTTGCACATCGTCAGCCGCGCGCGACATGTCCCAGTTTGCTTCAAAGTTCAACGTGATGGTGCCCCGCCCTTCGCGCGCACTCGCAGAGGACGATTCCACCCCATCCACCGCCAGCAACGCAGGTTCCAGCAGTTGGACGATCGCCCGGTCAATATCTTCGGCGCCCGCATCCTCCCACACTGTCGTGACCGAGATGTTGTCTAATATGATGTCCGGAAAAAACTGAGTGCGCATATTGGGCACAGCGGCCAAGCCCAGCAAAATAAGCAGCACAAACAAAAGGTTTGCCAAGGTGCGATGCCGGGTAAAATACGACAGGATACCGCCGGCAGCTTTGGGCATTTCGCGCGCCATGGCCTACCCTCCGATCCGGCTTTCGATCCGTTTGACTATGCGCGCAGGCACCTGCGCTTCGGCCAGTTGCGCCAGAACCCGCGCTTTTGCAGGTGCAGGCATGGTGGTGTTTTTCTCTACCAATGCCACCAGCCGTGCGCGGTGTTCGTCGCTTAGGTGCAGCATTTCGGGCGGGTCAGTGGCAGCCCGTGCTGCCCCCAAACGAATGGGCCGCACGGCTATGCCCGCGCCCAATAAAGGCGACCGTTCGCGTACGACTTCACGCCCCTGCAGCGCCTCTGACCGAACCAAGACATCGTCGCCCTGACGTCGGACCAATTCCACCGCGATCTCGTCCAAACGGTCTTCGCCCATAAGCACCAATACCGTGTTCGCGCTGCCCAGCGCCGAGGCGGGCAACCGCACGACGTTCTCGACGGCGGGTTCTTGCACTTCGACGGTGACAAAATCACCCGGCCTGAACCCTGGCGCCGGATCAAGCTGCGCAAAGACCAACCGACCCGTTTGGCCGTCGCCCGCCGCTGCACTGACCCGGTTGATGACGCCGCTTGCTTTCAAATCCGCATCCAACGCGTCCAAAGTCACTGTGACCGATGCTTTGATCAGCTGGCCCGACCCATCCAACAGACGCGCATATTGCGCCGTAGACACACGAAAAGCGACCTCAAGATCGTTGGGATCAATCAGATCCGCAAGCCGTTCGTTGACGGCAATCAAGCCACCTTCAACCACATTCGTATCACTGATCGTACCTTCAAAGGGGGCCTCGATGGTGGTGTCTTCGAGGTTGCGGACGGCATCTGCCAAGGCAATATTTGCCCGCGACAGCCGCGTAGCAGCCTGATCAATACGCGCTTCGGCTTGGGTCACGGCCTGCCGCCGCGCCAAAACAACAGCCCGTGCAGCAGCGGCGGCAAGTTCAGCCGTTTCCACCGCCGTTGCAGCACCCACACCCCGCGCCGCCAAATCCGTCTGCCGCGCAAAGGCTTGCGCGCGCAGGGCCACTTGCGCTTGGGCTGCGCGTTCTTCTTGTTGCGCCAAATCAAGACCGCGATCTGCATCGCGCACCTCGGCTTGTGCGTCGGCCAAATCAGCGCGCAAACGGTCCACGTCAGACTGCATATCAGCCGGATCAATCGTAACCAGCAGCGCGCCCGCGGCGACGGCTCCACCATCTTCAAACGCCGGTGAAAGCGCGACAACACGACCACCGACAGCAGATCGTAATTCGAGCGTGCGGCGTGACGCGACCTCTCCGAACGTCTTGAGAACAGGCACAGCGCGACCCGCTTCGGCCGTGATCAGGTTGACCACAAAAACCCGTTCGCGTGCGGGCGGTGCCGGGCGTTCGTTGCTGAGACGTTCTTGCAAAGCACCGCTGACCAATTGCCCTGCATAGACCAACAAGCCCAGCGTCAGCGACGCTAGAAACAACCCAATCATACTTTGACGCAAAAAGCGCATGTCAGCGAACCTTCGGCTTTTTCCTGAAACTCAGGCTATATAGGTAGCGGTCGGCGTGCAAATACCAACCCTCACACCCTATAACGAAGCTGTGGGCTATTTCCGTCGTTGATGTTCATCAAGTCGCGGCAAGATTTCAACAAAGTTGCAGGGGCGGTGCCGAAAATCGAGCTGTTTGCCCAGAATTTCATCCCATGCGTCCTTGCAGGCCCCCGGACTGCCCGGCAAGGCAAACAAATACGTCCCATTGGCTACGCCGCCCGTGGCCCGGCTTTGTACCGCGCTGGTGCCGATCTTTTGCATCGAGATCATCGTGAACACCGTGCCAAACGCGTCGATCTCTTTTTCGTAGACATCGCGGTGCGCCTCGACGGTCACGTCGCGACCCGTCAGCCCGGTGCCGCCAGTTGACAGTACAACATCGACACTTTCGTCCGCGCACCAGGCGCGCAGCTGATCTGCGATCTGGTCGCGTTCATCCGGTAATATGCGCCGGTCGGCCAGTTCGTGGCCTGCGTCCAGCAACCGCCCCACCAGCACGTCACCGGATTTATCTTGCGATGCATCGCGCGTATCCGACACCGTCAACACCGCAATGCGGATCGCGATGAACTCTTTACTCTCGTCAATGCGGCTCATGTCTTTGGGGTCTCCATCAGTCGGGCTTTGAGGCTGAGCAAATCCGCCCAAGCCTCGCGTTTAGCGGCGGGATTGCGTAGCAAATAGGCAGGGTGAAACATCGGCATCACGGGCAAGCCCTGGCTTTCCATCCAATTGCCACGCAGCCGGGTAATCCCACGTTTGCCCAACAATGCCTGCGCCGAGATATTGCCCATCACAACCAACACATCAGGCTGCGCCAAGGCGATATGACGTTCGACAAACGGGCGCAGCATCGCAATTTCATCCGGGTTAGGGTCGCGGTTTTGTGGCGGCCGCCACGGCAGAATATTGGTGATATACACTGGATCCGTCGCATGATCGCGCCCCATATCAATCGCGGCCAACATCCGGTCCAGCAACTGTCCGGCGCGGCCCACAAAGGGGCGCCCCTCGCGGTCCTCGTCCCGGCCCGGGGCCTCACCGACAATCATCACCCGCGCCCCAGCCACACCGTCGGCAAAAACAAGATTGCGCGCGCCACGCTTCAACGTGCAATGCTCAAAGGCCGCCAATGCCGTCTCAAGTTCTGGTAGCGTTGTGGCGGCACCCGCTGCACGGCGCGCGTCAGACACGGCATCAGGTTTGGCTATTTCCATAGCGCCCGTTGGTGTCGCAGCAGCCTTTGGCTTTTCCACCGCCTGAGGCACAACATACCTGTCCACAGGCGCATCGCCGATGGCATCTGTCGCGCCCAATTCGACCTGCCACTGCAAAAGAGCAAGCGCGTGATGATACTCTGCTGATTCCATTGTGCTACTTTATGCCGCCCGGGATCCGAACTGAACAGCGAAAGCCACGCCTTGCCGAGCGCGCAGCCCCTACCTATAAGGTGGCAAATCGTCAAAGGCTGCCCCCCATGTCGTTCCCACACCGTCATCTGCTTGGTATCGAGGCCCTGCGCCCCGAAGAGATCAACACTTTGCTTGATCTGGCCGATCAATATGCCGCCCTGAACCGTCAACCTGACAAACACGCAGATGCGCTGACCGGGCTGACGCAAATCAACATGTTCTTTGAAAATTCCACCCGGACGCAAGCCAGCTTTGAAATCGCAGGCAAACGTCTGGGCGCGGATGTGATGAACATGGCCATGCAGGCCAGTTCTCTGAAAAAAGGCGAGACGCTGATTGATACGGCCCTGACGTTGAATGCGATGCATCCCGACCTGCTGGTGGTGCGGCACCCGCATTCGGGTGCTGTCGATTTGCTGGCACAAAAGGTCAATTGCGCGGTGCTAAACGCAGGCGACGGGCGGCACGAACACCCCACGCAGGCCCTGCTGGATGCACTGACAATTCGCCGCGCCAAAGGTCGGTTGCACCGGCTGTCCATCGCCATTTGCGGCGATATCGCGCACAGCCGTGTGGCGCGGTCCAACATCATGCTGCTGGGCAAAATGGAAAACCGCATTCGCCTGATTGGCCCGCCTACCTTGATGCCCGCGGGCATTTCGGAATTCGGGGTCGAGGTCTTTGACGACATGCAAGACGGCCTGCAGGACGTCGATGTTGTCATGATGTTGCGGCTGCAGCGCGAACGCATGGATGGCGGCTTTATCCCCAGCGAACGGGAATATTATCACCGATACGGTCTTGATGCGGAAAAGCTATCCCATGCCAAACCCGATGCGATTGTAATGCACCCCGGCCCGATGAACCGCGGTGTGGAAATTGACGGCACGCTTGCGGATGACATCAACCGCAGCGTGATCCAAGACCAAGTTGAAATGGGCGTCGCCGTACGCATGGCGGCGATGGACCTTTTGGCGCGCAACCTGCGCCTGACACGGGGGGCAGCATGAGCACGATAGAAATTTCCACAAACGAACAAGGCGTGATCCGCGTCTTTGCCGTCAACCGCGCCGTGGCTGACATGGCCGACGCACTGAAAACCCGGCCCAAGGCAGACCTTGCACGCGATCTGCTCAACGCACCCCATCTGGATACCACCACTGTCGAAGTCTTCCCGACGAGCGATCTGGCAGGGGTTGGATTGGCCGGTTATCTGACCGAAGGCCAAGGCGTACCATCTGAGCAAACAGAACCAGACAAACCCAAGCTGGATGCGCTTGATGGATATGTTTTGTTGTTATTTTCCAAAAGCTTCAACGGCCAGGACATGACGCTTTCAACGGGCCCAGAGGTGACGTTGATCGGCACCTACACCCAAGACAGCACAGATTGGAGCGCACCTGTTGACCTCTCCACCCCGTCGGCACAGCCTTACAGCGGGGCAGCGCCACAGAAAAAGCGCCCCTCTGATGCGGCGATGTCCGGGCGCATCGCAATGCTGGCCTTGCTGGTGGCGTTCTTTGTGGTTGGGCTGATGGTCTGGGTCGGCTCATGACGACGGTTACGCTGACCAACGCGCGCCTCGTGAACCCCGAGACCGGCACGGTGGCGGTCGGTGGGGTAACGATTTCTGAAGGAATTATCAGACAAGTCTTTGATAATAAAACGAATCCGTTTCGCGGCGAAACCGGCGAGGTGATCGACTGCAACCTCAAGCACCTTGCGCCGGGCCTTGTCGATATCGGCGTAAAGGTCTGCGAACCGGGCGAGCGGCACAAGGAAAGCTATCGGTCTGCGGGGCTTGCGGCGGCAGCAGGCGGGGTCACCACGATGGTGACACGTCCTGACACCACCCCCGCGATCGACAACCCCGAAACGCTCGAATTTGTCACACGCCGCGCTAATGAAGCAGCCCCCGTTCGGGTTTTGCCGATGGCCGCCCTCACCAAGGGCCGCGATGGCGCAGAGATGACAGAAATCAGCTTTCTGATGGACGCAGGCGCCGTGGCCTTTACTGATTGCGACCGCGTGGTCACCAACACCAAAGTTTTGTCGCGCGCACTGACCTATGCGCGATCCTTGGGGGCCTTGGTTATCGCCCATCCACAAGATCCGGGCCTGAGCCAAGGGGCCGCGGCCACCTCTGGCAAATTCGCATCCCTGCGCGGGTTGCCTGCGGTCTCGCCCATGGCCGAACGCATGGCACTGGATCGGGACTTGGCACTGGTTGAGATGACGGGCGCGCGCTATCATGCCGACCAGATCACCTGCGCACGCGCCCTGCCCGCACTGGAACGCGCCAAGGCAAACGGGCTGGATGTGACGGCAGGCACGTCAATTCATCACCTGACGCTGAACGCACTGGATGTGGCCGATTACCGGACCTTCTTTAAGATCAAACCGCCCCTGCGCGACGAACAAGACCGGCTGGCCATTGCTGATGCGGTCAGAACCGGATTGATCGATATTATTTCGTCCATGCACACACCACAAGACGAAGAAAGCAAACGTCTGCCGTTCGAAGAGGCAGCCTCTGGCGCTGTGGCACTGGAAACGCTGCTACCGGCTGCGATGCGCCTTTATCATGCGGAACTGATTGACCTGCCGACGCTTTGGCGCGCGATGTCGCTGAACCCGGCAAAACGCCTGGGGCTTGATAGTGGGCGGCTTGCGGTTGGTGCGCCGGCTGATTTAGTGCTTTTTGACCCGGACGCGCCTTTCTTGATGGACCGCGCCAAGCTACATTCGAAATCGCGCAACACGCCCTTTGATGGCGCGCGCATGCAAGGCCGCGTGCTGGCGACTTATGTGGCGGGCAACCGCGTGTTTGGGGTAAATTGATGCCAATCGTTGAAAACACCACAAACATTTTAGCCCTTTGGGCCGTGATCGGATACCTTTTGGGATCCATCCCTTTTGGCATCGTACTGGCCAGAGTGATGGGGTTGGGCAATCTGCGCGACATCGGTTCGGGCAATATCGGTGCAACCAATGTGCTGCGGACGGGGAACAAAGCAGCCGCTTTCCTCACCCTGCTGTTGGATGGCGCCAAAGGGGCTGTTGCTGTGCTATTGGCCCGGGCCATCGCAGGCGAGGACGCCGCACAAGTTGCAGCCTTTGCCGCGATGATCGGCCATTGCTATCCTGTGTGGCTGAAATTCGCGGGCGGTAAGGGCGTGGCCACGTTTCTTGGTATCCTGCTGGCACTGCATTTCATGGCCGGTCTGGCCGCCTGTCTGGCATGGCTGACCGGTGCCGCCGCGACACGCATTTCTTCTATGGGGGCCTTGGTGTCCGCCGTGGCATCGGTGCCGCTGATGTGGGCATGGGGCTATCCCGGCGCCTTGCTCGCAGCCGCTTTGGGTGTGCTGATATTCTGGCGGCACCGCGCCAACATTGCCCGCATCGAAGCAGGGACAGAACCGAAAATCGGCCAAAAGACATGACCGACCCGGTGCTTGGACGCGTCGTCCAAGCGCTGCGTGACCTGCCCGCCCGCACGATCACCGGGCACTTTGAAAATCGCCGGTATGTTGCGACCAAAACCGTCTTTAACAGTGGCAAATCGATCAAATTCGTAGCCGAGCAATTGGGCGGGGCCGATTACATCAGCCTGAACCTATACCTGCTGAAAGCAGGCCCGCGCCTATACCCCTGCGAAATGAGCCACGCAAAAGTCCAAGACTTTGTGTTGGGGTTTCAGCCCGACCCAGAGGACGCATAGCTACCATCAGGCCCGTGAACTTCATCACCCTGCAAGGCGGGCGAAAACACGCAGATGAAATGCAAGGGGTCATCCCCGACCACGCGAACTTCATGCGCGTCATGGGCGTTGGGCGCATAAAGAACGCCCGGTTTGATATGATGCTGCACGCCCGTGTCAGTTTCGGTCACAACGCCAGTTCCACCGATGCAGTAACACGCCTCGATGTGGTGTTTATATTCCAGCTGCAACACGGCACCCGGTAAAACCTGCGTTTCTGTCATGGAAAACCCCATGCCATCCGATTTCACCAAAAGCCGCAGACTGGTCCAGCCCGGCCCCGCCGCATCACGTGCCGTGCCTTGCAAGTCTTGTTTATCAACGATGATCATGGATTTCCCCTTCCGCTCAGATGTCCTTTGATTGCACGTTGCATGACGCAGGCGCGCATGCCAATCCTGAGGCATGACAAAAATACTGACCAGCCTTGATGGCACGCCCGCCAGCCGCTTTGCTTTTGGCACCATGCAATTTGGGGGCCGCGCTGATGCTGCGGCCTCTCAACAGATGTTTGACGAATGCATGGACGCCGGGATCACGCATTATGACACCGCGTACTTATACACCGATGGCGCGTCCGAGGCGCTGCTGGGCAGCTTCATCACAGACGCCCGCGATCGCCTGATTGTCGCGACCAAAGTCGGCTATGCGGGCGGTGCGGGCCGCGCCAACATGACCGATACCTTTGAGGTATCGCGCCAGCGCCTGCAGATGGATATGGTCGATATCCTTTATCTGCACCGCTTTGACCCTGACACCGATCTGCACGAAACCATGGAGACCTTTGCCGAGCTGAAATCAGCAGGTAAAATCCGTTATGTAGGTCTGTCGAATTTTGCCGCATGGCAGGTGGTCAAGGCCATAGGGATCGCCGCCAAATTCGATTTGACGGTGGATATCCTGCAGCCGATGTACAACCTTGTGAAACGACAAGCCGAGGTCGAGATCCTGCCAATGTGTGCAGACATGGGCGTGGCCTGTGCGCCCTATTCGCCCTTGGGCGGCGGGCTGCTGACGGGCAAATACGCCAGCGGCGCATCCGGCAGGTTAGTCGAAGACGACGGCTACGCCAAACGCTATGGACCCGCGTGGATGCACCAAGCCGCGGTCGATTTTGCGGCCCTTGCAGCGGACTTGGCCGAACATCCCGCGACCTTGGGCGTGGCGTGGGCTGCAGCGCATGAAACGGGACCTACGCCAATTATCTCTGCCCGGTCCGCTGAACAATTGGCGCCGTCTTTGGCCGCGTTGTCTTACAAGATGACGCCTGAGGTTTACGCGCAGCTTGCCGCCCTTACCCCCACACCGCCCCCCGCAACCGACCGGATCGAAGAACAGGCGTGACGGACATTATTGTCATCGGCGGTGGCATGGCTGGGCTGTCTGCTGCGGCGCGCTTGTCGGCGGATGCCAACGTGACCCTGCTTGAAGCCGAAGACAGCCTTGGCTACCACGCATCGGGACGCTCTGCTGCCCTGCTGGAAAAGAACTACGGCGCAGCCAGCGTCCAAGCCTTGAACCGCGCCAGCGAAGCGTATTTGCGTGATCATGACGGGGGGTACCTCAGCCCACGGGGTCTGATGCTGCTGGCGCACCCAAATGAGGATGCGGGCTTTGTCGCGGATATGCAGTATATGGCCCTAACCGAGATCACCCCGGCTGAGGCCTGTGCGATGATCCCGGTGCTTGACCCCGCGAAACTGCACCGCGCCGCCTATCACGCCGACGCGCAGGACATCGATACAGACCGGCTGTTGCAGGGGTTCGCTAAAACGCTGCGCCGCAATGGTGGGCAGGTCCTGACGCGCCGGCGGGTTGACCTAATCACGCGCACGGGCCAGCACTGGGAGGTGCGCGCCGGCAATCACGTGTACCACGCCCCGCTGCTGGTCAATGCAGCAGGTGCTTGGGCGGACGACGTGGCAAAAAAGGCGGGGATTGCGCCGCTGGGTATTGTCCCTCACCGGCGGTCCATGGCGCGCATTCCTGCCCCTGCGGGCGCGGATGTCACAGGCTGGCCTATCTTTTTCGGCATTCGCGAAAGCTGGTACGCCAAACCCGATGCCGGTGCATTGCTTGTGTCGCCTGCCGACGAAGACCCGGTCCCGCCGCATGACGCATGGGCCGACGATATTACGCTGGCCCAAGGCATCGCACGGTATCAAGATATGGTCACCCCACCCGTCACCCGCATGCTGTCCAGTTGGGCAGGGCTGCGCAGCTTTGCCCCCGACCGCACATTGGTCTTGGGGCGTGACCGCCACGTGCCTGAATTTATCTGGTGTGCAGGACAGGGCGGCTATGGTATACAAACCTCACCTGCCGCCTCCCAGCTTGTTGCTGATATCGTTATGGGCCGCGCCAGCGTTCTATCTCAAAAAACAGTTGCCGCCCTTAGCCCTGATCGGTTTTCATGACCCGCAAATTGCCGCCCACTGCCAGTGTTGCCGCCCAGATCGACGGCGCCAAGATGTATGCCCCCGCCGCTGAACGAAATGCCGATGCGCTTTGTATGCTGCTGCGTGACCACGCGCCCCAAAAAGGCAAAGCATTGGAGCTGGCCAGTGGCACAGGCCAGCACGTAGCAGCCTTTGCCCGCAGTTTGCCGGGTCTGACGTGGCAACCGACTGAATTTGACCCTATCCGTCTGGCCAGCATCAACGCCTATGCGGCCGAGGCTGACTTGGACAATATAGCAGCGGCACAGCATCTGGATGCCACGCGCGGAGATTGGAGCGCACGGTTCGGGCAGCAAAACCTAATTGTGCTGATTAACCTGACGCATCTGATCACAACAGCGGAAACCATAAATGTCGTAACGCAAGCGTTGCGCGCGCTGGTGCCCGGCGGAAAATTCGTTCTGTATGGGCCTTTCATGCGCGCAGGCCAGCTCACCAGCGACGGTGACGCGCGGTTTCATGCGCAGCTTAGCGGCGCGAACCCCGCGATTGGCTACAAAGATGACACCCAAATCGAAGACTGGCTGCGTATCGCGGGGGCCACGGACGTCCAGCGCATTGAGATGCCTGCAAACAACCTAGCCTTTATCGCGACCCGTTAGCCGTCCACGCGGATGCGGGCGTTTTTGGGGTCATAGGGGCTGTCTTCGGTGATCTCTGCGTCCCACAACTGGTTCAGCATTTTGACCTTGAGCTTGGTGCCGGGCACAGCCAGATCGGGCGTGACGTAGCCCATGCCGATGGATTTCCCAAAGGCCACCGAATAGCCGCCAGAGGTCAGACGACCCACGCGGGTCTCACCATGATAAAGCGCCTCGCGGCCCCAGGGGTCGGCATCTGCGGGCCCGTCAATCAGCAGCGTCACGCATTTACTACGCACGCCGGTTTCCTCAAGCTTGGCTTTGCCGTGGAAGTCTTTGGAGAGGTCAATGAAACGTGGCAGGTCCGCCTCAAGCGGGGTGGCGTCGCGCCCCAACTCGTTGCCGAACGCGCGGTAGGATTTTTCCTGTCGTAGCCAGTTCTGCGCGCGCGCGCCAACCAGTTTCATCCCGTGCTTTTCACCAGCTTTCTCAAGCTGATCAAAGAGGTAATTCTGCATCTCGATGGGGTGGTGCAACTCCCAGCCCAACTCTCCGGTATAGGCCACACGGATGGCACGTACAGGGCACATGCCCAGTTCGATGTTGCGCATGGTCAACCACGGGAAGCGTTTGTTGGACAGCACAGTGGACGGGTCCGCGTCTTTGACGATCTCGTTCCGCACGTCGCGGGATTTTGGGCCGGCGATGGCAAAAACACCCCACTGCGTGGTGACGTCATGGCATTCGATATAGCCAAATTCGGGTGCTTTATCCTCGATGGCTTTGCGCAGGTAGTCGGCGTCATAGGCTGTCCAAGCGCCTGCGGACACAAGGTAATATTCGTCTTCGGCCAACCGCACGATGGTGTATTCCGTGCGCGTCGTGCCGTGACCCGTCAGCGCATAGGTGAGGTTGATGCGCCCGACCGACGGCAGCTTGTTGCAGGTGAACCAGTCCAGAAACTGCGTGGCCCCGGGCCCCTTGATCAGATGTTTGGTAAAGGCCGTGGCGTCAATAAGGCCCGCCCCTTCGCGGATCGCTGTCGCTTCATCGACGGCATGCTGCCACCAGCCGCCCCGGCGGAAGCTGCGCGCGTCATGGTCAAAGTTTTCAGGCGCATCCAAGGGGCCAAAATAATTGGGCCGTTCCCAGCCATTCACAAAGCCGAACTGCGCGCCGCGTGCGGCTTGGCGGTCATAGGCGGGGGACGTCCGCAGGGGGCGACACGCGGGGCGTTCTTCGTCCGGGTGGTGTAGGATGTAGACGTGTTCGTAGCATTCTTCGTTCTTGCGCGCGGCAAATTCCGTGGTCATCCAGTCGCCATAGCGCTTGGGGTCCAGCGACGCCATGTCGATTTCGGCCTCGCCCTCGACCATCAATTGCGCCAGATAATAGCCCGTGCCACCCGCGGCTGTGATCCCGAAAGAGAACCCTTCGGCCAGCCACATATTCCGCAAGCCCGGCGCCGGGCCCACCAGCGGGTTGCCATCAGGCGTATAGCAAATAGGGCCGTTGAAATCATCCTTTAGACCGCTTTCTTCGCAAGACGGAATACGGTGGATCATGGCGAGGTATTGTTCTTCGATCCGTTCAAGGTCCAGTTGGAAGAGATCCGCGCGGAAGCTGTCAGGCACCCCATATTCAAAGCGTGCAGGCGCGTTTTTCTCGTAGACACCCAAAATCCAGCCGCCGCGTTCTTCGCGCACATAAGACTGCGCATCGGCGTCGCGGATCACCGGATGCTCAACATTGCCTTCGGCGCGGAATTTCACCAGATCGGGGTCTTGGTCCATCACGATGAATTGGTGTTCTACCGGGATGGCGGGCATCTTGATCCCGAGCATCTGCGCGGTGCGCTGTGCGTGGTTGCCAGAGGCCGTGACGACATGTTCGGCTGTGATGACCACCTGTTCGTCAGAGGGCACAAGGTTGCCACCCTTTTCGATCATCTTTGTGGCGGTCACCTCCCAATGAGTGCCGTTCCAATGAAACGCGTCCGCCTGCCATTTGCGTTCGATCATCACGCCACGTTGCCGCGCGCCCTTGGCCATCGCCATCGTCACATCGGCGGGGTTAATGTAGCCATCCGTGTGGTGATAGAGCGCGCCTTTGAGGTCAGAGGTCTCGATCAGCGGCCATTTGGCTTTAATCTGATCCGGGGTCATCCACTGGTAGGGCACACCGCAGGTCTCGGCCGTGGAGGCATAGAGCATGTATTCATCCATGCGCTCTTGCGTTTGTGCCATGCGCAGGTTGCCGACGACTGCAAAGCCTGCGTTCAGGCCGGTTTCTTCTTCCAGTGTTTTATAGAACCGGATCGAATAGTCGTGGATGTGGGTCGTGGCAAAGGACATGTTGAAATAGGGCAAAAGGCCCGCCGCATGCCAGGTGGAACCCGACGTCAGCTCGTCGCGTTCCAGCAGCATCACATCATCCCAGCCCGCCGCTGCGAGATGATACGCAATAGAGGTGCCTACCGCGCCACCCCCGACGACCAAAGCTTTGACTTGCGTTTTCATGGCCACGATTCCCTGTTCTAGTATCTGGCTACAGCATTACCGAAGCCTGAAAACGCGCGCAAAACGCGCCCGACCGGTCATAGCGGGAAAGCGACATATAAGCCTGTACGGCGGGCCTGTGGCACGCACCAAGAGTATCAGCAGACGCGCATGCAAAATATTTTCACTATCGTAATCTTTTCGATCTACCAAACGATGCAGTGTTTGTGTGAAAGGTTACCACTATGCCCGCTAGACGTCCGCCCTACCCGTTTGTTGAACCGAATGCATCGCACCATCCGCGTTTGGAAATCGAAGTTATGGCAGACAGATTAGCCCATGAATGGGGCTTTCGTGACGGGGCATCTTTGGATGCGGTGTGCAAAAATGCTGGCGTCGATATTGAATACTCTCATCGCCCAAACGAAATAATGTTGGAAGTCCCCTTGCAGCGCCGCCCGGTGATCTGGCTGCCCCGGACGGGGCGCAAACGCGACGATCGCGTCATTGTGGCGACAGCCCTTGGCCACTGGGCAATCCATATAAAAGAAACACAAAAAGCGAACCCCGGCTGCGGCGTTCAGGCTTTGTACAAACCAGACATGGAAGATGCCAAAGCAGAGGCAGAGGCATTCGGGCTGGCCTTTTTGATGCCTGCCCATGATTTTTCCGAAGCTTGGGTTCAAGGGCGGTCGCAAGCGGCCTCTGACCGGTTTGATGTGCCAACCAAGGTCACATATCTGCGTGCAAAGAACCTTGAACTAGGCGACACAGCCTAGGCAATGTGTGATGTATCGCCGTTGGTGAGGGCACAAGACGCTGTGCACAAACCGCGCCGCACAATGCGCCATAAGGCAGCCGATTAAACCAAGCGTTGCGGGTGGCGCCCCAAAGAATCGCTATGCAGCTGCGGTGTGCCGTCGATACTGGGTTAGATAATCTTGCCCGGGTTCATAATGTTTTGAGGATCAAGCGCCCGTTTGATATCCCCCATGAAATCCGTCGCAGCACCTAGTTCTTTGACCAGATAGGTGCGCTTGCCCTGCCCGATGCCATGTTCGCCAGTGCAGGTCCCTTCCATCGAGATCGCAAGATCATTCAGCCAGCTGACAAAGTCCGCAGTCTTGGCGACCTCGTCTGCGTTGGTCATATCGACAAGCGGCGTTGCGTGAAAATTACCATCCCCAACATGGCCGATCACAGGCACCACAAGGCCCAGTTCGGCCGCGCGGTCTTGGGCCATGTTCACGCATTCCGCCAATCTAGAGATCGGCACGCAGACATCTGTCGCGACACCGTCCGCGCCGGGACGGTATTGCAGCATCGCCCAATAGGCGTCATGGCGTGCCTTCCACAGTTTGTTGCGTTCCTCGGCGGTTGTTGTGGCTTGATAGCCGGTGCCGCCATGTTCCCCAGACAACATGCCAAAGACATCTGCCTGCTCTATCACGCTGGCCTCTGTGCCGTGGAATTCCAACAGCAACAAAGGCGTCTCGGGCAGGCCAAGTTTGGCGTAGGCGTTGATCGCTTGCACCATGACTGTATCCAGCAGTTCGATCCGCGCAACAGGCAGGCCGTATTGGATCACCGCCATCACGGTTTGGCAGGCCGCATCCACCGTTGGAAACGAGCAACGCGCCGAACTGATCCCTTCGGGGATGCCGCGCAGGCGTAGGGTAATTTCAGTGATGATACACAACGTCCCTTCGGAGCCCACCAGCAGCCGGGTCAGGTCATACCCCGCCGAGGATTTGCGCGCACGGGTCCCTGTGCGGATAATACGACCATCGGGCATGACCGCCTCAACCGACAAGACGTTGTCCTTCATCGTGCCATAAAGCACCGCATTGGTCCCCGAGGCGTTTGTCGCAGCCATCCCGCCCAACGATGCATTGGCGCCGGGATCAATCGGAAAGAAAAGCCCCTGATCGCGCAAATGGGTATTGAGGTCTTCGCGCGTGACACCGGGCTGGACACGGCAATCCAGATCGCTTGAATTCACCTCGATCACTTGGTTCATTTGGCTGACGTCGATGCTGATGCCGCCTGCGGGTGCGTTCAGATGCCCCTCAAGCGAGGTGCCTGTGCCATAAGCAATGATCGGCACCCGGTGTTCAGCGCAGACCTTTACGATATCGGATACCTCTTGGGTGGACTGTGCAAAAACCACCGCGTCGGGCGGTTGGTTTTCGATCCACGTCGTGGTGTGGCCGTGCTGTTCGCGCACCGACTGGCCGGTTTGCAAGCGTTCACCAAACTGCTGCTTGAGCACACCAAGCGCAGTTTTAATACCGTCTTCGTTGCGCGGCAGGCTTTCGTGTTTGGTCATACCGGTTTTCCTTTTGCCTAGTCGCCCAGTGCGATGCCTTCGCGGCGTGGATCGGCGCCGCCTTGTAGCATATCACCAATGGATATCGCGTGGATACCTGAGGTCAGCGCGCGGGTGCCAACGTCGTACCCCATGGCCGTCAGGGCGGCGGTCAAGCCTTCGGCGCTGGTGCCCTCTTCAAGGTCATATTTACCGAACCGGTTGACTGCATGCGGCACCGCAACCGCCTGTTGCACGTCCATGCCCCAGTCCAGATGCGCGATGATGCTTTGCGCCACGTATCCGATGATACGGCTGCCACCGGGGCTGCCGATGGCCAGCACAGGGGCGTCATCCTTCATCACAATCGTGGGCGCCATAGAAGACCGCGGCCGTTTTCCCGGTTCAACCCGGTTGGCGATCGGCACACCATTGCGATGGCTGCGGAACGAGAAATCCGTAAGCTCATTGTTCAACAAAAAGCCCCGCACCATCAAACGGCTGCCAAAGGCGTTTTCGATGGTCGTCGTCATAGAGGCCACGTTACCCTGCGCATCCACAATCACGAAATGCGAGGTCGAGGGCAGTTCGATCGAGGCATCATCGGCCCAGTTCAGCGCGTGGTCGAATTCAGGCGTGCCGGGGGCGACCTCTGGCAACGCATCATCGCCTGCAAGCAGGGCTGCACGATCAGCCAAATAGGCCGGATCGACCAACCCCGCAGTGGGCACGGGCACAAAATCGCTGTCGGCCATGTAACGGCCCCGGTCGGCAAAGGCCAAACGGGATGCGTCACCCATCAAGCGGCGCACTTCGGGCTCGGCGGGTCCCGCCGACAGGTCATAGCCATCCAGCATGCCCAGAATTTGCCCCACAGTCAGCGCCCCCGAGGACGGCGGCCCCATGCCGCAGACATCATGGTCGCGAAATTGCGCACAGACGGGCGCGCGTTCCTTTACCGCGTAGATGCTTAGATCAAGCCCTGACAACACACCGGGATTGCCCGGCGCTGTTTGCACTGTGCGCACGATATCGCTGGCAATTTCACCCGTGTAAAATGCTGTCACGCCCCCTTGGGCAATCGCGCGCAGCGTCGCGGCGTACTCCGGGTTTTTCAGCATCGTACCTTCCGCCAAAGGCGTGCCGCCGGGCAAAAAGTAACGCGCCGTCGTCTCAAACCGTGCAAGGCGTTCTGCATCCCGCGCAACCAGACCTGCCAAACGAGGTGAGACAGCGAAGCCTGCCTCGGACCTTTCGATCGCAGGAGCCAGCAGGTCAGCCCAGTTCAGCGCGCCCCAGCGTAGGTGCGCGTCTTCCATCAAGGCAGGGGTGCCGGGCGTGCCGACGGAAAGACCACCAACAACGGCGTCAAAGAACCCAAGCGGTTCGCCCGCGTCATCCTGGAACAGGCGCGGTGTCGCGGCCAAAGGTGCCGTTTCGCGTCCATCCAAAGTGGTCAACGTGGCCGTCGATGCATCGTAATAGACCAAAAATGCACCGCCCCCCAAACCAGAGGATTGCGGCTCAACCAGTCCCAGCATGGCTTGGACCGCGACCAGCGCATCTGCCGCCGTGCCGCCTTGGGCCAGAATATCTGCCCCTGCTTGCACCGCCCATGGGTTGGCTGCAGCGACCATCCAGTTGGACGCCTCGACCGGTTTACCCTGCGCTTTGGCATCAAAGGCCGCCGAAATCTCGGGCGAGATAGTGGCGAACGCGCCTTGAGTGGCAGCTTCGGGTTGGACCGCATCTGCGGCTTGTTGGGCCGCAGCCGCCTGCCCAAAAACAAGGGCCATTCCAAGGATGATACGCTTCATGACGTCTCTTTCTGTGATTGGGCTTAGAGCATGGACGGGACGACCTGATCGGGTGGTCGGTGGCCATCGTCGAATGTCTTGATGTTGATGATGACTTTCTCGCCCATCTCCATCCGACCTTCGCGCGTGGCAGACCCCATATGCGGCAACAACACTACATTATTAAGTTCGCGCAAACGCGGGTTTATCTGCGTGCCACGTTCGTACACATCCAAACCTGCGCCAGCGATTTCATCCGACCGTAACATCCGGGTCAAAGCATTTTCGTCGATCACTTCACCCCGCGAGGTGTTGACGATCACCGCTTCGGGTTTCATCAGCTTGAGCCGCCGTGCGTTCATCAGATGAAAAGTCGACGGGGTTGCGGGGCAATTGACCGATATCACATCCATGCGTGCCACCATCTGATCAAGGCTTTCCCAATAGGTTGCTTGCAGATCGGTTTCCACCTCGGGTCGCAAGCGGCGTCGGTTGTGGTAATGCACCTGCATGCCAAAGGCTGAGGCGCGCCGCGCCACGGCCTGCCCAATGCGGCCCATGCCCAGAATGCCCAAACGGCGCCCACCAATCCGCCCCCCCAGAAACGCGTTAGGGGCCCAGCCTTCCCAGCTGTCGGCTTGCATGACGGACAGGCCTTCGGGGATGCGGCGCAGAACAGCAAGCATCAGCGCCAGCGTCATATCTGCTGTGTCATCGGTCAGCACACCGGGCGTATTTGAGACCAAAACCCCGCGCTGGCGGGCCGTGGCCACATCAATGTGGTCTACACCTGCACCATAGTTTGCGATGAGTTTCAACCGCTCGCCCGATTGCCCGATCAAGGCTGCATCAATATCGTCGGTGACCGTCGGCACCAAAACATCCGCGGTCTTCATTGCCTCTGCCAGTTCAGTCCGCGTCATGGGGGCGTCGTCTGAGCGCAGTTTGACATCGAAGAGTTCGCACAGGCGCGTTTCAACGGTTTCCGGCAACCGTCGCGTGACGACAACACTTAGCTTGGGTTTTGACATTTTTGACCTCCCCGGTCTTGGCGCGATGGGCTGTTTTATGGCATGGTGGCTGAAGTGACGACGAGGCACAAGAACCCCGCGCACGCAAATGAGCAAAATGCAGAAAACAGGCCATCAGATGACAAAATTTCTGTGTGCAACCCTGAGCGGCCTTTTGGTGGCTTGGATGTGTATCAGCCCCGCACAGGCAAATCAGACCGAGGCAGCAAAGGTTGGCCCGGTTACAAACTTGCCCCTGCCCCGCTACGTGTCGATGAAGGCATCTGAAGGGAACGCAAGGCGGGGCCCGTCGTTGACGCACCGCATTGATTGGGTGTTCATGCGCCGCGATATGCCTTTGCGCATTACCGCCGAGCACGGGCATTGGCGCCGCGTCGAAGACCGAGATGGCCAAGGCGGATGGATCCATTATTCGTTGCTGTCTGGCGTACGGACAGTGATTATTGAAGAAGACTTGCTTAAGATTTACAGCCGGCCCGACGATGCAGCGCCGATTACGGCCGCTTTGCAGATGGGTGTGATTGCACGGTTGGGCAAATGCGGGCCGGACTGGTGCCAATTGCGATCCGGTGGCTATCGCGGCTGGGCAACAAAGGCGCACCTTTGGGGTGTTGCAAAAGACGAAATGCGCGACTGACAGAGCAGACGGGGGCACCATGCGGGCGATCACATATTCGAACTTTGGGTCCGCGCGCGATGTGCTGAGCCTGTCCGACATGCCATCACCTGAACCCCAAGCGGGCGAGGTTTTGGTCAACATTGCGTTTTCGGGCGTCAACCCATCCGATGTCAAACGCCGTTCAGGCGCGCGCCCCGGCGAAACGGAACTGCCTTATCCGGCGATTTGTCCCCACAGCGACGGCGCAGGGGTGATCACGGGTGTGGGCGCTGGTGTCGATGCATCTCGGGTGGGTGAAAGGGTTTGGATCTGGAATGGTCAGTTTGATCGCGCCATGGGCACCGCCACCGAAGAAATGACGATTGCCGCCGAACAAGCTGTTCCATTGCCCGATGGCGTTCCCTTGGAAGCAGGCGCGAGCCTTGGTATCCCCGGACTAACAGCGGCACATGTTGTGTTCGGCGGGGGCGACATTGCCGGTCAGACCGTGTTGATCCACGGCGGCAACGGCAGCGTCGGCCATCTGGCGGTGCAATTGGCCAAATGGGGCGGCGCGCGCGTCATTGCCACTGCACGCCCAGCGGGCTTTTACAGGTGCGGTGCTGCGGGTGCAGATACCGTGCTGGATTACACATCTCAAACCTTAGCCACAGATATTCTAGCCGCGACGAACGGTGCAAAAGTGGACCGTATCATCGACGTGGAATTTGGCGAGAATATACACACCAACGCAGCCGTCATCGCAAACCGTGGAACCATTTGCGCATATGGATCAGCGAAAAACATGTCGCCGCAAATTCCCTTTGGCCCGTTGCTCTTTGGGGCAGTCACCATTGACATCGTCCTGATCTATATTCTGTCCGAAACAGAACGCGCACGCGCCATCGACAAGCTTCACCAAGCGCTGAAAACCGGGGCGCTCACCTGCCCTGTAGCTGAAATTTATCCGCTCGCGCAGACTGTACAAGCACATGAAGCAGTTGAGCTTGCACAGCGTGTTGGCGCCGTTTTGGTGGATGTAAAAGCCTGAACCGGCCTTGTGTGACACCCCCATACGACATCAAAACCAGCAATCCGTTCAATTTTTGTCAAAAACGGGTCTTGCACGTTGCGTTGCATCCGCTTAATTACCGCCACACGTTGGGATGTAGCCAAGTGGTAAGGCAACTGTTTTTGGTACAGTGTACCGTAGGTTCGAATCCTACCATCCCAGCCAACACCACCTAATTAATTGATATAATGGATATATTTTCATTTCGACGCGTAGTTTCAGGGCTATTCTGAGGTATAAAAACAGCCCAGACCGAGAGATCTTCAAAATTCTGCCCGTTTCCCTTAAAAGTCTGGAATCGCCGTTTCCGCGGTAGCAGGTTGGGCGAATGTGATGGTCGAACCATCGCCGGTCACGTGGTAAAGATCGCAAGACGTCGTGGCACGACATTAAAGTGCCCAGACAGCAAACACCGAAGTTTGAAATTATATTAAATGCAGTAACTTACAGAGTAGTGAAGGCTTCGCGCTGCTCTCCCCAGATTGGTGAGAACGCACGCTTTTTCAGCCAGTCCGATGTCATACTTACCGGCTGCTGACCTTCGCGCACGGCCCGGATCACATCGGGTGCCAGGAACGCCAGTTCGATCAGCTGTTGCACACGGCGTTTAGAGACGGCTTCGGTTTCGGCAATTTCAGCGAATGTTTTACCGGACCTGACCAGTTCAAAATACCGATGCGCTAGCGCGATGTTACGCAGCAGGGTCACATCGATGTCCGCTGGTTCATCGCCGATGATCAGCTTTGTTTCCACGCCGCGCTTGCGATGCTGGAATTTGGATGTAGTTGCCAGCAAGTCTTCGTTGATGCGCGCAGGATCCACATTGAGCTGTGCAGCGAGGCTCTCAGCGGCGAGCGCGATGCGGATTTCGCCGGGCGCGATATCGATGCGGTCGACGAGAACTAAAAAGAGGTAGTTCGCATCTGTTGCTGTGTCAGTAGTGGCCGTCAGTTCAGCCAACCTAGTTCCGGTCGCCGCGGTTTCGTCTGCGGCGGCGTCAGACAAGATGCCTGCGCGCACTTGCGGTTGGTTCAGATTCCGCCGGATCAGATCTGCGACTTTGTCTTCCAGTTCGAGCGCGGGCAATCGCCAGCCCGATGGGTCGCGATGCGCTGTTCCGCGAACCAGCCGGTGCGACACGTAGTACCGCAACTTACGTCCCTTGGCTGTTTTTGAATGGCTGGGAGTGAGGCGATCTCCTGTCTGATCGTAAATCTTGCCTGCCAGCGGCGAGGCAGAAGCTCTTGCACCATTCCGGTTGCGCTTGACGAACGTCCGACCCTTGGCAGAATCCGATCTGAGCTGCTCCTGAATACTGTCCCAGACCTCCGGGTCAATCAAAGGCGGGTGCTGCCCAGGATAGACTTTAGCATGATGCCGGATGCGACCGGCATAGACCGGGTTGGTCAGGATGTAGTGGATGTGGCCATAGCTGAACCGGGCGCCGCCTTTCACCCTCCCCGAGATCAGGGTTCTGACGGGCGTCTTAAGGCCAAGCGCGTCAACCGCTTCTTTGACGATGCGCGCGTTTTGATGTTTGAGATAGAGATCATAGATCGTGCGGATAACGGCAGCGTCAGGTTTTGCGATTTTCAATGACCGACCATCCGCAGCATAGCCCAGCGGGACAGTCGCGCCCATCCACAAACCCTTTTTCTTGGAGGCTGCGATTTTGTCACGGATCCGCTCCGCAGTGACTTCACGCTCAAACTGCGCAAAGCTCAGAAGCATGTTGAGCGTCAGACGACCCATGCTGGTCGCCGTATTGAACGACTGCGTCACGGACACAAATGAAGTCCCTGCCGCATCCAACCGGTCAACCATCTTAGCAAAATCCGCCAGTGATCGCGTCAGCCTGTCGATCTTGTAGACGAGAATCTGATCCACCGCGCCCCGGTCGATGTCCGCCAGCAGGCGTTGGAGCCCCGGACGATCCATGCTGCCGCCAGAGATTCCGCCGTCATCATAGCGCTCCGGCAGAAGTACCCAGCCTTCTGCCTTCTGGCTTGTGATGTAAGCCGCACAGGCCTCGTATTGGGCATCGAGAGAGTTGAACTCCTGCTCAAGCCCGTCTTCCGAGCTTTTACGGGTGTAGATGGCGCAGCGGATCTTCCTCATGCGTCCGTCCCTGCCCTCTGCCGTCGAGGCCGAAGAAGCGAGGACCCGACCACGTTGTGCCCGTGATCTGCAGCGCGATGGCGGATAGTGACTTGTACCGCTGTCCGTTCATCATGAACCCGTTGTCCCGCACCTCGACCTGATATCGGCGACCATTCCATTCCCGCACAAGCTGCGTGCCGGGTTTGATCGGCGGTGCTGGCGGTTTAACAGTCTTGCCACCAGCGACTGACTTCAGTGCGCGTTTCACCTCTGTGGTCAGCCCGCCGAACGCCCGACATTGCGCATCCCAGATCAGCGCCTTGCGCATGAAGATCATCGACAGAAAATGCGGCGGGGCGTCTCCGAACGCCCTCGCCCAGGCCACGCGCAGGGCCGCCCGATCCATTTGGCCGAGTTCTGCCCAACGCGCAGCTATGTCCTCATCGCCCTTCATCAGGCGGCATCCGCCGGTTGTGACGTGATGCGGTAGCTCAGAGGTTTGCCCTCGCCCGGCTTCTCCGCAGAGATCTCGAACCCCGCCTTGCGCAGACCGGTTAGAGCCGCTCGCGTCGAATGCGGCAACCAGCCGAGCTTTTCACTGATCGTTGCAACGTCTGCTCCGGCCGTCCGGGTCAGCATCTGAATGAGCTGTGCTTTCTTGGTTTTGGGTTTGGATTGCGATGGCATGGTGTTTTCTCCTGTTCTTAAAGGCAGGCCCAAAATGGCCCTGCTACTGAGCAGAGCCCGGAGGTCCGGGCGGAGAAGTCAGCACCCGGCTTCAGGTGCGTCGCGACACTGACAGTACCGCTCTGTTTGGCGCCGTAGTCCAGTGGAAGTTTGGATAAGCCACTCAAAAAAATCAGAAAATCAAACGCCAACAAAAGATGTACTGTAGGTTCGAATCTTCCTACCCCAGCCAACCACCCAATTCAAACCGAAGATACGCGAATGCTTCCGTATTAACTGCGCAGTTTCCGTGGCTTGCGGACTTGCGGTTTTCGGGCAGACCCGTGTGCGGGCAAAACATCGGGCTCAATAGCGTAACGGTCTGGAGTGCCTATTTCAGCGATACACGAGTAGTGAGGTTTAGAGCTTAGCGATGCGCGTGCGTTGCGCCTGCCAGTCTGCAGGCAAATCATGGCGCAGCAGCCAGTCTGACGTCAGACCCAATGGCTGTTTGCCATTTACGATGTCGCCCACGATGTCCGGCGCAAGGAATGCCACATCAATCATCTGCTGGACGCGGCGTTTTGATGTCTTCATCTGGGCTGCGATCTGATCGAAGTCGAGCCCTACCTTGAGATGTTGGTAGCACGCGTTGGCGAGGATGATATTGTCGAGCAAGGTATTATCGATGCAGGCCTGCCCGTTTGCGATGACAATTTTCATCTCCACACCGCGTCGCCGTTCTGAGAACGGCAGACTGAGGATCAGATCTTCAGGATCACATTCAAGCTGCGAGCGAACGAGCTCTTGTACCTTCTGCGCATCCAACCCGATGGTCAGTCGACCGGGTGCAATCTGTATTTTGTCGACCAAACCCAAAGCTTCACTCGCATTGGGCACAGGGGCTTCCACCCCGGGGAACCGGTCCTTTTCCGAGGCAGCGGCAATAGCTGACAGCTGTTTCTGCACGGCACCAACGACAGCAGCTTCCAGTTGCCTCGCCGGAATACGCCAGGTGCGCTGTTTCTCGTCTGCCCGCGTTACCCCCGTCACCAATTTCTTTGAGATGTAATAACGGTAGCGTTTTTCCCCTTTGCGCGTGTGGCTGGGCGTCAGCTTCTCACCCGCGTCATCCACGATTTTGCCCGCAAGCGGTGACGGATTGAGATAATGTTTTGTATTTCTTTTCTTAGCCGCACCACCTGTCAGGTCCGCCTGAACCTTATGCTTCGTTTCGTACGAATGGCGGCTTTGCCTCGGGAACCTACCAAAGAATAGCTGACCCGCTGTCATAGAGCAGTTTCACTGCGGTTAGTCCGAGAAAGCTATAGATCACTTTCACAAAAACCGCCTGATCCACCACCTTGTGCAGCCGAAAGCCAAGTAACACACCAAGCAACAGCATTGGAGACAACAAGAAGCTGATCTGTAAGCTCGACGCCGACAGCGTCCCAAAGGCGCCGTAGGCTACGGTCTTTAAGAAGTTCAGCGTGAAGAAAAAAACGGTATTGGTTCCCACGAACCACGATTTCTCTAGCTGCTGCCGAAGCAGATACCCCTTCACCGGCGGACCACCTGCATGGGCGATAAAGCTGGAAAAACCTGAGAGCGCCCCAAGCACAAACACGACGGGCTGCGGTGTTTGTCTGAGCGATGAGTTATCACGGCGTGAGATCAGGAACTGCAA
>JBGCDB010000073.1:0-11417 GCA_045104955.1 Roseobacter sp.
GCCCCGCCACTGATCGCTTCCCAAACGGTTTCATCCGCGCCCAGATCATCACGGCTTTGATCGACGTAAGACAGATCAACCGTGTCACCGTATTCAATCGATCCAGCATCAGGCTTTTCCTGCCCTGTCAGCATTTTAAAGAGCGTCGATTTACCGGCCCCGTTGGGCCCGATCACGCCGACAATCCCGCCGGGGGGCAGCGAGAATTCTAACCCTTCGACCAAAAGCTTGTCGCCCATGGCCTTTTGCAGGCCTTCGACTTCGATCACTTTGTTGCCCAGACGCGGACCATTGGGGATGACGATCTGTGCGCGCGACAGCTTTTCACGCTCTGACTGGTCGGCCATTTCATTATATGCGTTGATCCGCGCTTTGGACTTGGCTTGGCGGGCTTTGGCGCCTTGGCGCATCCAGTCCAATTCGCGTTCCAGCGTTTTTTGGCGGGATTTGTCTTCGCGCGCTTCCTGCGCCAGACGTTTTGCTTTTTGCTCAAGCCAGCTTGAATAGTTCCCTTCCCATGGGACACCTTTTCCGCGGTCCAATTCGAGGATCCAGCTGGTGATATCATCCAGGAAATAGCGGTCGTGGGTGACGATCAGGATGGTGCCTTTGTAATCCATCAGGTGCTGTTGCAGCCACGCGATGGTCTCTGCGTCAAGGTGGTTCGTCGGTTCGTCCAAGAGCAGCATATCCGGCGCTTCGAGCAACAATTTGCACAAGGCCACACGGCGCGCTTCCCCGCCGGACAGTTTTGTGACGTCCGCATCATCGGGTGGGCAGCGCAGCGCCTCCATGGATACATCGATCTGGCTGTCGAGGTCCCACAGGTTTTCGGCGTCAATCTGGTCTTGCAGCTGCGCCATCTCGTCTGCGGTCTCGTCCGAATAGTTCATCGCCAGTTCGTTGTAGCGGTCCAGAATGGCCTTCTTGTCAGCCACAGCCAGCATAACGTTTTCGCGCACGGTCAGATTGGCGTCTAGCTTGGGTTCCTGCGGCAGATACCCCACGCGTGCCCCTTCGGCATGCCATGCTTCGCCCTGAAATTCCGTATCAAGCCCGGCCATGATTTTCATCAACGTGGATTTACCGGCGCCGTTCACCCCGACAACACCGATTTTCACACCTGGCAGAAAGTTCAGGTGGATGTTTTCAAAGCATTTTTTGCCGCCCGGATAGGTCTTTGAAACGCCGGACATGTGATAAACGTATTGATAAGCAGCCATAGGACCCTCGCGCGGTTGATTTTTATCGGTTCTAGGGGCGCGCGGCGGGAAATTCAAACGGCATATTGAACAATGCCGAAAACAAAGCTGTCAATTCTGTATTCGGGTGATGTTGATGTGGATTGCGCGCTGCGTTCGCTGAGGCGACAGCTGATTTTGAAAAACACCAAACGCGTGATAGCCATACCGCAAATAGGAAAAGGCGCGGCAGTATGGGGCGGTTTACTTTGGCAACTTTAGGGGCCGCGTTGTGCCTGATGGGATGTGCCGCCCAAAATGTTTTTCTGGCACCACCGCCCAACCTGTATTCGACCGGTATCAATTTTCCTGTTGATGAGGTGCCACCGCCGCTGCGGACAATTGACCCCAAGGTTTTCTATTTAACGGATCGTGCGACCCTGTCTGACGAGGATGGTTTGATCGCTTATGGTGCGAACCGTTCAGAGAAGATGATTTTCGGGCAGGCCACAGTGCGCTTTGGCGCAGATGACTGGGATGATCTCGTTGACCGAACGTATGTTGATGGCGGCAGGCGGATATCCCGGTTAGATGTCGCGCAGGTTCAGGAACTTGTACGATTTGATCCTGTTCCATTGCCAACTATGCGGCAGGATGGCGCGCTGACTTTTGAAGTTGGCGCACGTGACAGCTATGCGGCTCAGGGACGCGCGTTCCAACAAGCCGTTCAGGCCGAGATCAGACGCACTGGAAACGGGCGGATTTTGTTGTTTGCTCACGGTGTGGGAAATGGTTTTGAAAAATCGCTGACGACACTTGCCAACCTTTGGCATTTTGCAGGGCGCGAGGCAGTGCCGATTGTTTTTAGCTGGCCTGCCGGTAACGGCGGGCCCTTGGGCTATTTTCGTGACCGGGAAGCGGGCGATTTTAGTGTGTTTCATGCCAAAGAGTTGCTGCGTCTTCTCGCAGAAATTCCCGAAGTCGAAGATATTGACGTTGTTGCCCATTCGCGCGGTACTGACGTAATGACCAAGGCGCTCCGCGAGCAGGTCATATTCTACCGTGGTGCCAATACACCACCGAAACTGGCCATGAAAACAGGAACACTGGTATTGGCTGCGGCAGATCTGGACGTGGGGGTCGTAGGGCAACGTCTGCAAGCAGAGCGTTTCTCGGAAGCGTTTGAGCAGATCAATATTTACGTGAATCCCGGTGATAGCGCGTTGCGGTTATCGTCGCTTTTGACCAACGTAACAAGGCTAGGGGCGGTAAACCAAGACAGCTTTACTCCAGCGCAGTTGGCTGGATTGAAAAAATCGGAACTTGTGCACTTTATCCGGGTCGAAAACCTCAGAGGACGCGGGCATTCCTATTTTCGCGATAACCCGGCTGTGTTGTCCGATATCGTGTTGGTGTTGCGCACCCGTGCGTTTCCCGGCGGGACGCTGCGGCCACTGGATGTAGGGCAAGACGGGTTTTGGCAGTTGCATTCAAACTATCCGCTCGAGAGATTGCCTGATTTGCAAAATGGTCGCGTTGAAGGGTCGGATCGGTAGGATGGAAAGTCCGCTTAAAGCGCTGATTGCTGGTTACGCACAGTCAGGCCAAGTGGCTTGGATGGGGCTGCGTCCGGCACGCCGCGCAGATATGCGTGAAGTATCCCAAGTGGATGTTCAACCAAAAGGGCTGGTAGGGGATCACGGTGCCTCTGACAAACGCGCGGTGACTTTGCTGCAGGCCGAGCATTTAACACCGATTGGGTCGTATCTGGGCAAAGAAGCGGTTGAGCCGGTGCAGTTAAGGCGCAACTTTGTGATCCGCGGTATGAACCTGTCAGCTTTAAAGGGCCGACAGGTTCAGGTGGGAAACGCCGTTTTAGAAATCACAGGCATCTGTGCGCCCTGCAGTCGAATGGAAGAAACGCTGGGAAAAGGGGGGTATTCCGCTGTAAGAGGCCATGGTGGTTGGTGCGCCCGAGTGATAGTGCCCGGGCGGGTCGCGCTTGGTGATTTGGTTGCTCCTGTGCCAAAGCAGACCGAACGCGACGTATAACAGCGTCTGCATCAAGGGGAGGGCCATAAAATGCGTCAGGGGTTTCCCATTGCACGTCCACGACAGGTAATTGGCCTGCTTGGTGGGTCATTCGACCCTGCCCATCAAGGGCATGTACATATCACGCTAGAGGCGCTCAAACGGTTTAGCCTAAGCCGGGTATGGTGGCTTGTCACCCCGGGCAATCCGCTCAAGGCCCGAGGACCGGCCCCGTTGGCCATCCGTTTGGCGCAAGCCCGCGCCGTTATGCAGCACCCCAAAGTTGAAATCACTGGGATAGAGGCCGATCTGGGCACGCGCTACACGGCCGAGACGATCAAGCGGTTGCAGCTAATGTATCCCGGTGTGCATTTTGTGTGGCTGATGGGCGCGGATAACTTGGCACAATTGCACCAGTGGCAAGATTGGCAAGACATAGCCTGTCGGGTGCCTTTGGGTATCATCGCGCGCCCCGGAGACCGTATTTCTGCCCGGATGAGCACCGCGGCAAAAGTTTTTTCGCAGGCGCGCTTGTCAGGCAATGCGTCGCACCTTGTTGGGCGGACAAAGGCACCAGCGTGGTGTTTTGTGAATGTACCGATGATCGCACAATCCTCATCTGCGATACGTGCTCAAGGCGGATGGGGCAATCGTGATCAGTCTGGCTGATTTGGTGCGCGATGCGGTGTTGTTTCCGGTCTGTGCCTGTGGCTATTGTTGAGCCATGCGCGGATCAAACACTCCAAACTTCACCAGACGCAGCGTGCTGGCATCCATGCTGGCAAGCGCTGCAGCGCCCGCTTTCGCAGGTGCGCCGTTGGTGTCCGAACGTCCACCTTTGGGGCGCGGCGCTGTCCGGCCTCCTGGTGCAGAAGATCTGGTGCGCAAAGCCAACCTAAAGGGCGATGTCGTCTTTGCCGTGACCGACGCGCGCACCGGTGAAATTTTGGAATCGCGCGGGGTCAAAACACGAGTAGCCCCGGCCAGTGTAACAAAATCGATTACGGCGCTTTATGCATTGGATGTCTTGGGACCCGCATATCGTTTTACGACCCGCGTTGTCGCAACAGGTGGCGTGCGCGACGGGGTCGTGCAGGGTGACCTTGTCCTTGTCGGCGGCGGAGATCCAACAACGGATACCCGCGATTTCGCGCAATTGGCCGCGCAGCTCAAAGGGGCAGGGATCCACGCGGTCAAGGGCCGCTTTAAGGTATTCGATGGGCATATCGCATCTCTGCGGTCTATCGATCCCGGTCAGCCTGATCACGTGGGGTATAACCCAGCGGTTGCCGGGATTGCGTTGAACTTTAACCGTGTTCATTTCCAATGGAAGCGCGGCAGCGGCACATATGATGTCACAATGGACGCGCGGGCGGGTAAATATCGCCCCGATGTCACCATTGCCCAGATGCAAGTTGTCGACAGAGGTGCCCCTGTGTTCACCTATGCCGATCGCGGCGGCAAGGATGACTGGACCGTTGCGCGTGGCGCGTTAGGTCGCGAAGGCGCGCGGTGGCTGCCGGTACGTCGCCCGGGTTTATACGCAGCAGAGGTTTTTGCCACATTGGCGCGATCCTACGGGATTGTGCTGGGGCGGGCCACGATTGCCCGCAACGCCCCCGATGGCGAAACGTTGGCACAAATTCAAAGCGAACCTCTGAGCGTTGTGCTGAAATCAATGCTAAAATTTTCCAACAATCTTATGGCCGAGATGATCGGCCTTGTCGCCACGCGGGCGCGGTTCGGCAAAGTGGGCAGCCTCCGGGCGTCTGCCGCTCAAATGAATGCTTGGGCGGTAGAACACTTGAATATGGACACCCCCGGATTCGCGGACCATTCGGGGTTAGGCAGTGCAAGCCGTGTCAGCGCTGGGGATATGGTACGAGGGCTTGGTGCCACGGGGCGCGGGTCGCTGCTGCGTCCGTTGCTCAAGCCCGTGAAGCTGCTCGACCCGCAGGGGCGCCCAGTCAACGATCATCCGGTACAGGCAGATGCAAAAACGGGGACACTGAACTTTGTTTCTGGCTTGGCAGGCTACGCGACAGCTCCCGGGGGGCGTGATCTGATTTTTGCGATCTTCGCAGCTGATGAAGACACGCGCGCTGGAATTCCACGCGCGCAGCGCGAGCGTCCGCCAGGGTCGCGGACCTATGCAAACAAAGCGCGCCGCTTACAACGCCAGTTGATCATGCGCTGGGGTGCTGAATTTGGTGACGCCGAAGGCTAACGCGTTTTAGGTAAGATGCCGTGCTCGCGCGCCTCGTTCAATCGCAGCGGCACTCAGGCGGTCCAGAGACAACTCATATCTGATCTCTTCCAATAGGCGCAATTCTGCCTCGTCCAATGTGCCATCCGCTGCGGCGATGTCACAAGCTAAGGCATAAGCCGTCTCGTAAAGTCGTTCAGGAAGAGATTCGCGAATGAGACCAAAGAGCGCATCCAAGCCGTCTTCTTGTTCCAAAAGGTCGAATACCGCCTGTGTCACATTTGTAATGCGGTCCGTGTCATATTCCGCAAAAATCGGCAAAAGCTGTACGGAAGCTTCAATTTTGACCAATTCGGTTGTGCCGATGTCTTCATCTGACGCTGAAACAGCAATCATGAGGGCCACAAGGCAGTCTTGTGCGGAAAAGGAATGTGCAGTGTTTTCGGGCAAAGGACCATGCTTTCGGTATGGGGTAGGGGGACCACATTATTGACGCCACACGGCCAAGGCAATAGGGACGCACAAACACGTGCCCAAGCCGGGCACAAGCTAAAGGTTGAACAGACATGACCCAGACGCGTGACGCCGCAATGACAAGCAAAGCATGGCCCTTCGAAGAAGCGCGCCGTGTGTTGAAACGGTACGAGAAAAACGCACCGGATAAAGGCTATGTACTGTTTGAAACAGGCTATGGCCCATCGGGCTTGCCACACATCGGGACTTTTGGTGAGGTTGCGCGGACATCTATGGTGATGCGCGCTTTTCAGGAAATCTCTGATATTCCGACCAAGCTGATTTGCTTTTCTGATGATCTGGACGGTATGCGCAAAGTACCCGGCAATGTGCCCAACCCCGAAGCGTTGGAGACACATCTGCAACGCCCGTTGACCTCCGTCCCCGATCCATTCGGAAAATTCGAAAGCTTCGGTCACCACAACAACGCCATGCTGCGTCGTTTCCTTGATACCTTTGGGTTCGAGTACGAATTCATCTCAGCCACCGAATTCTACAACACAGGCAAATTCGACGAAGTCCTTTTGCGCGCTGCCGAAAAATACGATGAGATTATGGCCGTGATGCTTAAGTCGCTGCGCGAAGAGCGGCGTCAGACCTATTCTATTTTCTTGCCAATCCACCCCGAAACGGGCCGCGTTCTGTACGTGCCTATGAAAGAAGTGAACGCCAAAGAGGGCACTGTCACTTTTGAAGACGAAGATGGCACACAGATGACATTGCCCATCACGGGCGGCAATGTGAAGCTGCAGTGGAAACCTGACTTTGGCGCGCGATGGGCCGCGTTGGGCGTCGACTTTGAAATGTACGGCAAGGATCATTCGACGAATACGCCAATCTACGACAAAATCTGCCGCATTCTTGGCCAGCGTGCGCCGGAGCACTTCACCTACGAGCTATTTTTGGATGAAAACGGGCAGAAAATTTCCAAATCTTCGGGCAATGGTGTCAGCATCGATGAATGGCTGACTTATGCAAGTTCAGAGAGCTTGTCGTATTTCATGTATCAAAAGCCTAAAACCGCCAAGCGGATGTATTTTGACGTGATCCCCAAAGCCGTAGATGAATATCATCAGCAGCTTCGCGCCTATGCGAGTCAAGATATGGTTCAGCGGTTAAACAACCCGGTTTGGCACATCCACGGCGGTGATGTCCCCACGTCAAATATGCTGGTCCCATTTTCCATGTTGCTTAACTTGGCAAGTGTCTCAGCCGCCGAAGACAAGTCGCAGTTGTGGGGTTTCATTCAGCGCTATGCCCCTGAAACTAATCCGGAAAACAACCCGGATATGGATGACGCAGCTGGATTTGCCGTGCGCTACTACAACGACTTTGTGAAACCCCAGAAGGTGTACCGTGCTGCAACTGACGCGGAACGCGTGGCACTAGAAGATCTGAAAACGCAATTGCAAGCATATGATGGCCCACTGGATGACGAGGCTTTGCAGTCGATTGTCTACGCGTGTGGCCGCGAACGGTTTGATCCGCTGCGGGGATGGTTTACCGCACTTTACGAAGTGCTGCTGGGTGCGAGCCAAGGCCCGCGTTTTGGCGGTTTTATCGCGCTCTATGGCGTTCCAGAAACCATCGCTTTGATCGATGCAGCGCTTGCGGGCGAATTGCTACAGAGCAAGTGATACCCTTGCCGAGCTCTTTGCGCGACTTACTCTTTGAACGAGACATCAAGGAGTGAACAAATGCGTGCAGGATTTTTCGCAGCTTTAATGTGGGTTATTGCGGCCGTTGGGGCCAGTGCAGACCCTAAAGATATGCAGGCGGTCATTGACCGTCAGTTGTCTGCGTTTCAAGAAGATGATTTCGCCAAGGCCATGGAATACGCAAGCCCTGTCTTGCAACGTTATTTCCGCACGCCGGAGAATTTCCAACGTATGGTCACGCAAGGCTATCCAATGGTGTGGCGTCCGGACACAGTGCGGTATCTTCAAAATCGCACGGAAGGCGGTATTCATTGGCAACGGGTGATGATCAAAGACGCCGCGGGCAAGGTTCATATTCTTGACTACCGGATGCTTGAACTTGAAGGCGAATGGCGCATCAACGGCGTGCAGATCATCGATGCTTCGGACTTCACAGCCTAAAGGTGCAGACTAAAATGCGCGCCAAATAGCAATCTTTAAGGTGGGTTCACCCCCGCCAGCGAGGGCGATTTCAGCACCTAGCTGTAGGGTTGTCTTGCCACCGCCGGGTGAGAACAACACAGATGGGGCGAATTTGGAAAAGACATCGCCGTCTTGGAAGGTGTTGAACATTTGAGCCATCACCTTTGTTCGCTCGGTCAAAGAAATGCCGAAGGTTCCGTCTACCTTGATGCGAACGTCGGCAGGCGACTGTGGTTGGTTATAGCTGGTGTCTATATTGGCCCACCCGTATCGCTCGCCGATTTTTATGCCGCGTCCCCAGGACACTCCAACCTCTGCCGCGGGCGCAAAATAGCCGGCAATATATCGTGCGCCCAGCCCCACATGCGCAGCCCACTTGTGGGTTTCGTTGGCCAGGCCAAGGGGAAATCGCAAAAATATGATGCCTGAACCTTCTTGGATACCAGTTCGGTCGACACCGTAGCTAATGTCGGCACCAATGGTGCGCCTGTCGGTCAGCCCATATTCAAGATAAACACTGGTAGACAGTTCGCTTTCAGAATTTGTGGACACGGAGGTAGAGGCAAAACCCTCTCCTTTGTCACGCAGCCATGCACCAGCCTGCGCCATAGGCGCATACGTTAGAATAAATATAAGCGCAGTGATAGTCAGCCGCATTAAGGATACTCCCACGGCGCATCATGGTTAATGACCGTTAAGATTTGGTTACGGATAATTCAGGCATTTTATCCATCGGCATGGGTGAAAAGCGCAGCGGAATGCCTATCTACTAACGAACCAAATCGGAGGAGAGCAATATGAAATGCCCAGTAGACGGAACGACCCTAGTGATTACAGATCGTAGCGGAGTAGAGATTGATTATTGTCCTCAGTGTCGTGGTGTATGGCTCGACCGCGGTGAGTTGGACAAGATCATCGACCGCAGCGCTGTTGCAGCCCCTCCGCCGCCCCCACAATCGCGTGGATATGATGACCGGGGTGGATATAAAAAGAAAAAGCGCGGCGGCTTTTTAGATGAGCTATTTGATTTTTAAAGCAAAAACCTGATGGTTCCGGGCCCTGAACTGGCGTTGGGTGTGCGGGTAAGATTGCCCGATGCACTGCGCGTGCTGGTTGATGCATACCCAAGAGCGACGTGGGAAAGCCATGCCAATTTTGGCCAATTGGTACAGTTCTGGATGCAACGCCATGCCATGTTTCGTCAGCTGGTACAGGTGCTGCGTGATGATGCGCAGGGATTTGTTAATCAGCAGATTGCTTTTCAGGATTATGCGCCGCGATTATCCCAGTACGCGGGCACGTTGTTGAACGAGTTGCACGGCCACCACCAAATCGAAGACCAACACTATTTTCCGCAGCTTGTGGCGCTTGATAAGCGGGTAGCGAAGGGGTTCGACTTGCTGGAAAGCGACCATTTAGCGATGGACGGCTTGCTACATGGGCTAGCGACTGGGGCCAATACGGTGCTCCAAGGCGGGCCGGGCGCGCCGTTTTTAGATAGGCTCGAAGATTTTGCGACATTGCTGGAACGGCATCTGATTGATGAGGAAGAGATCATCGTGCCGGTTATTCTACACACAGGCTTTCGCGGTTAAACACCCGCTTGCGGTTGGCAAAGTCGAAACGCGGCAACTGGTTCTGCCGCACCTTCCAAAGAGAAGGACACAGCGGTGTCCCCCAGAATGGCGGTTACAGTGTCATTGAATTGCAAACCATTCAACACATTGCCGAACCCTGTGTCTGCAGCCCTTACGGCACGTCCGTCACGTCGAATCGTATGTCGGTCCGTTGATATCGTCAAACCCGAAGGCCCTTCAAACTGCATCGCAAAGATCGGTGCACCAGGCCATGGGGCTGTGCGTTCTACCGTCACTGAATAAAGCGGTTGCGTGGGGTCGTAGGTAAGCTCAATCTTTGCACCCGCCTCCGTATGGGTGAGCAGGCAAGGCAGACCGGGCGTGAATTCCCATGCGGCAGCGGGGCTGGCGAGCAGGGCGAGGGCGACAAGGGGTTTCACGGCGCAATCTCGATCTGGCCGAGGACGTCGATACCTTCGTCTGTGACACGGAAAACCACGATCTCGCCCGATGCAGGGAAAACACCAGTCAGTGCTGTGATATTCACCTGATGCGCGACCATCATCAGCGGGCCTGTCGCACCGGCAGCGATGTCACGCGTGGTTTGAGTTTGCGTCTGCGCGGTAGAGCGGTCTTGGAAAAACGAGTTGAGCGCGGGTTCTTCGGTCACGGGGCCCATACCGAGCAGTTCCGCCGTTTCGCGCGACCGGCACCACTGCGAGGTAAGAATACGGTCAAAGGCGATGCCCCGATCTTTCAGAGCCTGCCCAATAGCGCGCGCCTGATCGCGCCCCCGGTCGCTAAGGTTGCGCTGCGTGGCGCAGTCATTCACGTCAAAGTTCGCAGGATCACCCCCGCCGGGCGCCAAAGCATGTCGCATGATCGCATGCGCGCCGGGTTGCGAGAATGCGTCCCAGTCGTCGGCGAGTGCGAGCGTGGGCAGGAAGAGGAGGAGGGCAAGAAGGTGTTTCATACCATGCGAGGTAGGCGGGGTGGCCCGGCTGTCCAGTCAGGTTTGATGAGCGTGGCGTCTATTGCTTGCCCCAATGGCTTTGCTTCGCAAAGCCAGCGCCCTCCCCCCCCAGAATTGGGCGTTAGCCCGATAGAGGGCTCAAATTTTAGTTTGGTGGCGCTTTGGGAATATGTGCGGTGATGTCACTAAGTTTAATCGACTTCAAAAAGTTCATTACTGTACGGACGAGAGCACTCGAATTGATGTCTTCGCCTTCCACCCGGAACACCATGCGCGCATCAAATCCAATCACAGAGTTCTCGCCATAAATTGCTCCGCGTTCGCCCCTTAATTCTTGCTTTGCGAAAGGCATCCTGAGTTGTGCAAGTTGCTTTTTGACGCAATCAATCTGACAGGAAACTTCTTCTGAGAAACAGTTTTTATGTTGGCTCATAGTTCTGATGACTTCGTATGCGCCAAGCGTCCAAAACCAAAAATCATCGTAGTAAATATCGAAATCCGTAATTGGCCCATTGGACCAATTGCTTGATATCTTCTCCAACTCTTCAGCTTTTCGTTCCAGTGCTTGTACATGGCAAGCAGTATAGAGTGAGAATGCTAAAAGCGGTTGCCGCTGAATTGCGCTCTGAATGGAGTCTTCGGTTGGCAACTCACCGCCCCCGCTTCCGCTTCACGCCGCCGCGCATGCCACCGCGTCCCATCGTACTCCGACCCGAAGCTTTCTGGGCGTCGTCGACCGCTTTTTCCACTGCGTATTGACGGGCCATGGGGTCGTCGGCGATGGCCAAATCCACGGCCTCTAATCGTTTGACTTCG
>JBGCDB010000074.1:0-35934 GCA_045104955.1 Roseobacter sp.
GAAATCGAGGGATCCGCCGAGGCACATCTGCGCGACGGCGCAGCCGTGGTGGAATTGCTGGCCTGGCTTGATGCGCAGCCGGTGGGCAGCCTGACCGAGACGCAAGTCGTCAGCCAGCTGGAAGGCTACCGGCGCAATGACAACGCCCTCCAAGAGATCAGCTTTGAGACCATCGCAGGCACCGGCCCAAACGGCGCAATCATGCACTACCGCGTGACAACTGAAACCGACAGCCGCCTTGAAAACGGGCATTTGATCGTGTTGGACAGCGGGGGGCAATATCTGGACGGCACAACAGATATCACGCGCACGATTGCAATTGGCACGCCGCCCGCCGAGGCAATCGCGGCCTATACCCGCGTTTTACAAGGCATGATCGGAATGAGCCGTCTGCGCTGGCCCATAGGACTGGCCGGGCGCGACATCGAAGCAATTGGCCGATTGCCCCTGTGGATGGCGGGGCAAGATTTTGACCATGGGTTGGGCCATGGCGTCGGCGCATATCTTAGCGTGCACGAAGGCCCACAACGCCTCAGCCGGGTCAGCACTGTGCCCCTCGAGGCAGGTATGATCCTGTCGAATGAACCTGGCTACTACCGCGAAGGTGCCTTTGGTATCCGCATCGAAAACCTGATTGTGGTGCAAGACGCCGCCCCCCTGCCCGGCGGCGACGATCATCGTAAAATGTTGGATTGGCGCACGCTAACTTTCGCGCCGATGGACCGGCGCCTGGTGGCTGTAGACCTCTTGACCCCAGCAGAACGGGCATGGCTAAATGACTACCACGCACAGGTTAAAGCCAAGATTGGCCCGCGCGTGTCACCCGAGGCTGCGGCGTGGTTGGATGCCGCTACTGCACCTGTTTGATTGAATAGTGTACTGACCAGTTTACATTCAGAAGACCGGAAAATAGACTGACGCTTCACAGCAGGAGAAACCGCCATGACAAATCCAATAACGATCCACAAAGCCGATGGCACGTGGTCAGTCAGAGCAGGCGGCGCCATCTTGGGCGAAAGCACAAACGCACTTGAATTGCGCGAAGGCGACCACCCTGCGGTCATCTACTTCCCGCGCGAAGATATAGCGATGGCTTTTCTGGATACATCAGAGAAATCAACGCATTGCCCACATAAAGGGGATGCCACATACTTCTCGGTGGTGACGAAAAGCACCACCCTGAAGGACGTCGTCTGGTCTTATGAAACCCCGACTGACGCGGCTGAACGGATCAAGGGCCACCTTGCTTTTTACACAAATGGCGATGTAACGGTCGAACAGATCTAGGAATGCTCTTCGGCGGCAGTTGCAGCCAAGGCCCGATTGTAGATTTTCAGTGCATCCACATGGAACAACGCCCCGATCAGATCAGGGGGGCTATCTGGCGTTGCGCGCGTCACAATGGGGATGAAACTGACCCTATTGTCAAAGAGTGGCATCGCAGCCTCGAGCGTTGCGGTAGGCTCCACGCAGATGCCATCTTCGATCAGCGCCCAACAAGCGGCCACATCTGCGGCATGCGGATCGTCTTTGCTGCGCATCGCCGCCTCGACGCGAAACATTGCCAGCAGATAGGCTTGGGGCCCTGCGGCAAGGTGAACGTCTCGTCGTTCTAGCTGCGTCAAGAAAAAGCTGCGGTCCACCAGTTGGGAGGCCAGAGCAGTCGACAGTGAAACCGCCACCATCACGGCAAGGCCGGTTTGCCAGTCACCGGTAAGTTCAAAGACGATCAACGTTGTCGAAATTGGCGCCCCCAAGACGGCTGCCGCAACAGCCCCCATTCCGGCCAGCGCATAAAGAGAGATCGACCCCGAGACTTCGGGAAAAATACTGGTGGCGATCAAACCGAAACTAAGCCCCGTTAACGCGCCAATCATCAAAGAGGGCGAAAACACGCCACCGCCCATACGACCCGCCATCGTGATGGCCACGGCCACTGTTTTGAGGATCGCAAAGATGATGGCCTCACGCAGCATAAGCTGCCCATCAAGGGCCAAAAATGTCGTCTCATACCCGACACCAATGATGTGCGGATAAAAAATGGCGATCCCTCCGAGCATCGCGCCCGCAACTGGGGGCCGCAGCCAGCGGGGCAAATGCAAGACACGCTGCACTTCGCTGCCAAAATCATCTGCCAGAAAGATCGCGCGCATCAACGCGACAGCGACCAAGCCGGATACCAATCCAAGGATCAGATAGGCGGGTAATTCCTGATAGAATTGAACCTCGTTGACGGTGGTAAGCGAAAATTCAGTCACGCCGCCAAATTCCAAGCGGTTAATGACAGTGCCTGCAGCACTTGCGATCACGATGGGCGCAAAGGCGTGCACAGCAAAGTGGCGCAACACGACCTCAAGCGCAAAGAGCGCGCCCGCAATCGGCGCGTTAAAACTGGCAGAGACCGCCGCAGCAACGGCACACCCCAAAAGGTCGCGCCCGGTGATCCCATCCGCCAAGATGCGCCGGTTCACCCAAGTCGAGATCACGGCAGCAAGGTGCACAACCGGCCCCTCCCTCCCAGTTGAGCCCCCAGTGCCCAGCGTGATCATAGACGCCAGCGCCGAGGCTAGGCCTGCTTTGGTCTCGACCCGACCATCTTTCATCGCAGCACCGTGGATCACATCAGCGACAGACCGTGCGCGGCCGTCATTGGTAAAAAGATGTAGGATGACACCGACAACAAGACCACCGCAGATCGGAATGATGAGGATCAGGTACCAAGGCAGCGATTCCGCGAAACTATGCAACAGGCGGACATCTTCAGTACCGTAAAGAAAGGTTTGTAACGCATTGACACCCTTGCGAAAAAACAGTGCTGCAAAACCCGCCGCAATCCCGACAGCAAGCGCGATAAACCAGAACTGGATTTGACTGGGGCCGCGGTGACGCAGCAGGTGAATACCCTCTTTGCACGACGTCAGCGCCGATCTATGCATCCGCGTCCACAAGGGCCGTTTATCATCTGACACGGGTCACCGTCCCCCTACGCGCGTGTAAAGGAGACTTGCGCATTTCATTCAACCTGCCAACAACGCGCGGGCAGCGCCGCGTGCCTCATCTGTAATTGTATCACCCGATAACATGCGGGCGATCTCATCAACCCGGTCCACGCTAGGCAATGCAGTAACAGTCGATGTCGTCATCCCGCTTGAGACTTTCTTCTCCACTCGCCAATGATGTGCCCCAAGCGCTGCAACCTGCGGCGAGTGGGTTACAACCAAGACCTGCCCGCCCTCTGCGATAGCAGCCAGCCTGCGGCCAACTGCATCCGCAGTAGCACCGCCAACACCGCGATCGATTTCGTCAAAGATCATGGTCAGGCCGGTTTGACTGCGCGTCAGGCACACCTTGAGCGCTAATAAAAACCGGCTGAGTTCACCACCAGATGCGATCTTATTGAGCGCGCCTGACGGGGCCCCGGGGTTTGTTGCAACCGTAAAGGCGACCATATCAACCCCATCGGGGCCTGCCGTTTCCGGTGTAATTTCGGTTTTGAAAACAGCCCGGTCCATTTTGAGCGGTGCAAGTTCCCCGGTAACCGCCTTGTCCAAGCGTGTCGCTGCTTTTTGGCGCGCGGCTGTCAGCTTGCCTGCGGCATCGCTATACGCTTGTTCTGCGTCCTGAGCTGCACGGCGTAGGTCGGCAAGGTCTGCTTCGCCTGCATCCAGTGCAGTCAGTTTGGTGCGCAATTGGTCCGCGAAACCGGCCAATTCGTCGGCTAGAACATCATGCTTGCGCGCCATGGCCCGGATCGCAAACAACCGCTCTTCGGTCTCTTCCAATTCGTGCGGGTTAAATGTCAGCCCCTCGATCGCGCCAACGATCCCGTCCATCGCTTCGTCCAACTCGTGCATCGCGCGGGCAAGCGCCGCCATCGGGGCCTCCAGTGCGCCCTCTGCCCGCTCGGCTGCACCATCTAGCCAACGGAGCGCGTCCCCCAAGGCAGCCTCGGCCCCTTGATTGCCCAACACCTCATGCGCGCGGATGACATCACTGCGGATTTTCTCAGCGCCTTGCATCGCGCGTCTTTGCTGGTCTAACAGCGCCTCTTCGCCCGGTTCTGGGCGCAAAGCGTCCAATTCGGCGACAGCGTGGCGCAAAAACTCTTCTTCTTCGCGGATGGCGGCAATCGCGGCTTCAGCGGCAGAAAGGGCCTTTGCTGCCCGCCCCTTGGCTGTCCATGCTGTGCGTGTCTGCGCCCTGGCCGTCTGCGTCGCGCCAAACTCATCCAGAATGGCCCGGTGACCTCGTGGATTTAGCAAACCCCGATCGTCATGCTGGCCATGCAATTCAACCAATGTTTCGGACAACTGCCGCAGCACATCGCCCGAACACCGCCGGTCGTTGATCCATGCGGTCTTGCGCCCATCTTGCGTATTGATCCGCCGCAATAACAGCTCTGATCCACCGGGCAAACCTGCCTCGGCCAGAATGTCATGTGCGGGATGATCAGGTGCCAGATCGAACCAAGCCGTGACTTCGCCTTGGTCTGCCCCTTGTCGCACAAGATCAGCACGGCCGCGCCAACCCAGAACAAAGCCCAATGAATCCAATAGAATAGACTTACCAGCGCCGGTTTCGCCCGTCAGCACATTCAACCCTGGCTGGAATGATAATTCCAACCGATCGATGATCAACATGTTTGATATATCAAGCCCGCGTAGCATCGGCCCTATCCATCAATCTGATTGGCCCACGGCCTCAGAGCCATTCGCCCTTAACGGTTTGGCGGTACACTTGCCGCAACCATCCATTCCCACGTGCCTCTGGTCGCAAGCCCTGCCCTGTCAAAAGCGCAAAGCTGTCTTCGTACCAGTCGGTCGACTTGTAGTTAAAACCAAGAATTGCCCCGGCGGTCTGTGCTTCGTCCGTCAGACCAAGCGATAGGTAGGATTCGACCAAACGGTGCAGCGCCTCAGGCGTGTGCGACGTGGTTTGGAAGTCTTCAACAACAACCCGGAACCGGTTGATCGCAGCCGTGAAATGGTCCCGCTTTAGATAATAGCGGCCAATTTCCATTTCCTTACCCGCCAAATGGTCAAAAGCGAGATCAAATTTCAGGATCGACGAACGCGCGTATTCGCTGTCGGGATACCGTTCAATCGTCTGCCGCAATGCTTGCAGCGCCTGAAAGGTCAGGCCTTGGTCGCGACCAACTTCGTCGATCTGGTCATAATAGCTTAACGCCAACAAATACTGCGCATAGGCGGCATCGTCGTCATCAGGATAAAAATCAATGAACCGTTGTGCCGCAGACCGGCTGTTGGGGTAGTCTTGGTTCTGGTGATAGGAAAACGCCTGCATAATTAGCGCGCGGCGCGCCCAATCCGAATAAGGGTAAAGGCGTTCGATCTCGGCGAAATAAAAGGCCGCCTCTTCGGGACGGTTGCGGTTCAGTTCGAATTCGCCGCGCTCAAATATCTGTTTGGGCGGAAAGGTCTCAAGCGGGATCTCTTGCGGATTAAAAAACGTACCACCATCGCGCGAACTATCCCGAGCACCACACGCAGCAAGCATTGATGCCATCACCGCTACCGCAATCCACCGCTGTCTGGGTGTTAAACCACTCATGACATGATACCTTCGTTTTCCCTGCTTTGCTGTACAAACAGCCCCTTACGTACGGTCCTAGCACAGAAATAAATCAGGCAAAACGCCCTTTGTCGCGTCAACGACGATAAGCTTAAAAGAGTTGAACAGCCAATATCGTAGAAATGCATGCGTCCCCCCTATCGGCGGACGCCGCGCGCTTACGCAACTGCTGGGATTTCATCCCAAATCAGACCATAGCCCGGCAACCGTGTCGCAGTTTCTTCGTCGCATACGACCATACGTATCGCATCAGGCGTGGCGAACAACTTGCGCAACAGAGTGTTGGTCAGGGAATGCCCTGCACGCACGCCACTATAATGTCCGATCAGTGGTGCACCTGCGAGGGCCAAGTCACCCAAAGCATCCAGCATCTTGTGGCGTACAGGTTCATCACGGTGACGCAAGCCGCCCGGGCTTAGAACACGGTCGCCTTCAAACACCACGGCGTTGGTGCCCGGGTCACCGCCAAGCGCCAATCCGTTTGCCCGCATCGCATCAACGTCAGCCTGACGGCAGAATGTGCGGCTGTCACACAATTCACGCGCAAAGCTGCCATTGTTCATCACCAGTGACTTCTTTTGATTACCGATTGCCGCATCTTCGAAATCAATTTCGAAATCGATGCGCATCGTGTCCGCAGGTGCGAGCGTTGCAGATGCCTTGCCATCGGTCACGGTGACTTTTTTCAAAACCTCGAATGCACGCACAGGGGCATTCAGCGTCCGCAGCCCACGCTGCATAATGCCGCGTACGAAAGGCACCGCTGAGCCGTCCAAAATAGGAACCTCAGGACCGTCGATTTCAACCAATGCGTTGTGCACACCGCAGCCTGCCAAAGCAGCCATGATATGTTCTACTGTAGAAACTTGCAGGCCCGCGTCATTTTGCAGCTTCGTGCACAAGGGCGAGCGTAATACCGCGTTCCAGCGCGCGGGGATCATCCGGTCACCCACTGCTACGTCTGTCCGCGAAAACCAGATGCCATGTTCAGCCGATGCAGGCCGCACAGTTACCGTCGCCTTGTGGCCCGAATGCAAGCCACAGCCGGTAAAGCTGATTGGTGATTTGATCGTTGTCTGCACGTGGCCCCCACGAAATTGCCGGAATTATATCCGCTTAGTTGGTATCTATGGTGTTGGGCCGTGACCCTCAATTAAATCTTTGCAACGGATTGAAACACTACTGTTACATTTAAGCGCAAAGGCGCCTGTGAAAACCTAAGTCGTTGCTAATAATGCAAAAAGGGCCGCCTTTCGGCAGCCCCTTTCCGCATTTTGTTATACGATTAGTTCGCTTGTCGGCGCAAAAACGCGGGGATTTCGATGCGTTCTTGGTCCGGGTCCACTTGATCTTGCGGCACTTGCGCTGGCGCTTGGGCGCGCTGCTGGACCTGTGGCTGTTGACGCGGTGCTGCTGGCGTAGCTTCACCTTGGCCCGTCATGCGATTGATCAACGAGTTAATGCCAAAACGTGGACGGTCGCCCTGTGCTGCTGGATCTGCTTGCTCTGCCCGGGGTGCCGCATACTGCGGTGCCGATTTTTCAGCCGCTGCACGCAGACGCGCCATTGCCTCTGGCGACGGTGTGCCCGGAGCAGGCGCGCGCGGAGCGACAAATGTGTCAGGCTCTGCTTCAATCTCGGCGCGGTTTGGTTCAAAGGCCGCAACCTGCGGCTGGTACGCCGGTGCGGGCAGATCGTCTTCGGCGACGGTCGATTCAGGCGCATCAAAGATTGCCTCGCCCATGTCTTCGGCTGCGGCACGCTCAACATCAAGCTCACCGAACAAGGATGGCTCTTCGACCGCGTCGACGCTTTGATAACCATGCGCTTCTTCTACCAAAGGCGTCTCTTCCATCACCACTGCGGCGGCGGCAACTGGCGCTGCTTCTTCAATCTGCTGCACGGGTCTCAGCGGCTCTGACATAGAGCGGCGTGGCACGGGCATCTCTGTGTTGACGTCCGTGGCGTCGATGCCGGTGGCGACAACGCTCACACGCATCAAGCCGCCCATATCGGTGTCCAAAGTTGAGCCGACGATGATATTCGCCTCTGGGTCGACTTCTTCGCGAATGCGGTTTGCCGCTTCGTCCAGTTCGAACAATGTCAGATCGTGGCCGCCGGTGATGTTGATCAACACACCTTTGGCGCCGCGCAACGAGATTTCGTCCAACAGGGGGTTGGCGATGGCTTTTTCCGCGGCTTGGATCGCACGATCTTCGCCGTCGGATTCGCCGGTGCCCATCATCGCTTTGCCCATCTCGTCCATAACAGCGCGCACATCCGCAAAGTCGAGATTGATCAGGCCGGGGCGCACCATCAGGTCCGTGACGCCTTTTACGCCTTGATACAAAACGTCGTCAGCCATCGAGAACGCTTCGGTAAATGTCGTCTTCTCGTTGGCGAGACGGAAGAGGTTTTGGTTCGGAATGATGATGAGCGTATCAACGACCTTTTGCAGTGCCTCGACACCGTCTTCGGCCTGACGCATACGCTTGGCACCTTCAAACTGAAACGGCTTTGTCACAACGCCAACGGTCAGAACGCCAAGTTCGCGGGCAGCTTGCGCGATGATTGGCGCAGCACCTGTACCGGTGCCACCCCCCATGCCAGCAGTGATAAAACACATATGTGCCCCGGCCAGATGGTCGACGATCTCTTCAATGCTTTCTTCGGCAGCGGCGGCACCGACTGTTGCGCGCGCCCCAGCACCCAACCCTTCGGTGACCTTGACGCCCAGCTGAACCCGGTTATCCGATTTCGCCTGCTGCAACGCTTGCGCGTCTGTGTTGGCTACGACGAAATCAACACCATCAAGCTCTTTCTCGATCATGTTATTCACAGCATTGCCGCCGGCACCGCCGACACCGAACACGGTGATGCGGGGTTTCAGATCTGCCTGTCCGGGCATCGAAAGAGTAAGGGTCATAATTGCTTTCCGCCTGTTTTTGATCGCCCAACTGCCTGAGCGTTTACGCCTAATTGCGCAATCTTAGCGATTTTTGGCACTTGCGTCATCCCAAAAACACGAAAAAAACACAAAATATAGCAGATCATTGCGGTTAATTAGGCGACATGCTGCCCATTCTACAAGGTGTGGTAGGAAAGCTGAAAACATTAACAAATACGCTGCCGCGCACAGCTAATGCGGGAAGGTCAGAGGCACGCTCTGTCATTAAGTGTATGTGGCTGACTGCTCGGTCTGCCGCCTGGCCTCTCAGGGCCTTGTGGATAACTTAGCAGATCTCAGGTGTCAGGTCACGCGATTCGAGTTGAAAACGCTACATTCGGGTAGAAAAAGGAGCCGTTTCGGATGCCAGTCCCCAATAATCGATTTCCAGCACGCAACGCATCTTGAATACGCTTGCAGTATTCTTGGACAATTTGCAAAACTCGGAACCTACCAGTTGTCGCGGAACCACTTCACCGCGCGCTTCAAAGACCGGTTCGGATAACCGTCTGCCGGGATGTCGAAATCCCACCATTCATCTTGAGGATGGGCAGCGAAAAGCGCCAACCCCACGGCCGACGCAAAGCCCGGACCGGTTGCGGCTTGTGGTAAACCGTGCACACGCAGCGGCCTGCCCAATCGGACTTGCTGGCCCAAAATACGCGTGGCCAATCCATCAAGACCGGGTATTTGGCTGCCGCCACCCGTCAGAACGATCTGCTGGCTGGGCAGATGATCAAAGCCCGCCGCATCGAGGCGCGCGCGCACTTCTTCCAGAATTTCTTCGACGCGGGGGCGCATGATGCCGATCACCTCGGCGCGACTGGCGGTGCGTCTGTCGTGTTCAAAATCACCGGTATCGCCGCCAATTTCGATCATCTCGCGGTCATCAACGCCGGTGGCGTGCACACCGCCGTAAAAGGTCTTGATCCGCTCCGCGTTCACAGTTGGGATTTGCAGCCCCATCGAGATGTCTGAAGTGACATGGTCCCCCCCCATGCGCACCGCATCGGCGTATATCATGTGCTTTTTTATAAAGATCGAAACGCCCGTGCTGCCGCCGCCCATATCAATACAGGCAGCTCCCAATTCTTGTTCATCTTCAACTAAAGCCGACACGCCGCTGACGTAGGCCGAAGACGCGATCCCAGCGAGTTCAAGATCACAGCGTTTGATGCAATGCGCCAAATGCTGCACGGCGTCCCCGTCGACGGTCAACATGTGCAAATCCACCGATAGACTGTTGCCCCGTTGGCCGCGGGGGTCGCGCAACCCTGACCGGTGATCGAGTGCAAAATTGACCGGCTGTGCATGCAACACCTCGCGCCCAGCGCCGTAGTCTGGCACATCACAGGCCGCCAACACGCGCGCCACGTCCTCTTCGCCTACCGTCTCAGATTCAAGGGCGACCTGCGCATCCAACCCGTAAGAGCGCGGCTGTGCCCCGGCAAAACACGCAATCACGTGATCCACGCGAATGCCCGCCATCTTTTGTGCGCCTTGTAACGCTGTGCGGATCGCACGTTCAGTTTCAGGCATGGCGGCGATTTCGCCAAAAGTCACACCGCGCGACCGCGTGGTCGCGGCACCAATGACCCGAAACCCCGATTGCCCAGCAAGCGACCCGATCTCGCCTTCTTCGCCAACAGGTGTCGCACCATCAAAGCGCAGTACTAAACACGAGATTTTTGAGCTGCCTACATCCAAAACCGCGACAACGCCGCGCTGCATTGCGGCCTGTCGCATATTGCGCATCTGGCGCTGCTTTTCATAGAGGTCGTTCATCATTTACTGCCCTGAAATCTGTCGGATTTCCCACCATTTTTCGGTGGCATATTCGCTCATCAATACGGTGGGACGCGTCCCCAACCGCAAATCAACCCTTTTGACATCCCGGCTTAGGATGTCTTGCGCCCCATCAAGTGCAATGACCCGTTCCAACGCTTGCACGGCATTTTCATCCGGCAACAAAATGTGCTGACCCCGGTCAAGCACAATATCCCAGCGCCGTTCTCCTACACGCACGATACCACGTAACCGCCCCCCCAACGGGGCCGCAGCGCGGAACAAATCAAGCGCCTCTTTTACATGCGCATCAGCCCCCTCCCCTGCGATCAAGGGCAGATCGGGGCGATCCATGCGCGCGTTCAGCGGCTCGACATAAATACCGGTCACATCGATCAGCTTCAAACCGGCTTGCGTACGCCAGATCACAACAGGGGTGCGCGGCACTACATCGACTTGCAACACCCCGCCGGGTTTGATTCGGACGGTTGCACTTTTGACAGGCGCAAGTTTCAGAATATCATCCCGCACAGCGCCCAAGTTGATATCGAATGAGCTTTGCGGAAAATCGAACGGCACGACCAAGCGGATGTCTTCGGCAAGGCGCTCATTAGCCCCGTCGATGGACAACAGCTTGACCATAAATTCTGGTCGCGATTCAAAGCTCGTGCGGGCCTCGACCAGTGTATTGACCACAGCGCCGCGTCGCGCTTCATCCGACAGCCACCATGTCACCGTGCCAAAAGCGATGGCCATCGGGATACCAGCACGCAAAAACAGCAAAAACAGCGGTGTCAGCATAAGCCGCTGCATCCGCCACGCCCACCGCGATGGTGCTGGGTCGCAATTGCCGTTTTGAGCGCGATTGCGTCTTAACGATCGCATGTTGCGTCCTCCACCATCCATGCGCACAGCTTGCCAAAGCTCATGCCCGTAGCCTCAGCTTGTTCCGGTGTCAGCGATGTCGCCGTCATGCCCGGTTGCGTGTTCGTTTCCAACAAGATGAGCCCCGCAGCCCCTTTGCTTTCGTCCCAGCGAAAATCAGTACGGCTAAGCCCCTTGCAACCCAAAGCCACATGGGCGCGCACAGCGTAGTCCATACACAGATCAAAAATCTCGGTTGGAATATCGGCGGGCACCACATGCGACGACCCGCCCGGTTTGTATTTGGCGTCATAGTCATACCACCCATCGGTGATGATGTCGGTGACAGTGAGCGGCGCGCCGCCCAAGACGGTTGTGGTCAATTCACGACCGGGGGCAAAGGCCTCAACCATCACGTCCGCCGGCATATCCGGCGCCAGTTGCGGCGGCCCGTTGGCGGCTTCATGCACCAGATATACCCCAACCGAGGACCCTTCATTATTGGGTTTGACCACATAGGGTGGCTGCATCACGTGTCCCATGCGCACGTCGGCGGCTTTTGCAATCACACTGGGCACGACAGGCAACCCCGCAGACACAAAGGCCTCTTTGCTGCGCTGTTTGTCCATCGCCAACGCCGAGGCGAGAACACCCGAATGCGAATACGGCAGACCCATCCATTCCAGCAAGCCTTGAACGCAGCCGTCTTCACCCCAACGACCATGCAGGCAATTCAATACAGCAGTTGGCGAGATGTCCTGCAGGCGCGCGCACAGATCGGGGCCTGCATCGACCTCGACTACGCTGTAGCCTTCTTCCCGCAGCGCAGCAGCACAGGCACGGCCCGAGGCCAGGGACACTTCGCGTTCCGCCGAAGGTCCACCTAATAGTACTGCCACTTTCGGGGGTGTCCTGCTCGACTGACCCACCTTGGTGCCTCTGGTATCGGCCCGTTCGGGCCTGTTATCGTTTGTTGTTGTCCGACTTTTGCGCCGGTTCACCGTCTGTTATTCTGCGCATCTTGGTGCGTCCTTAGTTAATCGTCGATTAACTTTTCACCGATCCGCATAATTTCCCATTCTAGCGTGATACCGCTGGAATCGTAAACCTTTTTTCGCACCTCTTCGCCCAATCCTTCAAGATCAGCGGCAGTTGCATTTTCTGCGTTGATCAAAAAGTTGGAATGCATCTCGCTCATCTGTGCGCCGCCCCGGCGCGCGCCCCGCATACCGGCATCATCGATCACCTTCCACGCCTTTAGGTCATGTACATCATCCGCCTGCCCTGTTGACGAAAACCCCGCCGGGTTGCGAAAGGTTGACCCCGCGCTGCGGTCTTTTGTGGGTTGCGTGGCATCGCGTTTGGCCAATTGCTCGACCATGCGCGCATGTAAAATGTCGGGATCTGCTTTTGGGGCTTCAAACACAGCCTGCGTGATGATGGTGTCTGCGGCCAAGGCGCTTTGACGGTAGGACATCTGCAACGCGTCAGCCGTCAGCGTTTGCACCTCGCCCGCGCGCGTCACGACCTGAACCGACTTCAGAACATCGGCTGTGTATCGCCCATAACACCCCGCATTCATCCGCACCGCCCCTCCGATACTGCCGGGGATGGTGCGCAAAAACGTCAAATCCAGACCTGCGTCAGCGGCTTTGCGCGCAACATGAGCGTCCAGTGCAGCCGCACCCGCAGTGACCTGAGTGCCGGTAATATGCGTGGTGTTAAACCCGCGCCCCAACCGGATGACAACCGCGCGCAACCCGCCATCGCGCACAATCAAGTTGGACCCCACACCCATGGGAAAGACGGCAACATCCCCAGGCAAAGCATTCAGGAACTGGCACAAATCATCCGTATCGGCAGGTTGAAACAACCAGTCCGCAGGCCCGCCCACGCGCAACCATGTCAATTCGTTCAAAGCACGACCGGGCGTCAAACGACCCCGCACTGGTGGCATATCTGTCATAATGGCGGGTTTAGCGCAAAGTGCGGGCTTTGATCCAGCGGCTCAGGTAAATAACTGGCCATCGCAGAACAGACATACCGCCCGCCAGTACCAACAACCCCAAAATTGGGCCGTGTTGCCATGTGACATACCCAACAATCGGGATACCCACCGCAATCAGCACATATGCATTGCGCCAGTGATGATCACGGCTGGGCGTCATCGCAAGGACATTCGCAATCAATGCCCACAAGGCTGCAAGGATCAAGGAATAGCTCATTTTGGCAACTCCGGACGTTGGCCTTTAGCGCGGGCCAGAAAGTATTTTAGCGGATTACGGTACATCGACACAAAAGCCGCAAGCGCTGCAAGAGCGGCCCACCAGCTGAGAGACACGACAATCCATCCGATCAAGAAAGGCGCTGCAACCAGCAGCATCACACCCGGCACATATTGATGACGCATAGGCAGCATAGCCACCACAGACGAGGCCAAGACCCACAACACACAAGACCAAAGCAAGATCATTTCACGGCCCTACCCTTTGCGCATCGTGCCAATGAACGCCCCGGCCCCAAACCCAAGTGTCCCTGGCACAACATAGCCGATGATCAACATCACCGACCCCAATGAAAACCAGTCTGTCCCAGTAGTAGAATACCGTGCAACAAGAACGCCGACCGCAGCCAGCCCCAAGGTTACGGTCAAAAGCAAAACGCCCGAGAAGTAAGATGCCAGCCACAGCCCAACCGACAGAGACACAGCAAAAATACTGCAAATAGTGAATAAGAGCATCCGACCTCATCCCGCGCGCTTGCGCAGCCGCGCAGGCAGACCATTGGCCCATGTGCTAATCGTTCCTGCCCCAAGGCATACCACCATATCGCCGGGGCCCGTTTGTTCGCGCACAAGGCGTTCCAGATCATCTTCGCCAACGACAGCGCGCGCGTGGCGGTGACCATGGCGGATCAAACCTGCGACCAAATCATCGCGGCTGGCCCCTTCAATTGGATCTTCGCCCGCCGCGTAAATCTCGGCGATGCCGACCACATCGGCGTCGTTAAAACACGCGCAGAAATCATCAAAAAGGTTCGATAGACGGGAATACCGATGCGGCTGATGCACTGCAATCACGCGACCTTCTGTGGCCTGTCGCGCAGCTTTCAGCACCGCGGCGATCTCAACCGGGTGGTGGCCATAATCATCAATAATAGTCACGCCGTCAACTTCGCCCACACGGGTAAACCGACGGTTAACACCACCAAACGCGGCTAATGCTTTCTTAATCTGTGCACCTTTCATGCCCAGATGCCGGGCCACGGCAATGGCAGACAGCGCATTTGAGACATTGTGATCCCCGGGCATCGGCAGGCTGCAGCCTTCGATCACAATGCCTTCCGCCTGCAATGCCACATCAAAATGCGCCACACCCGCTTTGTAGTGCAAATTCACTGCGCGCACATCGGCTTGGGCGTTGAACCCATAGGTAATGACGCGTCGATCGGTAATTTTGCCCACAAGCGCCTGCACTTCGGGATGGTCCGTGCAGCAAACGGCCACGCCGTAAAACGGAATATTTGATACGAAATCCAAAAAGCCCTGCCGCAGTGTGTCAAAATCCCCCCAGTGTTCCATATGCTCGGGGTCAATATTGGTCACAATCGCGATTGTTGCGGGCAACCGGTTGAAGGTGCCGTCGCTCTCATCCGCTTCGACCACCATCCATTCGCCTTCGCCTTTGCGCGCGTTGGATCCATAGGCATGGATGATCCCACCATTGACCACCGTCGGGTCAAAGTCACCCGCATCAAGCAACGTGGCCACCATCGTCGTCGTGGTGGTTTTACCATGCGTGCCTGCCACAGCGATGTTGGATTTCAGGCGCATCAGTTCGGCCAGCATTTCGGCCCGTCGCACAATCGGCAACCCCCGCGCGCGGGCGGCGTCCAATTCGGCGTTGCCCGGTTTGATCGCGCTTGAGATCACGACAACTTCAGCGTTTGCGACATTCTCAGCGTGCTGGCCTTCGAAGATATGCGCGCCCAACTCTTCAAGGCGCCGCGTTATTGGCGTGGCCTTCAAATCAGATCCTTGCACGGTATACCCATGGTTCAGCAAGACCTCGGCGATGCCAGACATCCCGATCCCACCGATACCTACAAAGTGGATCGGGCCCACGTCGCCGGGCAGTTTGGTTGCTGCATTCATGTGTCTTGCCCCTTTTGCGCCAGTGTCTCAACCATTTCAACAAGGCGCTCTGTTGCATCTGGCATGCCAAATGCCGCAGCCGAGCGCGCCATTTGCATCGCACCATCAGGATTGTCCAGCACCGTCATGATAAGTTCCGCAAGGGCATCCGGGTTGGCTTTGGATTCCGGCAACATAATAGAGCCGCCCGCCTCGACCAACCCCCGCGCATTTGCGGTTTGGTGATCGCCCGTCGCTGCCGCAAACGGGATCAGGATTGACGGCCGCCCAATCACAGACAGATCAGCAACAGACGACGCCCCCGCACGGCTGATCACCAATTGCGTTTCAGTCATCCGGCGTGGCACATCGTGAAAGAAAGGCTGCACCTCGGCTTTGACGCCGTGTTCGGCATAATAGGTTGCGACACGGTCTTGGTCTTCCTCGCGGGCCTGATGGCTGACACGCAGGTTTTGCAACAGCGCCATTGGCAAAGAGGCAATCGCCGGTGGCACCACATCGCTTAGGATGCGCGCGCCTTGGCTACCACCGATCACTAAAAGCTCCATCGGATAATCACCGGGCGAGATATACCCCGCCTCTGCCCGGTCTAAAATCGCGCCCCGCACCGGATTGCCAGTATGGTACCCTTCGACGTCGTCCGGCAGTGCTGTAGGCCATGTGCCGCAAGCAATGGCATCAACACGGGTTGCAAAGGCTGTATTCACACGCCCCAAGATACCGTTTTGTTCGTGAATCATACGCGGCAGCTTCATCATGTAAGCCGCAGAAAGCGCGGGGATCGTGGGATACCCGCCAAACCCTACAACAACTGCCGGACGGTCCCGACGTAGGGCGAAATAAGCGCTCAGAATGCCGAGCCCAATTTTAAACGGAGCAGTCAATTTCTCAACAATACCGCCCCGTGCAAAGGTCGCGCTGCTTATCTGTTCAATCTCGGTTGAATGCGGAAACCCGCTGGTATAGCGCGCGCCCCGATCATCGGTCGACAGTTTAACTCGCCAGCCCCGTGCAAGCATGGCTTCGGCCAAAGCTTGGGCGGGAAACATATGCCCCCCTGTACCGCCAGCGGCAATCAACAAAAGCGGCGCGCTCATCTTCCACGTCCCCTTGATAGCAAATCACTAATTTCGCCTTGTGGCCGCGTGCGCGTGAACGCCAAAAGCATCCCAACCGCGATACCAGAGGCGATCACCGACGACCCGCCATAGCTGACAAAAGGCAGCGTCATGCCCTTGGCGGGCAACAATCGAACGGCCACGCCCATGTTGATCATCGCCTGAACACCCAACATGCACGCAAGCCCCGTACCAGCAAGCCTGATGAACGGGTCACGTTCCCGCACCAAACGCGACAGCGACCGCACAACGACACTGCCATACAAGGCGATCACGACCAGAACGAGGATCAGCCCATATTCTTCGGCGGCCACAGCGATGATGAAATCCGTGTGCGCATCCGGCAAAGACCATTTTACCTGACCTTCGCCAACACCTACGCCGAACAAGCCCCCCTCTTGGATGGCGTTGGTCGCATAGCCCAACTGCGTGGTTGGATCAATCTCAGCACTTAGAAATCCGTTGATACGGCGGGCAAAATGCTCTGAATTCGAATAGGCGACGGACCCGCCCAACACGACCAGCAAAGCCATACCCACCAGCAGGACCATCGGCGCGCCCGCCACAAAATACATAACGCCCCAACCAAAGAGCACCAGACAAGCCTGGCCAAAATCAGGCTGCAGCGCCAACATCAGCACAATAGTAACACATAAGACAAATGACCAAGTCTTGCCCGGTGGGCCGTTCAAATCAGCGGAGGCGGCCATCATCCATGCAGCGACCACCACAAACCCGGGTTTCAGAAACTCTGACGGCTGCACCGAGGCAAACCCAAGCCCGTACCACCGCACAGCCCCTTTGCCAAAGTCCGTACCGAAGAACGGCAAGAGCGCCAAGGCAATGAAAGCGGCAATGAAACCCAAAACGGCAAGGCGGCGCACTAAGATAGGCGACATCATCGAGGTGATCATCATTGCGATCAGCGCAAAGGTGCCAAACACTGCTTGTCGTTGAACGTAATGGAAGGGCTGGAACCCATTCTTGGCAGCCAGCGGCGGCGAGGCGGCCAACCCCAAAAGCAACCCAACTGCGAACAATATGAGGATGCATGACATCGACCATTTATCGATCGTCCGCCACCATTTGGGGAGGATCGGTTCACCATCGCGAACCGGGACTGCGCCATAGACCATTTCCGTCATGGGTGCCTGCCTTGAATTAGTTACACTGCCGATACGCCCCTTTTCGGGGTCTAATCTGCCAATCTTAGCTTGAATATCACGGCAAAGCTAGCCTGAACCCTTGCAAAACACGTTATTTCGCGTCACTGCGCGCCCATGTTAGTGGATATCGCGATTATTGGCGCCGGCGCGGCCGGGATGATGTGTGCAGGCCATGCAAGGGGCCGCATTCTGGTTGTCGATCACGCCCGCGCGCCGGGAGAGAAAATTCGCATCTCTGGCGGTGGGCGGTGTAACTTTACAAACCTGTATTCTGACGCCCATGCGTTTCTGTCCGAAAACCCACATTTCGCAAAATCTGCCTTTGCACGGTATACGCAATGGGACTTCATAGAGTTGGTGGATCGACACAATATCGCATGGCACGAAAAAACATTGGGCCAGCTTTTCTGTGACAACTCAGCGAAAGACATCATCGCGATGCTGCGTGGACTGATGCAGGAGAACGGCGTAGATTTACGTTTGCAAACATCTGCTACCGACTTTGCAAAGTCGCCCGATGGCTTTACCTTTACGCTAGACACAGATGGCAAAAAGACCAACGTAACAGCCAAAAACCTTGTGATCGCAAGCGGTGGGAAATCCATCCCCAAAATGGGCGCCACAGGGCTGGCCTATGATATCGCACAGCAGTTTGGTTTGCGTGTCACAGACACGCGCGCGGCCCTTGTTCCCTTTACTTTCCCCGAAGGTCGCTTTGCGCCTATTTCGGGTGTGGCCACGCCTGCATGCGTTAAGACCGGGACGCAATCCTTTGAGGAAGCTGTTCTTTTCACACATAGGGGCATGTCCGGTCCAGCCATTCTACAAGCCTCTTCCTATTGGCAAGAAGGACAAGAAATTCGGATTGACCTAAGCCCTGACAGGGATCTTTTTGCAGCCCTCAGAGAAAAACGTGCAACCGCCGGACGCCGCAAGTTGACCAATGAACTCGCACAGTTTCTGCCGACCCGTCTGGTCGATCATCTGGCAGATCAAATCGACTGCAGTGGCAACCTGGCAGACCAATCCGATGCGCGCCTCAAGGGAATTGTGGATCAATTGCGGGACTGGACCCTCTACCCCTCAGGTACCGAAGGATACCGCACTGCCGAAGTCACGCTTGGTGGTGTAGACACGAATGCACTATCGGCCAAGACCATGGAAGCCAAGTCCGTTCCGGGGCTTTATTTTATCGGAGAAGCCGTAGACGTCACCGGATGGTTGGGCGGATATAATTTTCAATGGGCGTGGTCGTCTGGCATGGCCACAGCCCACGCCCTGACCGGTAAGCCGTAAGCCCTAGAGGTATCTTGCGACCTCGGCCATAAAGTCTTCGCCGCGTTTTTCAAAATTATCGTATTGGTCAAAGCTTGCCGCAGCAGGCGCAAGCAACACGACATCCCCGGGTTGCGCGTCTTGGGCAGCTTTTTGCACAGCAACGGCCATCGTAGTACATATCTCGACCTCAACCGGTAGCTTCATGGCAAAAGCTGCGGCCTCGCGCCCGATTACATAGGCTTTGGCCACATGATTGGTCGCCTCCACCAACCGTTCAAACCCGCCCTCTTTTTCCAAACCACCACAAATCCAACGGATCGATGGAAAAGCTGCCAAGGCTTTGGCGGCTGCATCCACATTCGTGGCTTTGCTGTCGTTGACAAACCGAACACCGTCTTTTTCGCCCACCAACTGGCTACGGTGCGGCAACCCTGCGAAACTGTGAAAGGCGGCCTCGATTACTTTGGGCGCAAGACCCAAGGCCCTGCACGCCGCATAGGCTGCACAGGCATTTTGATGGTTGTGCACCCCCGGCAACCCCGCAACGCCGCGCAAGTCAATTGAAGCTGCCTGCTTGCCTTTACGGTATTCCGACAAAAACCCCTTGCGCGCAAACACATGCCAACCCGGTCCCGTCAGCTTTCCCTCAACAGACACCCGTATCACACGATCATCCGCCCGCCCCTCGGAAAGTTGCCCAGCCAGAAAACGCCCCTCGGGTTCGTCCACGCCAATGATGGCGCGGTCTGGCCCCCCTTCGGAAAAGAGACGCCGCTTTGCCGCAAAATAGCCGCCCATTCCCGCATGCCTGTCCAAATGGTCCGCAGACAGATTTGTGAACACTGCAATGTCAGGCGTTAGGCTCCGTGCCAGTTCTGTCTGATAGCTCGACAGTTCAAGCACAACGACTTCGCCGTCATGGGGTGGGTCAATATCCAAAACACCACGCCCGATGTTGCCGGCCAGCGTTGCAGGCCGCCCAACGTGCTCAAGGATGTGATGGATCAGCGCAGAGGTTGTAGATTTTCCGTTGGACCCGGTGACTGCAACGACCCGCGGGCTGGTGTCAAAGTTCTGCCATTCGCTTGTGGCAAAGGATTGGAAAAACAAGCCGATGTCATTGTCCACAGGCACGCCTGCCTCCAACGCCGCTGCGATCACGGGATGTGGCGTGGGGTACAAATGCGCAATGCCCGGACTGACGATCAGCCGCGCAATATCTTCAAAGTCTTTTGGTTTTGACAGTGTCCGACAGGTGAACCCTTCGGCCTCGGCGCGGGCGCGGGCGTCGGGGTTATCGTCGTAGCAAAGGGGCACAGCGCCGCCGGCAGCCAAACTGCGTGCCGCGCTTAGACCAGACCGCCCAAGACCCAGAACGGCAATTTTCGCGCCACTTAAGCCACGCACGGGGATCATGCTGTCCCCTCGTGTGAATTGGTAACGTAGTACCCGCGGCTATAGTCTAACCCAAAAGAGAAATAGCATGGCTGTTGCACTTGAGTTTTTACGACGGTCTCGAGCTCTTGCATCAAAGCTGTCGTAAAAGCAGCATCGCGGTGCGGCTTTTCCAATAGCGACAGAGACACCAATAAATGCGTATGGTGAAACTTTGCCGCTGGGTACGCCCGGCCTTTGCAAGCGCCTGACTGTGGATCATGACGCAAGATCGTGGCCTCTATCTCGGCCAAAAGAGCGGGTGCATCTATCTGCAAATCCGCTGAATATTTCAGCTCTGCGTGCGGCATTAGCGGACTTTCAGCGTGGCCAGACCAATCATCGCTAGAATAAGCGAAATGATCCAAAACCGGATCACGATGGTGCTTTCAGCCCAGCCCTTCTTTTCATAGTGGTGGTGAATAGGAGCCATCAGAAAGACGCGCTTTCCGGTTTTTTTGAAGTAGAGCACCTGAATAATAACGCTGAGCGCCTCAACCACAAAGAGCCCGCCAACGATGGCCAGGACAATCTCGTGCTTGGTGGACACCGCGATGGCCCCCAAAGCACCCCCCAAAGCAAGGCTGCCCGTGTCGCCCATGAATACCGCCGCAGGAGGCGCATTGTACCACAAAAAGCCCAAGCCCCCGCCGAAAATACCGGCCGTAAAGATCAGGATTTCACCCGTACCCGGCACGTAATGCACATCCAGATAGTCCGTAAAGTCGACCCGGCCCACAGCATAAGCGATGACGCCTAACGTGCCCGCGGCGATCATCACCGGCATGATCGCCAGCCCATCAAGACCATCCGTGAGGTTCACCGCATTGGCAGCACCCACGATGACAATGATCGAAAATGGCACGAACAGATAGCCAAGGTTTATCAACGTATCTTTGAATACCGGCAGCGCGAGGCGGTTTTGCAACGCTTCTGGATGATACTGCGCGGCCCAATAGGCCGCGACTGCAGCGATGACAAATCCCAGCAACAGACGCACTTTGCCCGGCACCCCCGCCGTCGTTTGTTTTGACACTTTGGCGTAGTCATCCATGAACCCAATCGCGGCAAAGGACATGGTGACAAAAAGAACGATCCAGATGAAGGGGTTATCCAGCCGTGCCCACAGCAAGGTTGAGGTCAACAGCGCGCCCACAATCAGCAATCCGCCCATGGTAGGCGTGCCAGCTTTGGCAAAATGCCCCTCAGGGCCATCGTCGCGGATTGGTTGGCCCTTGCCCTGTTTGCGGCGCAGCACATTGATCAGCGGACGCCCGAACAGAAAACCAAAGATCAACGCCGTCAAAAACGCGCCACCCGCCCGGAAGGTGATATACCTAAAGAGGTTGAAAAAATCCCCTCCATCCGACAGCAACGTTAACCAATACAGCATCGTGTTTTCCTATTCTTCGTCCAGCGGGGCATGTCCCATTTTGCGGATGGCGTCAACGACGAGCGCCAGTTTCATGCTCAGCGAACCTTTGGCCAGCACCACATCACCACTGTCGATATGCGTTTTCACACGCGATGCGGCCTCTTGTGCTGTTTCAAACCATTCACCTTTCTGGGCGTCCGGCAGAAGGTCGTAAAACGCGCGCATCAAAGGTCCAACGCAATGAAATATCTGTATTTCTTTGACGCATGGAAGATGCGCCAATCCCGCATGCAAGGCGATTTCGTCTGTCCCTAACTCTTTCATATCGCCCACATAGGCGATCCTCCGCCCTTTTGAGACGCGCCCTATGTCATTGGTAACTTTGGATGCAGCCAACACGTCGAGGGCGGCGGCCATTGAGGTGGGGTTGGCATTATAGCTGTCATCCACCAGATCAAGTACCAGTCGCGTATCGACCGCATCAAGGTAAATACGTTCGCGCTGCCCGCGTCCTTTGTAGGGTGACCAACGCCCCAAAGACCCCAGCGCCAATGCCACATCAGCCCTTAGCGCTGCGATTACGGCAATTGCGCCCAAGGCGTTCATGGCAAAATGACGCCCGGGAGAGCCAATTTTATACAAAATCGGCTTTTCGGCCATTTCCGCCTGAACAACGGTTACATCTTGTTGAAGATCTGCGCGTACAAGCTTGAAATCATATCCGAATTCCCCAAACGTCACGTCATGCAATTTGCAATCCAATGCCTTGGACATCAAGATGGCCGAGGTTTCGATATCCGCATTCAGAACGGCAACTCCCCCCGGCACGACACCTTCGAAAATAGACGCCTTTTCGACCGCAATGCCGTTGATGTCATCAAACGCTTCCAGATGAGCCGCAGCGACAGTTGTGACCAAAGCCACATGCGGCTGCGCCATCTTTGCCAAGGGGGCAATTTCGCCGGGATGGTTCATGCCAATCTCGATGACGGCGAATTCCGTGTCCTCAGGCATCCGCGCAAGGGTGAGGGGAACCCCCCAATGGTTGTTATAGCTGGCCACGGATGCATGCGCACGGCCCTGATCGGCCAGCATCGCAAGCAGCATTTCCTTGGTCGAGGTTTTACCGACACTGCCAGTCACCGCCGCGACCCGCCCTTGCATGCGCGCGCGACCGGCGCGGCCTAAGTCTTCCAACGCGGTTAGCACGTCGTCTACAATCAACAAGGGCGCGGCATCGGACAGCCCCATCGGGATGCGCGCCACCAAAGCTGCCGCCGCCCCTTTTTCAAGCGCTTGCGCCACAAAATCATGACCGTCACGCATGTCTGTCAAAGCGACAAAAAGATCACCAGGTTCCAAGGTGCGCGTATCTATAGACACGCCCGTCGCTTCCCATGCGGTGGTGCTGCGCCCGCCCGTGGCCGCTACGGCGTCTTTTGATGTCCACAAGCTCATGCCAGCCTCCCATCCAGTGCTGCGACCGCAACGCTTGCTTGTTCTGCGTCATCAAAGGGCAGCACATCATCCCCTATGATCTGACCAGTTTCGTGGCCTTTACCTGCAATCAAAAGCGCATCACCCGGGCCCAACGCATCCACACCACGCAAAATTGCTTCGGCCCGGTCGCCGACCTCCATCGCATCAGGCGCGCCCAACAGAACAGACGCGCGAATAGCGGCGGGATCCTCAGAGCGGGGGTTGTCATCGGTCACAATCACCAAATCCGCATTCTCAGCGGCGGCCTGCCCCATCAGTGGTCTTTTGGTCGCATCGCGGTCCCCGCCTGCGCCGACGATCGCAATCAGCCGCCCCAGAACATGAGGGCGCAGCGCACTTAGTGCCGTGCTCACCGCATCAGGTGTATGCGCATAGTCAACAAACACTGCTGCTCCGTTTTGGCGTGTCGCGGCAAGCTGCATGCGCCCGCGCACCGTTTGTAGGTCTGGGAGCACGGCAAAGACGTCTTCCGCCGCATCCCCGCAGGCAATCGCAATCGCGGCGGCCAGCATGACATTTTCAGCCTGAAAATCGCCAATCAAACGCAGACGACAAACATATTGCTTGCCCAAATGCTTGAAGCAGACCGTTTGGCCCGTTGCATCTATTTGGATATTGCCCAAATGCGTATCGCCGATATCGCGGCCCACGCTGACCACGGGGCATCCGCGCGCATTGGCAATCGCTGCCATATCAACACCACGGTCCACATCAATATTGATCACCGCTTTGGCATCTTCTGGCAACACGCGGGCAAACAATCCCGCTTTCGCGTCAAAGTAGTCTTCAAAGCTGGCGTGATAATCCAGATGGTCTTGAGTAAAATTGGTAAACCCTGCTGCTTTGAGCGTGACGCCATCCAGCCGCCGCTGATCCAGCCCATGGCTGGACGCCTCCATCGCGGCGTGAGTGACCCCGTGGCTGGCCGCTTCGGCCAAGGCGTTGTGCAGGGTGATCGGTTCTGGCGTGGTATGGGCAAGCGGCGCGGTCCATGCGCCCTCGATGCCAGTGGTGCCAAGGTTGATCGCCTGATGACCCAGTAGCGTCCAGATTTGCCGCACGAACGTGGCGACAGACGTTTTGCCATTTGTACCCGTAATCGCAACAAGAGTTTCGGGCTGTGCGCCGAACCACAATGCAGCAGTGCGCGCCAACGCTTCACGCGGGGCCTCGGACAAGATCAAAGCAGCGTTGCTTTTGGCCAATACGTCGGCTGCAATCTTCGCACCCTCTGCGTCGGTTAATACTGCAGCTGCCCCCATGCGCAGCGCATATTGGATGAACTCAGCCCCATGCACCTTTGTGCCCGGCAACGCGATGAACAAATAGCCTTCGCGCACGTCGCGGCTGTCAACGGCCAGACCTGTCACAGCAGCATTTAACCCACCTCGCGCGGTGAGCCCCAGTTGAGAGAGTGTTTTTGTCTGCCCGCGCATAGCCCCGCCTTTTGCGGTTTAGTTACTGGTCAGCTTTATATCCGTCGTGGACGTGGGTTCAACGGTTGGTCGTAGGCCCAACAACGGTGCAACGCGGCGTATCATCTCGGCGGCAACAGGTACAGCCGTCCACCCTGCGGTGCGACGTGGCTTGTCACCTGTCGTCTCTACCGGCTCATCCAAGGTCACAATCAGCACATACTTCGGATCATGTGCGGGGAAAACCGACGCAAAGGTCGCGATCACCTTATCTTCGTAATAGCCGCCCCCTTGGCGGCGGGGTTTATCTGCAGTGCCCGTTTTGCCCGCGACGGCGTAGCCTTTCACTTCGCCAAAGCTTGCCGTGCCTTCGGTCACAACTTTGCGCAGCATCCGCATCGCAGCCTTGGAGGAGGCATCACTAAAGACCCGTTCCCCCATGGGAGGCGCGTCCCGCTTCAGGATGGTCGGCTGTACTTTAAAGCCACCATTTGCGATCGCTGCGTACCCTGCGGCCAAATGCATCGGAGATGTCGACAACCCATGGCCATAAGAAATAGTCATCGCGCTTAGCTCAGACCAGTTTTTTGGCAGCAAAGGCTTGCCAGTTGATGCTTCAACAATCTCGAACCCTGTGGCATCTAACATACCCAGTTTACGCAAGAATTTGCGTTGCCGCTCGACTCCGATTTCCTGCGCCAAACGCGCCGTCCCGATGTTAGAGCTTTTCACGATCACTTTTGTGACCGACATCTCATCGCCGTAGTTGCGGAAATCTCGGATGCGGTGTTTGCCCCAGCGCAGCGGGCCTTTGGTGTCTACGATCGTATCGGGATTGGCCAATCCAAGGTCCATCGCTTGTGCAACGGTAAAAATCTTGAACGTCGATCCCAGCTCGTAGACGCCCTGCACAGAACGATTAAACAAGGGGCTGTCGGATGCATCCCCTGATACCGCAGGGCGCGGACGTTTGTTGGGGTCAAAGGTGGGCAAAGACACAACGCTGACAACTTCGCCTGTATGGACATCCATCAAGATAGAGGTCGCCCCCTTGGCATTCATCAGCTTCATGCCACCATAAAGCACGCGTTCGGCTGCGGCTTGTACCGTCAGATCCAGCGATAGCTGCAAAGGCTTGCTGCCATTGGCCGGGTCGCGCAGATAATCGTCATAATATTTTTCGACCCCGGCAACACCAATCACCTCGGCGGCATGCACGCCTTCTTTGCCAAAACTGGCCCCGCCCAATGTATGCGCCGCAAGCGTACCATTTGGGTATAGCCGCATATCCCGCGAGGCAAACAAAAGCCCCGGATCGCCAATTTCATGCACGGCTTGCATCTGCTCTGGGCTGATTTTTCGCTTTATCCACAGAAATTTACGTGTCCCAGTGAAATCTTCAAGCAAGTCTTGCGCTTCAAGATCGGGGAAAATATCAGCCAGTTGTTCCGCTGCATGCACCGGATCCACCATGTGGTGGGGCTGCGCATACAGGGCGTGCGTTTCAAAGTTTGTCGCCAATAGGTTCCCGTGACGATCAACAATATCGGCGCGGGCAGCATGGATTTGTGCACCAGGTATGTCGACGCGCGGCTCTTGCGGCTCGGAGGTGGCCAACATGCCCATACGCAAACCCACAACACTAAAGGCCAGCACGAAAAACACGCCCAGAACCAGCAACCGGCCCTCGGCCCTTTGCCGCGCTTGATCGCGCATTTGTTCGTGACGAATACGGATATTTTCGCGTTCAATCGCGTCCGGGTTTTCGCCCTTATCCCGCGCATCCAGAATACGAGCAAGGGGTCGCAAAGGCGTGCGGATCATTGGCTTGTCTCGCTCAGGTCGTCATTTAGGTTTGCAACCTCGACAATGTTACTGATTTCAACAATCGGATCGGGGGGGTAGGCCACCTGATCTACATGACCAAACTGATCCGGGTGCAAAGGCAACAGGCCCAAACGATCAAAATTGATTTCAGCCAGATCGCGCAGGCGGTCAGGCCGGTTCAAATAGGCCCATTCGGCCCGGAGCATGGACAACCGTTCATGGGCTTGGCGGATTTCACGCCGTAATTCCCGCGTCTCAGCCAGTGCCCCTTGCGTGGCATAGTTTTCACGGTAGGCCCAGAAAGCCAAGCCGATCACGCTTAATGTCGTGAGGATATAAAGTATTGTACGCATCAATGCCCCCCTTTCACCATCGGCATGCCAACGGCTTTTGGATCTATCTGTGCTGCGGGCGCATCGGTGCGCAACGCGACCCTTAACTTTGCGGACCGAGCGCGCGGATTGGCTGCAATTTCATCCGCACCTGCGGCAATTGCCTTGCGTGATTTCAGCGTGAATGCCGGTGCGTCACGCTGCAATTCAGGTGCATAGCGGTTGGCATTGCCGCCCGCGCCTGCGCGCGCTGTCAAAAACCGTTTGACCATGCGGTCTTCGACCGAATGAAATGTCACAACAGCCAGTTTTCCGCCTGGTTTTAACGCGCGTTCCGCCGCCATAAGCCCCTGATAAAGCTCTGCATATTCATCGTTCACGGCAATTCGCAATGCTTGAAAGCTGCGTGTCGCGGGGTGTGATTGGCCGGGCTTGGCACGCGGCAGGCACCCTTCGATAATTTCCGCCAACCGCAGCGTCGTCGAGATCGGCGTACCCTCACGGGCCGCCACAATGGCTTTGGCGATGCGGCGGCTTGCGCGTTCTTCACCGTATTGAAACAGGATGTTTGCGATTGTCTCGGCTGAGGCCTCATTGACGATGTCCGCAGCCGATGGGCCGTCCTGGCTCATCCGCATGTCCAGCGGACCATCGCGCATGAACGAAAAGCCGCGCTCTGCCTGATCTAGCTGCATCGACGACACACCCAAATCCAGCACAACACCATCAAGGTCTTGGGCGTATTCATCCATCTTTGAAAAAACGCCGCGCTGCTGCACCAATCTGTCGCCATACGTTTCAGCCCAGTCTGCGGCCATCTCAAAAGCCAATGGGTCACGGTCCACCGCGATGACGCGGTCCGCGCCTGCCTCCAAGAACCCGCGGGTATAGCCGCCTGCGCCAAAGGTTCCATCAAGCCAAATGCCCTCAATCGGGGCGACAGCGTTTAAAATTGCGGGCAGCAAAACGGGAATATGGGGGGCAGAGGGTTCAGATGTGGCCGCAGCAGCCATCAATGCACCTCCCGTGGGGTATCAAGAAACACAAGAGGGTCGACATCATCGGGTAACTCGTCGAGCCATTCTTCTGTCTCGGCAACTTCTTCAGCCAGGTACGTTTCGGGCTCCCAAATCTGGAAGGTATCACCTGCAGCGATAAAAAATGCTTCTTTTGTGAGCTTGATCTTTTGACGCAACTTGGCCGGCAGCACCAAACGGCCGGTTTCATCAATGGACGTTGGGAAAGACAGACCTTGAAACAAGCGATGCAACATTTTGCGCTCGCGCGACCCGCGCGGCAACGCCCTGATCTTTGCATCCACTTCGTTGATTGCTTCCATTGTGTAGCATTCAAGGTAGCTACGGCGGTGATCACCATAAACAATGACCAGTTCAGGCGCCTCCCCGGAAGTCCAGTTTGGGTCAGCGGCTTCAATCACACGCCGAAAAGAGGCTGGAATAGACACCCGCCCCTTTGCATCGACCTTGTGATGGCTTTCGCCTCTGAACGTCCGGCCCACTGCCTTTTCCTAATCTAAAGCATCACTTTAACTATGATACCTACCCCCCTGATTTAAATGGAAACGGCGGATTGATCTGCTGCCACTGATCAACCCGCCGCCCTCGTCCCGCTGAGCGGGGAAGTCCAGCTGCGCGCGCCACCTGGGGGGATGTCTGCTCGCTCGCGCGCCGGATCTCTTGGTCTGATGAAATCGAGGTGCCTGTATGAAACCTGCTAGAGTTATTTTTGGTTTTTGGGGTCGTTTGTTGCCCCGGGTCTCGCTCTCATCTGATGTAAAAAGGTATAGCGCGGGAAATCATGGTACGGCAAGGGATGTTTAGTTAATGAAATACTAACGCTTGGATTTCCAAGGCTGATGAACACCGATTGCAGTTCAATAAAGATGGAAATCAGCACAAATTGCGCACATAACAGCACAATACACTACATATAGATTAGGTATTTAAACTGAAAAAATTCCCATCTAATCCCAGCCAAAACGATGTACACACACATCAAGCACACATGTTCATGTAATGTTCTTTTTAAAAACGGCGTTTTCAGTTGTTTTGGAACAATTGATTCGAATTTAAAGATGATCAGCAGGCTGGATGAACGCCTTTTTACTGGTCAGGCCATAAAGTCCCATATACCGAAGGTCGGTCCCGTGAAATCCCAGTTTATGCGCGAAATTCAGGTGCTCCGCGCAGGAAATGCCCTGCGCGGCCACTAATTACTCCGCACAATTAGGCCATCCCACCTTTGATAAGCCCTTCAGCGATGCGCGCGTAAGCATCGGCCATCGCGCCGCTTTGTGCGGCAATCGGCGTTCCGCCGTCTCCTGCCAAACGTGTGTCCAGATCAATAGGCAATGCGCCCAACAGTGGAACACCCAGCTTTTCAGCCTCTGCCGCAACACCGCCTTGCCCGAATATCTGATGCTCTGACCCGCAATCCGGGCAAACAAACATCGACATATTTTCGATCAAGCCCAAAACAGGTGTCTTTAGTGTCGAAAACATATCAAGCGCCTTGCGGGCATCAATCAGGGCCACGTCTTGTGGCGTACTGACTACAATCGCGCCGGTGAGCTCTGATTTGGTACACAGCGTCAATTGCACGTCACCCGTGCCCGGCGGCAGATCCACCAGCAGCACATCCAATTCGCCCCACTCAACCTGCCCCAGCATTTGCTGCAGCGCGCCCATCAACATAGGGCCCCGCCATACAACGGCTTTGTCCTCTTCCAGCATAAAGCCGATCGACATCAGGGTCACACCATGGGCGTGCAGCGGGATGATCGTTTTACCATCAGGCGACGCAGGCCGTTTGTTTACCCCCATCATGCGCGGTTGGCTGGGCCCATAAATATCAGCGTCCAGCAACCCAACCTTCCGGCCTGCTTTGGCCAAAGCAACGGCCAGATTTGACGAAACAGTGGATTTACCCACCCCACCTTTGCCGGAGCCAATAGCAAGTATCCGCTTTACACCACTAGGCTTACTGGGCCCATCTTGTGGCTTGGGATGGCCACCGATCTTCAGGCTTGGCGGGGCTGGTTTCTTTTCGGCCGGACCGTGCGCGGTCAGCGCCACCGATACTGATGATACACCGGGCAGTTCCGAGACGATCTTCTCTGCTGCGTCCCGCAGCGGGCCCATTTGACGCGCAACCTCTGGGGACGGGGCTTCAATCACGAAACGCACAGACGATCCATCAACCGCAAGCGCGCGAATCAAGTCATGCTCCAAAAGACTGCGACCATCGGGTAAACCCACACGCGCCAGTGCGGCTTCGATATCGGCTTTTGTTATAGACATGCTTAAAAACTCCTCGGTTGCGCTACTCCATATAGCAACTCCGCCCGCGATCACCACCGGGTAGCGTTAATTGCCCAAACCATGTGCACCCTGCGAACATTTCAACCCGTTTTCGCATGCATTTTCTGCATGGCAGCATTGCTCGTGTAGCTATTGTGCAGTTGCAGCATTACCTTACATTGGGTGACAAGACGAAGCGATACGAAAGCATGATGCAATGGCACACTCGACACCGATCTCCCAGCCTGACCCGTTGGAACGCGTCCTTACAGCGATTGCAGATCTGTTGGAACTGGCAGCCGCCAAGCATGCGCATCACCGCGTTTTCCGCACGTCTTTGGAAGAACTTCGCAGCCTCAGTGCAGCGGACCTTGCCGATTTGGGCTTGAACCCATCGATGCTGAGGTCGTGTGCAAAGGAGGCGGCAGACAAACACGTGGCCCTTTAGGCCGCACTGACCTGCGGGCGTCTCCTCCTCCTCCCTGAGGCGCTTGTATGTTGGCGGCGACATCTACCTTCCTCCCAGATGTCGTCGCTCACCCTTTTCGGCATGTGCCTTGTCACATGCCCCTGTACGACCCACATGGTCGTCAGGTTCCGAGACCAGATGCTCCACTCCTCCTCCCGGAGTGTCTGTTTTTTGGCGGTGGCATCCATCCTCCTCCCGGGTGTCACCGTCCCTTTTATTCAGGGCCATCTGGCCCATACAGAACCTGTTGGCGTGACTTCCTCCCTGAACGCGCCCACAGTGTGGAAAGCGGCCCTCACCTCCCGAGGGCCGCTTTTTCTTTGCCCCTGCCAAGTAATCCGACACGGTAGCTGCGCACCGGCAAATGCCTTTGCCAAGATCTGGCAAGCCCGTGTTGAATTCAATGTGGGGTTGGTCAGAAAGGGGCAGCCATCTAGAACGGAATGTCGTCCGTTCCGGTGATGAATTTGGACACAACCTTCTTGGTGCCTGCCTTTTCGAAATCGACCTCAAGCTTGTCGCCTTCGATCCCGATGATCGCGCCATATCCGAACTTTTGATGGAAAACGCGCTCTCCCATCACAAAGCTGGACACAGCGGCGGCATCAATGATCGTGTTTTTCGCCTCGCGCGGCTGGCTCACGGGGCGTTCTTGACTGCGTGCCTGCAAGCGCCGCCATCCGGGAGAATTATAAACGTTGGCCTCAGCGGCCTGATCATGCAGTGTGCTGTGTGGGGCAGCCGCCCCATAGCCGCCACCGTATAGGCCGGGCGGTGTCAGCACCTCCACGTGATCCTCACCCAGCTCGTCAATGAAGCGCGACGGCATCGAATTCTGCCATTGACCAAACACACGCCGGTTGGCTGCAAACGATATTGTGCAGACCTCTTCAGCCCGCGTGATCCCCACATAGGCCAGCCTGCGTTCTTCTTCGAGCCCCTTAACACCGCTTTCGTCCATGGACCGCTGCGACGGAAATAGCCCGTCTTCCCATCCCGGCAGAAACACGACAGGAAACTCCAACCCCTTGGCGGCATGCAGCGTCATGATCGACACTTTTTGCTCGCTGTCAGAGGTCTCGTTGTCCATTACAAGGCTGACATGTTCCAAAAACCCTTGCAGGTTTTCGAAATTCTCAAGTTGCCCCACCAGTTCTTTGAGGTTTTCCAACCGCCCCGGTGCCTCTGGCGTTTTGTCGTTTTGCCAGTGGGTGGTATAGCCGCTTTCGTCCAAGATGATCTCGGCCAGTTCCACATGCCCGACTTCGGGTGTGCCCGCGCCGCCGTCGTCCAGCACAGCATCGGCATCAACCATCACGCGCGCACGCATTAAGCTGCGCCAACGGTCAATCCCTTCGACCAGCTGCGCCAATGCGGCACCGCCTTTGCCACCGATAGCTTTATTTTGCACACAAAGCCGCGCGCCTTCGACCAGCGCCACACCGTTTTCGCGCGCCATGCGCTGGATGGTCTGTTGCGCCTTATCGCCCAGCCCGCGCTTGGGGGTGTTCACAATTCGCTCAAACGCCAGATCATCGTCTGGGCTGACCACCACGCGGAAATAGGCCATCGCATCGCGAATCTCCATCCGCTCGTAGAACCGGGGGCCGCCGATAACCCGGTAGGGCAGCCCTATGGTTAGAAAGCGGTCTTCGAACGCGCGCATCTGGTGGGACGCGCGCACAAGGATGGCCATCTGATCAAGGCCGAATTTATCCATCCCGCGCGTGCCACGCTGGGCGGCTTCGATCTCTTCGCCGATCCAGCGGGCCTCTTCCTCGCCGTCCCAATGGCCGATCAGGCGGACCTTTTCGCCCTCCGTCAGGTCGGTGAACAGGGTCTTGCCCAAACGCCCCTTGTTGCCCTCAATCACCGAGGAAGCCGCCGCCAGAATATGCGGGGTAGAGCGATAATTTTGTTCCAACCGCACCACATGGGAACCGGGAAAATCGGTTTCGAACTTCAGGATGTTACCCACTTCGGCACCGCGCCAGCCATAGATCGACTGGTCATCGTCGCCCACGCAGCAGATGTTTTTATGCCCGCCCGCCAACAGCCTGAGCCACAGATACTGGGCGACGTTGGTATCTTGGTATTCATCGACCAGGATATACGCAAACCAGCGCTGATACTGCGACAGCACATCCGGATGGTTCTGGAAAATAGCTACCACATGCAGCAGTAGGTCACCGAAATCGCAAGCGTTCAGTTCCAACAGGCGCGCCTGATACTGCGCGTAAAGCTTGACGCCTTTGTGGTTGTAGGCACCCGCGTCCGCACTGGGCACCTTTTCGGGTGTTAGTGCGCGGTTCTTCCAGCCGTCGATGATGCTGGCCAATTGCCGCGCGGGCCAGCGCTTGTCATCGATACCCTCTGCCGCGACCAATTGCTTGAGCAGACGCAACTGATCGTCGGTATCAAGGATCGTAAAATTTGACTTTAGCCCGGCCAATTCCGCATGGCGGCGCAACAATTTCACGCAAATCGCATGGAATGTGCCCAGCCACGGCATGCCCTCAACCTGATGACCCAACATCTGACCGACACGGTTTTTCATCTCGCGCGCGGCCTTGTTGGTGAAGGTGACGGCTAAAATCTCGTTTGGGCGCGCGCGGCCAGTGTTCAGCAAATGCACAATGCGCGCCGTCAGCGCCCGGGTTTTACCCGTGCCTGCCCCGGCCAGCATCAAGACAGGACCATCAAGTTGCTCAACCGCCGCACGCTGCGCGGGATTCAACCCATCCAGATAGGGTTGCGGCCGCGCGGCCATTGCGCGCGCCGACAATGAGGCCCCTTCAAAGGCATCTGACTCATCAAAACTGCTCATGCGTCGTAATCTAGCCGCGAACGTCCCAGAGATAAAGAGACGTTCACACTATGTTCCAAACCTTTTCTGCTCTGGACAATCCCCTGATCGCGCAGACAAATAGGGTGTATGAGCTTGCACAATACCTATCCGGCCATCAGTGATCTGCGCCGCCGCGCGCGCCAGCGTATCCCTAAGTTCGTGTGGGAATACCTCGATTCGGCGACAGGGACCGAGGCGACCAAGCATCGCAATCGCTCGCGCCTTGACCAAGTTGGGATGCAGCCGTCAATTTTACACGGTGAATTCACCCCTGATCTGAGCACTGAATTCCTTGGGGTGAAACGCCCCCTGCCCTTTGGGATCGCGCCGGTTGGTATGTCTGGCTTGATGTGGCCCGATGCCGAAGGGCATCTGGCACGTGCCGCCAGACGGGCTGAAATCCCCTATTCCCTGTCCACAGTCGCCAGCCAGTCGCCGGAAGATCTTGCACCCCATATTGGTGCTGACGCGTGGTTTCAAATGTATCCCCCCCGCGACGAAGACATCCGCAAAGACATGCTGGCCCGGGCCACGGCAGCCGGGTTTAAGACACTGGTTTTAACTGTCGATGTGCCCGTCGCATCCCGGCGCGAACGACAAACGCGGTCGGGCTTGATGCAGCCACCACGCCTGACGCCTCGGCTTTTGCTGCAGGTCGCGACCAAACCCGTTTGGGCCGCGGGCATGGCATCGCGCGGCATGCCGCGCATGCGGGGGTTAGAAAAATACACCCCAAAAACCACCACCGCTCTGTCATCCACGCAGCACGCGGGCTACCTGCTTCGCACCTCGCCAGATTGGGATTATGTCAGCTGGTTGCGCGATCACTGGGAGGGGCCTTTGGTGATCAAAGGGGTGCTACGCGCGCAGGACGCAGCCCCTTTAAAAGAACGTGGCGTTGATGCGCTGTGGGTATCAAATCATGCAGGCCGGCAATTTGATGCAGCCCCTGCAACGATTGACGCGCTGCGCGATATCCGCGCGGCCACCGACCTGCCACTGATTTTTGACAGCGGCATCGAGGGTGGCTTGGATATCCTGCGAGCGCTCGCATGTGGTGCTGATTTTGTTATGCTGGGGCGCGCTTTTCACTATGCTTTGGCAGCTCTTGGCTCGGATGGGATCGACCATCTGATTGATATCTTAACCAAAGACCTTAGCGCGAATATGGGACAGCTTGGCGCTCCAAAGCTTGGCGATTTGCCACCACCCTTTGAGCTCCCTTAGCCTTTAGCCCAAGGCTTTTGCCGCATAATTGCTTTCTGCGCCGCAGTGCGGCATGATTGCTCAGCCTACCCATTACTACGCGTTTACGCAGCGGCAAATGTCGCCTACACCAACGCAACGATACAAGAAAGACGGGACCGTCATGCCAGACTTTAACAAAATCCTCATTGCCAACCGCGGCGAGATTGCAATCCGCATCATGCGCGCCGCCAACGAGATGGGCAAAAAGACGGTCGCCGTCTACGCCGAAGAGGACAAACTGGGCCTACACCGTTTCAAAGCGGATGAAGCTTACCGCATCGGCGAAGACATGGGGCCTGTCGCGGCATACCTGAGCATTGATGAGATTATTCGCGTTGCCAAAGCGTCGGGCGCAGATGCGATCCACCCGGGCTATGGGTTATTGTCGGAAAACCCAGACTTTGTTGATGCATGCGACCAAAACGGCATCGTATTCATCGGCCCCCGGGCAGAAACAATGCGCGCCTTGGGTGACAAAGCATCCGCGCGCCGTGTTGCAGTGGAAGCAGGCGTGCCCGTCATCCCCGCAACCGAAGTGCTGGGCGATGACATGAAAGCGATCCGCGCCGAGGCGAAAGAGGTCGGATATCCGTTGATGCTCAAGGCATCTTGGGGCGGCGGCGGGCGCGGGATGCGACCGATCCACGGCGAAGATGAACTTGAAGAAAAAGTGTTGGAAGGTCGGCGCGAAGCAGAAGCTGCCTTTGGCAACGGCGAAGGGTATCTGGAAAAGATGATCCTCAAGGCGCGCCACGTCGAAGTTCAGATCTTGGGTGACAAACATGGCGACATGTACCACCTTTATGAACGAGACTGTTCTGTACAAAGGCGCAACCAAAAGGTCGTCGAACGTGCGCCTGCGCCGTATCTGACGGAAGAGCAGCGCGCAGAAGTTTGCAAACTAGGCTACAAAATTTGCAAACACGTCAATTATGAATGCGCAGGCACCGTTGAGTTCCTGATGGATATGGCGGATGGCAAGTTTTACTTCATCGAAGTAAACCCCCGTGTCCAAGTGGAACACACGGTCACCGAAGAAGTCACAGGCATTGATATTGTACAGGCGCAAATCCTGATCGCCGAGGGTAAACCGATTGCCGAGGCCACAGGCAAGCCCACACAAGCCGATGTGCAATTGACCGGCCACGCCTTGCAAACCCGGATCACGACAGAAGACCCCCAAAACAATTTCATCCCCGACTATGGGCGCATCACGGCCTTTCGAGAAGCGACCGGCATGGGCATCCGCCTTGATGGCGGCAC
>JBGCDB010000075.1:0-18330 GCA_045104955.1 Roseobacter sp.
GACGTGATCCGCCGCGCCATGATCCGTATGCCTGCAGCAATTGCGGATCTGCCCGCCAAGATGCTGCTGCAAGTCCACGATGAATTGCTGTTCGAGGTGGAACAAGGGGCCGAGGATAGTTTGATTGATGCAGCCCGTAAGGTCATGGAAAACGCAGCCGACCCTGTGGTACACCTTGACGTCAAACTTACGGTCGATGCAGGAATGGGCCCAAATTGGGCGGTCGCACATTAACAATGCCTACCCGACCAAACTAAGAAAACTCCCAATACAGTCTTCTGTCGGGCCTATGCACTCAAAATCGGCGACGATCCAGTCGTCGTACCCTACAGCTTTGATAGCCGCCATCAGATCCAAGAACTCAATTTCGCCTGATCCCAATGCGCGCCCCAGCGGGGCATCTGCCAGTTGAATATGCCGCGTGATGTGGCCGTATTTTTCAAAAGTACTTACTGCGCTGCCGTGAATCAGATGGGCGTGCTTGCTATGAAACTGCAAACCAATGTTTGGCAAATCAAGCTCTTCAATCACTGATGCTGCAACATCAAAGTCGTTTAGAAACGCGCCCTTCTGCGCCTGCGGCTCCAGCGTGAGCACCATACCCGAAGGGAGCTGCCCACTCGCAAAGCGCAGATTGTCCAGCAGCGTCTGCCGGGCCGTGTCGCCTGACGCCTCCCCCGCCATGATTTGCAAAACAGGTACGCGCAATTCTTGGCAATAGCGCAGGGCGCGGCGCAAATCATACTGAAAGCGCCCTGTTAGCTCTGGTACAGCCGCAAACCCGCGCGCGCCCCCGGTATAATTGGGTGGTGGCGCTGAAATCTGGACAACAGGTAGTCCAGACCGCAACATCGCGCGTTTCGTTTCCTTGGCCGCCATCTCGTAGGGAAAAGGGACAGCGACACCATCAAACCCAGCTAAAGCTGCGGCCTCAAAACGATCAAGATAGGGAACTTCAACCCATAGCCGACCCAAGTTTGCTGCAAATTTCATGGCCACCCCCCGTTCGTGGCCAAAAGGGTAACGCCAGTCGTAACTCCACCCAAGCGGGGAACACCGTTACACGCGGTACAGCCTCAAATCAGTTGCACATTGGCCACTTTGGGCCGCGGGGTAAGGTGCAGCTTGTCTGCACCTTTGCATCAGGGCAGTTCTGTACTGGGAATGATGGGGAAAAACGTACCCGATGACCAAACACCAAACCAATCCTCATGATGTACGCCCAAATCAACCAGCCGGTAAAAGCTTTTGCGGTCAATCAAAGCATCCAGATTGCGCCGGATCCGTACATAGGGGGACGGCTCACCCGTCGCGTCGTCCCGCGTCACACTCAAAGGCAAATCGTTGCTCGCGACTGCTTCATCGCCCACATGAGTGATAAATCGCAGAACCTGCGCCGCACCTTCTCCCTCTGCTTCAAAATCCACTGCCACAAAAGGCGCGTCATCGACAATGATCCCCACCTTTTCTACGGGCGTCACCAGAAAGAATTTTTCACCCTCTTTTTTCAGAATCGACGAAAATAATCTCACCAATCCAGGCCGTCCTATCGGCGTTCCTTGGTAAAACCACGTCCCGTCTCGTGCAATTCGCATATCTAAATCGCCGCAAAACGGCGGATTCCATTCTTCAACCGGAGGTAAACCGCGTGTTTTTGCAGCACTAATTGACGCTGCAAGACTTTCTGCGGAAGGAGTAACGGTTTTTTGTCCACTCATTGCTTTTGCCATTTCCATGTCGCGGGATAGATTTACAGTAGCTGATATAAACCAATGGAGCGCAATGTCATGAGTGAAGCAGAGGATATGGTCGCTGAGATCGAGGCCCTGGGCGAAAAACTGGCCGAGGCCAAGGCGTCAATTACCAAACGCTTTATCGGGCAGGAACGCGTGGTAGAACTCACGCTGACGGCGCTTTTGTGTGGCGGGCACGGGTTGCTGATTGGCTTGCCCGGGCTTGGCAAGACGCGCCTTGTCGAAACGCTGTCCACCGTGATGGGTTTGCATGGCAATCGCATCCAGTTCACGCCGGACTTGATGCCCGCCGATATTCTTGGATCCGAAGTCTTGGATACTGCAGAAGACGGCACCCGGTCGTTTCGTTTCTTGCAAGGTCCAATCTTTTGCCAACTTTTAATGGCAGACGAAATTAACCGCGCCTCACCTCGGACCCAATCGGCTTTGCTGCAGGCAATGCAGGAAAAGGCGATCACCGTTGCAGGCGAAGACCGCGCGCTTGGTGTCCCGTTCCACGTTCTGGCCACGCAGAACCCTATCGAACAAGAAGGCACCTATCCGCTCCCCGAAGCACAGCTTGACCGTTTTCTGGTACAGATTGACGTGAACTATCCTGATCGGGACACCGAACGCGATATCTTGCTGGCGACCACAGGCGAGACCGAAGATGTCTCAAGCGAAGTCTTCAGTACCGATGAACTCTTGGCCGCGCAAAAGCTGCTGCGCCGCATGCCCGTGGGTGAAAGCGTCGTTGAGATGATCCTTGATCTGGTGCGTGCCTTCCGCCCCGAAGAAGACGGCGTCAGCCAACAGGTGCGCGAAACGGTTGCGTGGGGCCCGGGCCCACGCGCGGCTCAGGCCCTGATGTTGACCGTGCGGGCGCGTGCATTGTTGCAAGGTCGTCTTGCTCCGTCCGCTGAAGACGTGATCGACATGGCGCGTCCCGTTCTAAGCCACCGAATGGCGCTGAACTTTGCAGCGCGTGCACGCGGTGACAGCCTGACAGACTTGATTGAAAGTACAGCGCGTGGCCTGACGGGAACACAGGCCGCAGCGTGACCCCATTATCATCCCTTCCACAAGGCGCACGCGCCACATCTTTGCGTGCGGACGCCGAAACACAAGCTGCAATGTTGCCGCCTCTGTTGGCGCGCGCTGAACATCTTGCGGGTGCTGTTTTGCTGGGTGATCACGGTAGACGACGCGCAGGAATGGGGGATGACTTCTGGCAATACCGCCCAGCACAACCGGGCGATAGCCGCCGCTTAATCGACCACCGCCGGTCTGCGATGGGCGACACACAGTTCGTCCGCGAACGTGAATGGCAGATCGCACAGTCGGTGATGCTTTGGGTGGATCAAGGCGCGTCCATGCGGTTCTCCAGCATCAAGGATTTACCGGAAAAAGCAGATCGTGCCCGTTTGCTTGCCTTGGCAATAGCGGTCCTTTTGGTGCGCGGCGGCGAACGTGTCGGGCTGACGGGCACGACACTGCCACCGCGTCGCGGCACCGCGCAGATCCTGCGCCTTGCCGAGATGTTTTCTGCAGATGACACCGCCGACTACGCACCACCAGAACACCGCGCGATGATCCCTTCCGCCCGCGCGCTGTTTATTTCAGATTTCATGGGCGATATTGATGAGGTCAAACTGGCATTGACCAAAGCAGCCGATCGCGGCGTGCGCGGTGTCTTAATGCATGTGCTGGACCCGTCTGAAGAAGCCTTCCCTTTTAAAGGACGGACCATCTTTGAAAGCGTGGGCGGCACACTCAGCCATGAAACGCTTAAAGCCAACGACCTGCGCGACCGCTATCTGGAACGGCTCGCCAGCAGGAAATCTGAACTGCAGCACCTATGCGCTGTCACCGGTTGGCAGTACGGTCTGCATCACACAGATGCATCAGCGCAATCTGCGCTGCTTTGGCTGTATCGGGCGTTGGATACCGGAGGCACAAAATGACGGTACTTGGCGGCATCGGATTTAGCGCACCATGGTTGTTGTTGGCGTTGCTGGCTCTGCCTATCCTGTGGCTTATTTTGCGGGCAATTCCGCCTGCGCCCGTGCGGCGCAGGTTTCCCGGCGTAGCGCTACTGCTCGGTCTAAAGGACGACGAAAGCGTATCAGACCGTACCCCATGGTGGCTTTTACTTCTGCGGATGTTGGCGGTTGCCGCTCTGATCATTGGGCTGGCCGGTCCGGTATTAAATCCCGCAACGGATCAAGCCGAAGGCGATGGCCCGCTGCTGATCGTTCTGGATGGCAGTTGGGCCGGAGCCACCCGCTGGCCCGAACAGTTAGAAGCAATTGATGCGCAGCTTACCCGAGCCAGCCGCGCAGGCCGTACTGTCGCCTTTTTAGAGCTGACAAGACCGCAAGAGCCTGTGTTTTTAGCAGCTGATGCATGGCGCAATAGGTTGCCGGGCTTTGCCCCTGCTGCATGGCAACCTACAGCAGCACTGACGGCTGAAGCAGTCTCTATCCTTGGTGAAACTGATCCTTTTGATACACTTTGGTTTAGCGATGCGGTGGATTATCCCGGCCGGTCAGACGCGCTTGCATCCTTCGAGGCGCAGGGCGATGTCACGGTATATCAGACAGCAGCAGATGTGGTCGGTATCGCGCCCGCAGGTTACAAAGACGGCGCCATCCAGCTTAAAGCACTGCGCGCCACGACCGGCCCGGAACGCGAGGTAACATTGCAGGTCCAAGGCCGCGACCCTGTGGGCAATGCCGCACTTTTGGCGACCGCGAGTGCGACCTTTGCTGCGGGCGAAAAAGAAGCTGCCACAGCCGTGGCCCTGCCTGCAGAAATGCGCGCACGGATCACCCGGTTTGATGTACAGGGACAACGATCCGCTGGGGCAACAACTTTGGCAGACGATGCGCTGCGTCGCCGCGAAATTGCGTTGATTGCGGGCCGCGAAGGACGCGAGGGGCTCGAACTGTTGTCCCCGCTGCATTATCTGGAACAAGCGCTGGAGCCGAACGCAGACCTGATCCGGGGTGGCTTGACCGACGTGCTGCCCGCCAATCCCGATGTAATCATCTTGGCCGACGTCGCAACGCTAAGCCCCGCCGAGATGGAGCCTTTGGCCGCATGGATCGATGAAGGCGGCATGTTGGTGCGATTTGCTGGGCCGCGCGTGGCCGCCAGTGATATCAGCCGCGTCGACGAAGACGCGATGATGCCCGTGCGCCTGCGTACCGGCGGGCGGACTGTCGGCGGTGCCATGAGTTGGGGGGAGCCAAAAACGCTTGCCCCATTCCGCGAAAACTCGCCCTTCTTTGGGCTGCAGATTCCGGATGATGTTCAAATTACCAGCCAGATCATGGCACAACCTGACCCGACACTTGCAGACCGGGTGATCGCAGAGCTGACAGACGGCACACCGCTGGTCACACGCAAGGCCCGCGCCCAAGGCCAGATTGTCTTGTTCCATGTGACTGCGACGGCGGATTGGTCGACCTTGCCGCTATCCGGGCTATTTGTTCAGATGTTGGAAAGGCTAGCTGTTGCATCATCGGCCTCGCGCCCGCAGGCTGAACAGCTTGAAGGCACAACTTGGACGCCGGAACAGGTCATGGATGGGTATGGGACATTGACAGATGCAGGTAATCTACCCGGTATTGCTGGGACAGACCTGATCGCCGCACCACTAAGCCCCGAAATCCAGCCTGGTGTATATGCCTCTGGCGACAGGCGGTTGGCGCGCAATGTCATCACAGACGACACCGTGCTAGAACCCGCGACATGGCCAGCGCGCATTCCTGTAAAAGGATTTTCGGTGCCGCCCGAGCAGCCCATCGCCGGGTGGTTGCTCAGCTTATCAATTTTGGCGCTCATTGCAGATGTTATCGCGTCCTTGGCTCTGACCGGCAGGCTTTTCAGCCAAAACAGCAAAGTGGCAACAGTGCTATTTGCCTTGGTGCTGGGTGCAGGTGGCAGCGGGCAGGCACAGGCGCAAACCAGCGACGCAGAAGCTTTCGCATTGGACGTCACTGCTGAAATGGTCCTTGCCTATGTTATCACCAGCGACAGACGCGTCGATGATATCTCGCGCGCGGGCCTGTTTGGGCTGTCACAAACGCTGACCTTCCGCACGTCGGTGGAGCCAGCAGAACCTGTCGGCGTCGATTTGGAAAACGACGAATTGGCATTCTTTCCCATTTTGTACTGGCCAGTGACGCCGGATCAGCCGCGCCCGTCGGCCGAGGCTTATGTGAAGCTAAACGCGTACCTGCGGTCTGGTGGGTTAATCTTGTTCGACACCCGCGATGCAGATATCGCCCGGTTTGGCGCCGCCAGTCCTAATGGCCGCAAATTACAAGATTTGGCGGCACCGCTGGATATCCCACCGCTTGAACCCCTGCCCGCAGACCATGTTCTGACGCGCACGTTTTATCTGCTGCAAGACTACCCCGGCCGTCACGTCAGCCGCGATATCTGGGTCGAGGCAGCCCCACCCGATGCCGAACAAATCGAAGGCATGCCGTTTCGCAACCTAAACGATGGGGTCACACCGGTGGTAATCGGCGGGAACGACTGGGCGGCCGCATGGGCTATGGCAGAAAACGGCGCGCCCTTGGTGCCCATTGGCCGTGGTTTTTCTGGCGAGCGGCAACGCGAACTGGCCTACCGCTTTGGTGTCAATCTGGTGATGCATGTGCTGACCGGCAATTATAAGTCAGATCAGGTGCATGTGCCTGCCTTGCTGGACAGGTTGGGCCAATGACGGGACAGGTCATTTTTGATCCACTAATCCCATGGCAACTACTGGCAGTTGTTGGCGTTCTGGCGCTGGCGGGTGTTATCCTTGCGCTTGTGCGCGGGTTAAACGGTTGGGCCTTGCGCGGGTTAGCGGCTTTGGTCGTGCTTGGCGCTTTGTCCGGACCCAGCTATCAGCAAGAGGACCGTGCACCACTAAGCGACATTGTCGTTTTGCTAGAAGACCAAAGCGCCAGTCAAAACCTGTCAGACCGTCCCGTACAAACCCAAGAAGCCGCCGACAGGCTTGCCGCGCGGATTGCGTCACGCAGCAATACCGAAGTGCGCCGCGTGACCATACCCGATGGCGACGGAGACGCAGGCACGCGGTTGATGACAACCTTGGCCGCGACCTTGGCCGAAGAGCCGCGATCACGGGTGGCCGGCATTGTTGCGTTCACAGACGGACAGGTCCATGACGCGGAGCTGCCGCTTGATTTACCGGCACCGATGCACGTCATGTTGACCGGCAAAAGCACCGATTGGGACCGCCGCCTCAGCATTCGGAATGCCCCTGCGTTCGCAATTATTGGTGAACCGGTGACACTGACGCTACGGGTCGAAGACATGGGCGCAGCCCCCGCAGGCGCAGTCGTCGCCCCGCTGGAAATATCTGTTGACGGCGCCCCCGCACAGCAGTTCCAAGTACCGATAGGCGAAGATATCGAATTGCCCGTGACGCTCCCCCATGGTGGCCGCAACGTCATTGAATTTACCGTTCCCGAGGCCGAAGGCGAGCTGACAGAACGCAACAATACTGCCCTGATCCAGATGAACGGCGTGCGCGATCGTCTGCGCGTTCTGCTTGTTTCGGGCGAGCCGCATCCGGGTGGTCGCACGTGGCGCAATCTGCTCAAATCTGACAGCTCGGTCGATCTGGTGCATTTTACGATCCTCCGTCCACCTGAAAAACAAGATGGCGTTCCCGTCAGCGAACTTTCCCTGATCGCATTCCCCACCCGCGAGCTGTTTTTGGAAAAGATCGATGACTTTGATCTGATCATCTTTGATCGCTATAAAAGACGCGGTATTCTGCCTGCTCTCTATCTGGACAATGTGGCGAATTACATCCGCAATGGCGGTGCTGTTTTGGTCGCAGCGGGTCCTGATTTTGCCGGTGCCGATAGCATCTATCGGTCGCCATTGGGGCCGGTTCTTCCCGCCTCACCGACAGCGCGGGTGATCGATGAACCTTTCCGTCCGGTTGCAACCGAATTAGGCGAACGCCACCCTGTAACGACCCAACTTCCAGGTGGCGGTGATTGGGGGCGCTGGTTGCGTCAAATTGATGTGGCAGAGCCTGTCGGAAACGTAGTGATGGCTGGCATTGATGATCGCCCCCTACTGGTGCTGGACCGCGTCGGCGAAGGGCGCGTGGCCTTGCTGGCATCCGATCAAGCATGGCTTTGGAACCGCGGTTATGAAGGCGGCGGGCCACAATTGGAACTGCTGCGCCGCCTCGCGCATTGGATGATGAAAGAACCAGAGTTAGAAGAAGAAGCACTAACCGCAGATGCTACGGGCCAAACAATGCGTATCCAACGCCGCACGCTTGCCGAAGAAGTCCCCCCGGTTGTTATAGCGGACCCTTCCGGCAATGTGACCGAACTGCCCTTGGAAGAAACCAGTCCAGGCATTTTTGAAACTGTATTTGAAGGGCCAGAGATTGGCCTTTATCGTCTGGAAAACGGAGACCAGCTAGCTGTGATCGGTCTAGGGCCCGCAGCCCCCAAAGAGTTTGAACGCACAATTGCAACCGCAGATATCATGGCACCTATCGTGGCAAGCCTGCGCGGTGGCACAGTGTTGCTGGAAAATGGACTGCCGCGCATTCGTGACGTGCGCGCTGGCCGCCCTGCTGCCGGACGTGGATGGATTGGTCTTACCCCACGTGAAGCGTATGAGACGCGGGATGTACGACAGACGTCGCTTTTACCACCTTGGTTGGTATTGTTGTTGGCGGCCAGTTTGATTACGGCTGCGTGGCTGCGTGAAGGACGCCGCTAGGCTTTTTACGCGCGCTATTTTTCTGGCAAAAAGCGCTCAAAATTAAACAGATATTCACTTCAATCTGACAAAGATTTGGGACGTTGTATGTCCCTTTTTTACGAGTATTCAAATGAGTCTGGCCAAAAAACTGGCCCAAGAAAGGCGCAGCAGGTTGGCTGCGGAACGCCTGCTTGAGCTTAAGCAGGCTGAACTCTTTGCGGCCAATAGAAAGCTGGGACAACACGCACGAAAGCTATCCGTTGAAATCGTTGAAACACGCGCCGAAGTTGCAAATGTTCGGGATGAAAATCAACGGGTTAAGTCAGATCTTTCAGAAGCACATAAACAAATTGAACGCGTCGAAAAACGGCTTTGGCAATCCGTCAATTCGATAAACGATGGCTTTGCATTCTTTTCCCCCGACCTAGAGATGATCATGGCGAACCCGTCATATCTGGCGGTTTTTGATGGTCTAGAAGACGTTAAACCCGGCGTAAGCTACGTCACGATGCTGCAGTTTTTAACCGAAGAAGGCATCGTCAATATTGGTGACACAACACCAGCTGCGTGGCGGCAAGGAATGATAGAACGCGTTCAATCACCTACACCTGAACCAGCTATCATTGAACTTTGGAACGGCGAATTCATCAAAATGGTGGATCGTCGCGGCCCGGATGGCGATATTATTTCGCTGGGCTTAAACATCACCGAAACTGTGCGCTATGAACATAAGCTAAAAGATGCGCTGACCCATGCCGAAGCAGCGACACGCACAAAATCTGCCTTTCTTGCAAATATGAGTCACGAAATCCGAACACCCATGAATGGGGTCGTTGGGATGGCCGACGTTTTGATCGACACCCCCCTCAGTGAAGAGCAGCGACTTTATGTTGATACGATCAAGAACTCTGGCGAAGCACTATTGGTCATTATCAACGACGTTCTCGACTATTCCAAAATCGAAGCTGAACGGCTCCGGCTACATCCAGAACCGTTCGATCTTGAAAAATCGATCTATGAAGTATTGATGCTGTTGCAGTCTACCGCGCGGGACAAAGGTATTATACTAGCGGTTGATTATGATCTGTTGCTGACGTCTCAGTTGGTGGGCGATCCTGGCCGAATTCGGCAGATTTTGACAAATCTGATCGGCAACGCAGTAAAATTCACCACCGAAGGATCCGTTGTGGTGCGGGTTAAAGGTGCAGCCAATGCCACTGCCAACAAAGTCGATCTGCAAGTCAGTGTGGAAGATACAGGGATCGGCATTCCAGCAGATATGATTGACCATGTGTTTGGAGAATTCAATCAGGTCGAATCAGAACGTAACCGTCAGTTCGATGGGACCGGGCTTGGCCTTGCCATCACAAAAGAACTTATTTCTTTGATGGATGGTCGTATTTGGCTGACCTCGGAAGAAGGCGTGGGGTCTTGTTTTGGCTTTGACATCACGCTGGAGACGACAGGCGAAGTGATATCCCCGCATCCACAGCTTAACCCCGCTTTGCGGCATGTAATGGTGATCGACGACACTAAAGTTGAGCGAGAATTATTGCAGCATAAGCTTGAACAACTGGGCCTAAAAGTCACGGCATGCAGTACGGCCAGTGCTGGGTTTGCACATTTGGACAAAACTGCGGATCTGGTCTTAGTCAATCATACAATGAACGAAATGACAGGCCTAGAATTTGCGGAACAAGCCCGAAAATCCGGCCACAAAAACAAGATCATTCTGCTAAGCAGCAATTATGGCTATGCCCAAAAAGACGAACGGAAAGAGCATGTAGACACGATTGCCCAGCGTCCCTTCTTGCGCAACGACTTGTTTGAATGGCTCAAACAGGCGATCCCCGAACGCATGGCCGACACGGAACCCGACGAAGCGGTAGGTGGCACACCTTCTTTCACAGACGCAACAGCGCCCATGGAACCACCCGCACCCGAACTAAGTCCTCGCAAAATGCGCATCCTTGCGGCCGAAGATAACAAAACCAACCGTTTAGTCTTTGGCAAAATGGTAAAAGCCCTCGATGTGATTCTGGAATTCGCCTGCGACGGAATTGAGGCGGTCGAAGCTTATAGCACCTTTGAGCCGGACCTCATATTTATGGATATCTCTATGCCGCGCATGGACGGCAAAGAGGCAACCCGCACCATTCGAAAGCTGGAAAAAGAAACCGGAAAACATGTGACAATCGTGGCTCTGACCGCGCATGCGATGGATGGCGACGACAAAGAAATTTTAAACGCAGGCTTGGACAAGTACCTCACGAAACCGTTGCGCAAAAACCAGATCATTGGCCAAATTGTGGACAGCTGCCCGGATGATGCAGACCACCCCTGCCCACCAGATCAGGCGGCCGGATAAGGCCTTACGAAAACAAGACGGTCACCTTCGGATAACTCTGGCTGAAACGCATAGCCACCCGTATCAAAATCAGACAATGCATCGACGGATTGAACGCGGTTCTGCACGATGTACCGTGCCATAGCCCCGCGTGCCTTTTTTGCAAAAAAGCTTACAATTTTTGGGCCCTTGCCGTCGTTTTTATCTTCCATAAAGACAGGCGTCACCACGCGCGGTTTTAACGCTTTCAAAGCGACTGCACCAAAGTACTCCTGACTGGCACAGTTGACCAAAACATCTGTGCCAACAGCTTCAGCGTGGCTGTTCAGTGCCTTAGACAACTGTGTGCCCCAGTAGTCATAAAGTGTACTGCCGCGCCGCGTTTTCAAACGGCTGCCCATCTCAAGCCGGTAGGGTTGGATTGCGTCAAGCGGGCGTAACACTCCGTAAAGCCCAGACAGAATACGCAAGTGATCCTGTGCCCAAGATAACTCTTCCGCATCCAAACTACCGGCTTCAAGCCCTTGATAAGTGTCACCCGCAAACGCCAATGCGGCAGGGCGGGTCGTATCCGCCGCAGGGGCCGCATCAAAAGCTTGGAAACGATCGCGGTTCAAACGTGCGAGATCATCGCTCAGGCTCATTAGGTCTTTGAGTTTTCCAAGGGTCAGATTGCGCGCCGTCTTGGCCAGACGAACAGCGTCTTCTTGAAAATCGGGTTGTGTCACCGCCACATCCCGCTCTGCCCAATCCAGCCGCTTGGCTGGTGAAATCACCACCAACATACCTTCACTCCCAAGTTAAAATCTTGCCACATATGGCGTTGATGCGTATCTAGCCCGCCTCGCGCAGGACGTCCAGAAAAGCAGGGCCAAATCGTTCTGCGCGCCGATCACCAAGCAGATGTTCCAATGTACGGGCATCAGCTGTGCGCAATTGTGCAACCTTGGCCAATTGAGAGGCCGAACAGCTCAGCGGTTTATCAAGCCCCGCTTCGCCGCGCGCCAAACTCGCTTGTACCTCAAGCAATTGATCATAGACCGATCCTGCCGAGCGCCCTGCCAACTTGCGGCGGCTTGGATGCATCGGAGCAGCTTCACCCGCGATCACCTCAAGAAATGCGGCACCATACCGTTCAAGCTTTTTCGCACCGACACCACCGATACCTGCCATGGCATCCAAAGTCGTCGGGCGTTTCTCGGCCATTTCTATTAACGTGCGGTCATTGAAGATAACATAGGCCGGCACTTTGGCCGTTTCGGCAAAGGCACGCCGTTTCGCCTTTAGTGCCGATAAAAGTGGCGCGTCTTCTTCTGACACCATCGCCTTGACTGCGGGGCGTCGGTTGGTTGCTTTTTTGATGCTGTCACGGCGTAGCGAGATGGTGTCTTCGTTACGTAAAATTGGCAAAGCTGCATCTGTCATGCGCAATGCGCCATGGCGTTCAGGATCTGGGCGCACCAAATCATGACCCATCATCTGACGAAAAACAGCCTGCCACTGGCGTTTATCATATTCGGTCCCAACCCCAAACGTAGGCAAGGATTGGTGACCGCGCTGTCGCACTTTGTCCGTTTCATTCCCCAAAAGAATGTCAATCAGGTGACCTGCGCCAAACCATTCTTCGGTGCGTAAAATAGCTGATAGCGCCTTGCGCACTGCAACGGTCCCGTCAAAAACATCCGCAGGTGCATCGCATAAATCGCATGATCCACAGGTTATTTCTGTTTCACCAAAATAGCGCAGCAAGGTTTGCCTGCGGCAGGTCAAAGCCTCTGCCAGACCCAAGAGCGCATTCAACCGGGCGTGATCGGCCGCCCGGCGTTCGGGCGGGGCAAGACCTTCGTCAATTTGGGTTCGGCGTAGACGGATATCATCAGGCCCAAAAAGTGTTAGCGTTTCGGCCGGGGCGCCGTCGCGGCCTGCGCGGCCAATCTCTTGGTAATATGCCTCGATTGATTTGGGCAGATCAGCATGCGCGACCCACCTAATGTCGGGTTTGTCCACGCCCATCCCAAAGGCCACTGTTGCAACAACAATTAGCCCATCCTCGCGTTGAAAACGACGTTCAGCGATACGTCGGTCCTCAGCCTCCATCCCGCCATGATAATGAAGGGCGGTATGACCTGCATCGCGCAAAGCACCTGCGATGCCTTCCGTCTTGGCGCGCGTGCCACAATAAACGATCCCAGATTGACCCTTGCGCGCGGCAGCGAATTCCAAGATCTGTCGACGCGGTCCATCTTTTGCAGCGAAAGCAAGGTGGATATTTGGGCGGTCGAACCCGTGCAAAAAATCGCGCGGCGTGTCGTCGCCAAACAGCTTTTGAACAATCTCAACGCGTGTTTCGGCATCTGCCGTCGCAGTGAAGGCCGCCAATGGCACGCCAAGTGCACGACGCAATTCGCCGATGCGCAGGTAATCTGGGCGGAAATCGTGCCCCCACTGGCTGACGCAATGCGCCTCGTCCACGGCGATCAAAGACACACCAATACGGCGCAATAAGCCCAGAGCAGAGCCAGCAGCAAGCCGTTCAGGCGCGATGTACAAAAGCTTGAGCTGGCCCGCATCGAGCGCATCGAACACCGCATCCGTTTCTTCAGGGGTGTTGCCAGATGTCAATGCGCCAGCCTGCACGCCTGCTTCTTGCAACGCGCGGACCTGATCACGCATCAGTGCAATAAGAGGCGAGATCACAACCGTAACCCCGTCGCGCATCAAAGCAGGCAACTGAAAACACAGCGATTTACCGCCGCCCGTGGGCATGATTGCCAGCACGTTTTCACCTGCGGCAACCGCCTTGACGATATCTTCCTGCCCGGGCCTAAAGGCATCAAAGCCAAAGACGTCGCGTAGCAGTGTGGCTGCGCCTGACATGCGGTTTCCTGTTATGGTTTTCTGCTCTTACAGGCAGAATCCCACACTACGGAATCTTGGACAAGCCTTATCGGCGATTGATATTAAAAAGACGCGGTCGGTCAGATAAACAGGGCGTAATTGTTCACCAGAATGATCCGCAGCGCGGCCACAGCCAAAAGAACTGCAAGTGGTGCCAAGTCAATCCCGCCCATAGCAGGCAGAATGCGTCGGACGGGCGCGTAAATGGGCTCTAACAAGCGGTTCAGGCCGTACCAGATTTGCGCCACTAACTGCTGTTGAGTGTTAAGCACTTGGAAGTTTATAAGCCAGCTCATGATCACATGCGCGATGATAAAGAACCACACGACGTTGAGCAGCAACATCAGAATTTCGAACAACGATTGCATGTAAGGTCCTTTCCTTGAACGCTTCTCAATTAAGCAAGCCCGGCTCAAAGAACAAGACCATGTGCAGTTTCGCTTGTCTGCATTAACAAACCTTTGCTTGCGCGGCGCGGTTTGGCCTGATCTATCTAGGTCCAATAAAAACAGGCAGCTTCATGATCACGCAACGCAAACGCATCTGGGGGTGGTACTTTTTCGACTGGGCCAGCCAGCCTTATAATACGTTGCTCCTCACCTTTATTTTTGGCCCGTATTTTGCACAAACCGCCACCGCGAACCTTGTTGCAAGCGGCATGGGGCTTGAGGCCGCCAAAGCACAAGCGCAAGCCTATTGGGGTTACGGGCTGACCGCCGCTGGCCTGAGCATTGCCGTCCTGGCCCCCTTACTAGGATCAGTAGCCGATGGATCAGGCAAAAGGATGCCATGGATATGGCTGTTTTCCCTGCTTTATGTAGTGGGGTCAGGTGCCTTATGGTGGACGGCCCCCAGTGATTTTTCGATCCTTTGGGCGCTTTTCTTTTTCGGCATTGGCCTCATTGGCGCAGAGTTCGCCGCGATTTTCACAAACTCGTACCTGCCAGAATTGCACGAAGATGCAAGCGAACGTGGGCGCATCTCCGGATCAGGCTGGGCCTTTGGCTATTTAGGTGGTGTGGCCGCCTTAATCGCGGTGCTGGTGTTATTTCAAGCGGGCGACAACGGGCGTACTTTAGCGGGGTTAGAGCCGCTTTTCGGCCTAAATCCCGACACAGGTGCAGACACCCGTATTGTCGGGCCTCTTACAGCTGGCTGGTTTGCGCTTTTTATGATCCCATTCTTTTTGTATGTGCGTGATACGCCAAAAACCGCGCCCGCTGCCTATTCGATAAAGACTGGCATCAGCGGGCTTGTCGCGACGCTGAAGGGTTTGCCCAAGCATCCGTCGCTTTTGGCCTATCTGGGGTCCTCCATGTTCTATCGCGACGCGCTGAACGGGATGTATACCTTTGGCGGCATTTACGCCTTGGGTGTTCTGAACTGGTCCATCGTAGATATCGGCGTTTTTGGTATTCTGGCTGCGATCAGCGGTGCTGTATTTTCATGGGTTGGTGGCCGCGTTGATGGACGCATAGGGCCGATGCCCGTGATTGTCGGCTGTTGCATTATTCTGATCCTGACAGCTGGGCTGATTATCTCGCTGACACCGACATCCATTTTGGGGATGCCTTTGGCCCAGGGGTCCGCCATTCCGGATATCGCTTTTTACATCGCGGGCGCGTTGATTGGTGCGGCGGGTGGTGCCCTTCAGTCATCGTCACGGAATATGTTAACCCATCAAGCCAATCCGCAGCGTATGACAGAGGCATTCGGGCTTTATGCGTTATCGGGCAAAGCGACCTCTTTTCTGGCGCCGGCGCTGATTGCCATCGTATCTGATGTAACGGGTAGTCAACGTTTGGGCATTCTGCCAATTGCAGCCTTGTTTATGGTAGGGCTCTTGCTGCTGATCTGGGTCAAACCAAAAGGAGATTTTGAATGAAGTCTTACAAAATACCTGTCCTTTTGGCGGCGCTGATTGCCATAGCCGCGTGTGGGCCAGAGCCTACCCCCAAGCAAGTTAACCCAACCATCGGCACGTCAGGACACAAAGACAGTGCAAAACCTGCCAAACAACTTTTTGGCGCAAAACAAACCGGGTCGGCGAGTGCTGCAGCGCCTTTTGGTAGCTATGCAAAGGGCTGCGTCGCCGGCGGCCAGCAATTGGCCGAAACCGGCCCCACGTGGCAAGCCATGCGCTTGTCACGAAACCGGAATTGGGCACATCCTGAAACGGTTGATTTCGTGCAAGACCTAAGCCGCGCAGCAGCAGGTCAACCGGGATGGAGCGGTATCTATGTGGGCGACCTAAGCCAGCCACGTGGTGGGCCGATGTTGACCGGTCACGCCAGTCACCAAATTGGGTTGGATGCCGATATCTGGTTGCGGCGCGCTGATAATTTGCAGCTTTCAGTGGCCGAACGGGAAAGCATTTCGTCTATCTCTATGCGGCGCAACAAGGGCGCTTTTGTAAACGAAAATTGGACAGCGGCCCATGGCGAAATAGTCAAAGCGGCGGCCTCTGACCCGCGTGTGGCCCGCATCTTTATATTTCCCGGTGCCAAAGTAGCGATGTGCAATACTGCCAGCGGCGACCGGTCTTGGTTACGCAAAGTGCGCCCTTGGTACGGCCATCACTATCACTTTCATGTACGGCTTTCCTGCCCGGACGGGGCAGAAGGCTGCATCAACCAAGCACCACCTCCAGCCGGTGATGGATGCGCCGAAGCGCAGACATGGGTCGATAATATTTTGAACCCGCCGCCGCCGAACCCAAATGCCAAACCGCGTGCGCCCAGACGTGAAATCAGACTTGCAGATCTACCAGAACAATGCGCCGACGTTTTACAGTCCCGCTGATCGCAGCTGTTGGGCTGGCACCGTGGGTTTGGTTCCTACCGGCTGCCCCACCACCTAATTTGCCAGCGCGTGTATCCGCCATTTTCGATGTGCCTCGTGATGCGGAATGGCTTGGCGGAATGTCCGGTATTGATGTGACTACGGACGGGTCAAAGTTCACTGTTGTCACAGACCGGGGCCATATCGCAAAAGGACAGCTGGTCAGAGACCAAGGCGTGCTGGTCAATGTCAATTTTGATGCTCACCAACCGCTTGTCGATCGTTTTGGTGAAATCGGAGACTATGGATACACCGATGCAGAAGGGGTCGCGTTGGCCCCAACCGGCAGCGTCTATGTGTCCTTCGAACATGCTCACCGCGTATTGGCCTATGATACATGGGATAGCGTGGCGCGCTGGCCATCCTACACGCGGGCATGGCGCGCGCTGGCCAACAACCGCGGGCTAGAAGCCTTGGCCAGAGCCGAGGATGGCACGCTTTATGCTATTCCCGAACAGGTCAATATTGGCGCATGGGAAGCACTGGTGTATCGCCGTGCTCCGGGCGGTGACTGGCACCAAGCGCTGACGCTGCCCTTAGATCGGGGGTTTGCCCCCGTTGGCGCAGATTTTGGGCCAGACGGGAAATTCTATGTGCTTGAACGTAAACTATACCCTTTTGGCTTTCTCAGCCGGGTGCGCTCCATGACGGTGGGTCCCAACAGTATGTCTGATGTTCAAACGGTTCTGGAAACGACGCTTGGCACGCATGGCAACTTAGAAGGGCTGGCAGTCTGGCAAGACCCAGCAGGCTTACGCCGCCTGACCATGGTGTCGGATAACAATTTTCACTGGTTCATGCGTAATCAAGTGGTTGAATACACTTTGGACAACAGGGTTGCCTTACCCGCCCAATAGTCTTAAAGACCGCGCGTCGGCGACGGTCGCCGACCAAGTGCCGCACCCTTGCCAAAACGGAACATTCAAAATGACACGTATTCACCTCCCCGGCATTATTGCCATGGCCGCTATCGTTGTTGCCTCTAATATCCTTGTTCAATTTCTGTTTGGAAACTGGCTAACCTGGGGGGCATTTACATACCCTCTGGCGTTTTTGGTTACCGATGTCATGAACCGGGTCTACGGCGCGCAAGTTGCGCGTAAAGTGGTGTTTACGGGTTTCCTCGTAGGTGTGATCTGCTCGCTTATTGGTACGCAAATCATGGGCGAATACGGCCCCCTTGTAACACTGCGGATCGCAATCGGTTCTGGCATTGCTTTTTTGACGGCACAACTGCTGGACGTCGCCATCTTTTCTGCCTTACGGACAGGCAAATGGTGGCGTGCGCCGCTGGCCTCCACTCTGATCGGCAGCACAGTCGATACGGCGCTCTTTTTCACCATCGCGTTCTCGGCCGGCCTGACGTTCATCGAACCTGGCAATGACGTATCTTGGGCCGGTGAAGTCGTGCCAATTTTGGGCATGGGACCGCAAGCACCACTTTGGGTATCGCTGGCCATCGCAGACTGGGGCGTCAAACTTAGCCTTGCTTTGATAGCGTTGATCCCATTTCGGTTCATCACAGCCCGTATGTCTATCGCAACTTAACGAAAAAACACTTGGCAATTTCCGAAACCTGTGCGACGATTCTTACAACGTCAACAGATAGGTAAAGGAGGTGATCCAGTGTCAAGAACGGTATTGGAGAGAGGTGTCGGAACAGCTTTGGAGGTCGCCTGCTAGGGCAGCCCTTAGGGGGCAGAACTCCATGGTGGACATGATCGTCTAACCGATCCCACCTCCGTAAACCAT
>JBGCDB010000076.1:0-20861 GCA_045104955.1 Roseobacter sp.
GTGTTCAACGCAGCCCCAATACCGCCCATAAAGCGATTTCGCACCGATGAAGTTGAGCGCCCCCGCCACCCATCGGCCGTTCCGTTCCGCCAGGACAAGCGCCATATCATCGCGCAGCGTTTCCTGTGCGATATCAAAAAACGCTCGCGTCAAATAGGGGGTGCCCCATTTGCGCGCGCCAGTGTCTTGATAGAACTGCCAAAAGGCGTCCCAGTGTTCAGGCTGCAAAGTGTCGCCTGTAAAAGTATGGATGGTCCCACCAAAGCCCTGCGCGCCTGCGCGTTCTTTGCGGATGTTCTTGCGTTTGCGGGAACTAAGGCTTTCTAAAAAGCTATCGAAGTCGGTGTAATCGTCATTCAGCCAATGAAATTGCTGCGTTTTGCGCACCATCATGCCCAGGTTTTCAGCGCGCAAAGCTTCTTCTTCGGTGCAAAAGGTCGCATGTAGCGACGACACCCGGTTGTTTGTCGCCAATTGTACCGCGCCTTGGACCAAAGCAGCCATCCCGGTCTCTTCAAACCCCGGACGCAGCAGAAACCGCCGCCCCGTGGCAGGCGTGTGCGGCACCGCAATTTGCAATTTCGGGTAATATCGCCCGCCTGCCCGCTCATAGGCATGGGCCCAATTGTGATCAAAGATATACTCGCCCTGCGAATGCGATTTGGCATACATTGGTGCCACGCCAATAAGCTGTCCGGCGATCCGCGCCGTTAAGTACTGGGGCTGCCAGCCGGTACCGGTCCCGACCGACCCGCTGTCTTCTACGGCACGCAGAAAACGATACGTGGTAAAGGGATCGTTGGGGCGCGCAGCAGTCACCGCTTCGGGGCACGCACAAGCGTCCCAGTCCGCAGCGTCAATGTCGCGCAGCGAAGACACCACGCGAATTTCGACCTCATGTTCTTGCATTTAAGCGCCCCTCGTCATGAGGCTTTATCTGGCCCGCAACCTGCAAGGATCAACCCGGAAAGGGGGCCAGATACTTTTCAAACGTGATGTTCTGCGCAACTTTTCGGGCCTCTGCCTCTTGTGCAGGCGATTTTACTGTCCAACACAAGATATTTGCGCCAGCCGCTTTCAATTCGGCCACACGCGGGCGCGCAAGATCACGCCGGTCGTGACTGATGAAGCTGCACCCCGCCGCGTCATAATCAGGGATGTCGCGCAGGCGCGTACAAACGTCGCTGGGCACAGGCCATATGCCGGGATCAAACGCCCCTGTCACCAGACCACGCGGGATGTGCGGCAATATCGCCTGCATACGCTGTGTCGAATGCGGGTTGAACGACATCACCGCTACAGGCCCCGCATAGCTTTGTAGTGCGCGCGCTGTCGCATCTTCTAATGCCCCCACCGAAGAGCCTAAGGCCCCATCCTGATCCTTAATCTCAATCAGCAAAGGCACACGACCTGCGACCAGACGCAAAACCTCTACCAATGTCGGCACCCCTTCGTCTCCACCTTTCAACTGGATATTGCCCAAATCCGCCGCCGTGCGACCCTGAACAGTGCCTTGAGCATCGGCCAAACGGGCCAATTCGTAGTCGTGAAAAACCATAGCTTGCCCATCCGCACTGGCCTGCAGGTCAATTTCAATACCGTAGCCTGCGGCGATTGCGGCACCAATCGCTGCACGGCTGTTTTCCGGGCGGCCGTCGGCCACATCATGTAATGCACGATGCGCCAGCGGTCGCGTTAGAAATTCAGGTGGAAGCTTTGGTGTCATTTGATCTCGAAAATGCCTTCGATTTCTACTGCGACACCAAATGGCAGTGACGCTGCGGATACTGCAGAGCGCGAATGCCGCCCCGCATCGCCCAGCGCTGCGACCAAGAAGTCTGACGCCCCATTGATGACCTTGGGCTGATCGCCAAAGTCAGGTGTAGAATTCACAAAGCCGGTCAGTTTAACAACGCGCACCAACCTCTCGATGTCCCCGTCGCAGGCGGCTTGGACTTGTGCCAAGAGGCTGATTGCACAGCTGCGTGCCGCGTCCGCGCCCGCCTCAATTGACATGGTGTCGCCAAGCTTGCCCACAATCATACCGTCCGGCCCGTTCGAAATTTGGCCAGACACAAAAACTGTGTTCCCGACTTTCACGAAGGGGACATAATTTGCGGCCGGGGCTGGTGCATCTGGCAGGGTAACCCCCAATTCTGCCAAGCGGGAAGTAAAGCTCATGTCTGTCTCCTGTATTGGTTTTGTCAGTTTTCGCAGTGTACGCGTGTGACGTGATCAAAAAGGGGTTTGAACAGATAGGCAATAGGGGTTCGCTTAGCAGTTCTAAGAAATACCTCTGCGGGTATGCCGGCCATCAAAACCCTACCATGGCGCATTTTCCATTTCTGCGAGGCTTACAGTAAGCTTTTCACGGAAATGGCTTTGACCAGTGGCGTTCTTTTCTACCTCTTCTGCCCAGACTAGAACACCTCGCCCAATAGTTCAGACGCGTTGCGTTGGTCCAACAAAGGCAGGCGCAACGCGACCTTTTCACCGAAAATTCGCTGATTATTGTTGGTAAGGTTTATCTGAGCGGCAATGACCACAGGTCGACCTTGCGGCACGCCTTTGTTCAACAGTTCCACCGACTGCGTGACAAGCCTAATGGTGCGCACCCGCATGCCGCACATAGTGCCCAAAACAACTGCGCATGGTCGCATTTGGCGGCGCAGTACAGCACGCTACCTCTCATTGCAGAATTATCTCGTTTGCCCAGCTAGCTTTCGCAGCATTTGGCACATCTGCAAGGCGCGTGTTATTTTACAAGCACGCTGTCAATCCGCTGTATCCCCGTGGAGTGGATGTTCTCAACTTTGCAGTGGATTTGTGCCAAAATCGTTTCCGTATAAGGGTAGAACCGCTGAACTGAGCGGAGGGCCCGCACGACAGCAATTGGGTGTACAGATCGACCACAAGGGACGGCAAAGGGATTGGTGTATCGCTTTATCAGCACACCAGCACACGGCTGTTTTACTACAATGTTTAAAGTGGACCGGTCAGCACTACGAGCGGTGCGAAAACAGGCTAATAACAACCGCGATCCAGAAAAGCTCGCGGTTCTGCGCAAGAACCTGCCGCGCTTCTTGACGACACAACTTCACATATGCATCCTGCGCTTGTGCTTTTTTGTTTTCCAGGGTGCGCTTAGGTTATGATTAAGGCGATAAAGGTAAGATCGCTACGCGTAACCTCTGCCTAAGCCTGTCGCCCAACTGCCACATCATAATTATTCCTTACTAAAGACCTATAGGCTTCACAGAGAAAAGAATTACGTAGGCTCACACTTTCATTCGCAGGATAATACCATTGCAACCTCACGCCATCACAAAGCTCATAAAAACACCCCTTCTCGCGGTGGTTGCTGCCGCCTTGCTGTCGGCATGCGCCACGTATCAAGACCCTGTGACGCGAACAGACGGCATCAACGATCCTTATGAGGCGCAAAACCGTGGCATTCACGCATTCAACAAGGGGTTAGACAAAAATCTGGTACGTCCAGTATCTAAAGGATACGCGGCTGTTGTGCCTTCCGAAATCCGCGATACGGTCAACAACTTCTCAGAAAACTTGTCGATGCCCGGCGTTGCGATTAACAGCCTGTTGCAAGGCGACTTTCGCGGTGCGGGCCTGGCAAGTATTCGCTTTGTGATGAACACCACTATTGGTATCGGCGGCATTGTTGATGCCGCCACCGAACTAAACATCCCAGAACACACTACTGATTTTGGTGAAACCTTGGCCGTCTGGGGCGCAGGCGAAGGCGCATACGTTGAGCTGCCGGTGTTTGGGCCATCCACGCAGCGCGATGCGGTTGGGATTTTTACGGATTTCTTTACCAACCCGTTGACCCTTGCGACGACAGATAATAGCCCCGAAAAATATATTCCGCCTACGGCGACGGCTGGCTCCGTCCTGAATGATCGCGAACGGCTGGGCGAAACGATTGACTCTGTTCTGTATGAAAGTGCTGACAGCTACGCCCAATCACGGTCAATTTACCTACAAAACCGTCGCTTTGAACTTGGAACCGATGATACAACCGCAGATGATCCCTACTTGGATCCTTACCAGTAACCTTGAGGACAGCTATGTCGCTTGATTTTAACCGTCGCACTTTTCTGCTGAGCGCTGCTGCGTTCACCGCTTTCGCTACACGGCCTGCTTTTGCGCTTTCAGAGAATGCCGCGCGCAGCCTTGTGAACCAAGTCGTTGGCGAAATTCAGACCGTTATTGCCTCTGGCAAATCTGATGCCGCGATCTTGAAAGAGTTCGAGCGATTGTTTGTCCGCTATGCTGACGTAAACATCATGGCGCAGTATGCATTGGGCAATGATGGTCGCAGCGCGTCCAACAGCCAAAAGCGCGCATTTGCCGACGCGTTCAAAGGGTACATTTCACGCAAATACGGCAAACGCTTCCGCGATTTTGTCGGCGGTCGCGTCGAAGTGCAATCCGCGCGCGAAATCCGCTCGGGCTATGAGATAAAAACCAAAGCCTATTTGACAGGCCAAAGCCCATATGAGGTAACATTCCACGTCTCGGATAGGTCTGGCCGCGATAAGTTCTTCAACATCTATATTGAAGGCGTGAACCTGCTACTGACCGAGCGTACCGAAATCGGTGCTATGCTGGACAGACGCGGTGGCGATATCAACGCGGTGGTGGCTGACCTCAAGAAAGCAGGTTAACCACGCCTGCTTTAACGGTCTGACCCTTCTACGCGGGGGGCTTGGCTGCCATTTCCGCCAGAGCCGCCCAAAATATCCCTTAGCAGGCCTTCAAGCAGGCTGACCGCGCCGCCAACGCGATCACGGGATCTGTTTTCCGCACGCGGTTTTGCAGGTTGATCAGGCCCCGTCATCGGGAGCGTACGCGCCGGAACATCCTGATGCACGCGAGACATGGTTTCGCGCCAGATTTCTGCAGGCAGACCGCCACCCGTGACCCCCGTCAGCGGCGTATTATCATCATACCCCATCCAAACGCCCGCCACATAGTCCGCGGAAAAACCAACAAACCACGCATCCCGCGCCGCTTGTGTGGTGCCTGTTTTGCCTGCCAGTTGTCGGCCACCAAACTGCGCACGCGCTCCCGTCCCCTCAGAAACGACCTTCTCCATCATATAGACCAGTTGGCGCGCCGCTTTTTCTTGAATGACACGCTCGCGTATCCCACCTCCTGTACCCATGAGGGGTTCTGCATCCCCCATCAAGCTTAGCTCAACCAAGCCGTAGGGCTCCACGGCTGAGCCGCCGTTGAGGATGCCCGCATAGGCGCCAGTCATTTCGATCAAAGTGCTTTCTGATGCCCCCAAGGCAAGCGCAGGGCCCGCTGCCAAGTCGCTTTCAAGCCCAAACCCCGTTGCAACCGACCGAACCAATTCACGGCCCACAAATTCGGATACCTTCACGGCCGGTATATTCAAACTGTCCTGCAAGGCGCGGGTCAGCGTCACATCGCCGTAATACTTGTTGGTATAGTTGCGCGGCGACCATGGGCCTGAACCGGGGATATCAATCGTCAAAGGGGCGTCTTCAACGGTATCATTTGGCGAATACCCCAAATCAAGCGCGGCGGCATAAACAAAGGGTTTGAATGCTGACCCGGTCTGGCGTTTTGCTTGAACTGCACGGTTGAATGCACCCGAGACTTTGGTATTGCGTCCACCAACCATGGCACGCACGGCGCCATCTGCCGACATCACCACAATGGCTGCTTGCGCTTCGCTGCCGGAACGGACTTTGTTGTCAAAAACCCATTTCAGCGCTTCTTCGGCGCTGCGCTGCATGCGTTGATCCAGCGTTGTTTTAATAATGACATCTTCGGTCGTCTTGCGGGTGAAAAATTCGGGGCCCGATGACATCACCCAATCGGCAAAATACCCACCAGCGCGCGCCTCGGCCGCTTGGGACAGTTCCGCAGGATTCGCTTGCGCCTCGCGCGCTTGGGCGTCGGTCAGATAGCCCTGTTCGTTCATCAACCGCACAATCGTGGCCGCCCGTCCTTGCGAACGGGTTAAGTCGTTCGTTGGGGCAAAACGGGTGGGCGCGACCAATAAACCTGCCAACATCGCGGCCTCAGCCGGCGTAAGGTTGGCAGAGGTCTTTCCAAAATACCGCTCACTTGCGGCCTCAAATCCGCGCGCACCCGCCCCTAAGAACGCGCGGTTCATATAGATCGTCAGAATTTCATCTTTGGAATACTTGGCCTCCATCGCCAGTGCATAGATCGCTTCTTTTGCCTTTCGCTGGATGGTTCCCCGTCGGCAATCGCGTTCGTATTCCTTTTCGGTTTGCACCGCAGGGTCAAAAGGCACGCCGAGGCACAAAAGTTTTGCAACCTGTTGCGTGATTGTTGATCCACCGTGCCCCTGCAAAGGTCCGCGCCCTTCGCTTAGGTTAATCCGTACAGCGCTTGCCACACCGCGCGGGCTGATCCCAAGATGACGATAGAACCGGCGATCTTCGGTGGCCACAATCGCGTTTTTCAGGTGGGGTGAAACAGTATTCGCCGTAATCGCGCCCCCAAACTGGTCCCCACGCCAAGCGAACACTTGTCCTTCACGGTCCAGCATGGTGACAGACCCACGCGCCCGTCCGTCCAGCAGTTCTTCGACGGCGGGCAGGGTCGTGTAATAGTAGCCCACCATAAGCCCCAGCGCGAGACTGGCCACAAAAGCCATACGCCACGTGATCCGCCAGACCAGCCGCACACACCAGCGAACAATGCGCTGGAAAAACCCAATGATACCACCGCGCGCAGGTTTGGTTTTGCGCGCAGGCTTTTTACGCCGTGCCGCTTTCGCCTTCGCAGGCTTAGATTTGGCAGCCCCATATCGCTTTTCCGCGACCAGAGGCTTTTTGCCCTTAGATGAATCACTCATGAAGAACCTGCCCGGCCCATACCTCTTTTAGGCACTCTACCCGCCTTTTTCAGGAATGTTGAGCCGCTCCGGCGCGTCACTTCAATCATTATTACGCACAATAATTAGGCAAATTAATATATTTGACTATTTTTTAATCATCAAGGTTCATAAGACGCCCAGATCTTGCCTCAGAAACTTCCAAACTGCGCCGCCGCTGTCGTTATCTGCACCGGCAACCAACGCGGGGCAACCCGCCAAAGTTAAGGGGACACGAGGTGAAACTCATTATTGCAACAATCAAGCCCTTCAAGCTGGAAGAGGTCCGCGAAGCGCTGACCGACGCCGGCGTTCGCGGCATGATGGTCACAGAGATCAAGGGCTTCGGCTCTCAATCCGGCCACACGGAAATCTATCGGGGCGCTGAATACGCCGTGAACTTTGTACCGAAGGTTAAGATCGAAATCGTGGTGCCAGAATCCGCTGTGGATCAGATCGTCGACACAATTACAAAGACTGCACAGACCGGCAAAATCGGTGACGGCAAAATCTTTGTGCTGAGCGTTGATCAAGCGGTCCGCGTGCGTACCGGCGAAACCAATGAAGATGCGCTCTGAAGCAGCGGCAACTTAGGGATATTGAATATGACACACTTTAAGACATTGGCCACTGCAGCGGCGCTGACCGCGCTGCCGTCGCTGGCGCTTGCGCAGGACGCAGCACCGGGCTTTGACGAAATCGGCCCCTATATCATGACAACGCTGCTGTTCTGCATGGCAGGGTTCCTCGTTTTCTTCATGGCTGCTGGTTTTGCCATGTTAGAAGGCGGTCTTGTCCGTTCCAAGAACGTGACAATGCAGATGACAAAGAACATCGCGCTCTATTCTTTCGCTGCAATCATGTACTGGTTGGTCGGTTTTAACCTGATGTATCCAGGTGACTTTAACGGTTACGTCGGCAGCTTCTTTGTCATAACCGAGCTTGACCCGGTTGGTATTGCTGCGGCAGATGCGGCGCTCGACTATGCCTCCATCGGGTCTGACTTCTTCTTCCAGCTTGTGTTTGTTGCAGCGACAGCCTCCATCGTGTCGGGCGCGCTTGCTGAACGTATCAAACTGTGGCCCTTCCTGATCTTTGTGATCGTCCTGACAGGCTTTATGTACCCGATTTCCGGTTCCTGGCAGTGGGGCGGCGGTTGGTTGTCCGAAATGGGCTTCTCTGACTTCGCTGGTTCAACAGTTGTGCACTCTGTCGGTGGCTGGGCTGCTTTGGCTGGTGCGATCGTACTAGGCCCACGCCTTGGCAAATATGGCAAAGACGGCAAAGTGACACCAATGCCTGGTTCAAACCTGGCACTTGCAACACTGGGTACGTTTATCCTGTGGCTCGGTTGGTTCGGCTTTAACGGCGGTTCACAACTGGCAATGGGCACAGTAGGCGACGTGTCTGACGTATCGCGCATCTTTGCGAACACCAACATGGCGGCGGCAGCAGGTGCGGTAACAGCGCTGATCCTGACGCAGTTCCTCTATAAAAAGCCTGACCTTACAATGGTACTGAACGGCGCTTTGGCGGGTCTAGTTTCCATCACGGCCGAACCTTTGGCACCAACGCTGTTTGGCGCGCTCTGGATCGGTGCAGTTGGCGGTATCATCGTGGTGCTTACAGTTCCAATGCTCGACAAGTTCAAAATCGATGATGTTGTCGGCGCAATCCCTGTGCACCTTTTTGCAGGTATCTGGGGCACAATCGCAGTCGTCTTCTATAACAGCGATGCGGCCTTGGGCACTCAGCTGACAGGTATCGTGGCATACGGTGCATTCACCTTCGTCGCATCCCTGATCGTCTGGTTCATCCTTAAAGCAACCATGGGTATCCGTGTCAGCGAAGAGGACGAGGTTGCCGGTCTGGACGTCTCAGAACTGGGTATGGAAGCATACCCTGAGTTCTCAAAAGGCTAACCCTTCCTCCCTAGGGTAACACCTGGCCCGGGCGTGAAAGCGCCCGGGTTTTTTTGTGTCTAACGCCCAAGTATCCCGTCACGTGCAGAGCGAAATAATCACGTCCATGATAAACATCAGCTGATGGTGATAAACAACGACACCAAAGGTGATCAGCCCTATCCCGACAGACCCAAGGATAGCATTACGGAGTTTGCGTTCAGCATCAGGTTCATACCCACCGATCACATGCGCCCGCAAAGGACACTGTGGCGATCGTTGCGGTGGCCCCAGAAGCAGGCGCACAACATTCGGCCGCCACCGCCGGGACCGGGATTTCGAAAACCACTTGCGCCGTTCTGGCGCGTTGGAAGGACTTGGCATGAAACTGTCCGTAAGTATGAAACCTAACCAAAGGTTAAATTCCAAATTGGACTATTCCATGACGCACTTATTGCTTGCGGGCTTGGCGTATTACACCCCGGCGTCAACAATCGCTTTGGCTAAAACAGGGATCGTATGCGCGTTCAGCCCGGCGATATTCATACGGCTGTCCCCAACCATGTAAATTCCGTTGTTTGCACGCATCTCTTCGACTTTGTCTGGCGTCGTACCAAGCCGCGAGAACATCCCCCGGTGTTGTGCTAAAAACCCAAACCGGTCTGATCCGGACAGGCGTTGAAGCTCATCAGCCAGTTGTTGGCGCAGGCCTAGCATGCTGGTCCGCACGTCTTCCAGTTCGGCCATCCAATCCGCGCGCAAGGCGTCATCATTCAAGATCATCGTCACCAGACGTGCCCCATGATCGGGCGGGAAGCTATAATTCTGTCGGTTCAGGAACGCCAATGTGTCTTGATGCAGCTTGCGCGCCGGTGCGTTTTGACTAATTGCCATCAAAATGCCTGTGCGCTCGCGGTAGATTCCGAAATTCTTAGAGCAGCTCGCCGCGATGATGACCTCGGGCATGGACGACGCCACAAGCCGGGTGGCCGCTGCGTCTTGCTCTAAACCGTCGCCAAAGCCTTGGTAGGCAATGTCAATCATGGGCACGGCACCTGTTTCCAACAAGACGTCAATAACCGCCTGCCATTCGGTCAAGTTCAGGTTCGCCCCAGTGGGGTTATGACAGCAGCCATGCAGCAAAACGACATCGCCCTCTTTTGCCGTCTTCAAATCAGCGATCATGCCATCGAAATTAACCGCGCGCGTGTCTTCGTCAAAATAGCGATACCGCACGACGTCCATCTCAAGATAATTGAGGATAGAAATATGGTTGGGCCACGTCGGATCCGACACGAAAATACGCGCATCAGGGCGCGCCATCCTCACCAGCTCAAACGCTTGGCGCACAGCACCCGTCCCACCGGGCGTCGCCACAGAAGCAACCGTATCGCGTGCAACGGCATCAGCCAAAACCAACTGGATCATCGCGTCAGAGAACGCAGGGTCGCCAGCAAGCCCCGTATAAACCTTGCTGTCTTGCGTCTCCCACAGCTGGTGTTCTGCAGCCTTCACAGCGCGCATCACCGGCGTCAAACCATTTGCATCTTTGTAAACACCAACACCAAGGTCGATTTTAGTGCTGCGGGGGTCGTCGCGATACATCTGCGCCAAGGCAAGGATGGAATCTGCAGGGCGGGTTTTCAGTGTCTCAAACACTATGCTTCTCCAAGGGCTACAGGCACGGTCGGGAACATCCCCCACTCGGCCCAAGATCCATCATACAAGGACCAGCGTTTCTGGCCCATGCGTTCCAATGCAAGCGCCAGAATGGCCGCTGTCACACCGGACCCACAGGTGGTGATGACCGGCTTGGTCAAGTCCACACCCGCTGCTTCAAAAACTGCGCGGCACTCATCTGGTGATTTCATCGTTTTGTCATCGTTCAGCAAAGTTGTGTACGGCACTGAACGCGAGCCCGGAATATGGCCGGCACGTAACCCTTCACGTGGCTCGGGCGCTTCGCCGCGGAACCGGTTTGCCGCGCGCGCATCAACAATTGCGTGGTCTTTTAGCTTTGATGCCGCAGACACCTGTGTGACATCGCGCACCAGCTGATTTTGAAACCGAACCATCATGTGGCGATCGCGCACGATCGGGGCCATGTCTTCGGTCAGGCGGCCCTCTGCTTTCCATTTTGGGAAACCGCCATCTAGAACGGCAACGTTTTCCTGCCCCATCAGCTTGAACAACCACCAGACGCGCGCCGCTGATAACAACCCCGCGCCGTCATACACCACGACCTGGTGACCATCACCAACCCCCATCGCGCGCATCCGCGACATGAATTTTTCAATCGGCGGCGCCATATGCGGAAGGTCTGACCGGTTGTCAGACACATCATCAATATCAAAAAAGCGCGCGCCCGGTATGTGCGCTTCTTCGTATTCATCTTTGGCGTTGCGGCCCGCTTCCGGCAAATACCACGACGCATCCAAAACCCGCAGGTCTGGGTCTTTCAAGTGTTGGTCAAGCCACTCAGTTGAAACAAGCGTTTTGGGGTCGTCAGCCATGCGTATACCTCTGCGGGACAGGTCCGTTTCTGGGTAACGCCACAAGGCCAGAGTCGCAAGCCCGTGTGACGCATAGCCGCCACCCGGTAAGGTGCGCCTTGGCGCACCATCTGTCGCAAAACCTAACCGTTATCTTTCATCAAACGCGACTTCTGCCGCGACCAATCCCTTTTGGCCGCCGTTTCGCGTTTGTCGTGTAGCTTTTTGCCTTTGGCTACACCAATTTTGATCTTCGCCATACCGCGATGGTTAAAATACAGCACAAGGGGCACCAATGTCATACCTTTACGCTGCGTGGCATTCCAAAAGTCAGCCAACTGCTTGCGGCTGATCAGCAGCTTGCGGCGGCGGCGTTCCTCGTGCTGAAAGGTTTTGGCCTGTTTGTAGGGCGCAATGTAGCTGTTAACCAACCACAGCTCGCCGTTCTCCACTGCTGCATAGCTTTCCGCGATATTCGCGCCGCCCATGCGCAAGGATTTCACTTCTGACCCTTCAAGGATGATACCACATTCGACATCTTCCTCTATCGCATAGTCGAAACGCGCCCGACGATTTTCAGCGACGACCTTGTAGTTTGGGTCTGATTTAGAAGATGATTTCACCTGAGCCATGACGGTGATGTAGGCAGTTTGACACAGCGGTGCAAGCCAGTCCGTCAGTCGCCCAACTTTGCATGCACTTCATCCAGATCAATCTCACCGATGGGCATCTTGTTGCCCGGGTTGGCAAAATCATACTTAAAAAGGTGGAAGTCGCGTTTATAGATTTCGTACACCAGATGCATTGACAGATCGTCAAAGTAATCCTGCACCGGGTGGGCACGCTTGGGCCCATGGCCTTCGCTTTCGTTAAAGCGCGGCACGTCTGCCAATGTGACCGCATGAGGCGTCTCAATCGCGTCCAGCACCGTTTGCATCCCATCGTTAAAGCTTTCGGTCCATATGATGCTGTCGTATCTGCCCCCATTCACAATGAACGTGCTGACATGCCCTGACATCGCCGACCAATGGATATCTGGGTCCATCGGTTTGCGGAATTTGATGGTGTCCCGCGCAAAAAGCAAAAACCGCCGGAATGATGCGATTTGGTCAAACTCGCCCTGTCCATCGTCGCCACCTACGTCAATTCCGTACTTCTGCGCCAACTGTGGCACAAGGTTCCCCCGATACCTGTTTCCATTGCGCTGGATCCCACAAATCTTGTCAAAAAAGGAGCTTAAGATGCGCGTGTATGGGTTACGCACGCATGTAAAAGCATAGGATTTATGGTTCTGTACGTTGTCAGAAATGGGCGTTTGGCTGGTATCGAGAGCCCATTTGTGCATCCCGTCCTTGGCGTCATGAATATCCCCGTCAAAGAATGCGCCATGATCGGAAAAATACATGATCTGGCCAATGGTGGAGCATGCGCATTTAGGCACCACACGATACACCACGCTTTCGCTCTCTGTCATCCAAGTTCCGGGGAAACCCATCCTTGCGCACTCCTGTTCCCGCAGCTTTTCGACATTTGCTAGCCAATATGTCCTAAAAAGCAAATAATTACGGTTTATTCAATCGGCCTTCACCCTTATCAACGTAATAAGCAGCGCATAACAGAGCAGTAGATCGCCCCAATGGCCAAAATAGCCTACATATTGCTGTGCCACAAAGACCCCGATGCCATTATCCGGCAGGCGGAGCGGTTGACTGCGACAGGCGACTATCTGGCCATCCACTTTGATGCCAGTGCAGACCCGGATGCTTTTAGCATGATACACAAAGCGCTGATCCCAAATGCAAATGTAACCTTTGCCAAAAAGCGCATCAAATGCGGGTGGGGCGAATGGTCATTGGTTCAAGCAACACTGAATGCAGTGCAAGCAGCTGTCGATAGCTTTCCGCGCGCCACGCATTTTTACATGCTGTCTGGGGATTGCATGCCGATCAAGACAGCCCAGTACATGCGCCAGTTTCTTGATAACAACGATGCCGATTTCATTGAAACCTTCGATTACTTCGAAAGTGACTGGATCAAAACCGGCATGAAAGAAGAAAGGCTGATTTACCGCCACTTCTTTAATGAGCGAAAAAACAAAAAGCTCTTTTATCAATCGATGGCAGTGCAACAGCGTTTGGGCCTGACGCGCAGCCTGCCACAAGATATCCAGATACGTATCGGTAGTCAGTGGTGGTGCTTGCGGCGACAGACTGTTGAAAAACTGCTCGATTTTGTGGCCAGGCGGCGCGACGTCATGCGCTTTTTCTCGACCACATGGATTCCAGACGAGACCTTTTTTCAAACCATTGTCCCACACCTCATACCGGAGGAGGAAATTCGCAATCGTACCCTGACCTATCTGATGTTTACCGACTACGGGATGCCGCTGACTTTCTATAATGATCACTATGATCTTTTGCTCAGCCAAGACTACCTGTTCGCGCGCAAAATCAGCCCCGAGGCAAAGGATTTGAAACGTCGCTTGGGGCTATTGTATTCTGCGTCTGATGTTGTGTTCCAAACCTCCGATGAAGGGCCCAGTCTGTTTAAATTCCTGACCGGCCGCGGCCGCAACGGACGGCGGTTCGCGCCCCGCTTTTGGGAAACGGAATCGACACTGGGCCGAGAGCGGGAATTGATGATCGTCGTTTGCAAAAAATGGCATGTGGCCAAACGCCTGCTGGAGCGGATCAAGCAGATGACCAACGTTCCTGCCGTCGAGTACCTCTTCAACGAAGAGGCCGCTGCACTTCCGGACTTAGGCGGCATTCAAACATCGTTGGAGAAACGCACACGGCACAGGCGTGCGCTGATGCGTATGCTGTTTGATTATTTTGAAACGGACCGCATGATCGTCTGCATGGACCCGACAAACATTGAATTGCTGCAAGACTTCGCAGCAGACCGTTCGGTCACGCGTATACTTGAGATCGAATGCACATATACGGATGAATTTTTGACGGGGCACGCGATGCGCGTGGGGCTTGCCGGCGAACAAACAGCCCCCGAGACATTTGACCGTTTGCTGCCCACGATCCGCAACGACATATTTTTTGAAAGCGACCGGATCAGAGACGCCGGTTTCGAAAACCATGACCGGTTACGCCAAAACGCGGACGTATCCGAGAATACTCAAGCACTGTCTAATTTTCTTTCTATCGCACCAGCTACCGCGTGGGATATCGCCAACAGCGAAGACCTGTTCGCAGATTAGCCTCCGGCCGGACTAGCGGTTTTTTCTATTTGCCCACCAGCGCCGCACCTTGCCCCGTTTTTCTGCAACGGCGTCTTCTGTCGCTTCCCAGCTGTCTTGGATTTCTTCCAATGTAGGGTCAATGCGGGCTGCGCGAAAACGCCGCCAACGCACCCAAAGCCCGTACCAGATCGCTGCTAAAAGAACGAGGATCACGCCATTCAACCAAGGCAGCGGCTTACTAGCCTCAGGCCCATCAACGGGCCAAACAGCAACCGCGTTTGGGAAAATCGACAGGAATTCCAACCGCCAACCATAGTGTTTGATTGCGACATATTCAGGGGTCGCAGCAGTGGACCTAAGATCGGCCGCTTCGGCCTGTAAATTTGACGTGTCGAATTTGAAATAAGGTGGCCAGCCCCAGCCTGTATCCTCGTTGCGGTAGACCATCACTTGATCACTAGCCAAACGGGATTGGATGAAAAAGACGTCGCGCCCGGACACATCAGACGCACTGCCTGCGTCGCCACGCGCCCAAAACAGGCTGTTCACGCCGGGGTTTTCACGTTTCTCATAGGTGTCTGTGATGCGTGCAATATCGACCTGCGGCAGGGTATAGTGCAAAACACCCCCAACCAGCGCCCAGAATGCCAGAATGAAAAACCACTTTACGTAAAACATCAGATCGTCCTTTTAGTCCATGTTCGTCACATAGATCAAAAGCGTGAGCAAAGACATGGGGATCACGTAAACACCCCAGATTAACTTGCGCTTCAGCGGGCCCTCATAATCCATGAGCTCTGCTTTGACAAAGCTTTCCCGGTTGCCAGGGCCTTGGTTTTCTTCCCATTTCGCTTCGAGTTTTTCGCGCTTTGCCGCGCGGGCGTAAAACCACAAACAGACAAAAACGACGCTTAATGCGATCAGGGCCATGCCCAATATCCTTACGAACGCCATAAAACCTGCCCTCTTATTGTGTTCTTGCAGTGATATAAGGCGTTTCATCCGCGCTTACATCTTTTGACAGCAAAATTTTGACATGGCGCGCTGGGGCCAGATGGTTTCCCATCCAGCCCCTCTTAGATACGCCTACCCGATGATGTTAGTCTCCGGTCCATAGGGAAAGCCTGTGATGTTTTCATTCCCGTCGTCTGTAATCACCAAGATATCATGTTCGCGGTATCCACCAGCGCCCGGCTTGTCTTGGGCAATGGTCAGCATCGGCTCCATCGAAATGACCATGCCGGGTTCCAGCACAGTGTCTACATCTTCGCGCAACTCCAGCCCCGCTTCGCGCCCGTAGTAGTGGCTCAGCAGACCAAAGGAATGCCCGTAGCCGAACGTCCGATACTGCAGCACATCACGTTCTTGGAAAAAAGTATTGATCTTGGCGGTGATATCCGCGCAGGACGCACCCGGCTTCAAAAGGCTCATCCCGTATTCATGAGCGGCTACGTTTGCCTGCCATATGGCAAGGCTGGCAGGGTCAACCTCTTGCACGAACATCGTCCGTTCAAGGGCTGTGTAATAGCCGCTGATCATGGGAAAGGTGTTCAGGCTGAGAATATCGCCGGTTTCAAGCGCGCGGCTCGTCACAGGGTTATGCGCCCCGTCCGTGTTCAGACCCGATTGGAACCACACCCATGTATCGCGGTATTCAGCATCCGGGAACCGCCGCGCGATTTCATGCTCCATCGCGTCGCGGCCTGCCATGGCCACGTCAATCTCGCGCATGCCAACTTTGACCGCGTCCCGGATCGCATATCCGCCTACATCTGCGACCTGCGCACCCTGACGGATCAGCGCGATTTCAGCTTCTGATTTGTGCATGCGTTGGCGCATCGTTGTCTCAAAAAGGTCCACCATGGTCAGCGGCGACAGAAAGTCTTCGAGCTTATCGCGCTGCATCATGCTGAGGTGGTCGCCCTCATAACCTACGATTTTGTTCTTGCCTGTCACGCTGGCCACCGCGCGCCAAAAGTTATCGCGCTGCCAGTCGGTATAAGTGATGTTATCCGCAAAACTACGACGCCAAGGCTGGCCTGCATCAATACCCGCACTAATCGTAACGCACTCAGTTTGTGTAACAACAAGCCCGTAAGGCCTGCCAAACGCGCAATACAAAAAACCCGAATAGTAAGCGATGTTGTGCATCGAGGTGAACACAGCCACTTGCGCGCCCACAGCATCCATTCGGTCACGCAGTTCATCAAGCCGATCTTGGTATTCGGTGGCATCAAACGGCAACGGAGATTTATCGCCATTGTGGAACCGGTACATATCCGGCCGGTCAGAAAGTGTTGAGTTGGTCATGTCAGACCCTCCTTTACAGAAAGGTCCCGGCGTTCAGGACAAATCAGGCCAACGATCCGCGCGACGCCATCACACGGGGCCTGCATGCCTCTTGGCGCAAACTGACTTTTCGATCAAGTCTTATTGCAACGTCAGAAAACGGATCAGATCGCTGCGACCATCTTGCAGTGCATCAATCACATCAAAGTGGTGTCTGCCGGGCACAATCACCTGCGCAACGTCCCAAGCGACAGACAATGCCTTGGCTTGTTCCAAAAAGACTGGGCGTTCATCTGCGCCAACCCAGACAGACACTGCAATATCGGGCGCAGGTTGCAAAACGGGGCTTTCTGCTACGGCACCCGCCATATCAAGTTTGAAATCCGCGTTCATGGACGTGTGCAACAGGGGTCTCAGATCTGCCACCGGTGAAATGGGCGCAACACGGCTGATGCGCGCCAAAACCTCTGCCGGTAAAACGCCGGGGTCGAGCATACGTGCAACCAGATGGCCGCCTGCTGAATGACCTGTCAACGTAACAGGCCCAGTGGCTTTGCGCGCAATCGCATGTACCGCTGATGCAATCTGATTGGTAATTTGTGCGATACTGACTGTTGGGCAAAGGTCATAAGACGGCATTGCGACGTTCCACCCCAAGCTTAATGCACCGTGCGCAAAATGCGACCAGTAGCTGCGATCAAATCGCAACCAATATCCGCCGTGGACAAAGACAACCGTGCCTTTTGCAGCACCATCGGCATGGAAAAAATCAAATGCTTGGCGATCGCTTTCGCCATAAGAAATGCCAAGTTCGGCCCTGTCGGCGAGCCGTTGTCGAAACCCGTCAGCCGTTTGCGTCCACCTGGGCGGATAACTGGCGGCGTCTTTGATATAAGCCGCATTGGCATATGCATCATCCAGGTTCATCACGACGCCCCAGCTTTGTTCTAACTAGACAAACATTGCCAGAGTTGAAATGGAGACAACAGGCATTTCGGAAGGACATGACATGAAAGATTTCCCAGCGACGAACTTGAAGGATCTGCTTGAAGATCCCAGCCTGCTTGAGACCCGCGCCTATATTGGCGGTACTTGGGTCGATGGGGATAATGGCACATTTGATGTCACAAACCCCGCCCGAGGCGACGTTATTGCACAAGTTGCAGACCTAAGCCGCGCGCAAGTCGCCGGTGCGATTGCCCAAGCAGAGGCCGCGCAAAAGGAATGGGCGGGCTGGACCGGTAAAGAACGCGCTACAGTCATGCGCAAATGGTTCGACCTGATGATGGAAAACGCCGACGACTTAGCGACGATCTTGACCGCTGAGCAAGGCAAACCTCACACCGAAGCCAAAGGCGAGATCGGATATGGCGCCAGCTTTATCGAATTCATGGGCGAACAAGCCAAGCGCGTCTACGGCGAAACCATTCCCGGCCACCAGCGCGACAAGCGCATCACCGTTCTCAAACAACCTATTGGAGTTGCGGCCTCTATCACACCGTGGAACTTTCCCAATGCGATGATCACGCGCAAAGCCGCGCCTGCGTTGGCTGTGGGCTGTTCTTTCGTGGCGCGCCCTGCCAAAGAAACCCCGCTTTCCGCCATTGTCATGGGTGTGCTGGCCGAACGGGCAGGCATTCCAGCGGGTGTATTCAATGTGGTTACCTCTTCCTCCGCGTCTGAGATCGGCAAAGAGTTTTGCGAAAACCCAAGCGTGCGCAAACTGACCTTTACCGGGTCCACCGAAGTGGGGCGCATCTTGCTGAAGCAAGCCGCAGATCAGGTCATGAAATGCTCGATGGAGCTGGGCGGAAACGCACCGTTCATCGTGTTTGATGACGCCGATCTGGACGCTGCTGTCGAAGGCGCGATGTTGTGCAAATTTCGCAATAACGGCCAGACCTGTGTTTGTGCAAATCGCATCTATGTGCAGGCCGGTGTATATGACGCCTTTGCCGCCAAGCTGAAAACTGCCGTAGAGGCGTTAAATGTCGGCGACGGACTTAACGATGGCGTTACAACGGGCCCGCTGATTAACCCCGAAGCCGTAGACAAAGTGATCGAGCATATGGAAGACGTTGTCGCAAAAGGTGGCGCTGTTTTGACAGGTGGCAAGCCGCATGATCTGGGCGGTACATTCTTTGAGCCCACGATCGTCACGGGCGTCACGCAGTCTATGAAGGTCGCACAAGAGGAAACCTTTGGGCCCCTCGCCCCGCTTTTTAAATTTGAGGACGAAGACGAGGTCATCGCGATGGCCAATGATACCATCTTTGGATTGGCCGCGTATTTCTACGCCAATGACCTCAGCCGCGTGTACAAAGTGTCAGAGGCGCTTGAATACGGGATCGTGGGTGTGAACACCGGTATTATCTCGACCGAGGTAGGTCCTTTCGGTGGGGTCAAGCAATCCGGTCTGGGACGTGAAGGCAGCCATCACGGCATCGATGACTATCTTGAGATGAAGTACGTTTGCATGTCTGTCTAAAGCTAGAATACAGAAACTCGGAAAGGAGCCGCATCTTTTTGCGGCTCTTTTTTTGTTCTTAACCTCTGTATTCATTGACATAAAATCCCAGGCATATGCTTTTCGTGAACATTGTTCAAAAAATGTGTTGACGAATTTGTGACGGCCTCCTAACTGTTATGAACGATGTTCACAAAAGGAAGACCACAATGATTATTCGTTCAACTCTCGCCGGTCTCGCTCTGGCCCTCACTGCAACAACAGCCTTCGCCGGTGGAACCGGCCACCACTCCGCCGAAGCGGCGTATCATTCTGGCGAAGCTGCAAGCCATGCTGGCGCCGCCGCCGCATCCGGCGCTGCAACTGTCGTCGCTGTACCAATTGTGGCCGTCGGGTCAGCCATCGCCATTACCGGTGAGGTTTTGGAAGAAATCGGAACCAGTGCGATCCATACCGGCACCGACCTTGGCACAGTGGGCCGTCCTAATCAGACAATCAACATCACTGTGATGCCCAATGCTGCGCCGACCTTGGATTAATCCCAGAACAACAGGAGAGCCCCGATGAAACGTATTATCAAATTTATTGCCCTCGCCATCACGCTCGCCCTACCCTCTCTGGGTACGGCGGGCAGCCAAGAAGATACGCCGCCCAAACTGCCCCGCGCTGAGGTGAACAGTTATAGTAAACAACTTGAACAAGATCTGGCGGCGCGGGGTGCAAATGTCGCGATTGTGGCCCGAGTGGGCCGGGATCGCAGCACCCTGCCAACGGGCATTGAATACACCCATGTGGCCTATTGGGTTTATTCTCAGATCACCCGCGCAGACGGGACAACGCGCAAAGGCTACCGCGTCTATAACCTATACCAAACCGCAGCTGATGGTACTGTCAGCCGTCTGGTCCAAGACAGCCCCGCAGATTTTTTCGCCGGCGCCTATGCTTTGGATGCGGGGGTGATCATTCCCGACCCGCGACTACAACGCAAATTGCTCGCTACAATCACCAGCCCCACATATGCCAAACTGCACAATGCGTCCTATTCAGTTTTGGCCAACCCGCATTCAGCTCAGTTTCAAAACTGCACCGAACATACGCTTGATGTACTGATGGCCAGCATCTACGGCACCAGCGACAAAGCGCAGATCAAAGCCAACATCGCGGCACATTTTGACCCACAGCCGGTAAAAATCGGCGGGTTGAAACGGCTCTTTGCACCTGCAAAATCAGCAGCACTTACCACGGCCGATCATGGTTCCCTCATCCAAACAGCCACGTTCAGTTCAATCGGTCGTTTTATGGCAAGTCACGATCTGTCAGATCAAATCTACCGCTTTACGCCCAAAGGCGCGCAAGCGTTCTGAATTTGACAAAAATGGCAGGCTGGCTCAGATACAGGGGGAATGAGTATCAAGACCAAACCATCCCGTCGCGATCGCAACCTTGCGGATATCCGTGACCGCGCCACCGCCGTGGCAGAGCGCATCGTCCTTGAAAAAGGGGGCGGTGCGCTTAGCGCGCGGGGCCTTGCCAGCGAATTGGGGATATCGGTAGGGTCTCTTTATAATGCGTTTGGGGATTTGGACGGCGTTGTCCGCGCTGTGAATGCACGCTG
>JBGCDB010000077.1:0-34879 GCA_045104955.1 Roseobacter sp.
GGTGTAGCCCAACCAGTTGTGCAAGCTCATCGCAGACAAATCGCTGGGCAGCACCAGCGCAAGGCCCAAAAGCGACAGGATCACAACGCCAGACTGACCCATCCAATGACAACGCCACCACGTTTGGTTATCTAACTCGCGCGGCCAATCCTGTCCCGGCATCACCTTGAAAAAACGCGCGATCAGTATCGCAACCGGGGCCAATACCCCCCAAGCAAGCACCATCGACCGCGCATGCCACGACACGGCAAGCCCGACATCATGGGCGCGCGCGGGATCGATGGGGGCCAGTAACCAGTCCATCAGCCTTTGACCGCACCCGCGGTCATACCTGTGATGATCTGGCGCGACGCAAACAACGTGAAAATGATCGGCGGGATCGCAAGCAACATGCCGGTCGCCATAATCACCCCCCATTCCACATTGAACTCTGACATATTGTTTACAATCAAAATTGGCACCGTTTTGGTATCGCGATCACTGAGAGCGGACGCCAGCAGATATTCGTTCCATGCGATACGAAAGGTAAAGATTGCGGCGGCTGCCAAACCCGGCTTGATCAAGGGCAAAACCACTAGGAAAAACACTTGGAATGGGCCTGCACCATCTACACGCGCCGCTTCCTCAAGACTGCGGGGAACTTGCACGATGAAGCTTTGCAAAATCCAGATCACAAAGGGCAAATTCATCGCGACATAAATCAAGATGATGCCTGAATGAGTGCCTGCAAGGCAGACATCGCCGCGCCCCCCAAAAGCTTCGCGAATGGCGCCGCCCAGCAGGCCATCGCGATCAAGGCAGAATTCATTATTCCAAAGACCAAATACCGGTACTAGCAAAACGGCCGGAGGCACCATCCGCACCATCAACGTAGTCAGCGAAACCGTATCACGTCCCATGAACCGAAACCGTACCAAAGCGTATGCCGCCATGCAGCCAATCACCAACGTCAAGACGGTCGATATCAGCGCAATGATCAGCGAGTTGATAAAGGCGCCCCCGAATTTCAGTGCGCAAAAATCAAGATGCTCAGGCTCGTACCACAGCACATCACAAAGCGCTGTTTCGTAGTTTTGAATCGTCGGCAAAAAGATCAACCCAGACGTGCCCGAAATAATGTCAACGTCCAGCTTGAACGAGTTGACAAACATCAACAGCACAGGCCCGACAGACATAAAGACCAGCATCGCGATGATGACATAAAAGGCTGCGTTCTGTTTCACATTGGGGGTGGACATCAGCCTTCCTCCTGCACTTGAGCATGCAGCCGCGCTGCGCGTGCCTCTTGCCAACGGTTAAAGGCAAACATCGCGACCGTAAGCAGCAAAAGCAGCATCAGCAGGTAATTCGACATCGCCGCCGCCACACCCAGTTCGCGGAATTCAGTTGCCGTACGCGAAATACGCAGCGCAAGGATTTCTGTGGAAAGGCCAGGGCCCCCTTCGGTCATGACCAAAATCACCTCAAGCACTTTGAAGGCATCAATCAGCCGCAACAGCGCAGTCACGATCAGTACCGGCATCATAAGCGGCAGTTTGATATGGATGATCTGCTGCCAAGCCGTTGCCCCATCAATCCGCGCGGCTTCCAACGCAGACCGGGGCAGCGACTGTAGCGCAGCCAGCGCCAGAATGAATATGAACGGCGTCCATTGCCAAATGTCTGCGATAATGATGGACATCAACGCGTGATCACCCAGCCAATCGACACGCGGCAGTCCAAGGCTGTCGAGCGTCCGGTTAAAGGTGCCCACCGTGGGATGATACATATATCGCCACATCAAACCGACCACGACAGGTGCAATCATCATTGGTAAGATGAACATCGTCCGCAGCACCGATATACCGCGAATGTCGCGATCAAGAAGCAGGGCAAGTCCCACCCCGATGACCATTTCGATCGTCACCACAAAAAACGCAAAACGCAGCGTGACACCAAGGCTTTCGTGGAAATTCGGATCACCCCATAAGGTGATGTAATTCTTCAACCCGACAAACTCGGCCTCGCCGATGGTTTGGCTTGGGTTCCAATCGCGAAAACTGCCCCAGATCATGTAGCCCAGCGGGTACATCAACGCGAGCGCCATGATGACCACAGCCGGGGCCATGAACATGTAAGGCGTCAGCCGATTGGGAAGCCCCGTGCGCATGCCAAATCCTTTGTTTCAGGTGAGAAAGTGGAAGCTACGGCGCAAAGGAAATCCTTTGCGCCGCGCACTTTGTTTACTGCCAGGTATAATAGCCCGCGTCGTCCATCACGGCACGCGTGCGTTCCGCAACACCGTCGAGCGCTTCCTGAATATCAAGGTCCTCGGTCAGCACTTTGGACATGGTTGTACCGATGTCCGCGTTGATCTTGCCCCACACAGGGATGATTGGGCGCCAGTCAGGGTCAGCATATTTCAGTGCCTCACCAAAGGTAGCAGAGAACGGGAACTTTTCGTTCAGGCCCGCATCTTGGTAGGTCGAGAACCGCGAGGGGTTGCCGCCTTCCATAGCGACCATCAAGTCACCTTTCTTAGAGGTCAACCACTGCATCAGCAGGAATGCGGCCTCTTTGTTTTCTGCGTTCTTGGGGATAGCGATCCCAAAGCCACCGGTCTGGCTGCCACGGCGCACACCTTCGGGGTGCATGGCATAACCGACCTTGCCCGCAACCGATGAACGGTCTGGGTTTTCAAAGCCCGGCATAAACGCGATGGAGTCCATGAACATAGCAGCATTGCCGCTTGAAAACGCATTTGCCGCTTCGGAAGGACCAAAGCTCATCGCGCCTTCTGGGCCACAATCCACGATCTTTTTCAAAGCTTCTGCTGCGGCAACACCAGCTTCATTGTTGATGATCGGGTTCCATGCATCGTCAAAAACGCGCCCGCCCAAGGGGGCAAGGTGCAGCAAGAACGCATGGCTTGCTTGGTGACCGGACGCAGCGCGTGACGCCATACCGCCCATACCGGGCTCCAGTTCGGGGATCTTACAAGCTGCATCCAGCAGTTGGTCATAGGTTTCAGGTTTGGCGATCCCGTGCTTTTCAAAGATGTCCTTGCGATAGGCTAAAACGGATGTTTCAGACCCAAAAGGAATACCAAAAAGCGACCCGGTCTTGCCCGGCAGATAGCCTTTTGTACCACCCGCGACACCGATGTTTTCTACATAGCCGTCGATCAGATCGTCTGCGTCATAAGACGGGTCCGCCAACTTGGGGTTCATGAAGTATTTGGCCAGGTTCTCCAGCTGATCCGCGAAAACGTAATCTGCTTTTGAAAAGACGACATAGCTGATCAGGTCATATTCGCCCTCATCTTGCGCTAATTCCAGCGTTTGGCGTTCGCGCATTTTAAGGTAGGGTAACTGGTCAACTTCGACCTCAATGCCGGTCTCTTTGGTGAATTCTGGCAGCACTTTGATCGCAGCATTATAGTGCGGATGCGCCGGGAAATTCACGATCAGCGTCGTGCCTTCATATTCCGCATAGGGGTTGGCCAGACCAGCCCCCGCCATCAATGCGGCAGCGGATACACCCAAAGCCGTTCTTTTCAATATCGTTATCATTTGGTTCCTCCCATGAACAATTTCAAAGTCGCTAAAGCGCGACCTCACTTGCGCGGTCAAAGAGGTGCACACCCCCTTGGTTGACCGCAAATGTAAGCGTTTGGCCCAGTGCGACAGGTGTCTCAGAGTTCACCTCCACCATGACTTGTGCCGCCCCGCACCGACACAGCAGCACCGATTGAGCACCAACATATTCCGACACCAGTACGTCCAGCGTCAGCGACTGCGCGGGGTCGGCCGCACGATCAAAACTCAAGTCTGAAGGGCGCACCCCCAGCGTGACATCCCGGCTGCTGTGCGACCGCGCCACGGCAGCCTTTTCGCCGTCAAGACGCACGTCAAAACCCTCGCCCACCACAAAAAGAGCACCATCGCGTTCTGTAATTTCACCGTCCAGAAAATTCATCGGCGGCATCCCCATGAAGCCCGCCACGAATTTATTGACCGGGCGCTTGAACAGCTCTTCCGGTGTACCTTGCTGCTGTATGTACCCGCCGTGCATAACCACGATACGGTCTGCCAGCGTCATCGCTTCGATCTGGTCATGGGTGACATAAATCATGTTTTTCTCAACCCGCTGGCTCATCATCGCGAGCTCTGCACGCATCTGGCCCCGCAGTTTTGCATCAAGGTTGGAAAGCGGTTCATCGAACAGAAATATACCACTATCTTTGGCCAAAGCGCGCGCCATGGCGACCCTTTGTCGTTGTCCGCCTGACAAAGCACCCGGCTTGCGCGCCAAAAACTCTGTCAAACCCACCATATCGGCGACCTCTTTGACCTTGGCATCAATTTCAGATTTGGGGCGCCGTGCCAGCCGCAAAGCGAACGATATGTTTTGTGCGACATTCATATGAGGATAAAGCGCGTAATCCTGGAAAACCATCGCCAGGTCACGCTCTTTCGGCTCAAGGTGACTGACAGGATTGCCGTCAACATAGATTTCGCCGTCCGACACGTCCTCAAGGCCAGCGATCATGCGTAACGTCGTGGATTTCCCGCAACCCGAAGGCCCAACCAGCACGGTAAATTCATTATCCGCCATGTCCAGGTCGATCCCATGGAGCACCTCAACATCGCCGTAGCGTTTTACCAGACCGTCAAGCCGAATGTTTGGCATCTGCGTTTCCACCCCTTGTTACCGGTCACATTAAAGATTGTGACCGGTAACACAACAAAAAAGTAACTTTCTTTCTGCAACAACTTAATTGCGTTTCTTTTGAGTGCTTTCGCGGAAGGTCAGGTCTACAGGCACAGGGATAAATTGCGCTGTCTTCGCGTCGGAATCACCAAGGAGTTCGCGGATCAAGCGACCGGTTTCGCGGCCGATCGCCTTGGGATCAATAGACACGGTGCTGATCGTCGGGCTGGCGAAACGCCCGACCTCGAAATTGCCAAACCCGGCCACCCCGATGTCATTGGGCACTGTTTTCCCAAGTTGTTTCATGACCGATAAAACACCAAAGGCAGGCACGTCCGAGACGCAAAAAATACAATCTGTATCAGGGTACGTCTGCAGCAATAAAGGCGCAGCCGCCGCACCGTCTTCAATAGACAGCGGCGGCTTTCCAAATCGCAATAAGCGATGCGCCGAAAGCCCAGCCTGCGCCATCGCATCCGCAAAACCTTGGTGTCGCGCGGCACCCCGTGTCCAGTCATCGTCATCTTCACCCAGAAAAGCGATGTTGCGATAGCCTTGTGCAATCAAAGCCGCGGTCATATCTGCCGCAGCTTTCCGATTAGAGAACCCGATCGTATGGCCGATTGGGTCATCAGGGCGTTCCCATAGCTCGATCACAGGCAGGTTTGAATCACCCAGCAGACCCACGGTGCGGTCTGAATGCCCGTCATAGGACAATACAATCGCCTCTGGCCGACGTTTAAGCATGTGCTCGACCAATTGCTCTTCGCGCTCTGCCGAGTAGTCCGTATACCCCAGCAAAATCTGGCGGCCGTCTTTTTCCAGCTCTGCCGTCAAGGCCTGTACAGTTTCGGCAAAGTGCAGGTTGTTCAGTGAGGGCACCAGAACGGCGACAAACCCCGACCGTTTAGTGGAAAGACTTCCGGCCATCTGATCGGGCACATAGTTCATGTCCCGCACGACTTTTAAAATCCGTTCGCGCGTTTCTTTAGACACCGGGCTGTTGGCCCGCAGCGCGCGTGACACTGTCATACGGGATACACCCGCCGCGCGTGCCACATCGCGCATCGTTGCCGGACCATCTGATTTTGAAGAAGCCATGCGCGCAGCATGTTATCGGTCCCATGCCACGTCAAGCGGCTTTTCAGGATAGCACCCATTCGATTAAATAGAGCGCAGCTTAGCCCTGCACAGCACGTGAATTGATGGGCACTATTTTACCCGCCATTAGGGCGCAAATCTCTTCACCGATTTGATCTTTGCGCAGGGCATTAGCCGTAAGATATTCTTCAGACAATTCCGCAATGCGGGCAGCCTTCGGGTCGGGCGTCGACAGGCGCGTTGTGGCTTGGCCATGTAACATGCTGGGGCGTCCTTTGTGCTAAAGATCGCCCCACCATAGTTTTAACGCGTTAATTTGCGGTTAGGTCGCCGTTCCTTACGTATACGTCATGATATGACCGATAGATGACAGCTCGATCGATGGGTCATCGGTCCGCGTATGCGGTCGCCAGTTTCGGTTCGCCCCAAGCCAGGATCTGCCATCAAGTTCGATCAAACCGATGATGGTTTCCGCAACTACCGTTGCACCAACAGGGCCCAACCCTTCGCCCGGTACACGCGTGCCATCTAAGTTTTCGCGCCCGATCAGATCGGCCTCTTTGAGCATGTAGTACCAAAGCGGCGTACCACCCTGAAGACCGGCTTCATCCGCACGGGCCGCGTCACTTACCTGTTCGATCTCGGCCTCAGGGCGCCCCATCTCGCGGGCAACAGTTTCCCCTGATGGGAGCAAAAACGACTGACCTCGGATCATGTTGCGTGTCGCAAGCGACCGGCCTTCGGGGTCAACCTTTGCGGGCAGTGCCAAAAGATCAGCGGCAAGCTTGGTGTCCAGCCGCCCTGCCCTTTGCACTGTGCGCCCTTCGTGGGTCTCAAACATCTCGTGCATGTCGGTGACAGCACGCGCATCGCTGATCGCGCTGAAACCTTTGCCCAAGACGGTACCAAACAATTCAAACTGGTTGCCACCTTGTTGCGTCTGCACCTTCATCGGCACCATCGTGTGACCAAATCGGAACCCGGCGACCGAAAATTCAACCGGAATGAACGGCACTTTGGGTTTGTAGAACTGACGCCCTTCGGCGAGGATGCGCGACACGACGCCATGGCCACAAACGCTGGACAAGAAGTCGTGTACGACACACCATTGATAGTGCCACATGCACAAACGGCGCGCTTCTTCATACAGCTCTTTTCCGTGGTACGTTCCTGCTAGATCGTCACACAAACGGTTGTGAAACCGGATCATGTTCAGTTGTATCTGGCTGACGATGCGGTTCTCATCGTTGCGAAAATCTCCGATCAAGGCGACATCGCCTGCGCGGGGCAGATCATCCGCCGTGTGCGGACCGCCACCAATCTCTGCACCCGTCATCAGCTTAATGCCGCGAAAGTCCCCTGATGGATGGTACAGATACGGCTGCGCCTCTGGCCCCAAACCATATACACAATCAAGATCCAACGTCGCCGTGCGCACATTGCGCGTCTCACCGGGTGAATTTACCGTGTCAAAACTGGACGTCACATCAAGGGTGATGTCGTGGTCAACAAACTGCCCAAAAAACACTAATCCCACCGGGTTGGTGTGAGACACCGTACCCTGGGTATCGCCGTCCATAACGCCCCCGGGCTGCCCGAGCCGATCCAAAACCCGCGGATCGGTGAACAAAGGCGGCAATTCCGGGAACATCCGACCAAACCGGTCGCCATCATGATAATGGTGGTCGCGCGAGCAATACGCATCTAATCCAGACAACTGGCTGGAACCATGAGAACTTGTCATAATAACTCTCCTTCAAAACAATTAACACTCTAAAGTAGAACAATCTTAGCGCGAACTTTTGAAAATAACAAAATAAAAGGATAAAGCCCAAGATTTACCCTGATGTAAAACAGTTGGAGTTTTATCATTAAATTAAAGCCTATCAGGCAGTGATATGCGCTTAAGCTATAAAAATAATCAACCTATGCGTGATTAATTGTGAAAACTGCAGATACCCTGAGTTACAGATAAATAATGCCTCTCAACAACTTATGCGTGCTTTTTCAAGCTAAACATTAACCGTTGCGACAAACGGATTGCATTTTCGACATCACCCAACGCACTTATTCAGATGCAAGTATTTCTACTAGCAAGAAACACGGTTAGAGTGCTTGCGTGACATGACGGGCAACAAACCCGACAAATACTCGACTGGTGAAAGCACAAATGACCAATAGTCCATTTCGGCAAGACCCTCATCGTGTAGATGACAACCGCGAAAAGGTGCTTGAGGTCGCAATCGGCCGCGAAGTGCGTGCCTACCGCCGCAAGCAAGAAATCACCGTCGCTGAGTTGTCGCAAATCACCGGTATATCCATCGGAATGCTGTCCAAGATAGAGAATGGAAATACGTCGCCGTCCCTTACCACCTTGCAAAGTCTGGCCAATGCGCTTTCGGTGCCTTTGACCGCGTTTTTCCGCCGGTTTGAAGAGACGCGCAGTGCGGTTCATACAAAGGCCGGGCAAGGCGTCGAACTGGAACGGGAAGGGACGCGCGCAAACCATCAGTATAATCTGCTGGGCCATATCGGATCGAATGGCAGCGGTGTGATCGTAGAACCCTATCTGATCACGCTTTCAGACAAGGCAGACGTATTTCCAACCTTCCAACACGGCGGCATAGAAACCATTTATATGCTCGAAGGCGCTGTTGATTATCGTCATGGCGATGATGTGTATCCTTTACGGCCAGGTGACACTCTCTTCTTTGATGCGGATGCCCCTCACGGCCCCGAAACACTTGTCTCTCTGCCAGCGCGCTATCTATCCGTGATAAGCTATCCTCAAGACGCCTAATCGCCTCTTTTTTACCCAGAGCTTTTACCTAAGAAGAAAATTTATTTCCTGAAGGTTGAGTTTTGATAGTTTAGTGATAGCTTTAAACCCCATGTCGGTCGCGCAGACCCACAAGAACCCGGGAGCCGTCGTATGTGTGGAATTGTAGGTCTGTTTCTTAAAGACAAGTCGTTAGAACCCAAACTAGGCGAGATGCTCACAGCAATGCTTGTTACGATGACAGATCGCGGCCCCGACAGCGCTGGAATTGCAATCTACGGCGGCGACAAATCAGGCCGCAGCAAGATGACAGTGCAATCAGACACGCCGGATACATCATTTATCGGACTGGGCGATGCGCTCTCTAAAGCTATTGGTGCAGATGTCACATTGACCGTTAAAAGCACCCATGCGGTTTTGGATATACCCACGGGAACATCATCTGCAGTGCGGGCCATTTTAGATGACTTGGGCATCCGGGTCATGAGCCGCGGTGACAGCCTTGAGATCTACAAAGAAGTAGGGCTGCCCAAGGCGGTGGCATCACAGTTTGCACTGACGCAAATGTCGGGCACACACGGGATAGGGCACACGCGGATGGCCACGGAATCTGCTGTGACAACTATGGGGGCGCACCCGTTTAACACCGGCGATGATCAATGCCTTGTGCACAATGGGTCGCTGTCTAACCACAACTCCTTGCGTCGCAAATTGCGCCGAGAAGGTATTCACATTGAAACTGAGAATGACACCGAAGTAGGGGCTGCATACCTTACATGGCAAATGCAAAAAGGCGCGACCTTGGGCGAAGCCTTGACCAGCAGCCTTGACGATCTCGACGGTTTTTTCACCTTCGTCGTCGGGACGAAAGACGGCTTTGGTGTCGTGCGTGATCCTATTGCCTGCAAACCAGCCGTGATGGCCGAGACAGAGCAATATGTCGCTTTTGGGTCTGAATACCGGGCGCTTGTGGACCTGCCCGGCATCGAAACAGCTCGGGTTTGGGAACCAGAACCCGCAACCGTCTATTTCTGGAGCCACGATACCGCGCCCACCACCGAAAAGGCCGCCTAATGCAAACGATCGACCTGTCTGAAACTGGCCTGCGCGCCATGAACCAGATGCTGCACGCACAATCCGAGAAAACCAATCAAACCGCTTGGGAGATCGTGAACCCCAAAGGAGCACATGCGATTGCCTGCGGCTTGGATGCGCCGATAGAGGTGACGATCAAAGGCTCGACCGGGTATTACTGTGCGGGGATGAACCAACAAGCAACGGTCAACATTCATGGCTCCGCCGGGCCAGGTACGGGCGAAAACATGATGTCCGGCAAGATTGTAATCGAAGGCGATGCAAGCCAGTACTTGGGTGCCACAGGTCATGGCGGGTTGATTGTTGTTAAGGGCAACGCGTCGTCGCGCTGCGGTATCTCAATGAAGGGCGTGAACATCGTTGTGCAAGGAAACATCGGGCACATGTCAGCCTTTATGGGGCAGTCGGGCAATTTGGTGGTATGCGGGGATGCAGGCGATGCACTTGGTGACAGCTGCTATGAGGCGCGGTTTTTCGTACGCGGCAAGGTCAAGAGTCTTGGCGCGGATTGCGAACAAAAAGAAATGCGCCCAGAACACTTAACCCTTCTGCAAGACTTGCTGGACGAGGCGGGGATTGATGCAGACCCCCATGATTTCACCCGCTACGGGTCGGCACGCAAACTGTATAACTTCGATGTCGATAACGCCGGCGCGTACTAAGGATACCTGAAAATGAACAAGCATGACCCAAAGGGTATCCCTCACACAACGCCACGCCAATCCGCGACATTTACCCAAGACGTGAACAGTGACATCCGCCGTGCAGCAGCGACCGGCATCTATGATATTCGCGGTGGCGGGGCCAAACGAAAGGTGCCGTCATTTGATGATTTGCTTTTTATGGGCGCCTCTATTTCGCGGTATCCGCTCGAAGGCTACCGAGAGAAATGCGAAACCTCGGTTACGATCGGAGGGTTGCACGCCGAAAACCCCATCGAACTGGACATCCCAATTACCATTGCAGGTATGTCATTTGGCGCACTATCAGGACCTGCAAAAGAAGCATTAGGGCGCGGGGCATCCGCTGCGGGCACATCGACCACCACGGGCGACGGGGGCATGACGCCAGAAGAACGCGGCCATTCCGATAAGCTGGTGTATCAGTATCTGCCATCACGATATGGGATGAACCCTGACGATCTACGCAAGGCTGACGCGATTGAAATCGTTGTAGGCCAAGGTGCAAAACCAGGCGGCGGCGGTATGCTTTTGGGTCAAAAAATCAGCGACCGTGTGGCCGAAATGCGCAACCTTCCCAAGGGGATAGACCAGCGTTCGGCGTGCCGTCACCCCGATTGGACCGGCCCCGATGATCTTGAGATCAAGATCATCGAGCTTCGTGAGATTACCGGTTGGAAAGTTCCGATTTACGTCAAAGTTGCTGGTGCACGGCCCTATTATGACACCACTTTAGCAATCAAGGCAGGGGCTGATGCCGTTGTGTTGGACGGCATGCAAGGGGGCACTGCTGCAACGCAGGATGTATTCATCGAACATGTGGGCTTGCCCACTTTGGCGATCGTGCGCCCGGCTGTTCAGGCGCTTCAAGATTTGGGCATGCACCGCAAGGTTCAGCTGATCCTTTCGGGTGGTATCCGGTCCGGTGCGGATGTGGCCAAAGCCATGGCGCTGGGGGCTGACGCTGTTGCCATTGGAACCGCGGCCTTGATTGCACTGGGTGACAATGACCCAAAATATGAAGCCGAGTACAACGCGCTTGGCACGACAGCTGGCGCCTATGACGACTGGCACGAAGGTCAAGACCCCGCAGGCATCACCACTCAGGACCCCGAATTGATGGCGCGTTTTGATCCTATCGAAGGGGGACGCCGGTTACGCAATTACCTCAAGGTGATGACGCTGGAGGCACAAACGATCGCGCGGGCTTGCGGCAAGAACCACCTACACAACCTCGAACCCGAAGATCTTGTGGCACTAACTATGGAAGCTGCGGCAATGGCGCAGGTGCCACTGGCCGGCACAAACTGGTACCCCGGCAAACCCGGCACATCTTATTGACCAAAATGAGGGCGCGACATCAAACAGACCGCGCCCCTTTTTCTTAGACGACAGGGAAACGGACTTATGGCTACTGACCTCGCGAAATTCGCCAAAGAGAACGGCGTGAAATACTTTATGATCTCGTTTACGGATTTGTTTGGTGGCCAGCGCGCCAAACTTGTGCCCAGTCGTGCCATCGCCGAAATGCAACAAGATGGTGCGGGTTTCGCGGGCTTTGCTACATGGCTTGATCTAACCCCAGCACATCCCGATATGCTGGCCGTGCCAGACCCCGACGCCGTGATTATCTTGCCGTGGAACAAGGAAATTGCATGGGTTCCGGCCAACTGCATGATGGAAGACGAACCCGTCGCCCAAGCCCCCCGAAACGTATTGCGCCGCCTGATTGACGAGGCGGCAGAAGAAGGTATGCACATCAAAACCGGGATCGAAGCCGAGTTTTTCTTGCTGACCCCTTCAGGTGAACAGATATCGGATGAATACGATACGGCAGCGAAGCCTTGTTATGATCAGCAAGCCTTTATGCGCAGACTCGATGTGATCCGCGAAATCTCTGACCATATGCTAGACTTGGGTTGGAACCCCTACCAAAACGACCACGAAGACGCGAATGGTCAGTGGGAAATGAATTGGGACTTTGACGATGCGCTGGCAACGGCGGACAAACACAGTTTTTTCAAATTCATGGTCAAAACCGTGGCCGAAAAGCACGGCTATCGCGCGACCTTTATGCCAAAACCGGTTGAAGGTCTGACCGGCAATGGCTGCCACGCGCATATCTCCGTATGGGATGCTGCGGGTGCTGCGGCGAAAACCAACATTTTTGCAGGCCAAGGCGAAGGACAAACCGGCGAGGTAGGTCTGTCCGAGCGCGGCAAACACTTTTTAGGTGGCATCATGAAACACGCCTCTGCCTTGGCCGCGATCACGAACCCAACCGTCAACAGCTACAAGCGTATCAACGCGCCACGTACCATCTCTGGCGCGTCATGGGCGCCAAATACCGTGACATGGACTGGCAACAACCGAACACATATGGTGCGCGTGCCAGGCCCGGGACGGTTTGAATTACGCCTGCCCGATGGAGCGACAAACCCGTACCTTTTGCAGGCGGTCATTATCGCGGCGGGCCTATCTGGTCTGCGGTCCAAAGCGGATCCCGGCAAGCGGCACGATATCGATATGTATGCCGAAGGTCATAAGGTGAAGGGCGCCCCAAAATTGCCACTGAATATGCTGGACGCCCTGCGGGCCTATGACAAAGACAAAGCATTGAAAGATGCGATGGGGGCTGAATTCTCAGCCGCCTATCTTAAAATGAAACATGACGAGTGGAACGATTTCACTGCACATTTCTCAGCGTGGGAAAAAGCAAATACGCTTGATATCTGATTAGGCGCGCTCTTTTTCATCCAGCCACGTGCGAATGATCATACGGTGGCGTTCTTGGTTGTAGCTGGGGAAGTGTCCCCCGTGTACGACGCGCACAGGCAGATCATAAAGGCGCACCATCGACCGGTAGTAATCGGCCGCGTTCGAATGGTACGTCTCTTCGATCAACGGGCCGTCATAGACGATATCGCCTGAAAACAGCGTGGCTGTGGCGGCCTCCCAAAGGGCAATCCCGCCGGGGGAATGACCGGGTGTGTGGATGACTTCAAAATGCCGGTCGCCCAGATCAATATGGTCGCCATCCTCAAGCAATCGTGTGGCTGGCGCTGCCGTAACAGCATAGTCTGTCGAGGCATAAGGAAGCGGCGGTAGCTGTGTGAAAATCTCATCTGTAACGTAAGGATCGGCCAGCGTGGCGCGCCGTGTGGGGTTCGCCAAGATATCAGCCTCCAACCGGTGCACACAGCGGTCATCGAATTCATGATGGCAACCGATATGGTCAAAATGCGTGTGGCTGGCCACTGCCGTAAGCGCCTTTTCAGTGACCAATGGTACCCATTCGCGCAAAGACACGACGCCCATGCCACTGTCCACCAGCATATCGCGATCCCGTCCGCGCACATGCCAGACATTGCAGCGATAGAATTCTTCGATAAAGGGTTCAGCGATCAAGGTCACACCATCGCTTTTACAGTCCAATTGGTACCAGTCTTGAGGTGCGGCGCGGTTCATCTAAGCCTCCTTCTTTTCAAATAGACTAAGCGCGTCTGTTTCAGCCCAAAGCGCAAGCCGCGCGTTTGTTTCAGGCAGCGCGCCAGGGGGCAGATGCGCGGTCAGCACCATGTCAGGTGCGGCGTCAGGTACAGCTTGGATACGCACATACGTGCCAAAAAACGCTGCGCTTTTGACAGTGACGTCCCCTAAAGGCATGCCGCCCTCGGTGGTGCTTATCGCTTCGGGGCGCACACATAAAACGCCTCTTTGCACGTCTGCCGTATGGTCCGGTACCGGCCCAAAAGGTGTTACGGCCGCTGCGCCTTCGCGCCATGTGGGGATGTGGTTCATATCCCCCATAAAGTCTGCTGCAAACAGCGTGGCTGGCTGGCGGTAGATGCGCGCAGGCGCGCCCACATCTTCGATTTTTCCAGCATTCATCACAACGATGCGGTCCGCAATGGCCATGGCCTCTTCTTGGTCGTGGGTCACATGAACAAATGTTGTGCCCACTTGACGTTGGATTGCCTTCAACTCGTCTTGCATGGCGCGGCGCAGCTTGAGATCCAGCGCGCCCAACGGTTCATCCAGCAACAACACATCTGGTTTGACCGCCAAAGCCCGTGCCAATGCCACCCGCTGCCGTTGCCCCCCAGACAGCGCATGCGGACGCGCCATCGCGGCGTCGGCAAGCCCTACAACTTTAAGCATTTCATGCGCTTGGGCATAGCGCTGTTTGCGCCCTATACCCGCCATTCGTAGCCCAAAGGCTACGTTATCGCGCAAGGTCATATGCGGAAACAAGGCATAGTCCTGAAACATCGTCGTCGTCGGACGGCGCGCAGGGGCCACATCAGTCATATCCCGATCCGCAATGACAACGGCCCCTCGTGACGGGCGAATGAATCCCCCCAACACTGATAACAACGTCGTCTTGCCACAACCCGAGGGGCCCAGCAGGGTGACATATTCACCAAGACCAATTTCAAGCGACACGTCATGCAGCGCCTGAAAGTCACCAAAGAAATGACTGACAGCGCGGATAGAAACGGGGGCGGTCATGTGCGGCCCTTCCTGAACACAAAGACTTCCAGGATGATGACCACCGCGATGGACACCAAAAAGACCAAGCTGCCGATGGCATTAAGGCGCGGCGACAGGCCAGAGCGTAGCATCGACCAAATCTCAACCGGCAGAGTGATGTCAAAACGTGTCAACAGAAACGAGATGATGAATTCATCCCAACTAAGCGTGACCGACAGAAAGAACGCCGCAGCAATCGCAGGTGCCAGCATGGGCACGGTGACCAACGTAATCACGCGCAGGGTATCGGCCCCCAAATCGCGCGCCGCACGTTCTGCATTTTGTTGCTGTGCCCCCATAGACGCGTAGATGATGGCAAAGCACAGCGGCAGATTGATCACCACATGGCCAATCCCAGCGGTGAACAGCGACAGCCCCAGCCCGGTGCGCTGTATCACGATCAACAACCCCAAACCCACGATCAAATAGCTAACCGTCAGGGGGGCTATCAAGATCGCACGCATGACCGCCGACCCCGGCAAGACATGTCGCGCCAACCCGTATGCGGCAAGAAACCCTAAAAGACACGCGACACCAGCTGACCCAATCGCCACGATCAGCGAATGAACCAACGCCTCGGTCACGTCGTCATCTGCCAGAATATCTGCGTACCAGCGCAGCGATGGCCCCTCGAAAGGGGGCACTGGCAAACCTCCGTCCTGGAAGGAAAACAGAACCAACGTGCCGACCGGCAAGTAAATAAACACAAAGGCGGCCAACAGGTAGACCCAAGGCAACACGCGCATCATATCCGGTCCAACCTAAGCCAGCGCGCAGATAACAGGTAGAACACTGTCACGATGCCCATGAGCACGATTGCCAAGGCCGATGCCAGCGGGAAATCAGCACGACGGCCCAGCTGCACCATGATCACCTGCGGCACGGTCAATTCAGTATTTCCGCCCAAAATTTGCGGGGTAACATAGTCGCCGATACACAGCACAAAGGTCAGAAAAGCGCCCGTGACGATACCCGGTAACGTGAGCGGCAAGATCACATGGCGAAAGGTCTGAAACGCATTGGCTCCAAGGTCAGCAGCCGCCCGGCGGTAGTTCGGCGACAATTGAACAAGGTTCGCATAAATCGTCAGCGTCAAAAGCATCACAAAGAAATGGACAAAACCCGTCACCGTTGCAAACCGGGTATTGGCCAGCGTCATCGGCTCTGCGATCAGGCCGATATTCATCAGCGTTTGATTGACCACGCCCTCGCGCGCCAACACTAATAGCCATGCATAAGACCGCACCACGTAAGATGTCCAAAACGGCAATATCGCCAAAAGCAACGCAAGCCTTTGCCAGCGCTTTGGCACGTTAAACGCAATGATCCACGCCAGCGGATACGCCAGCACGACAGAGACGACAGTGACCGTCAACGTAATCTCTAGCGACACCATGATCGCGCGCCACAAGTAGGCTTTCTCGGTTAACTCGATGTAGTTACTTAGCGAGAAGCCCCACACCAAGGTGCGCCCTTCCAGCGTGGCAAAGCTCATGGCGCCCATAACGACAAAGGGCACTACAAAAAAGGCGAGTGTCCATAAAAGGGCCGGGGTAACAAAGCCCCAGCCCTGAGATCGGTGGTGCGTTTGGCTCACTGCTGAAGCGTATCGAGCCAAAGGTCCTGCATCTCGATATCGAGGTCCATTTCAGGTGCAGGATATAGTTGCGTCAGGCTCAGGTAGTCAGTCTGTTGATCCCAACGCAGAACTTCTTTTTGGGCGTCTGTCAGGTATTCACCCGCTTTGGCATTGGCAGGCATGCCCCAGAAGCACGAGGATGTCGCCAAACGCGCCTGACCTTGGGGACTTGTGATATATTTCACAAACTCAACCGCCATATCCTTGTTTTCACTACCTTCCAGCACACCAATAGATTGCGCCCAGCGCACAGCGCCCTCTTTGGGGATTGTCCATGTCAATTCGGGCTGCTCTTCGGCCAATACGGCCGTCAGCCATTCGCCCCCGCCTACAACAATATCCACTTCACCTGTTGCCAATGCTGTTTGCGCCGCAACAACACCGGCAACAGAAGCGGCCTGCGCGCGCATGGCAGAAAGCGTACTGCCGATGGTTTCTAGGGATCCGGCATCAATGGCGTCTGTTTTGATATCGTTGGCAATCGCGGCCAAGCCCATGACGGGCAGATAGTAGTCATAGATGCTGATGCGGCCTGCGTACTTCTCGGACCACACGGTCGACAGGCTCTCCATATCGGCAGGGTCTACTTTTTCCGAGTTATAGGAAATCGTATTGTAGCCAAATTTCTCTGTCACAGCGTAAGTCACGCCATCAATGACATTGTTTTCAGCCATAACAACTTCGGGAAAAAAATCTGATGTGGGGACAGCGCCGTCAGGCAAGGGGGCCATAAGCCCTGCATCTACGGCGCGAAAGACGTCAATGCCGTCAATAACCAGCACATCCCAATCCCCAGGCCGCGATTGCTCCAGTAGCGCCAGCGCAGCCCCCGTGCCCTCATATTCGCGCACATTGACTTTGACGTCGAATTCTTCTTCGAACGGTGCAAGAAGTCCCGGATCCGTGTGGTCGCACCACACCAATGCGTTCAATTCGCCCTCAGCCAAAGCCGCGCCGCCCATCAAAGACAGCATTGTGGTGCCTAAAAGGCCACTCTTTAGTCGGTTCATTGTGGTATCCCCTGTTTTTGGTTTGTTGCAGTACCCTGTCATCGGGACTGTTTTGGAAAAAGTTGAAGCCCATCGGCCATTAGTCAATACTGCGCGCAATATTGCACAGCATCTCGAACATAATCGACACACCCAAAAAGGCGGTGCCCCCGGATTGATCAAAGGGCGGTGAGACCTCGACCAAGTCGGCGCCCACAATGTTGATCCCGTCCAGCAGGCGCGCCACTTGCAAAGCCTGAAATGAGTTTGGGCCACCTACTTCTGGCGTGCCTGTGCCGGGCGCAAAGGCCGGGTCGACAAAATCAATATCGTAGGACACATACGTCGGGCCAGAGCCCGCAATTTCTTTCGCCTCAATCATGATGTCTTCAGGGCCACGCGCGTGGAATTCCTCGATCGGGATCACCCGCACGCCAACCGCATCGGCAAAATCCCGGTCTTCACTGTCGTAAGCGGTGCCTCTGATCCCTATTTGCACGACCTTTTTCGGGTCCAGCAGCCCTTCTTCAATGGCGCGTCGAAAAGGCGTGCCATGGGTATATTGTGTGCCGCCAAAATAGCTTTCAAAAAGGTCGGTGTGGCTGTCAAAGTGGATCATGCCCACTGGTCCCGATTTGGCCACAGCCCGTAATATCGGGAGCGAGCACAGATGATCACCACCGCCTGTAAGCGGGACGATCCCTGCCCCGACTACCTGATCATAAAACGCCGTTATCCGCGCCATGCTGTCGTGTAAATCGGCAGGGTTGGGCCCCACATCGCCGAGGTCTGCGCAATTCACCAACTCAAATGGGCGCACCCCTGTGGCACCATTTTGTGCCCTAATCATCGTGGACATATCACGCAGCTGCCGTGGTCCGTGCCGCGGACCGGGCCGATTGGTGGTGCCGCTATCCCACGGGGTCCCGATAAGGCCCACTTGCACGTCGGCAAATCGCGGGTGGTCCGCATTTACATGAGGCAGCCGCATGAAGGTCGGCACGCCCGCAAACCGCGGCACATCAAATCCGGACACAGGATGGAAAAATGGATCGCTCATTCAAAATACCTTTTCTTAGGTCATTACGCTGCCGCCGTTCACCCCGATGCATTGACCGGTGATAAAACCGCTATCAGGCCCTGCCAGATAACAGACCATACTTGCGATTTCGTCAGGTTGGCCAAAGCGCGCAAGCGGCGTATCAAGATCTTTGGCGATGGCTTCAGGTGACATATTTGCGGGACTTGTCATGTCGGTCTCCGTCGATCCGGGCGACACTGCATTCACCAAAATATCTGGCGCCAGTTCCAGCGCTAAGGTACGCGTCAGACTAAGGATCGCACCCTTGGACGCTGTATAGGCGGACATGTTTTCACGGCCCAGCACCCCTAGATCGCTTGCGATATTGACGATACGGCCCGTATGCGTAAGGCGCACAAAAGCGCGGCATGCCATGAAGGTACCTCTGAGGTTAACGGCCACTACCCGATCGAAATCGGCCATACTGGTGTGCGCAACAGGGCTTTCGGTCAAAATGCCTGCGCAATTGACCAAAATACTTGGCGGGCCCAAGGTATCCGCTGCGACCTGGAAAAAAGCGTCAAGTGCTGCCTCATCCGACACATCAACCGATTGGGCAAATCCCGTGCTTTGCGCGTTAATCGCGGCAAGCGTTTCCTCCGCTTGGGGGTCTTTCAAATGACAAAACGCCACCTGAGCGCCGCGGTGAGCAAGCGCAAGGCATACAGCGCGACCAATCCCCCGTGACCCGCCAGTCACAATGGCTGTTTGCCCCACAAAGTTCATGCCATGACCTCGCCCCGGTCCACATTGATGGCTTGTCCGGTAATATTTGCCCCACCGCTGCTGGCAAGAAAAAGATAGGTATCCGCCATGTCTGAGGGCACCATCAGACCGCCTATCGCTTGCGCGCCGATGATCTCGTCCAAAAGCTCGGCTTCTGGTCTGCCAGAAGTCGCTGCAAGTTCCGACAAAGAATTCATTGCAGGGCCCGTTTTCACCCAACCGGGGCACACCGCATTCACACGAATACCGCGCGGCGCCAATTCCTTGGCCCATGTGCGCATCAGGCCGACGTTCGCGTGTTTGGACGCCACATAGGCCGAAAAACCGCCCACGGCTGTCTTGGCCCAGATTGACGCGGTAATGATAATCCGGCCGCCATCGGGAATTTTATGCACTAAAGCATCCGTTACATTCTGGGTCCCAGTGACATTGATGGCGAGGATACGCTCAAACGTGGGGTTGCCGGTGTGATGATCACCCGTCAACGGCGTGGGCCGTTCAAGCCCGGCATTATTGATCAAGACGTCCACGCGTTTGACAGGTTCTAGCGCCTGCGCCACTGCCGCCGCGTCAGAGATATCGCATTTAAGCGCCGTAACCTGACCTGGCATTGCGGCGGCCGCTTCAAAAATCGCGTCACTGGAAGACAGGATCGTCAGGTCAGCACCGGCCTGCGCAAAGGCCGTAGCCACCCCCTGCCCGATCCCGCTGCTGCCCCCCGTCACAAGGACCGAAACCCCGGTAAAATCAAACGAAACGCTCATCGTATGGCCTGTCGATTTGGCACATTATTCATCGCGTCGACCTTCCTCGCGCATCAGGCGCATCAGCTTCTTTTCTAGCGTCGCGTATCCATCTAGACCGATCATCTCTTCTTTGCCTGCGATGCGCGCACCGCGCTTAAATTCCGGTATGATCTGTTCTTTGATCTGGCCAGGATGGCTGGAGAGGAACACAATCTTGTCTGCCAGAAAAATCGCTTCTTCCAAATCATGAGTCACAATGACCATCGTCGTGCTGGTCTTGTCTGCGATATCGACAATCAATTCCTGCATCATCCAACGTGTTTCCGCATCTAGCGCACCAAAAGGTTCGTCCATCAAAAGAACCTCGGGGTCATTGGCCAAGGTACGCGCAATCGCAACCCGCTGACGCATGCCGCCTGACAACTGCGATGGGTAGACATCGGCAAAATCTGAAAGCCCGACAAGGTTCAAGAAATGATCAGTTCGGTCTTTTGCCTCAGCACTTGGCACTTTGTTGATGCGCATGCCAAATTCGACGTTCTTACGTACGCTCAGCCAATCAAAAGACGTGTAGGCCTGAAAGACCATCCCCCGGTCACTGCCCGGCCCCTCTACCGTTTTACCCCCAATGGTAATGTTGCCACTGGTCGCCGTCTCAAGCCCCGCGATCATGCGCAGCACCGTCGATTTCCCACAGCCCGAGGGGCCAAGCAGCACACAAACTGAGTTTTTCTCAACCTCAAAAGAAACGCGGCGCACGGCTTCAAGCTGCGCCCCTCGGCCCAAATCAAATGTCTTGGAAACTGCGTCTATGTTCAGCAGACTGTCCACCATCAGCGTTGTTCCTTGAGATATGGGAACATACGGCGGTGTAGGGCCTTGAAAAGCAGATCAAAGGTTAGTCCAAGTACACCGATCACGATGATCCCGGCCAAGATTTCGTCGGTGTGCAAGAAACGGCGCGCACGCATCATCATCGCGCCAATACCCGTGGTTGAGGCTACGATTTCCGCGATGACCAAATAGGTCCACGCCATGGCCAGCATCTGTCGCATGGCAACCATAATGTCAGGCAACGCTGCCGGGAAGACCACGCGCAAGACGATCACATACCGGTTTGCGCCCAAGGTTAGCGCTGTCTCAATCAGTTCTTTGCGAACGTTGCTGGTGTGATCCATGATCAACGTAATCAAAAAAAACACCACGCCGATGAACAAAAGTGCCAGTTTCGGCGCCTCACCTGTGCCAAACCACATCAGCAGGATAGGGATGAAGGATGGCGCAGGCAGGTAGCGCCATGCCGAAACAAAAGGTGCAAAAATCGCCTCAATCGCCGGGAACGTACCCATCATCACGCCCAGTGGTACGGCCAACGCACATGCCAAAGCAAAGGCCAACAAAACCCGCTGAATGGAAATGAGGACGTCGCTGACGAATCCGCGTTCCATAAAAAGCTCGTAGCCTGCGGCAAACACATCCTGCGGCGCTGGCACGAGCAGCGCATTCACCATACCGGTGGCCGACGCCGTGACCCAAACGCCAAAAAACAGCGCCCATATCCCAAACGCGGAAATTAGCTTTTGTTGTCGTCCAACGGGCTTACGGACTTCTAGAAACCGGGTGGGACGCGGGGTATTGGGCACGCCTTGCTCCTGCTGTCAAAAGACAGGGGTGGCGCATGGTACGCCACCCACATTGCTCAATTTGCGCTAAGTGATTGGCGATACCCGCTCGCGAGCAAGTCAGCCATCAAGCTGCAGTCAATCGCAGCAGACACATCAACCGTTTTGTCCATCAGACCCAACTTAACCCACCATTCGTTGGTTAAGGTGGCCGACGCCACCATGGATCCATTGGTCATGCCAAACGGGCCGTCGCCTTCGAGCACGCCGCAGATACGCGCGGATTCGTCAAAGTCGAACATGTAGATGCCACCCTCAAAGCTTTTCCCGTCCGTACCAATCACAAAGCCAATATCTTCGGCAGGCCATTGCAAAAATTCGGCTAAAGCAGCATTTGTCGGTTCGACATTCTGGTTCCAATGCCCCACGCCATCCCACCGGGCCTTGAGAATTTCAAGCGCAACGTCGCGGTTTTCAGCGATGAAATTGGTGTTCATATACATCGCGTCCATGAAGATGCCCGTTTGCAGGACATCTGCGTCGCCGGTATCAACAGCGCTTTTGGAACCGGGGCTTGCTTCGAGTACCTTTGAAATCCACGGCTCGTACATATAACCGGCCGCCAGATCGCCAGACAGCATCGGCCCCACGGCCTCGTCCGCGTTCAGGTTAACCCATTCAACCTGATCTGGCGTGACACCAATCGTGTCCAACCAAATACCCATCAGCAGATGCCCAATATAGGCTTGCGGGGCTGCAACCTTTTTGCCGACCACATCGTTCGCTTCAATCTCCGGCGCAAGGATCACGTGATCCACCCCATACGAGGGGTTGGTGAATGCCACATTGACAACATCGGTTCCACGATCCGCGATTAGTGGCGTGTAATCAGCCGTGCATTCGTACACATCCAACTGTCCGGCCGCGAGTGCCGCGTGCCCGCCCAGTGGGTCCTCGAAGATTGTGATGTTCAGTTCGTGATCAGGCAACAAGCCGTTTTCTGCCGCTACTTGCAGCATCGCGTAGCCGGGCCAAGACACACAAAGGCCCACGTTAATCTCATCTGCAAATGCAGAGCCAGCCGACAGCCCAAGGGCACAGCCAGCGGCCGTCGTTACTTTGGATAATATACGCATTGCACCACCTCTTCTCCGGTCAAAAGTGAAATTGAACTGTCCATGACGGTAAGACGGAAAAACTTTTATGCAATAAAAATTTTTAGTGGACTAAGATATTCAACCTTGGGATAGTCGGCCAAACAAAACCATGTATCAGGAGCATTTTCGCGTGGGCCTCAGAGAGCGGCAGAAAGAACATCGGCAAAGCCAGATTGTATCTGCTGCAAAAGAACTGTTTATAAAACAAGGGTTTGAGCGCACCACAATCGAGAGCATCGCAGAAGCTGCGGGCGTATCAGGCGTTACAGTTCACAATTACTACGGCACTAAAGCGGGCGTACTTTTAGCGCTTGTTGTGGAAAGTGATGACAAGCTACTTTCGCTACTTGAAAATAAACTTGATGAAAAAAGTGGCGATTTGGTCAGTCTGACCCGCAAGTTTGCGCGCATTGTAATGGATCATGCGCTCGCCAACCTCGACAAAGCGATTTGGCGTCAAGTTATCGCAGGGGTGACGTTGGACGCAGGATCGCGGTTCAGCATCGCTTACTTTCGGCTCGACATGAAATTGGCTGCGGTACTGACGCGGCAGATAGAGACGATGCAGCACAATGGGCATGTACCTGAACACGTGAATGCAGGTGATCTGGGTGCGGCTTTGTTTCAACTGCAAAACGCCCGGTTCATTGAATGGGTAAGTGTGGACGCACTGACCTGCGAACAAATTGATGCGCGCCTCAGCGCAGACCTAAACGCCCTTTTCTTCCTGAACACGACAACGCCCCCCCCCTTAAAACCTGCCAACCTTGGCACGCAACCTTAGGTTTTTCATGTTTTTACATCCCATCACCTGGCCAGATGGCCACAAATGCGCAGCTTCGATTACTTTTGACATTGATGCGGATTCGCTGATCCGTGACGCCTGCCGCGATGATGCCGAACTGCGCTTGCAGCCCATTTCGATGGGCCGATACGGACCAACGGTGGGTGTGCCGCGCATTTTGGAAAGCTATCGGCGCTTTGGATTAACTCAGACCTTTTTCATGCCCGGTTGGGTGATGGAGAATTACCCCGCAACGGTTGAGGCTATTTTAAAAGACGGCCACGAGATTGGCCATCATTCGTGGCGGCACGAAGACCCGATGGGACATTCAGATGCGGAAGAGGTCGTGCTTTTTGAAAAAGCGATGGAAGTGCATCAAAGGCTAACGGGGCGCAAACCACGCGGGTATCGCGCGCCCGTTTACAGCATTACACCCGCCATGGTGGACCGGTTGATCGCACATGAATTCTTGTATGACAGCTCATTGATGGCTGATGATCTACCTTATCTGGTAAAAACCCCCACCGGTTCGATCATCGAAATGCCGCCGCATTGGGGCGCCGACGACTGGCCGCCCTTCGCCCATTTTGCAGAGATTGATTATCTGATGCCCGTGCGCGGCCCAAGCGAGGGCATCGCCCCCTTTATCGAAGAGTTCGACGCCATGTATGAGGCTGGTGGCTTTTGGATGCCAGTTCTACATCCGTTTCTGACAGGTCGTTTGGCCCGTTGGCGTGTAATGGAAAAGCATATCGAAGCGATGCTGGACAAAGGTGACGTCTGGTTTGCGCCGCTAGAGGACATCGCCCGATACGCCAAAAACAGCTCCGACACGTTGCGCGTAGATCACGTGGGCTAACTGCGGCCGGCGCGCGGAAAAACCTGTGCAGGGTCATAGCTGGCAAAGCTCGTCAGTGATTGGCGGTTGCATTCCGTTTGCCAACCTGATCCGGGCACCACTGCTGAGACGCAAGGGTATTTGCTGCGATATTCTTGCGTGCGGGCGTTGTCTTCGATGGCGATGGCCACCATACCTGCCACCACGCCTTGTTGCTGCTCAACAAGGCGGACGGCCCCGTCCATTGTGCCACCCGTTTCAACCCATTGATCAACCAGCAACACACGGTCCCCGGCGGCAAACGCAGGCAGGCGCATTTCCATGTCTTGCGTCCGGCCAGAGTAGTTGCCGAACGACACGCTGTCTGTATCCACGCAAAGCTTGCCTGCCTTGCGAATGGGTAAAAAGCCAACGCCGCGCCTTACGGCCAAGGCAGATCCTAGCACAAAACCCATGGCATCAAGCCCTGCCACAACATCGAATTCCACGCCCGTCAAATCCGCTGTCAGATCATCAAGCAAATCATTGAATGCGGCTGCATTGATATAGATCGAGGTGGGGTCCAGCCAGGCAAACTTTGTACCCTTTGTATTGGGTGCCATCAAATTGAGGTACCAGCGATCATCGCGTGGGTTATTGGTGTCAGTACTCATCTAAATTCCTCCTGCTCCGATGGCTCGGGACAACTGCATCAGCTTTTGCAATCGCACCGGGTCGATATCATAAAAATTGTCGGGCTCATTGATGCCGGTGGCGACCATAAAGCAATCTACGTCACGGTAGTCTTGTGCATTGTCTGGCGTGATGCCTGACGCCAATGCCAATGGTCTGTCCCCAATGCCTGCGCGAAAATCACTGATCTTACTCAGATCCGCTTCTTGTCCCGTGGCGATGCCAGATGTGGTGATCACATCCATGTAGCCTGTCGCAGCCCGCGCAGCATCAGTGTAGCGCGCAGGATCTACCGGGCGCTGTTTTTTAAACGCCGTGCCGCCAAAATACATCCCCCGCCAACCGGATTGGGTGCGCATAGCGGCGATCTCATCCGGCTCTGTGGTGTCGCCCGCTTCGTCTATGCGTGCGTCATCTGCCCAATAGGCATCGACCTGGCAGCCATCTCGCGCAAGATCCCCCAGCACCGGAAACGCGTCCCGGCCGGTCACCGCCAAGAAGTTCACCCCCATCCACAACGACGGGAATGCAACCCGTGTCTGGTGCAAAATCGGCAGCAGTTGCTCTTTGGGGAAATCGTGATTGATCAGAAAACAACCCTGCGCGCCCGCTTCGACTACATGTTTCACGTTCCGCGCTGTTCGGTCCGCATCCAACACATGAATAACAGGCAGCACAACCGGCCCTGGCGTTTTAAACAGTTTATGAAAGTCGTTTCGCGTCAGCATTTGCTTTTGATACGCATTTATTTGGAATAATTAAAATTTATAGTACTGATAGTCACATATGCATTTCTGATACCAATAAGCGAGATAATATGAACCTACCAATGGACCTGCTGCGCAGCTTTGTGACTGTCATAGAAATGGAAAGCTACACTCAGGCGGCGCATGTCTTGGGCCGTACACAGCCCGCCGTCAGCCTGCAAATCCGCCGCTTGGAAGAGATCATCGGGTATAAATTGATCGTCTTAAAAGGGCGCGGCATTGCATTGACAGAACAGGGCGAAGAGCTCGCCCAACACGCACGACAAATCCTACGGCTCAACGACCTGGCGATCAGCCGTTTTGACAGATCAGACGATCAAACGGGGCTACGCATAGGGTTGCCGTTGGACTATGCCGTTGACGTTTTGCAGACGCATGTCTCTGCGCTGCTGCGAAAGCACCCGGATGCCGCCATCGAGCTCCATTGCGCGCTTTCAAAGAACCTGCTGGATGCTTTGCAAAGTGATGAAATAGACATCGTTGTTGCCCTTTTTGCAGGCACTGATCAACAATTTCTGTTTCGCCAATGGCGGGAATCCCCGATTTGGGCAGGCGCCACAGACTTTGTGATCCCAGCCTCCGGCCCAATACCTTTGGCTGCACACCCTGCTGGTTGCCCTTATCGCACGCGAATGTCAGAAGCACTCAAACGCGCAAACAAAAGCTGGCGCATCGCTTACACAAGCCCTAGCATAAATGGACTGCAAGACGCTGTTTTAAAAGGATTAGGTATCACCTGCCTGACCGGTGCCACGCTCTCCCCAGGCCTGCGCAAGCTTACCGCAAAGGACGGGCTACCGGACCCTGCACCACTCCACATCGGGTTGTTTTTCCGGCAAACACGGTTGGGCAACATTGGCCACGAAGCGGTGGATTTGCTTGTTGCCACACTCGATCAAGTGGCCTTACCAGACCACATATAAGAAAAATCTATACCAACATATCCACGATAAATTTCCCTTTGGTCACATCCTGAAATAGCGTCAGAGGTAGACACGGTTTTCGTGCAGACCACCCGCCACGCCAATTTGCGTCACGACAAAAAGCATCGGGCATGGCCACGACTACGGGTGCCAACAAAGGAGATACGAAATGTCAGAAGTAAAATCCAAAGCAAGCCAGTTGAGCCGACGCAGTTTGTTGCGTGCAGGGGGTGGCGTGTTGCTATCCGCCCCATTTGTCAGCCGGGCATGGGCCCAAACGACCGAAATCAACATGTTGGCGTGGTACGGCCACGGCGAGCCTGACATGGTTGCCGAATTTGAGGCCGCCAACAACGTCAAGTTCGTCCCTAAATACTACGCAGGCGGCGACAATATGTTGGCGCTCATTGCACAATCCCCGCCCGGTACGTACGACCTGATTTTGTCAGACGGCGAATTTGTGCAACAGCTGAATGCCGCTGGCTACATCCAAGAGATGGAAGCTGCGGACTACCCGTTTGATGACATGCTGCATCCCGATTTTGCCGATTTCCCCGGCCACTGGGCGGATGGCAAGCTCTATTCTATGATCCTGCGGGGCGGCCATCTGGGCGTGTCCTACAACAAGAACGCCATGACCGCCGAAGAGGCTTCTAGCTATGAAGGGTTCTGGAAGCCGGAGCTTGCAGGCAAGGTCGGTCACTTTGACTGGCACCTTCCCTCGCTTGGGATGATGAGCCTGAAGAATGGCAATGGCGCAAACTTGTGGGACCTGGATGATGCCGCATGGCAAGCCGTACAAGACACCACGATGAGCCTACGGCCCCAAGTGGGCGGATATTTCGACTATGGCGGAACGTTCAACGGGTTGAAGAACGGCGAAATGCAAGCCATGTGCGGCATTGGCGACTGGATCACCGGCGTGTTGGAACGCGACGGCGCGCCGGTTGCTTCTGTCATTCCGCAAGAGGGCGGCATTCAGTGGACAGAAAGCTATTCCATTGGGGTTGGCACGGAAAAAACCGACATCGTGAAAAAATTCATCCAATATATGCTATCACCTGAAGGTCAGGTCAAATCAGCACAAATGCTGGCGTATCCGGGCTTTTGCGTGACCAAAGCCGGGCGTGCGGCGTTGAACGAAGTCGACATGGCCGAGGCGACCCGGACAGGTCAGGTCGACGGCATGGCAAACGACCCAATCAGCCTTATCAACGAAGGCCGCATCCACTACCGCGATGTACCCAAGCAACAAACGCTGGAAGACTGGAATGACTTCTGGTCGGAATACAAAAACGCCTAATAGGCTAGCGTTGTCAAAAACCCTTCTGGCGCGTTTCAGGTCGCGCCAGAAACATCAGAGGTATTCATGCCAACAGGCACCCAAACAAAACGTAAAATCGACGTTTATGCGATGACATGGCGCCTGCCGATCATCGTATGGCAGGGTTTGTTTTTCGTCGGGCCCATTGTCTTTATGATCGCCATGTCGTTTTTCCTCGTGAAAAACTACCGCATGACCGAAGCCTTTGAGTTCGTAAATTGGTCGCGCATGCTGACACGCGGCTATTTCTGGGACAGTTATTGGCACACGATATTTATGGCAAGTCTGGCAACTGTGTGTGCGATGGTCATCGCCTTTCCCGCAGCATGGGCGCTGGCCTTTCGCGCATCGGAAAACACGCGCCGCTTGGCGATTTTCTTGCTGATCATTCCATTTTTCTCAAGTTATCTGGTCCGGACGTTTTCGTGGTTCGTCATCCTGTCCGAAAGCGGTGTCGTCAACGCTATGCTTGGCTGGATCGGACTAGGCCCTTACACGATGCTGAACACAGGGTTTGGCACGCTTGTGGGGTATATGACGCTGACGCTGCCATTGGTCGTTATTTTACAAACTATCACTATGGCCAACATCGATAAAACCTTGGTCGAGGCCGCGCATAACTTGGGCTGCAAACCGCTCGAGACGATCTGGCGGGTCGTGATCCCACTTTCCAAAACAGGGCTAATCATCGCGGCGGTGTTCTGCTTCATTCTGTCGTTTGGTGACTTCGTGGCGCCGTTCTATCTGGGCGGGTCACAAGACCCGACGCTACCCATTTTAATCATCGACACCACCAAGTCGGGACAACAATGGCCCCGTGCGGCGGTGGTGGCGATCATGATGATGCTGACGCTTTTTGCTGTTGCTTTCGCCGGCATAGCGATGGCCTACCGCAAGGCTAAAACGACATGAAGAAATCACGCCTGCTAGACACGTCACTGCTGATCTACACAGGTCTTGTCTTTGTGTTTGTCTTTGCGCCTATCGTGTTCAGCGTTATCTTTTCGTTCAATTCGCAACGTTTTCCAACAATCCCGCTGGGCGAATTTACGACCGAATGGTACGAGAAAATTCTCGCGGATCCGGACATATGGGAAGCAGCCCTTAACAGCTTGATCGTCTCGACCTCAACGGCGGTGATTGCGACCTTCCTGGGGTTTTGTACCGCCTATTCCGACTATCGCTATGGGTTCCGCTTCAAAGGTCCCTATCTTGCGCTGATCCTTTTGCCGCCCACAATCCCACTGATTATTATGGCGCTTGCGATGTTGGCGTGGTTGTCAAAAATTGGTATGTCAGGGCAGCTTTATTCAATCGTTTTGGCGCATTCAGTGCTGACCGCGCCCTTTGCGATGGCCGTAATCCGGCTGCGCCTCAATCAGATGGATGAAAACCTTGAAGCTGCGGCATGGAATCTTGGGGGCACTGAATGGGCGACCATGCGCTATGTGGTGGTGCCATTTTGCAAGCCTGCGATTATCTCGGCGCTCTGTCTGACGGCGGCGGTGTCGTTTGACGAATTTGCCGTATCGTGGTTCGTGTCAGGCCTGAATAAAACGCTGCCAGTCGCCATTCTTGAGATCGTGCAAGGCAATATCGACCCGCAGGTCAACGCCATCGGTACTTTTGTATTCCTGATCTCTATGAGCCTTATTATCCTTGCCCAGATTTTTCTGGTAGGCCGCCAAATAAAGAGCACCACATAACATGTCAGACGCGTTGGTCGAATTTGAAAACGTACAGAAATCCTTTGGTGATTTCACCGCTGTAAAAGAGATGAATTTCACCATCAACCAAGGGGAATTTATCGCGATCATGGGGCCGTCTGGCTGTGGTAAAACCACGACGCTGCGCATGCTGGCAGGGTTAGAGGCCCCAAGTGCCGGGGAGATCCGCCTTGAGGGTCGCGTGATGAATGACGTCAGCCCACATGAACGCGACACGCCCATGGTCTGGCAATCGCTCGCGCTTTTCCCCTTTTTGACCGCGCAAGAAAACGTCGAATTTGGCCTGAAGATGCGCGGTGTTCCAAAAGAAGAACGCAAAAAGCGCAGTTTGGAATGGCTCGAAAAACTCAGTATCGGCGAATTTGCAGGCCGCAATGTCGCGACCCTTTCAGGTGGGCAGAAACAGCGCGTCGCTTTGGCCCGGTCGCTGGTGATGGAGCCACAGATACTATTGCTGGATGAACCGCTCAGCGCGTTGGATGCGCACCTTGTCATCCGCATGCAGGGTGTGTTGACCCAATTGCAGCGCGAACTGGGCATCACTTTTGTCTATGTGACCCACTCGCAGTCCGAGGCCTTTGCCATGGCCGACCGCGTCGTAATTATGTCCAATGGTGAGATCGCGCAAATCGGCACGCCCAAGGATATCTACCGCGCGCCTGCAAACCGGTTTGTGGCTGAATTTGTGGGGCGCAATAACATCCTGTCAGGAACTGTGCAGAACACGGGCGACGATCTGGCACACATCAAGACAGCGGCCGGAACATTCACCGTAGAACCCCCAAAACAAGGGCTGACAATCGGCCAGGACGCCGAATTCGTCATCTCTGCAGATCTGGTGCATTTACACAGCGACCAGCCGCAAACCGATAATGCAGTCTCGTGCACGCTGATCTCGGAAGAATTTGTTGGTTCTATGGTCACATTGTTCTTGGAGGACGCACAGGGCCAAGAATTCAAGGTTCAGATGCAAGAGCGCGAGCTTTCTCGGTTTGATCTGAAGGGGGGCGATCAGATATGGCTAAGCTGGGATGCAACAAGCGCACACGTGTTGGGCGCCCAAGCATAGAAAAGGAACTATCATGTTAGACGAGACAGACGCGCGTCTGCTGCGCATCGCCTATGAAGAGGCCAAGGCCGGGTTCGACGAAGGTGGTTGCCCCATCGGATCCGTGCTGGCACGCGGCGGCGAAGTTGTCTCACAAGGGCGCAATCAGCGCGTTCAGGGGGGCGACCCGATTGCACATGGTGAAATGGACGCGCTGCGCAAAGCAGGGCGTCAAAAGACCTACCGCGACACCACGCTTTATACGTCACTTAGTCCCTGCATGATGTGCACAGGGACGATCATCCAATTCGGCATTCCGCGCGTCGTGATCGGGGAAAACACCACCTTTGGCGGGAACGAAGAATTCCTGCGCTCTAAAGGCGTCGAGGTCATCATCGCTGATGACCCCGAGTGCATCGCCCTGATGCAGCGGTTCATCGACGAAAAACCCGAACTGTGGGCCGAGGACATCGCGGAATAACAATCGCGCGCCTTTCGCGGCGTGACGTTACCCTGCCACAGTGCCGCCAACGCCGCGTTCAAGCAGCGCGCGCGTGTACTTGATATGTCGCTGAACCAAACACGCCGCGCGCCTGCCTTTGGCAAACGGACGGCGGGGCGTCATAACCCGCGTTTTGGGATCAAAGTCGTTCAGGGAAGTATCCAGCAAGGTTTCAATCTCGGCCAGCGCCTCTTGGGGAATTGAACGGACGGCTTGTTGGGCCAGTTACATGATGTGGTCTTTGCCAATTCGCAAATCCTTATTTCTACATTCTGAAACTTCCGTTTCGCATGTTCGAACTGTTGCAAACTTTAAGCCGCCGATACCACAGCACCCCCTGCTCCATGATGCGAAATTTGCATTGGGAATGCGTCCGCCGCAGCGGTATTTTGGGCATCAGACCCTTTAGGAGCCTTCTCATGCATCTCGCCCGTTTTCCGCGCGTCCATCTTGCCCACCTTGCCACCCCTCTTGAACCGATGGAGCGGTTGTCCAAAGAGCTGGGCGTCGAGCTTTGGATCAAGCGCGATGATTGCACCGGCATGTCCACGGGCGGCAACAAGACGCGAAAGCTCGAATTCTTGATGGCCGAGGCCATTGAACAAGGCGCAGATATGGTAATGACCCAAGGCGCAACACAGACCAATCACGGACGCCAAACAGCGGCGTTTGCTGCCAAGTTGGGGCTGAAATGCCATATCCTGCTTGAGGATCGGACCGGGTATCAGGATGGCAACTACAACACGAATGGCAATGTTCTGCTGGACCATCTGCACGGCGCCACCACCGAAAAATTTCCCGGTGGCCATGACATGCCCGCCGAGATGGAAAAAGCCGCCGAAACCATGCGCGCCAAGGGGCACAAGGTCTATGTGATCCCCGGTGGCGGATCGAACCCGACGGGCGCGTTGGGCTATGTAAATGCGGCGTTTGAACTGGTGTCACAGGCCAATGATCGCGGGCTTAAAATTGACCGATTGGTGCACGCGACCGGATCATCCGGAACACAGGCCGGATTGGTGACAGGCATGTGTGCGATGAACGCCCAAATCCCGGTTCTGGGGATCGGCACCCGCGCGCCTCAGCCAAAACAAGAGCAAATGGTCTATGACCTTGCCTGCAAAACAGCCGAAAAGCTGGGCTGCCCCGGCATTGTGGCGCGCGATCAGGTGATGGCAAACACGGATTATGTGGGCGATGGGTATGGCCTGCCCACGGACAGCGGCATCGATGCGATCCGGATGTTTGCCGAGCTGGAAGGTATCCTGCTGGACCCCTGCTATTCCGCCAAAGGCGCGGCTGGCCTGATTGATCTGGCCCGCAAAGGCGCGTTCCAAGGTGAGCGCGTGGTGTTCTTGCACACTGGCGGCGCGGCGGCGTTGGGTGGTTATGACTTTGCGTTTGAACACGCAAAGCAATGGGTGAACTTGTAAGCCGAGGGTTTTACAGCAGATCCCAAACCTGCCGCGTCTGACGCGCAAAGGTTCCAGGATTAGCAAGCGCGGCGATCGTCAGCCGCGTGCGCCAAGTTGCATCGCCAATCGCAACCACGTCGCCGCACGCAAGTTCGGCGTCGATGGCGGTTTCCGGCATCCACGCAAAGCCCCCGCCTTTTAACAAACGGCGTTTGATGGTTTCGACCAATGCGTCCACATAAATGGTTTCGACGTTCATCGGTTTTTGACCAATGATGCTGTCCACGACCATGCCCAGAAACGACGATTGTTCATAGGCAAGATAGGGGATCGGCGGGCCATCCGTCACCGCCAAATCCCAGCCATGCCGTTTGACCGCATCCGCCGCCGCCACCGGGATCATCCGCTCACTTATCAAATCCTTGCGTGCAAAGGCGGCGTCATCAATGCGCGGCGATACCGACGAATGGTAATAGCACAGCATGATGTCCACCGCGCCCTCGATCAAAAGCTCGCAACACGAGCTTAAAGAATCAGAGATCACCCGCGTGCGCAGTTCCGGGATCTCATTTTGCAAATTTTCTATGCGATTTGCCAAATAGTTGACCGAAATCGTGTGCAGAACGGAAAATCGCACAAAACGGCTGTCGCCTTCGCCTGCGTCGCGGATCGCTTGGCGGGTTTCCGCAAGCTGCGCCACAGCGCCCAATGCGACGGGTAAAAACTGGCGTCCTGCCTCGGTGATTTGGATCGGATAGGTCGCGCGGTTTACCAACGGCAGACCAACCCAGCTTTCCAAGGCTTTGATTCTGCGACTAAACGCAGATTGCGTGATGTTGCGCTCTTCGGCGGCGCGCGTGAAGTTCAGAGTACGCGCCAGACATTCGAAATCCCGCAGCCAGTTCAGATCCATTGGGAATCACCTTGGACATTGTGTGCCGAGTTTCGGTGCACCGCCAAAACTATGCAAGATGCGAATAGTTTGATGATATGTTCGAATTGGCTCTGCAAGAATTTCTCGCACTAGACTTGAGCTACGAAGGGCCAATGCGCCCCATCACGCCTTTTAGGTCACAGGCCAAAGTCCAAACTTACGCCTTTAGCTGCGAAACAGAAAAAAACACGACGCTAAAATCGGCGCGATCCAACAGAGGAAACAAAATGAAAACTAACCTGAAAACATATGCGATGGCAGCAGCGGTCAGCGTCTTGGCTGTGCCCGCGTTTGCGACCGAAGAAGTCAAGATCGGCCTGCCCTCGTGGACCGGCGCGCAGGCGATTGGCCACCTTTTGGGTGAGATCGTCACATCCCGCATTGGCGGTACCGTCGAATACGTGCCGGGCAACAACGCCACGATCTTCCAAGCGATGGATCAGGGCAAAGGCGACATCGACGTACACCCCGATGTGTGGTTGCCCAACCAAGAGAGCTTTACCAAGAAATACGTCGATGGTGCGGGCTCGGTCACGCTGTCGTCCAATCCCTACGAAGGCAACCAAGGCTTCTGCGTCAGCAAAGACTTTGGCATGGCCAACAACATCACCGACATCGCTGATCTGGGCCGTCCCGATGTTGCGGCGCTGATGGACAGCGATGGCAACGGCAAAGGCGAAATGTGGATCGGTGCGCCGGGTTGGGCGTCTGCCAACGTGAACGAAGTCAAAACCCGTGATTATGGTCTGCTCGACTTTATCGAGCCTATTCGCGCCGAAGAAAGCGTGAAAACGGCGCGGATCAAAGACAGCATCGCCAAGGGCGAAGGCTATGCGTTTTATTGCTACAAGCCACATGCTGTTTGGTTCATGTTTGACGTGGAAATGCTGACCGAGCCAACGTTTGACGCGGCAAAATACAACATGATCCAACCCTCCGACGATGCAGATTGGTACGAAAAGTCATCAGTCGCGACCAAAGACGCGCTGAAGAACGTGCAAATCGCGTGGTCTAATTCGCTTGAAGGGCGTTCGCCTGCGATTGCTGAATTCTTTGCCAACTTCTCGGTCACAGCTGACGATGTGAGCGGTCTGGCGTTTGAAAT
>JBGCDB010000078.1:0-15286 GCA_045104955.1 Roseobacter sp.
CGCCCCCGAAGTCATCACCACCTCAGATGCCGAGCCGCAGCAGCCCCATGGCGATGTGATCTACATGTCTGAGCCGCTCGACCGGCCTAGCGAGTTGGAAGGCAATACCTACAAGGTCAAGTGGCCCGACAGCGAGCACGCGCTCTATATCACCATTAACGATATCGTTCTGAACGGGCATCGTCGGCCGTTTGAGGTCTTTATCAACTCCAAGAACATGGAACATTTTGCGTGGACTGTGGCGCTGACGCGGATGATCTCGGCAGTCTTCCGGCGGGGCGGGGACGTGTCTTTTGTGGTCGAAGAATTGAAGGCCGTGTTCGATCCACGGGGCGGTGCCTGGATGCAGGGCAAATACATCCCCTCTATTCTTGCGGCCATCGGCGGCGTGATTGAACAGCACATGATTGCGACCGGTTTCATTGCCGGTGAGGGTATGGGGCTCAAGCAAGATCCGCAGCGGGAAGTCGTAAATCTGGACAATCAGCGCGGTAACGCGTGCAGCAGTTGTGGTCAGTATGATCTGCGTATGGTGGAGGGATGCATGACCTGTGGATCATGCGGCTACTCCAAATGCGGGTAAGTAATTTTTAATATTTCCGCATAGGTTGTAAATTGAGCTCTTTTTGTAGCTTGTTTTGCAACACTATGGAATCGCAAGCGAATTTTGCTTCACAGACTTCTGTGTGCTTGTTAACGATTCGTTAATAAATAAACGAGCAGCAGGCGTACAAAATTATGAAGACGGGCTTTAAGGGCACGTTTGTCATTTCTTGGTCGCAAACGGAAGTAGATGGTCTTGAGGCCGCACCAGTCCAGTCCCTTAGCGTGGGGGCAGCGTGGTCTTGGCGCGGCGACGCCGTACAAGTGGACGGACCTTCAGGCGTATTGCGGCTGGATCGTGCAGACGGATCGGAAACACTGCGCAAACGCGCAGCCAAGATGGTGCATCGTCTTGTCGGCGCTGCGTTGCAACCGGAGCAGGCTGACCTGTTGACCAGTCAAAGGCAAGACACATCGCTTGCCGACAGCAGTTTCGTCGTCACCGATGGCGCGCAGTCATACACGGTGACGCTGATCAATGTCGGCGGTGGTGCACAACCTTTGCTGATGTTTCTGGATGAACTGCCACCCCGCAACACGGACCTATGGATTGTGCATCACACGCTGGGTGTGCGGCGTCAGCGCGACATCGGCCCAGATAGTGGCGGGGTCATTTGTTTCACGCCGGGGACGCGAATTGCGACCCCCACGGGCAGTATGGCCGTAGAAGACCTACGGCTTGGTGATCTGGTTCAAACAAAAGACAATGGCGCGCAGCCCATTGAATGGATTGGCAGCCGCCACATGAGTGGTGCGCGTCTGTTTGCGATGCCACGGCTGCGTCCTGTTCGCATTCGGATGGGGGCCTTGGGCGTCGACCGGCCGGATCAGGAATTGCTGGTCTCGCCAGAACATCGCATGTTGCTGTCGGGTGATGTAGCCCAAGACCTGTTCAACACGTCAGAGGTTCTGGTTGCGGCCAAAGATCTCATCAACGGCAGGCATATTGCGGTGGACGTGCAAGCGCGTGATGTGACGTATATTCACCTGCTTTTGCCCAGCCACAATGTGCTCTGGGCGAATGGTGTCCAAACCGAAAGCTTCCATCCTGCCAACACCGCCCTATCCAGCATCAACGCAAGCGACCTGAACGCCTTGTTGCAACGTCACCCGGATTTGAAATTTGACCCGCATACCTACGGTGGTTATGCCCGGCGCAATCTGACTGCACCAGAAGCGGCCATTTTACTGCGCGCCGCCTAAGCGCGCTTTACTGGCCTAAAACAGTTGCAATGATCGCCTTGGCGTTGTCAGAGGCCCAATCGGCATCGCCGCGCAAGCGCGCTACCTCATTTCCCTCAGGATCGATCAACACCGTAATAGGTAGGCCGAAAATACCCATCTCACTCGCGACCTTTTGTTTGGGGTCTTGGTGGCGCGGCAGGTTTTCAACACCGATTTCATCAAAGAATTTCTTGATCCCGGTGGGTGAATTACGCCCCGTGGCCAAGGTAAGCACTTCAAATTCATCGCCGCCGAACTCAGCCTGCAATTCAGACAGCTGCGGCATTTCCTTACGGCACGGGGCGCACCACGTAGCCCAAAAGTTCAGCAATACGTATTTGCCGCGGTAATCGGCCAAGGTGCCTTCGCCTGTGTCATCTTCCAGAAAAAATGTGGCCATGGATGTATCTTGCGGCGCGCTGTGAAATATCAGTTTTTTCATGTCGCCATCGCGCAGCGCTTCGGCGGCTTTTAAATCAGCCACAGCGGGCTGTGCCACTGCGATTGCACCGAACGTAAGGGCCGTATAAACGAACGCTGAAACAAGATTTTTCATATTCCCTCCGAAGGGCTGACAAGATGACAGACACGCAATCGCCAAAGTCTTCCAACAAGATGTGGGGAGGCCGTTTCGCCGCTGGACCCGATGCGATTATGGAGGCAATTAATGCTTCCATCGGGTTCGACAAGCGTATGGCGTCACAAGACATCGCCGGATCACGCGCGCACGCCGCGATGTTGGGTGCGACGGGCATTTTGGAAGCTAACGATGTTGAGGCGATCAGGGAAGGGCTGCTCACGGTCTTGTCAGAGATCGAAGAAGGAAAGTTCGAATATTCCACGGCGCTTGAAGACATCCACATGAACGTCGAGGCGCGCTTGAAAGAGATCATCGGCGAACCGGCGGGCCGTTTGCACACGGGTCGCAGCCGCAACGATCAGGTTGCAACAGATTTCAAGCTGTGGGTGCGCGAACAACTTGACGCGACCGAAGAAGGCTTGCTGGCGCTGATATCTGCCTTGCTTGATCAGGCTGAGGCGGGCGCCGATTGGGTGATGCCGGGCTTTACGCATTTGCAAACTGCCCAACCTGTTACATGGGGTCATCACATGATGGCCTATGTTGAGATGTTTGGCCGCGATCTAAGCCGTGTGCGCGACGCGCGCGCGCGCATGAACACCTCGCCTCTGGGGGCTGCGGCCTTGGCGGGCACGTCCTTTCCGATCGACCGGCACATGACTGCGCAGGCCTTGGGGTTTGATGCGCCTGCGGCCAATTCATTGGATGCGGTCAGCGACCGTGATTTCGCGCTGGAATTCCTAAGTGCGGCCAGTATTTGCGCCGTCCACCTTAGCCGCTTTGCCGAAGAATTGGTGATCTGGTCCTCAGCTCAGTTTCGTTTCGTGACCCTGTCGGATCGGTTCTCAACCGGCTCTTCGATCATGCCACAAAAGAAAAACCCCGACGCAGCCGAGCTGATCCGCGCTAAGGTAGGCCGCATATTTGGGGCCAACACTGCGCTGATGATGGTAATGAAAGGCCTGCCGCTGGCGTATTCGAAAGACATGCAAGAAGACAAAGAGCAGGTCTTTGATGCGGCAGATAACCTAATGCTGGCTTTGGCTGCGATGACGGGCATGGTGTCGGATATGACAGCCAACCGCGACAGTCTTGCAGCCGCTGCGGGCTCTGGCTTTTCTACGGCGACTGATCTGGCCGATTGGTTGGTTCGGGTTTTGGGTCTGCCGTTCCGTGGCGCGCATCACATCACAGGCAGCCTTGTGGCCATGGCCGAAGCCAAAGGCTGTGATCTGCCCGATTTGTCCCTAAAAGAGATGCAATCCGCCCATGACGCGATCACAAATGACGTGTTCGACGTGCTTGGGGTAGATAATTCGGTCAACAGTCGGGTATCCTATGGTGGTACCGCGCCCGTGCGCGTACGCGAACAGATCAACCGCTGGAAGGACTTGATATCATGAAACGTGCTGTGCTTATCCTGTCGCTTCTGGGTCTTGCCGCCTGCGGGGCAGATGGCGAACCGGTCCGCCCTTCGGTCAGCGGTGGCGTGACGATCAACCAAAACGGTGTCTATCCAAGTGTCGGCGTTGGCGTGGCAAAAGGCCCGCTGTCGCTCTTTCTAAATCTCTAATTCAGGCTAAGTTCCCACGCACGATACCCTGAATTACAGATGAGAAACCCGCCATGCGTATGTTGTTTTTAGCCCTTGCCGTTTGGGGGTCTATTCACCCGATGTATTATTTCATCAGTTGGTTTAACGCGAATGGCTACGATCTGATGGCCATGGTAGATGCATGGCATGTGAACGCCGCTACCAGCGGTCTTGTATGGGATCTGACTATTGCGGCCGTCGCCTTGACCATTTGGGTCATTGTCGAAAGCGTGCAGACCCGACGGTGGATCGGCCTTATCGCTATCCCTGCAACCTTCTGCATCGGGGTCAGCTGCGGTTTGCCGCTCTACCTCTTTTTGCGCAGCGGGGCTGCGGTGTCGCCAAAACAAGCGTGACGCAAAACGCAATTGATGCGGCGCTCCGTTGCCGCTAGACACGCCCGAACCATCCTAACCCGTCGGAGCATGCAATGGACCATTTTCTGTACAAAGACGGTGTTTTACACGCCGAAGACGTGCCAGTGCCCGAAATCGCCGCGGCTGTGGGCACCCCTTTCTATGCGTATTCTACTGCCACGCTTTTGCGTCACTTTCAGCTCTTTGATGATGCGCTTGAGGGCATGGACCACCTTGTCTGTTATGCAATGAAGGCCGCCAGTAATCAGGCTATCCTAAAGACGCTGGCAAATGCAGGCGCGGGGATGGACGTGGTGTCGGGTGGTGAATACTTGCGCGCCAAAGCCGCCGGTGTTCCCGGCGACCGCATTGTGTTTTCGGGTGTGGGCAAAACGGCCGAAGAAATTCGATTGGCGCTTGAAGGTGGTATTCGCCAGTTCAACGTAGAATCCGAACCCGAGATGGAGGTGCTGAACGCCATCGCTTTGTCGATGGGCGTCGTGGCCCCGATCACAATCCGTGTGAACCCGGATGTCGACGCAAAAACCCACGCGAAAATCGCCACCGGTAAGTCTGAAAACAAATTCGGTATTCCTATTTCGCGCGCGCATGAAGTTTATGCGCTCGCAGGTGCTATGAAGGGGCTGGATGTCATCGGCATCGATGTGCACATTGGCAGCCAACTTACTGATTTGGCTCCATTTGAACTGGCATATCAAAAAGTCGCGGAACTCACGGAAGCTCTGCGCGCGGACGGTCACAACATCCGGCGTCTTGATTTGGGCGGTGGTCTAGGCATTCCATACGCGCGCGACAATCAAGCCCCGCCATTGCCGTCGGACTATGGCGCGTTAGTGAAACGCACGTTGGGTCACCTTGGCTGCGAGATAGAGATTGAACCTGGCCGTCTGATCGCAGGCAACGCCGGGATTATGGTGTCCGAAGTGATCTACGTGAAGTCCGGTGAAGACCGTGATTTTCTGATCATCGACGGGGCTATGAACGATTTGATAAGGCCTGCGATGTATGAAGCCTATCATGATATTATTCCCGTTGTTGAGGCTGACGCGGGCGTGGAGATGGTGAAATATGATGTGGTAGGTCCGGTCTGCGAATCTGGTGATACCTTTGCCAAACAGCGTGAAATGGCCCACACCCAATCGGGAGAGCTTGTCGCGTTCCGATCTGCGGGCGCATATGGCGCGGTAATGAGTAGCGAATATAACTCCAGACCGCTTATTCCCGAGGTTTTGGTCCAGAACGATCAATTTGCGGTTATTCGCCGACGTCCAACCTTTGACGAAATGATAAATCGAGATACCATTCCAGAATGGCTCTGATGCGGCGCGCGCTTTTTGGGGCTTTAAGGCAACGGAGCGTGATTGATGGCGTCTTTTTCTCGGCACGATGCAGACCAGACCTTTAAAAAGCTGCGTTGGCCGCTGCGGCTGACATGGGCAGGTATGGCGGCAGAAGCATTGGTGCAAACGATGTGGCCGTTTGTGTCCGTTTGCTTGATTGTTTTGGCAGCCTTGATGCTAGGGCTGCAAGATACCGTTAATGTTGAAATCGTTTGGGCTGCCGCCGTTCTGGCCGTTTTGGCGGGGGGCGCTACGCTTTTTTACGGTCTTAAACGCCTTGCGTGGCCATCTTATGCGCAAGCAGTTGACCGGCTCGACGCCAGCCTTGCGGGCAGACCTTTGCAGGCCTTGACCGATACCCAAACGATCGGTGCACAAGATGCGGCATCCACAGCTGTGTGGCGCGCGCACCAAGCGCGCATGGCCAAACGCGCGGCACAGGCCGAAGCCGTCCCGGCTGATTTGCGCATATCGTCGCGTGACCCCTATGCGCTGCGCTACATGGCGGTGCTGGCTTTTGCCGTTGCATTGCTGTTTGGGTCAATTTGGCGGGTGGGTTCTGTCGCCGACATGGCGCCGGGCGCGGGTGGCTTGGCCGCCGGCCCCGTCTGGGAAGGTTGGGCGGAAAGCCCGCGTTATACAGGACGCCCCACGATCTACCTTAACGACATCGACGCAGGCACGCTTTCGGTGCCCGCAGGCAGCTTGATTACCCTGCGGATGTATGGCGAAGTGGGCGCGCTGACCTTGTCTGAAACCGTATCTGGCCGCACCGAAGTCCCCGCAGCCTCTGACCCCGCGCAGGATTTCGTTGTGATCCAAGACGGTGAGATCGCGATCAATGGTCCAGGTGGGCGCGCATGGCAAGTTGCTGTCGTGCCGGACCAAGTCCCCGAAGTCGCAGTCATCAGCGATCCCAGTGCGTCGGCGTTGGGTGAAATGACCCTGCCATTTGAAGCGCGCGATGACTACGCAATTGAAGCAGGCGAAGCGCGCTTTACCCTGGATCTGGTCTCGGTTGACCGGGTGTACGGCCTCACGATTGATCCCGAAACGCGCCCCGATCTGGTGGTGCCGCTGCCCATGCCCATCGCAGGATCACGCGCTGAATTCGAAGAAAATCTGATCGAAGATTTCTCGGAACATCCTTGGGCCAATCTCCCGGTTGAGGTCCGCTTGTCTGTGCTTGACGGCGCCGAACAACAAGCCGAAACGGACCCGCGGTCGATTATCCTTCCCGGTCGGCGTTTTTTCGACCCGCTTGCTGCATCTGTTATTGAAGCGCGACGCGATCTGTTGTGGGCGCGTGCCAATGGCCCGCGTATCGCACAAGTGCTACGTGCGGTCAGCTATCTGCCAGAAGACCTGTTTCCCAGCGAAACCGACAGGTTGCGGTTCCGCAAAGTCATCACGCAACTGGAATTCCATGCCAAATACGGGATGAGCGACGAAAAACAGCAAGAGCTGGCAGATGACATGTGGGATCTTGCGCTGATCCTCGAAGAGGGCGATCTGGCAAATGCAGCGGACCGGATGCGCCGCGCACAAGAACGCCTGAACGAGGCGATCAAAAACGGTGCTTCTGACGAAGAGATCGCTGAACTGATGCGTGAACTGCGCCGCGCAACCGAAGAATACCTACAAGAGCTATCGCGTCAGGCGCAGCGCCAACAGCAGCAAAACCCGGAAGGCCAGCAAGGCAATCCTGAAAACTCCATGCAAATGACGCAGGATGATCTGCAACGTATGATGGACCGCATCCAAGAACTGATGGAGCAAGGCCGCATGGCCGAGGCGCAACAAGCGCTGCAGGAACTTCAAGAGATGATGGAAAACATGCGCGTGACCCAAGGCCAGCAAGGCCAAGGTGGGCAAAGCCCGGGCGAACAGGCCATGGAGGGGCTGTCTGAAACTCTGCGCGAACAGCAAGGCCTGAGCGATCAGGCGTTCCGCGATCTGCAGGAACAGTTTAACCCCAATGCGCAAGCCGGTGAAAACCAAGGCAACGAAGGCAGCAATGGCGGTCAGGGGCGTGGCACCGAGCACGAAGGCCAAGGTCAGGGCCAAGGCCAAAGTGGTGACCAAAACGGTCAGGCGCAAAATGGTCAGCAAGGGCAGGGCGATCAGCAAGGCGGCGCACCCGGTGATAGCATCGCCGACCGGCAGCAAGCCCTGCGCGATGAACTGAGCCGTCAACAGGGCAACCTGCCCGGTGCCGGCACCCCCGAAGGAGATGCGGCGCGGGACGCGCTGGACCGTGCGGGTCGTGCCATGGATGGCGCCGAAGAAGCGCTGCGCCAAAATGATCTGGCAGAAGCAATCGACGAACAGGGCCAAGCCATGGAAGCGTTGCGTGAAGGCATGCGCGCCTTGGGCGAGATGATGTCAGAGCAACAGCAACAAGCGCAGCCCGGACAAGGCAATCAAGAATCCGATCAGCGTGCCGCTGGGCGTGACCCTTTAGGACGCGAGTCTGGCAACTCAGGCGATCGTGGCGATGACAGCCCACTGGCGCTGAATGACGATGCCTATGGCCGCGCCCGCGAGCTTTTGGATGAAATCCGCCGCAGGTCGGGCGAGGTTGAACGACCAGAGGTAGAACGTGACTACCTGAACCGTCTGCTGGATCGGTTTTAAAGCGCTGGTTACTGGCTGCTTGAGACGGCTGCCGCATCAAGCCAGCTGAGTAAGGAAGACACTTTGGTGTCAAGCCAAACCCGCCATCCGTCCACCATCGTGACATACGCGCTCAGCGCAGGGTCCGTTTGGGGGATGGCTTCGGCGATTTGCGGTGCGTATGTGTAGACCAGTGCAAGCATGGAAGCCAAAGCAATCACCAGGATAAAACCCCGCCGAGAGCTGCGCTTTTCCTGTACTTCCAATTGTGCTGTCTGGCCGGGATCCGTGCCCGCGGACCGGTCGTTGTTGGATCGCAAGGTCGAGTTGATTTCTTCAATATCTGGCAGCAAATCACGCCGAGATCCCAAAACGGATGCCGCAGCTGCAGGCACACTGTCTTCGGTCTCGTAGTCCTGCACTTGTTCACCCCGCATCCGTGCCATGCGGTCACGGGCTTCTTTGGCGCGCTTTAGCGATTCGTCTGGCACTTCGTCCAAACCAAGATCCGGCTGGCTTTCCATAACCGCCGTTTCTTGCTGGCGCGCTTGGGCTTCAAGCTCTGCTTCGGCTTTCAACACTTCGGCAACGGTTGGATCAAGCTCGCGTCGGGTCGGTGCTGCGGGCTCAGGCTGGGGTGTCTCAGGCTCAAACGTTGGGACGTCTAACGTGGGCTCTGGTTCGGGTGCATCTACTGGGGCTGGCGCATCAGATGTGGTATCCGGCCGGATAATTTCCTCATCCTCCAGCGGGGCATCGAGGGTATCTTCCTCTGCTACGACTGCGTCGGGATGGGCTTGAAACCAAGTCTGCCCACAGTTCGAACACTGAACATCACGTCCATCCAAAGGCATGATGTCATCTGGCACTTCGTATTGCGCGTCGCAATTGGGGCATATCAATCGCATTTTGTATCCTGCTGCATTTGACCGGCTCGATCTTGTTTTCCCGCACCATATTGCCAACCGACCTATCCGAAAAGTGCTAACTGGATATAAAGCGAACAAGTGATGCATTGAAACCAGACCTCGCCTGAGGCACAAGTGCCCGAGCAAGAACCCGGAGGCCCTGTGATCGAGTTAGACAATGTCGCCTACAGCTATAGTGGTGGCGCGCTTTTTTCTGATATCTCGCTAAATCTGGCACCTGGATCGTTTCATTTTTTAACAGGTCCGTCGGGTGCGGGAAAAACGACGCTGCTCAAGCTGTGTTACGGCGCGTTAATGCCTACAGCTGGACAGGTGAATGTATTTGACCGTGATATTGCAACGCTGGAACGTGATGATATCGCGCAGCTGCGCCGCCGTATGGGTGTCGTGCACCAAGACTGCCAGTTCCTTGATCACCTGACCGTGGCGCAAAATATCGCCTTGCCTTTGCACGCCGCAGGCCGCCCAGCAGAAGATGCCCAAGAAGACTTGACTGAATTGATGGCATGGGTCGGGCTGACCCACAGGGCGGATGCATTGCCGCCTGAATTGTCGGGGGGCGAACGCCAGCGCGCGGCGCTCGCACGTGGGGTGATCATGTCGCCTGATGTGCTGATCGCGGATGAACCAACGGGCAATGTCGACTGGGAAATGTCGCAGCGGCTGCTGCGCTTGTTGGTTGAGCTAAATAAGATGGGCAAAACTGTTTTGGTTGCCACGCATGATCTAAGCCTGATCCGCACCGCCAAAACCCAAGTCCAAGCGCGCGTATTGCGGATTGCCAACAATCGCGTTCAGCTGGCAGGGTCAGATTTATGAGCACGACCGTCCGCATTCTGGACCTGTTTCGCGGCGATACGCAGGCCGACCAAGTAGTGCCGCCTTCGGGCTTCACGGCGCAACTTATTGTTTTTGCTTCGGGGGCTATGGCGTTTCTGGCGGTTTTTGCCTTAGCGCTCAGCATTGCGTCAGGGCGCTTGGCTGTGCGGTGGGGCGATGAGTTGGCGCAAACTTCGACCATCCGCATCACCGCCCCAACAGACGAACGCGCAGCCCAAACCCAAGCCGCTTTGCGCATTCTTGAGACAACCGCCGGTGTGGCATTTGCCCGGGCGCTGGACATCCAAGAACAGCAAGCCTTGCTTGAGCCGTGGTTCGGACCAGAGTTGGACATCAGCAACCTTCCAGTCCCGCAACTGATCGAAGTCATTCAGGAAGATGGCGGTTTGGATGCGACCGGGCTGCGCCTGCGCCTTGAAGCCGAGGTGCCGGGTGCCGTTCTGGACGATCACACACAATGGCGCGCGCCTTTGGTCCAAGCGGCCGGTCGGCTCAAACTTTTGGGTGCTGTTTCTGTCTGTTTACTGGCGCTGACGATGGCCGCGATGGTTGCTCTGGCCGCGAATGCAGCATTGGCGGCTAATGCCCAAGTGATCCGCGTGTTGCGTTTGGTCGGTGCGACTGATCATTACATCGCACAGGCCTTTGTGCGGCGCTTTACGCTGCGTGGTTTGACCGGTGCAGCAGGGGGCACGCTGCTGGGAATGATTGCCGTTCTGATGCTGCCTGCTGCCTCTGATACGGCTGGGTTTTTAACGGGGTTGGGCTTTCAAGGGCTTGAATGGGCGTTGCCCTTATTGATCCCCGTGCTCGCGGCAATCGTGGCGTTTCTCGCCACGCGGTGGTGTGCGCGTCGCGCGTTGGAGGGGCTGTCTTAATGTTTCAATACCTGCGCTCTGTGGTTTTTATCATCCAGATGTATATCGCCATGCCCATTGTCGGGCTTGCCTATGCGCCTTGGGCCGTGTTCAGCCGCGGCGGCGCGCGCGCAGGCTGTAAAGCCTATTCGCGCTATGTCTTTTGGACCGCCCGCTGGATGGTGGGGATCACCTGTGAAACGCGCGGCACGCCGCCTGCGGGCGAAGTGATCATAGCGGCCAAGCATCAATCCTTTCTGGATATCATGATGATCTTTACGGCGCTGCCGACGGCCAAGTTTGTCATGAAAAAAGAGATCCTGATGACGCCGATCATCGGGCTATATGCGCGGCGTTTAAACTGTGTAGCTGTGGATCGGGGCAAGCGCGGTGCGGCGATCGAAAAAATGGTTGCTGATGTGAAAGCGGACCGGGATGCGGCGGGGCAGCTGATCATCTATTCGCAAGGCACCCGTGTACCGCCCGGTGAAAAGCGCCCCTATAAGGTGGGCACTGGTGTGCTCTATGAGAATTTGGGCCAGCCCTGCGTGCCTGTGGCGACCAACGTAGGCGTTCTATGGCCCAAGCGGGGCCTGTTACGCAAACCCGGCGTTGCGGTGATCGAATTCATGCCCACGATTGAACCGGGTATGGACCGGAATGCTTTCATGGAACACTTGGAAAAAACCGTCGAAGCGCGCTCTGACGCATTGATGGCAGAGGCGGGTTTCAGCGCGATTGCGCGTGACTGATCGCATTGACACATTAGAAGCACTTGAGGCGCTTTATGGCACGCCCGGCGCGCCTGCTTTGCGTAAAGTAGCGCGGCGGCTTACCCCGCTATATCGAAAATGGATCATGGCTTCAAAACTATGCGTTCTGACGACCGTCGGACCCAATGGAACCGATGGCAGCCCGCGGGGTGATGATGGTCCGGTTGTAACCGAACTGGACCCCGGCACCTTGGCGATGCCGGACTGGCGCGGCAACAACCGGTTGGATTCGTTGCGCAATATTGTGGTCGATGGCCGGGTATCGCTGATGTTCATGGTGCCGGGGTCTAACAATGTCGTGCGGGTGAACGGGCAGGCGTGGTTGACAGATGACGCTGATCTACGCGCGCGGTTTGATAAAAAGGGTCGCCAGCCCGCAACCGTTATTGTGATAGAGATTGGCGAGATTTACACGCAATGTGCGCGTGCCTTGATGCGCTCGGGCCTGTGGGCTGGGGCAGATCACAGCCTGACCCTTCCGACAGTGGGCGAAATTCTTGCTGAAATGACAGACGGTGAAGAGGGCGGCGCCCCCTATGATAATGCTTGGGGCGCGCGCGCTGCCAAGACAATGTGGTAGGAATAAGCCCTAAAGTTGGTCCAAAACGACCCCATTGTTGCCAAATTTCGATGTGATCGTGCTCGAATGGGTAACAATGGGAACGGGCAATATGGAATTCCTGACTGAATTTTGGCGTGATTTTTACAAACACGCAGAGAACACTTTCCTCGCCGCAAGTGATCCGCAGCAGCGTGTCTACATCTTGTATCTTGTGACGTCGATGATCATTGCGTTCATCATCTATCGCAGTGCCAAAGGGCGTCTGAGTTCGGATGAAAAGACGTTTCTTGGCTTTTTGTTTCCCAAAAAAGTGTGGAGCCACCCTTCCGCATGGCTCGACCTGCGGTATTTCTTTTTCCACAATATCTTTGGCAAATTCTTCATGATCGGCCTGTCCGCGTGGGTTACGGCCATGGGCTTTAAATGGACATCAGGCGGCATCCTGATCACGCAGGTGCCAGCACAAGGCGAGATGTCAATCGGCGCCGATATTGCGATTTCGTTCATGTTTATGATCGTGGCGATGTTGTTTTCAGATTTCGTCGCTTGGTATTGCCACTATCTTCAGCACAAATCACCGCTTTTGTGGCAGTTTCACAAAGTGCACCACAGCTCGGAAGTCATGCACCCGGTGTCAAACTATCGCGAACACCCGGTCGATAACCTGATGTACATCATCGTCATCGGTGCAGCCTATGGCGCGATGTTGGGCCTGGTTGTGCGTTTCTTGGACTATGCGCCGAGCATGCCGACATTGCTGGGCGTGCCGCTGATGATGCTGGCGTTTAATCTTGTGGGGTATAACTTGCGTCACAGCCATGTCTGGTTGCGGTGGCCTGGAAAGCTATCCATGATCTTTCCATCGCCTGCGCACCACCATGTGCACCACAGCTCGCATCCCGATCACATCGACAAAAACTTTGCTTTTATGTTCCCCATCTGGGACGTGATTTTCAAGACTTACGAGATGCCTGAAGACAACCGCGACGTAAAGTTTGGCATCGGCGAAGGCAACGCGGACGAGCTGACATCTTGCACGCGGCTATACTGGGTGCCGTTCCGGGATGCTTTCCGCGTGATGAAGGCACAAACCAAAGGGGTGGAATTCAACATGTCCAAACCTGAACCGGTTGAGGACAGAAAAATACACCCCGCCGAATAACTGCGAGGTGTGAAAACTCCAAAGTATTGAGGCGGCCCGATCCTACATATGGATGGGGCCGTCTCCACATGCGAGGGCCGCTTCGCGTACTGCTTCTGAATAGGTCGGGTGGGCGTGGCAGGTCATCGCCAGATCTTCGGCCGACGCGCCAAACTCCATTGCCACGCAAATCTCATGGATCAGATCACCCGCCGCAGGCCCGATGATATGTGCGCCCAAGATACGGTCAGTGTCTTTGTCCGCGATGATCTTAACAAAGCCGTCACCTGCGAAATTCGCCTTGGCGCGACCGTTCCCCATAAAGCTGAATTTGCCAACCTTATAGGCATGGCCTGCTTCTTTCAGCGTTTCCTCAGTCGCACCGACATTGGCGACCTCCGGGTGGGTGTAGATCACACCGGGGATCACACCGTAGTTCACGTGGCCATGTTTGCCCGCGACCTGCTCCGCGGCTGCCATCCCTTCGTCTTCGGCCTTATGGGCCAGCATCGGCCCATCGATCACGTAACCGATGGCATAGACGCCGGGGATGTTGGTTTCCCACTTGTCGTTGACTTCGATCTGGCCCCGGGGGGACATCTTGATACCCAACGTATCAAGCCCGAGCCCTTGGGTGAAAGGTTTGCGCCCCGTGGCAACCAGTACAACATCCGCGTCCAGCACATGTTCACTGTCGTCTTTGCGCAGCTTGTAATGCACCTTGGCCTTGGTCTTGGTGGCCTCGGTCTTTTGTACGGCGGCACCCATGATGAACTCAAGCCCCTGCTTTTTAAGCGTCTTCTGAAAGCCCTTTTGGATTTCCGCGTCCATGCCGGGGGTGATCGCATCAAGGAATTCCACAACGGTGACCTCAGACCCAAGCCGCGCATAGACGGACCCTAGCTCCAACCCGATGACGCCTGCGCCAATCACAACCAGCTTTTTGGGTATTTTGCCCAGCTCCAGCGCACCGGTAGAGGTCACCACGACTTTTTCATCCACCTCAACGCCCGGTAGGGACGCAGGCTCGGACCCCGATGCGATGATGATATTCTTGGCCTCATGGACCTCGTCGCCGACCTTGACCTTGCCCGCCTCGGGGATGGTCCCCCAACCCTTGAGCCAGTCGATTTTGTTCTTCTTGAACAAAAACTCGATGCCTTTGGTATTCTGGCCGATGGTGTCCTCTTTATAGGACATCATCTGTTTCCAATCGACCGATGGCGATTTGCCCTTGAGCCCCATGGCGGCAAAGTTGTGTTCTGCCTCGTGCAGCATATGGGACGCGTGCAGCAGTGCCTTGGACGGGATGCAGCCCACGTTCAGGCAGGTGCCACCCAGCGTGTCGCGCCCTTCGACGCAGGCTACTTTCAGGCCCAGTTGCGCGCAGCGGATGGCGCAGCCATAGCCGCCGGGACCGGAGCCGATGATGATCACGTCATAACTAGCCATGGGAAGTATCCTTTATTTGTGTGTATCCCGTGTCCCTGTACGCCTTTTGCCCCCGCAGGGACCTCGCGTACGGTCGGGTAAGGGGTTGGTAAGACTTTGACATCAAAAGAGCCCCGCAAGCAACATGCACAGTGTTGCGCCAAAGCCCACCATCCAGACGATTGACCGCCAAGGGCTAAGGCCAAAGGCATAGGCCGGCACATAGGCGATGCGCGCGGCGTAGTAGACCCAGGCGCAGGTCACGGTGAAGGGGCTTGATTGGTCTGACAGTGTGATGACCAGCACCGCGATGGCGAATAGGATCAACCCTTCGAAGTGGTTGGTCAGCGCGCGTTGCAAGCGGCCCGCTACGCCTGTCAGTTGAACGGGCGTGTCGCGGGGCCCAAGGGCGGTCTGGG
>JBGCDB010000079.1:0-11222 GCA_045104955.1 Roseobacter sp.
TCTAGTCTTTCTTTTGCATGGTCGATGATTTCGCGATGCGCCTCAAATCCCCAGTATACTTTCACATGCCCAAAGGTTTTGAATTTCAATACGGTCGCGCGCTTATGCATGTTGGGCCGCATATCTGACAGGTCGTCCCACTTGTGCGCCTGGCTCGGGAAAAACGTGCCCGTCTGCCTTATGGATATATCGTTCCATTGAATACCGCGCTTTAGGATAAAGTGGCAATCGTAGGCCGCAACGGAAATGATCGCGATTATTACAACAATCCCAAGACCTGATCCTGAGATCTCAGGATCAATGAAAGTGACGAGTATCATCACGCACCCAAGATACAGTCCGGCACCAAGAAACCGAAGGCTACGACTGAAGCGGGACAGCTTTGTATGTCGCCAAGCATCATGAATTCCTGTCTGCACTGCCGTCCTTCGCCTGCCTGTGACGAAAGCGCCCCATTGTGCCTGCGTCCTCGCGCTCTATAACAAAGCTCGAATGGAGAGGACCACAAGAGCCGATGACTGACGACAGCAATAAAACCACGCATTTCGGATTTGAAACTGTGCCCGAGGGCGAAAAAGCTGGGCGGGTGCAGGGCGTTTTTTCCTCGGTGGCCAGTAAATACGACATCATGAACGACGTGATGTCGGGCGGCGTGCACCGGCTGTGGAAAGACGCCATGATGGACTGGCTGGCCCCCCGCGCGGGTCAAAAGCTGCTCGATGTGGCAGGCGGTACGGGTGATATCTCGTTCAGGTTCCTGAAACGTGCAGGATATGGGCATGCAACTGTGCTGGATCTCACGGAATCGATGCTGGTCGAGGGACGCAAGCGTGCAGAAGCCGAAAGTATGTCAGACAGTCTTGATTGGATCACAGGCGACGCGATGGCATTGCCTTTTGCTGACAATACCTTTGATGTTTATACGATTTCCTTTGGCATTCGGAACGTAACCCGCCCCCAAGAGGCGCTGAACGAAGCCTACCGTGTGCTTAAACCCGGCGGCCGCCTGATGGTTTTGGAGTTTTCGCAATTGCCCAACCCGGCAATGCAGAAGGCGTACGATTTATATAGCTTTAATGTGATTCCCCGCATGGGTCAGATGATCGCAAACGACCGCGACAGCTATCAATACCTTGTAGAATCGATCCGGAATTTTCCAGATCAGGAGACATTCCTGAATATGGTTAAAACTGCTGGTTTCGGGAATGCAAAATACCGCAATCTGACAATGGGCGTGGCGTGTCTGCATTCGGGGTGGAAGCTCTAGATGCGGGGACCGCACAATATCTGGCGGCTCATTCGCACAGGTGCCACTTTGGAACGCACGGGTGCTATGAACGTCGTCCTTGATGCGTTTGAGGCACCGCCAGCCCTACGCTTTGTCGCACGTGCGCTGGGCTTGCCGTTCAAGTTTTTGGGATACAAAGGCGACCCGGCGATGCCGCCTGCAACCCGCGCGCTGACCGCACTCGGACCCGCATATATCAAGTTTGGGCAAATCCTATCGACGCGGCCTGATGTTGTGGGTGATGAGCTCGCGATCCAATTGCGGGTTTTGCAGGATAAACTGCCGCCCTTTTCGGTCGAAAAAGCCAAGGCCGAGGTTGAAAAAGAACTAGGCGTGGCTGTCGACACTGCATTCTCAGAGTTTAGCGAACCAGTTGCGGCGGCATCCATCGCGCAGGTGCATAAAGCCAAGCTGGCCGACACGGGCGAATATGTTGCCGTAAAAGTGCTGCGCCCCGGGATTGAGCGTGCGTTTAACAAAGACGTGGATGCTTTCTACCTCGCTGCCCGTATGGTCGAGATTTTCGCCCCCGGTGCGCGCCGTTTGCGCCCGATGGAGGTGATCGAACATTTCGACGGTGTTGTGCAAGGCGAGCTTGATCTGAGGCTCGAATCCTCTGCTGCGTCCGAATTTGCCGCGAACACTAAAAATGACGAAGGCTTCCAGCTGCCTGATATTAAATGGGAATATTCTGCCCGCCGCGTGATGACGCTGGGCTGGGCCGAAGGCGTGCCGATGGGCGATAACGCCGCCATTGATGCGGCCGGTCACAGCCGCATTGAACTGGGTAATCGCGTTCTGGAACTGTTTTTGAACCACGCCCTGCGCGATGGCTATTTTCACGGTGACATGCATCAGGGCAATCTGAAGGTGGCGCCGAATGGCGATATCATCGCCTATGATTTCGGTATCATGGGCCATATCGATGCCTATACGCGTCGTGTTTATGCGGAAATTCTCTTTGGTTTTATCCGCAAAGACTACAAACGCGTGGCCGAGGTCCATTTTGAAGCAGGCTATGTGCCCGCCGATAAAGATGTGGATGAATTTGCCCGTGCCCTGCGCGCAGTAGGAGAGCCGATTTTCGGGATGGATGCGACGAAAATATCAATGGGGCGGTTGTTGAACTATCTTTTTGAGGTGACCGAACGCTTTGGTATGGAAACCCGGACAGAGCTGATCTTGCTTCAGCGTACGATGGTTGTTGTCGAGGGGGTCGCGCGGTCATTGAACCCACAGATCAACATCTGGCAAGTCGCAAGCCCGACAGTCACCAGCTATATTTCGCAGTCTATCGGGCCCAAAGCTACGCTAACGGACTTGGCGAAAACGGCTCGTGTTTTGACCCGCTTTGGCCCGCGCCTCCCCGCTTTGGTCGAAGGCGCGCTGATCCGTCAGAGTAACCCTGTGCAAACCCGTAAAAGCACCGGATTGGCGCGGTGGGTTTTGGGCGCCATTATCCTTGGTCTGACCATTGGGATCTCGGGATCCCTTACGTTGATCTTAGTCGATCTGATTTTCTTTTAAGCCTCTGATGCGCCAGCCGGGTTCCCACCTGCGCGTTGTTTACATCATCTCAATGGCTAGCGCGATGCCCTGACCGCCGCCGATGCACATGGTAATCAACCCACGTTTGCCGCCTGTGCGTTCAAGTTCATACAAGGTTTTCAGAGTGATAATCGCGCCTGTGGCGCCCACTGGGTGACCCAGCGCAATCGCACCACCGTTCGGGTTTACCTTTGTGCCATCCAGGCCAAGCTCTTTGCTGACAGCCAAGGCTTGCGCTGCAAAGGCTTCGTTGCTTTCGATCACATCAAAGTCACTGGCGGACAAACCGGTGCGCGCAAATAGGTTTTGCACGGCAGGCACGGGTCCGATGCCCATCACCTCGGGGCGCACCCCGGCATGCGCATATCCCAGAACACGCGCTTTGGGTTTCAACCCGGCGGCGTTGGCTGCGTCTGCGGTGGCCAAGACGACTGCGGCAGCACCATCGTTGATCCCGCTCGCATTGCCCGCCGTCACAGAACCGTCCTTTTGGAACACAGCACGCAGACCGCCAAGCGCCTCCATCGTTGTCGCTTTGGGGTGTTCGTCGACCTCAAAATTTACCATATCACGTTTGACACGCACCTCGACTGGCGTGATTTGCGACGCAAAATGCCCTGCAGTGATGGCGGCAGCCGCGCGTTCCTGACTTTGCAGGGCAAAGCTGTCTTGTGCCTCGCGGGTAATGTCATGCTCCGCGGCGACGTTTTCTGCGGTGACACCCATATGTCCTGTTCCAAACGGGCAGTTGAGCGCGCCCAACATCATATCAAGCGTTTTGACATCACCCATTTTCGCGCCCCACCGCTGCTGTGGGATAATGAACGGAGACCGCGACATGTTCTCGGCCCCGCCAGCGAGACCAAATTCAGCATCCCCCAACATTAAGGACTGGATAACAGATACAATCGCCTGTGCCCCGGACCCACATAGGCGGTTCACGTTCATCGCGGGCACCGTGTCAGGCACGCCGGCTTGCATTGCGGCGACCCGGCTGAGGTACATGTCCCGCGGTTCCGTATTGATGACGTGGCCAAAGGTAACATGCCCAATTTGCGCGCCCTCAACTCCAGAACGGTCAAGCGCTGCCTTGCTGGCCGTGGTTGCAAGATCAATAGGAGAGGTCGCCGCAAGTGCGCCACCAAATGTGCCGATGGCTGTGCGTGCGCCGTCCAGAATTACGATATCGTTTGTCATGGAATCCTCCGATTGCTTGGTTGTCCGAAGTATGACCAGCGCAGCTTGGATTGTCAGCAGCAACGTGCCGTCACGCGGTGTGGCATGTTGACAGCCTCCCATATATCCGCGAAATATCCTTTATGACGGAAAGTACAGATCATATCCTTACCCAGCTGCCTGCGCGGTTAAAACAGGCGCGGCGTGATCAAGGGCTGTCGTTGGATGCGGTCGCCAAGCTTTCCGGCGTTTCGCGGTCCATGGTCAGTCAGATCGAGAGGGGCGAAAGTAGCCCGACCATTGCAACGCTTTGGAATCTGACGCGTGCGCTACAGGTCGATTTTGCCGGTCTGCTCGATGCCTCTGCGGCTAAGCTAAAGATAGAAACGTTGCGTGCAAATGATGTACCAACCATTGAAAACCGCAATAATAGTGTCACAATTCGCATTCTTTCGGCGCCAGAAGATGCAGGCCAGCACGAGGTTTACGAGGTCATTTTCGGGTTAGGCGGCGTGCTGCACAGTCAACCGCACAGGCGCGGCGCGCGTGAACATCTTACCGTGATCGAAGGAGTTCTGGACGTGACCAGCGGTGCCAACAACGATCGGCTGCATGCTGGGGATACCGCAAGGTACAACGCGGATGTGCCTCATACGATTACTGCGGTGGGGGCGGCACGGGCATTCTTGGTCGTGCAGGATGCATAATTCCGATATATAAGAAAAAATTCCTTTATAGTAGTTATTCCGATATTTCGGAATCAATTCCTATATGATAGATGTCCTTGATGACAGTACTTTTGTCATGCCGAGATTAGGCCAAGACAGCGGGCGCAGTCTTATCTGTTTCCCAAGTCTTTGTGTCCATCCAGCAGGACTTGTGGGAACTTTCGTAGAAACACTCAGCTTTGACCACCGTGAAAACGGCAGGAGCCCAAAATGATGAATGAAATGACAGCATTGGCGAAGCTCCATCCTCGTGAAGGGCTTTGGAAAACACAAGCACCGGTACCCGAGATTGGGCCAGACGATGTGTTGATCAAGATAAACAAAACTGGAATTTGTGGAACAGATATTCATATCTGGAACTGGGATGCATGGGCCGCGGGAACAGTCCCTGTTCCGATGATCACCGGGCACGAATTTGCGGGTGAGATTGTTGAATTGGGACGGAATGTATCGGATTTAACCCTTGGTCAGCGGTGTTCTGGCGAAGGGCATCTGATTGGCAAGACGTCCCGTCAAAGCCGCGCGGGAAGGTTCCATCTTGATCCGGCCACACGCGGTATCGGGGTCAACGAACAGGGGGCGTTCGCACAATACCTGCGGTTGCCTGCGTTCAATGTGGTCCCGTTGCCTGACGACATACCCGATGACATCGGTGCTATTCTTGACCCCTTGGGCAATGCCGTCCACACCGCGTTGAGCTTCGATTTAATTGGGGAAGATGTGCTGATTACGGGTGCTGGTCCAATCGGGATTATGGCCGCTGCTGTTGCGCGGCATGTTGGTGCGCGCCACGTTGTGATTACGGATGTGAATGCCGATCGGTTAGCGTTGGCCGCCCAAGTCACAGATGTTGTTCCCGTGAATGTGGCCCAGCAGGATTTGGCGCAAATCACGGCCGATCTAGGGATGAAACAGGGCTTTGATGTGGGGCTTGAGATGTCAGGCAACCAACAAGCCTTGGATCAGATGGTCGAAGCCATGACCATGGGCGGGCGCATCGCCATGCTTGGTATTCCACCGGGCAAATCCCCCGTGGATTGGAGCAGGATTGTCTTTAAAGCGATCACCATCAAGGGTGTCTACGGTCGTGAAATCTTCGAAACGTGGTACAAGATGATTGCCATGCTGCAGAACGGGCTTGATGTCAGCCGCGTGATCACGCATCGCTTTGATGTTGAAGATTTCAAAGCGGGTTTTGCTGCGATGAAATCAGGTAAGTCTGGCAAGGTCGTCTTGAATTGGGCACAATAACGGGATGTACGGCGAAGACAGCTTTTTTGCGCTGACACCTTACGGTCAGGTCGGCTTGGGCATATTGTCCCTGACCTTGGGCGTATTGATGGTGGCGGTAACACGGCTTTGTACCGGTGGATGGCCTTGGGTGGTACGCTTGATGCTGGCTTTGGTGTTGTTGTGGGTGTTCATCTGGGTGTCGCCACAGATCTATTACACGTACTACCGTTTTCTGTTTGTAGATTTGCCCGTGCAATCAGTGATTGGCATGCCACCGCCATTAGGCCAGACACTGCGCGTGATCACATTTACTGGTCCCGCAACCCTCAGCCATCATGGGCAGGGTCTTTTGGGTCTGATCATGGTGATCGCGGCCCTAAGGCGTAAGCGGGATACGTCCGACATCTGACAGTAACCAACAGCTGCGCCCTTCAAAAACAGCGGCATGGAGGGGGCGAAAGTACCCCGCGCCCCCATCCAGATTAACTCGGTTGCCCGCATGTTCCGGAGTATCCAGCGCTGTGTGTCCATGCACGATCAGCTTGTCAAAAGGATCGACGTGATCAAGAAAACCTTCTCTGATCCAGATTAAATCGTCTTCTTCTTGTTGGTTCAATGCAACACCGGGACGGACGCCCGCATGAACAAACAACAAATCTGGGGTCTCATGATAAAGCGGCAAGCTCTCAAGAAAATCTAGGTGATCTTGCGGAACCATTGACTGGGCTTTGGCAAGGATAGGCGCAATTTCGTCGCCATCTTCAGCTTGGATGCCATAAGACAAAAGCGTTTTATCCCCGCCCAAACGTGGGTTAAGCCAAAAAAGTCCTGGGCGGGTTCGTGTATCATAAACCGTACCGTTTTGGACAAAACGTGTCAGATATCTGTCATGGTTCCCCTTGATGGGCGTCCAATTGCGCCCTTGGGCGTGGCCGTCCATCAGCAATTGCACCACGGCTTTGCTGTCGGGGCCGCGGTCTACATAGTCGCCTAAAAACACCACGCTTGCATCTTTTCCGCCGTCGCGTTCGATCAGATCGAGTACGCGTTCAAGGTCTTGGTGCTGGCCGTGTATATCGCCGATGGCATAGATGGGCTGAGACATGGGTGGGGTCTTTCCTAGGTTGGCCTTACATGCCCGGTCCGATGACCGCTGAAAAGCCAAGGATGCATAAAAACAGAAAAAGCGCCGTTACAGGCGCTTTTTCCAAACGTTTTGTCGCCTGACTTAGGCCACGTCAAACATTAAGGGTTTGACTTGTGTGAACTTACCGGTTTGTTCAAGCTGCTTGATCACTGCGTTTGGCACTTGCTCATCCACATATAAAAGCGCGATGGCTTCCCCCTGCGCCTCGGCCCGACCGAGCGTAAAGTTCGCAATATTCACGCCGTTTTCGCCCATGGTTTGACCTAGCATGCCAATGATGCCCGGCACATCGACGTTTGTGGTATACAGCATGTTAGCGCCGACTTCGGCGTCAATCTGGATGCCCTTGATCTGGATAAAGCGTGGTTTCCCATCCGAGAACACCGTACCTGCGATGGAGCGCTCGCGCTTGCTCGTGACCACCGTGACTTTGATGTAACCGTCAAATACGCCCGATTTACTTTGGTTTGTGGTCGACATGGTAATGCCGCGCTCTTGAGCAACGACAGGGGCTGACACCATGTTCACGTCTGGATTGGCCTTTTTCAAGATACCTGCGACCACGCCACAATTCAGCGCAGACAGGTTCATCTCGGCAACCGAACCATCATACAGGATATTGATCGCCTTGATTGGCTCATCCGTCATCTGACCGATAAAGGCACCCAAATGCTGTGCTAGTTTCAGCCAAGGCCCCATGACCTTTGCTTCTTCGGCGGTGACAGAAGGCATGTTCAGCGCGTTACTTACGGCACCTGTCAGCAGGTAATCTGACATCTGTTCCGCGACCTGCAACGCCACGTTTTCTTGCGCTTCGGTCGTTGCCGCACCTAAATGCGGGGTGCAAACGACGTTGGGCAAATTGAACAGGGGGTTTTCTGTTGCGGGTTCTTGCGCAAAAACATCAAAGGCAGCACCGGCCACATGGCCGGATTTCAACGCTTCGGCCAGTGCTTCTTCGTCCACCAGGCCGCCCCGTGCGCAGTTGACGATCCGAACACCGGGTTTCATTTTGGCAATCGCTTCAGCGCTCAGGATATTTGCAGTCTGATCCGTAAAGGGCACATGCAGCGTGATGAAATCAGCGCGTGCTAGCAATTCATCCAGCTCGACCTTTTCAACGCCCATCTTCTTGGCCTTTTCTTCGCCTAGGAAGGGATCATAGGCCACGACTTTCATCTTGAGCCCGCGCGCGCGGTCACAGACGATCCCGCCGATGTTGCCGGCACCGATGACGCCCAGCGTCTTGCCCGTCAGCTCAACACCCATAAATTTGGATTTTTCCCATTTGCCGGCGTGCGTCGACGCCGAAGCTTCAGGTATTTGCCGCGCCACTGCAAACATCATCGCAATCGCGTGTTCGGCTGTAGTGATCATATTGCCGAAGGGGGTGTTCATCACAATGATACCCTTCTTTGAGGCTGCATCTTTGTCGATATTGTCCGTCCCGATGCCCGCGCGTCCAATCACCTTAAGGTTCGACGCTGCCGCGATGATCTTTTCCGTCACCTTCGTGGCCGAGCGGATCGCAAGACCATCATAGTTGCCGATGATGGCGGCCAGCGCGTCTTTGTCTTTGCCTAGATCGGGTTGAAAATCGACGTCTATGCCGCGGTCTTTAAAGATTTGAACCGCTGCAGGCGAAAGCTTGTCTGAGATGAGTACTTTAGGGGCCATGTTCTTGGTCCTCCGTAGAAAGTGAAAATGGGGTAAGGTGGGCGTTGGCCCACCTGTGTTGGGATCAGGCGTTGATTTCGGTTTCAAACGCCCATGCCAGCCAAGGCAGCATTGCGTTTATGTCCGATGTCTCAACAGTACCGCCGCACCAAATGCGCAGACCGGCAGGCGCATCACGGTAGGCACCCATATCAAGCGCGACACCCTCGTCTGCCAACCGCCCTGCGACGGCTTTTGCAAAGGCCGCACCATCTTTGATCCGTGCATCAGTGAACTTTAGACAAACCGACGTGTTTGACCGTGTTGCAGGGTCCACTGCCAGAAACTCAATCCAGTCATGTGTCTCTACAAAAGCGGAAATAGCCTGCGTGTTGGCATCTGCACGGGCGATCAGCCCCTTTAAACCGCCAACAGACTTTGCCCAATCCAATGCAAAAAGGTAGTCTTCGACACACAACATCGAAGGTGTGTTGATCGTGGCTCCTGTAAAGATACCATCAATGAGCTTGCCGCCTTTCGTCAGGCGAAAGATCTTGGGCAAGGGCCATGGCGGCGTGTAGCTTTCCAATCGCGCAACCGCGCGGGGGCTTAGGATCAGCATGCCATGCGCTGCTTCGCCGCCCAGTACTTTTTGCCAGCTGAATGTCGTGACATCCAGTTTATCCCAGGGCAAATCCATCGCAAAAGCAGCCGATGTTGCGTCACACAGGGTCAAACCTGCGCGATCTGCGGGGATGACATCGCCTGTCGGAACACGCACGCCTGATGTCGTACCGTTCCACGTAAAGCAAACATCATTGTCGTAATTCAGCGCCGCCATATCGACGATCTCGCCGTAGTCTGCTGTGTGTATTTGGTGGTCGATCTTAAGTTGTTTAGCCACATCTGTGACCCAGCCTGCGCCAAAGCTTTCCCAAGCGACCATCTCGGCGGGTCTTTCGCCCAGCATAGACCACATCGCCATCTCATAGGCTCCGGTATCAGACGCGGGCACGATGCCGATCTTATAATCCGCCGGAACGCCAAGCACCTCGCGCGTGGTCTCAATGGCTTCTAGCAGTTTTGCTTTGCCAGGGGCTGCACGATGCGACCGACCCAAAGGCGCGCCTGCCAGTTTTGTCAGATCATATGTGGGGGGTTTGGCACAGGGGCCAGATGAAAAACGCGGATTAGCCGGCCGCGTTGCCGGTTGTTCAATAGTCATTTCTGCTATCCTTACAGATAATCGCCCTTCGTTGGGGAAGGGTGTCCCACTAGTGGGCATACGGAACCCCAGTAAAAACAGCAACAGGCAAAGGTACCTGCTATGCGCGTAAATGTAGCCTTTTGCAGTACGATGCAGGAACGCATGTTTCCTATTGGCACAAATCTGACGCAAAGAATCTGGTTTTGTTTCACAATACCGAGCCGGAGAATCAGGTGGCAGGCCTTATGCAGTCAGCCCGTTTCTGTCGGGTCAGGTGGCGTCATGAGTGGCATGGCATTGATCTGGGCCGCGAATGTCAAAGGTCTGAAACCTGCCGCCAAGATCGTGCTGATCCAACTGGCGGACTTCCACAATAAGGAAACCGGCCAGTACAACCCAAGCGCCCAGCGGTTGGCCGATGAATGCGAAATGGGGCGGGCCACGCTGTCCCAACGGGGTTGTGTCTCAAAAACGCGGACGAAAAGTCCCAGAAATGAGACGGGGGTAGTCTCAAATCGGGACAGGAAACCTACCATTGAACCTAAGAAAGAACCTCCTTCGCGCAAGCGCGAGGCGGAGGGGGCTGTGAGGATTTTGGCGGCGAACTCGCCCGACAGATTGCGGGGCAAAGCGGCTTGCCTTGCCCAGATTGAAGAGGCCGTGAAGGAAGTGATCGCACCGGAGGACTTTGCTGCAGGCCGTCCAAGCCTACGCGACCGACAGCGCTGGTTTCACCCGCTCGAAGGTCTGCTTTTCCGACAACTGGTTTCAGTCGCGGCGCTGGCAGGCCTATGTCGAGAAGCAGGCGGAAGACCGGGAGAAGGCGGCAGCGTCGCAGGCTGACCACCATGCACGGCTTGCCTGCTGGATCAGTGATCGCAGCCCGATGTGCAAACACATCACGGATCCGCAAGTGACCGCGTTGCTCGCCTCAAAGCTGGTGACGGAAGCGCAAATCCAAGCCGCTGGCCTCAGATCATGACAGCAACCGATCTCACTGAAGAGCAAACAGCAAGGCGACCCATGTCATACGGCTGCGCCGATGACACGGGACCTTGCGAGGGGCGGCACGCCTCCCCTTCGAACCCCACCGACGCCCCGAGCGAGGAACAGCAAGGCGAGGTCATGGACCACTTCGAGCGTCTGGCCTTCGCGGGGCTGGACCCGACGCAATATGACATGCTTTGGGTCCGACATACCCACGAAGACCGTGTAGAGCTTCACTTCTGCACGCCGCGC
>JBGCDB010000080.1:0-33642 GCA_045104955.1 Roseobacter sp.
AGACACTAATTTTTTGCCAAGCTTTAACATCGGCAATCTGTACCGTGTTACACTGATGGTTCTATGTCGGTCTCGGCCGCTACAGTCTTATCAGCGATGCCTTTGGTCAGCGTCCCGTCCCCTTTTGGCAAGCAGATCACAAAGCGGGTTCCAGCCTCGCCTGTTTCGGCAAGCTCAAGCGTACCGCCGTGACCACGTATGAGCTCTGCTGAAATCGCCAGCCCCAGGCCTGATCCCCCCTTGCGAGCCCCTCCTTGGAAAGGCGTAAATAGAAACTCTTTGGCTTTCATGGGCAACCCCGGCCCGGTATCACGCAATTCAATCCACCATGCATTCGCATCATCATAGGCGGTAACAGCAACCTGTCCCGGCTTGCCCGACGCTGTGATGGCCTGGCGCGCATTACGGATCAGATTACCAATCACACGGTACAATTGTTCAGGGTCTGCGCGCACCATGAACATCAGCGGTACTTCACATGTAAAGGTCAGTTCAAAATCACCTACTGCGAGGACTTCGCTTTCGATAACCTCTTCGACCAAGTCACGCAGCGGCAACATCGTAAGCGTCGGACTTGGCTCTTCCGCTTTGCCAAAAGCCAGCGTACTTTCACACAAGTGTACAGCGCGCGTGATCGACCCAACCAGCTTAGGTGCCATACGTTTTACTGTTGGATCCTCGCTCATTTCAATGCGGTCTGTGAACAACTGTGCGGAGGTTAAAATGTTGCGTAAATCGTGGCTGATCTTGCTGACGGCACTGCCCAGCTGCGCCAACCTTTCTTTTTGGCGCAGCGCTTGTGTAAGGTCTGTCTCCAACGTTTGAAGCGCCTCTTCGGCTTCGCGCAGCTCCGTCACGCTGGCAGTAGGCTTGATGATACGGCGTGCATCTTCGGGGGCCGCAGCATAGTTTTGCATATGCCCCACAACACCCTTGATCGGCTTTAACAACAGCGCACGAATAGCAATAAACAATAGCCCCGCGGTTATGATCGATATGACGGCGGACAAAATCAAAATCCGGATGCCATAGTCGATCATCGCCATGCGCAGTGGTTCTGTGTCCATTGTGATTTCGATCAGCAGCCCTGCGTCTCGGACCGGGGCTCCGATCACACGAATAACCTCATTCTCAGGCAACACAAAACGATGGAGCGCATCCCGAATTAGAACGGCGGCGCTGTTATCGCGCATATCAAAGGTCATCGAAATTGGTTCGGGCATCGTCGACGACAGCATCAACTGGCGCACCTGATCGCGGCGCAGCACCACGTTAAAGACGCCTGCATTTTCCAGCAACTCTGCCTCTAGTTCGGAATCGATCATGTCATTGGCCAACAATGCCAAAGACGCAATCTGCGCCCGTTCCAAACGGTTGTTTAAATAGTCTTCGCGGAAACGAGCGATTGACGGCACGAAAATCAAAACCTCAGCAATCATCACAAAGATGGTTGTCAGGATAAGGAGCCGACCAGAGAGTGAGTTAAACATACGTCACGATTTCACGGCAGGTATCGCTGGACAAGCCCTACAACGCGTTTGACTTTGGGATTGTCAAATAGCCGCGGCGTGAAATAGGCACCTGCTGCCCGTTTATTGACCTCGCCAATGGTTGGATAGGGCGCGACCATTGCGGCGATCTGGCTCATTTTCATGCGGTTGGCCAAGGCGAGCGCCCACAGGTTGATTAACTCGCCTGCTTGATACCCGACGATAGACGCGCCGACTGGGCGGCCTTTGTGCACCATGACTTTGATGAACCCTGTGGTTTTACGTTCCGCAATGGCGCGATCGTTGTGTTCGTAGTCAAACCGCACGACTTCCAACGCGCTGCCGTGTGCCTTGCGTGCCTGAGCCTCTGTTAGGCCCACTTGGGCAAGTTCTGGGTCGGTATATGTGGCCCAAGGAATATGTGACGTTTTGGATTTGGACGGCAGGCCAAACAGCATCGACCGGATGATCACGCCCGCGTGGTATCCGGCCACATGCGTAAACTGCAATCCACCCGCTACGTCTCCAATCGCGTAGACTTTGCGGTTGGAGGTGCGCAGGCCCGCATCTACCGCGATCCCGTTACCTTTGGTTTTGATGCCCGCCGCCTCAAGCCCCAGTTTATCAATGTTGGACTTACGACCTACGGCCATCAAAAGATGTGAGCCCTTAATGGTACGACCGTCTTCGGTGATGACTTCGATATCACCCGCTTTGCCTTTGATCTGTGCGGCTTTGGCGTCTTCTTCGATCACCACGCCTTCGGCGCGCAAACTATCCAGCACAACAGCGGCCAGTTCCGGGTCATCCTTGCCCAGCGCTTTGGCCCCTTCAATAACAGTCACCTTGCTGCCCAAACGTATGTGCGCCTGCGCCATCTCCATGCCGATAGGCCCGCCGCCAATGATCAATAGGTGATCAGGTTTGTCGCGTAGATCGAAAAGCGTCTCGTTGGTTTCGAAAGGTACTGTATCCAAACCTGGAATAGGTGGCACAAGCGGTGCAGACCCTGTCGCAATTACAATACGGCGTGCGGTAATGACGGTATCGCCGGCCTCTACCTCGGTAGGAGAAATGAATTTACCAAATTCACGGATCACATTGACGCCAAACCCTTCGAACCGGTCTTGGCTGTCCACCGGTTCAATCTGCGCAATGACACTTTTGACATGATCCTTGGCCGCTGCATAATCTGCTTGGCCTGGCGCATCGGATACGCCGTATTGCGCCGCATGCCGTTGGCCGTAGGCGGCTTTGCCGCTCGCAATCAGGGCTTTGGACGGCACACAACCATAGTTGAGGCAGTCGCCGCCCATCTTATGTCCTTCAAGCAAAACAACATCTGCGCCCATCTGGGAAGCTCCAGCCGCGACGGACAACCCGCCTGAACCTGCGCCGATGATCAGGATATCTGTTTTCAGTCGTTTCATTTTAGATATCTTTCTTGCCGGTAACGGCTTTGATGAACACAGGCAGCAAAGACAGCAAACTTAGCCCTAAGATGGGCAAGAGGATGTGCGGCTCAAAGATCAGACCAAGGTTTGGTGTCTCGCCTTGGGCGAAAACGGTGCCTAGGCCTGCGCCTACTGACGAATAGACCAACGACCCGGGAATAATCCCGAGGAAAGTCGACACGACATACCTGTGCACAGGCACAGCAAGGAACGCAGGGATCAGATTGGCGACAAAGAAGGGGACCACCGGAACGAGGCGCATAAAAAACAGCATGGACCACTGATTTTCATCCAAGCCTTTGGTAAATTTGCCTAGCGTACCAACAGACGCATCCATGCGCGCCTTGAGCTTTTCACCAAACCCATGCCGCGCCGCTAGGAAAATGGCAGTTGCACCGACAGTCGCCCCAGAGACGCTCAGCAACGATCCACCCAGCGTGCCGAACAGAAAACCGCCCGTCAGCGTTGCAATCAATGCACCAGGCAGTGAAAAAGCGACGATGACGACATAAGCCAGCACAAATCCTAACGCCGTCAGAACCAAGTTGGCATCTCTGAACGCAATCAACGCTTCGCGGTTGTCGCGCAGCGCGTCAAAGGTGAAATAGTCCTTGAGCGTGAAGGCCCCCACTGCGGCGACCACCAAAATGATAAAAAGCGGAAGCCTGCGCGTCCAACTGGAATTCGGGGTATCGGTCATGTCAGTCATCACTGTCGCCTTTCGGGGGCTGGGTTGCAATTACTGCATTACATGACGGGTCAACGGGTCATGCGATAGGCCGATCACGCGCGCTTGAACGGCTGTGACGCGATCGGCCCGTTTTACCCGGCGTCAATTACCAGGTTGAAACATCCCGGCACGATTTGGCGGATATTTATTGCAGTTTACGACGATTTACCGGCGCAGAGGGTTTGACTTGGGCGCGGATGCGCTTTAGAGCACGGGCTTCTTACATGACCGGATGCGGGGCGATTCCGCCTGTGACCGAAGTATAATTATGGAGACGGAGCGATGAAACGCACCTTTCAACCCTCGAACCTCGTGCGCAAGCGGCGTCACGGTTTCCGCGCGCGCATGGCCACAAAAGCCGGCCGCAAAATCATCAATTCACGTCGTGCGCAGGGCCGGAAGTCGCTCAGCGCGTAATCAGGCCCATCGTGGTCTTTGAAATATGACGCCGTCGCAAGCACCCCAAAGTGGCCCTAAGGCCGCCGAGGAACCGTCTGCGGCGGCTTCTTTGCGTCTAACGACATTGACGAAACGAGCAGATTTTTTGCGCGCGTCTCGGGGCCCGCGCGTGGTAACACACGGTTTCGTGCTGCAGGTGCGCGTCCGCCAACCGGGTGAAGCGTGCGGCGCGCGTGTCGGTTTTACCTGTTCTAAAAAGGTGGGCAATGCCGTGGCGCGCAATCGCGCCAAACGACGGCTGCGTGAAATTGCGCGGCTGGTTTTGCCGCAAATGGGTCACAATGGCGTTGACTATGTCCTGATTGGCCGAGCTGGCAAAACTGCGAGCCACCCGTTTGGGGCATTGCAATCTGACCTTCGTGACGCCTTGCGCAAAATGCACAAGGACACGGGATGACACCGCTGGCTTGGGTTTTATCTCTGCCCGTGCGAGGCTACAGACTGATTTTCAGCCCTTGGGTGGGGCATAACTGCCGATATCAGCCCACCTGCAGCGCCTATTCGCTAGAAGCGCTACAAAGGCATGGGGGCCTCAAAGGCGGGTGGCTGACAGCTAAACGGGTTTGCCGGTGTCATCCTTGGGGTCAAAGTGGCTATGATCCGGTTCCACCGGCGAAAGATACTGTCAGCCGATAATTACGACTTCTTGTCGAACAAAATGATGACTTCACCAACATCCACACCAAATTTCTTCATGTAAGCGCGGTTGAGCACCTGTGTATCGCTCAGCTGCCACATCCAATCATCAAATCTGACACGCAATGTACCATCCGGGACGGGCAGATCGATCTGGTACTGCCAGTTGAATGTGTCGCCCGCTTCGGTCCCTACGGCCTCACCAAGGACGCCGGGCGCCGTGCCTGCCCATGTTTGCGGGCCGGTTTTGTTCAACGTCCAGATTCGCTGTTCAAAGGTCCCGTCGGCGTAGGCGAAATCCTCGACCAGCGTAAGCGTTTGCGACGTCGCATCCCATGTCCCGTCAATGACCACGTCAAACCGGCGACGCACTGTGCCAAAGACATCTTGAAATTGGCCAGTCGCCACAACCTCGCCGTCAAAGTATTCTTCAAGATTGAATTCGCGGTCTGACAGCTTTGGTTCCGTTAAATCCGGTTTGCCCACGCACCCTGCCAAGGCAACCATGCTTAACCCAAATAGACCCATTCGTAACATGACGCACCTCGTATGTTTCGACGTTTACGCGCGTGGCACCCTTTTGGTTCATCACAACAGCTTTTATAAGACGTAGCTATAAAAGCAGGAGAGCGCCATGCTTGATGGTCCCGACGACATTCATCCCTTGTTCAGTGGTGCCCCGAAAACCACTGAATTTCGTAAACTGCGCAAACGCATTGTCCGCTATGTCCGTGAAGCGATCGACGCATATGGCATGATCGAAAAAGACGCACGCTGGTTGGTTTGTCTGTCCGGTGGCAAAGACAGCTACACCTTGCTTGCCGTGCTGTACGAACTGAAATGGCGCGGGCTTTTGCCAGTTGATATTCTGGCTTGTAATCTTGACCAAGGGCAGCCGGGTTTTCCCGCTACGGTATTACCTGCTTTTCTGGAAAAAATGCAGGTGCCGCATCGGATCGAATACCAAGACACCTACTCGATTGTGATGGACAAGGTCCCTGAGGGGCGCACCTTTTGCGCACTTTGTTCGCGGCTGCGGCGCGGTAATTTGTATCGCATAGCGCGGGAGGAAGGATGCTCAGCCGTGGTTCTGGGTCACCACCGGGATGATATCCTTGAGACGTTTTTTATGAACCTTTTCCACGGCGGGCGTCTGGCTACAATGCCACCCAAACTTGTTAACGAAGAAGGCGATCTATTTCTGTATCGCCCCCTTGCCCATGTGGCCGAAGCGGATTGTGAAAAATTTGCCAGTGCTATGAATTACCCGATTATTCCCTGCGATCTTTGCGGCAGCCAAGACGGGTTGCAACGTCAACAGGTCAAAGCGATCCTTGACGGATGGGAAAAAAACAGCCCTGGACGTAGGCAAGTTATGTTTCGTGCATTAATGAACGCGCGACCCTCACATTTACTTGACCCAAAGCTGTTCGACTTTGAAGGTTTATCGCTCAGGTAATTACAATTTGACCAAAGTCCCCAAGCGCATTCCTTTGGAAATTAACCGAGAACAAACCCTAAACTGTTTTAACCTGAGGTTGGTACAAGTGACGACGGTTTAGGGGAAATATATGCTCGCAATTGCAACTGCGGCTTTGCACCAGACGCGGCTTGGAATCCATGGCTGCCTAAGCAATCCAATCGTCTTGGCGTGTGTCCCTGCCGCTTGCTTGGGCTTGTTTTGGGTGGCTGGTGAACGTGCTTTGATGACGATGGCGTTCGCCTTTCCTATCCTATTTCTATCAACTTATGTCCAATCGCCCACCGTTCGTGAAAAAACTGGACGGGTGCCGGTCACGGGTAAAATGAACCGTGAGACATTCAAAGAAACCGCAAAAGACATCTTTGCTAGTGCCCGCGCCTCTGGACTAAAATCTGCTACCTATCAGATTGAAATTGATGATTTCGATGCGATCGTCGACAGATACGGTCAAAGCGCTACCGAAAAATTGGCTGAGACAGTATTCGAGCGCCTCACGAACGCAATGCGAGAGGAAGATGCAGTCGCTCAAAGCAACGATAGCAGGTTTGCAATCACATTGGGCTTGGTCAAACGCCTCGACTTGGAACTGTGCATTCAGGTGGCTGGTCGTGTTCAAGCCGCTTTGGAAGAACCATTTTCAATTGACGGCACCACTGTTTACATCACCAGCTGTGTGGGGTTTTGCCAAAACACCAAAGTGATGACAGATGACTATTCCGCCTGGCTGCAAGCTTCAGGCCATGCCCTGCGAGAAGCTCAATTGCACGGGCCAGGGGCGATAAGGGCATACTCAGAGGAGATGCGCCGCAAAACAAAGCACCGCTCAGAGCTTCGCTATGATTTAGCAAATGCCTTAGAAAGCGGCCAGATCCAAGCTTGGTTTCAACCCCAGATCTCGACTGACACCGGTTATGTAACTGGCTTTGAAGCGTTGGCGCGTTGGAACCACCCAAAACGTGGCATGATCCCCCCAAATATGTTCTTGCCAGCAGTCGAAGAGGCCGGGCTCTTAGAACAGCTTGCAGAAACCATGATGCATCATGCGTTTACTGCGTTGAAAGCATGGGACAATGCGGGCGCCGCCGTGCCTCAAGTCGGGGTTAATTTTGCCGGGCCAGAGCTTAGCAATCCACGTTTGGTCGAAAAAGTGAAATGGGAGCTGGATAGGTTTGACTTAACGCCAGACCGGCTCGCAGTTGAGGTGTTGGAAACGGTCGTAGCCGGGGCACCCGACGATACAATAACGCGCAACATTAATCTGCTTGGCGAACTAGGGTGCCGCATCGACTTAGATGATTTCGGCACCGGCCATGCCTCTATTTCCTCCATCCGACGTTTCTCAGTTTCGCGCATAAAGATCGACAGATCATTTGTCCTCAAAGCTGATAAAGACCCCGAACAGCAGCGCATGATCAGTGCGATCTTGACAATGGCTGAACGGTTAGAGGTCGAAACACTAGCCGAAGGCGTGGAATCCGTCGGGGAACATGCGCTGCTCGCTCAACTCGGTTGCACGCACGTACAAGGGTTTGGCATCGGCAAACCAATGCCATTTCACGAAACACTCGACTGGATGAAAAACCACAACGCCAAACTGCAAGATGCAGCGCAAATTTTTGGCAATAAATCACGTTAAAGCACGATACAATCGCCCACTACCGTTTGAGACCACCAGATAAAAGCGACCAAGCGTAGCAGAAACGCCCCAAAAACCCGAATCCACTTGACCTTTGGGTCCACACTCTGTTGAACCCACGCAGTTATCAAAACAGATCAGGTGGCTGGCTCGATGGACGATCAGAACAAGAACCTCATTCTTGCAACCGCACTCAGTTTCATTGTGATTCTGGTTTGGTTTGTTCTATTCCCTCCGCCCGAACCCGAATTTCCGATTGATGCAGAAACATCCGCTGAGCTGACACCCGATGCCACAACTGGTATTTTGCCGTCTGTTACAGCAGATGTGCCCGAAGCGCTCGCGTCAGAAATCGAGGACAGAGATACAGCACTTGAAAATGCGCCACGGTTGGAAATTTCAACCGATCGCCTAAGCGGGTCGATCTCGCTGATTGGCGGACGTATCGATGATTTATCTCTCAAAGACTACCGCGAAACCCAAGACGACGATGCCGCAATCGTAACGATGCTGTCGCCCGTTGGAACGCAAAACGCCTATTACGCACTATATGGTTGGGCGGCGGGTGCGGGTGTTGACCCTGCGCAGGTTCCCGGCCCAAACACTGAATGGACGCAAACGGCAGGGGCATCGCTCAGCGTTGGTTCACCCGTGACCCTATCGTGGGACAACGGCGCCGGCCTCACCTTTTCGCGGATGATCGAAATTGATGCCGACTACATGTTCACAATCACACAATCGGTGGCAAACACGTCAGATACGACGGTCAGCATGGCACCCTACGGTGTATTGGCGCGTCACGGGCAACCGACTGACCTGATGAACTTCTTCATTTTGCATGAAGGTGTCGTCGCCATGGCAGACGGAGAACTAACCGAAACAAATTGGGATGACATGCCTGAATTCGCATTCGAAGAACGCGAAGGCGCACGCGCCGAGGTCACCCAAGTTCAACAGAACGGGTGGATTGGATTTACGGATCATTATTGGATGTCCACGCTGATACCTGCGCCCGGAAGCGCATTTAAATCAGTGGCCAAATATGACGAACGTCGCGACATCTATCAGGCCGAAACTGTGTTACCCGCGCAGACTGTAGCCCCAGGGACGACAGTTACTGCGACAACCCAACTTTTTGCTGGTGCAAAAGAATGGGAGACAATCCGGAATTATGAGACCGCAGGTGTTGAAGGGTTCATCGACAGCATCGACTGGGGTTGGTTCTTTTTCCTGACCAAGCCAATCTTCTGGCTGCTTCACTATTTGAACGCCTTCATCGGTAACATGGGTTGGGCGATCATCGGTTTGACGTTGATCATCAAGGCCATCCTGCTGCCGTTGGCTTATAAGTCCTACGTTTCTATGGCCAAAATGAAAGAGCTTCAGCCCCAAATGGAGAAGCTCAAGGAAGAAGCCGGCGAAGACCGTCAAAAGCTGCAACAAGGCATGATGGAGATGTATAAGAAGGAAAAGGTCAATCCAGCCGCAGGGTGTTTACCGATCCTGCTGCAAATCCCGATCTTCTTCTCGCTCTACAAAGTGATCTTTGTCACGATCGAATTGCGCCACGCGCCGTTCTTCGGCCCTTTCCAAGACCTCAGCGCGCCGGATCCTACATCCATTCTGAACCTCTATGGTTTACTGCCAAACGCAAGCCCAGAGCCCGGTTCGATCATGGCTCTGATCTTTATCGGCATCCTGCCATTGCTGCTGGGCATTTCCATGTTCCTGCAGCAAAAGCTGAACCCTGCACCGACTGACCCTACGCAGCAAATGATCTTTGCCTGGATGCCATGGGTGTTCATGTTCATGCTGGGCGGTTTTGCCAGCGGACTTGTCGTCTATTGGATCGCCAACAACACGATCACTTTTGCACAGCAATACATGATCATGCGCAGCCAGGGCTACAAACCAGACGTCTTTGGCAACATTAAAGGTGGCTTTGCCAAGAAGTCAAAAACGGACAGTAAATGACACGGGTCACGTCTATCCTGCGCCATCCGATCAAAAGCCATGGCCGGGAAAGCTTGGACAGCGTGGTCCTTGTCGCCGGGCAATCCATGCCGTTTGACCGGCTATGGGCAGTTGCACATGACGCGTCAAAGGCGGATGGATCTGTATGGGCACGCTGTGCTAACTTCAGCAGGGTGTCCAAAGCACCGGCGTTGATGGCCATCAGCTCTCAGCTGGATGTGGCCACAGGGCTCGTTACACTCAGCCACCCCGCAAAGCCAGATTTGACGTTTAACCCAGATGAGGACGCAAGCGCCTTTATCAAGTGGGTCACGCCTTTAGTTCCCCAAGACCGCGCCCTGCCCGACCGCATCGTCAAGTTGAAAGATCGCGGGTTCACCGACAGCGATTTCCCTTCGGTCACCCTATGCAACCTTGCCTCACATCGCGCGGTCGAAGAACGCATGGGTCGGGATTTGTCCATTCACCGCTGGCGGGGCAACATCTGGTTTGACTGCGATACACCTTGGGTGGAGTTTGATTGGATGGGCAAAGATGTTCGCATCGGCGAGTGTATTTTGCACATGCGCGAACGCACTGACCGCTGCTTGGCCACGACGGCAAACCCTGACACCGGTCAACGCGATGCAGACACATTGACCGCGTTAGAACACTGGAACCATCAGGATTTTTCGGTACGTGCAGAAGTTAAAACTGGTGGCACGATCAACGTAGGCGATAAGGTCGAAGTGTTATGACGCAGCTTCCCTTTCCCGTAGCCGACGATCCAGACGCTCAGACCTTGGAAATGGGCAGGTTGCTGTTCGCAGGCGAGACGGAATTCGTCAAAGGTGTCGTTGCTATGTCCGGCTTGCCGCCTGCTGACCGGATGGAGGTTTGCTTTGCCGGGCGTTCAAATGTGGGCAAATCATCTTTGATCAACGCGTTGACCGGGCGCAAGGGATTGGCGCGCGCGTCAAATACCCCCGGCCGCACGCAAGAAATCAACTATTTCACTGCCGGCGAAAGCCATTACCTAGTGGATTTGCCCGGCTACGGTTACGCCAATGCGCCCGTACCCGTGGTTGAAAAATGGCAAAGGCTGCTCAAACAGTATTTGTCGGGTCGTCAGACCCTGCGTCGCGCCTTTGTACTGATCGATGCACGTCACGGTGTCAAAACGGTAGACCAAGAAATTCTTAGCCTTTTGGACAGCGCGGCCGTGACCTTTCAGGTAGTTTTGACCAAAGCGGACAAAGTCAAAGAAAAAGACCGCGAAAAAGTACTGGATCAGGTGCGTGCTGCGCTTGCCAAGCACCCCGCAGCCTTTCCAGAATTGATCGTTACGTCCAGTGAGAAAGGTTGGGGCATCCCGACCTTGCGCGCCATCATCACAACGCTTGAATGATATGCTATTGCGAAGGACGAACGCGCGGCACATAAACCTTGAACCAATGGCCTGGAAATGAAGACCCAAGACATGAACCGTGACTGGATTGCCACCGCTAGCACTCTCAATAAAGCTTTGCCTTTTTTGCAGCGCTATTCAAACGCGACTGTGGTGATCAAACTAGGTGGTCACGCCATGGGTAGCGACGAGGCAATGGATGAATTTGCGCGCGATGTGGTGCTGATGCGGCAAGTCGGCGTGAACCCTGTGATCGTGCATGGGGGCGGGCCGATGATAAACGCGATGCTCGACCGGCTGCAGATCAAGTCTGATTTTGTGAACGGCAAACGTGTGACAGATGCCGCCACAATGGATGTGGTTGAAATGGTGCTAAGCGGCTTGGTGAACAAGCGGATCGTGCAAGCAATCAACAGTCAAGGCGGCCGTGCAATTGGGATTTCTGGTAAAGACGCAAAGCTAATTTATTGCACCCAAACCGATCCGGATCTGGGCTTTGTCGGAACACCTGACACGGTGAACCCCGACGTGCTGCGTGATCTCACCGAAAAAGAATACATCCCCGTCATCGCGCCTTTGGGCGCAGGGAAAAACGGCGAGACGTTTAATATCAACGGTGACACCGCAGCAGGTGCAATCGCAGCAGCCCTTAAAGCCGACCGGTTGTTGCTGCTGACAGATGTTGCCGGCGTTAAGAACGCAGCAGGAGAGGTCGTCACAGAGCTTTCAGCCACTCAGATTCGCACCATGACAGAAGACGGTACAATCGCAGGCGGCATGATCCCGAAAACGGAGACTGCGCTTGACGCGTTGGCCGGCGGTGTCAGGGCAGCGGTTATCCTAGATGGTCGCGCCCCAAACGCTTGTCTGCTTGAACTTTTCACCGAACATGGTGCGGGCTCAATCATTCGCGCAGATTAACGCAGATGTGTTGCCGGAGCGCTTGTGTTAGCGCGCGACGCGCCTAAGTTAGCAGCATGGAAAATGAGGCACTTATCCGACTGGCCGTGTTCTTGGGCCTCTTTGCGATCCTCGCAAGCCTTGAGGCGTTGGCCCCCCGTCGTGCGCGCAGCCAACCGCGCAGCCGCCGCTGGGTAACGAACTGGGGTGTGACCCTGCTGAATACATTGACCCTGCGTGCCATGGCATTTGCATTGCCATTGCTGGCCGTTGGTGCCGCTGTCGACGCGCAGGCGCAAGGCTGGGGCCTGTTCAACAACCTTGACTTACCCCTTGCTGTCGAGGTGATTTTGGTTGTGCTGGTCTTTGACTTTACCATTTGGTTGCAACATTTGATTACTCACAAGGTGCCCATTTTATGGCGCCTGCACCGCGTGCACCATGCAGATGTCGATATGGATGTAACCACGGCTATCCGCTTTCACCCGGTTGAGATCGCCTTGTCGATGCTGCTGAAAATTGGGCTTGTGTATCTGCTAGGGCCCGCCGCTGTTGCAGTTATCCTGTTCGAGATTATTTTGAACGGAACGGCAATGTTCAACCACGCGAACCTTGCTTTGCCACGCTGGTTGGATGCCCCCTTGCGCAAAGTACTGGTCACCCCGGATATGCACCGTGTGCACCATTCCGTGCACCGCACCGAACATGACAGTAACTACGGGTTTGCGTTGTCGATCTGGGACCGTTTGTTCGGCACGTATATCGCGCAGCCCGCAGCAGGGCACGACGACATGCAAGTCGGGCTGGAGTGGCAAGATGACCGCCCCAGTAATTTGGGGTGGTCGCTGACCCTCCCCTTTGCTCGCAAGTGACCTTTGACGCGCTGCACATGCAGGCCAGAGACCGGTGTCTAACTATCCTAGGGGGGTTCCACCCCGCGGCAGATGATGGTGCACCTAAAGACTGTCAGACTTTGCTACTTCTTGGTCCGGACGAACCACAGTTTTGGCCTCGGTTTACAGAAAGCCCCGAATGGCAAAGCGGTGATGCGGATCCAATGGACAGGTGGTCTACGCGGGTGATCGGCGATTGGGCGACCGAGATCGGGGCCACCGCGCTCTATCCTTTTGGGGGTGCACCGTTTTTGCCGTTTTTCAGTTGGGCCACACGCACGGGACGCATCCACGCCTCTCCTATCATGTTGCTGGTGCACGATACCGCAGGGCTCTTTGTTTCGTTTCGGGGAGCTTTGGCGCTGCCGTGGCATGTCACGTTGCCTGCCCCGCCGCCAAACCCCTGCGACAGCTGCACAGATCAACCGTGCCGCACTGCGTGCCCCGTCGGGGCCTTTGACGGCAGTAGCTATGATGTGGCAGGATGCAAGTCTTTCCTTGGCACAGATGCCGGGCAAGACTGCGTGGGCCAAGGGTGCCAAGCGCGTAGTATATGCCCCGTATCCGCAGCCTATCCGCGCGAAACAGCGCAATCAGCCTACCACATGCACATCTTTAAGGGGTAAAATGATGCGCCGACTAATTCTGATGCGGCACGCCAAATCCGATTGGAGCCATGCAGGTCTGTCGGACCATGACCGCCCCCTGAACGCACGTGGGACGCAAGCGGCACGCGACCTCGGCCATTGGATGCGCGCACAAGGCTATCATCCTGATCAAGTCATGTGTTCGTCCGCTGAAAGGACAGGCCAGACACTGATTGGGCTACAACTGGAGCCTACACCGCAAACACTGTTTACCAGTGCGCTGTATCTGTGCGAAGCCCGGCACATGCTGGAAACGCTGAACTCTGCGACGAAACCCACCGTCTTGATGCTGGGACACAACCCCGGCATTTGCGAAATGGCCCACCGCCTGTTGGAAGACCCGCCCACACATCTGCGCTTTTCCGACTACCCCACGGGGGCGACGCTCGTCTGCGACTTTGACACTGATGATTGGATGAACGTCGACTGGCTGAGCGGGACTGTCGTTGATTTCGTCATCCCGCGCGAACTTTCCCCCAGTACGGTGTAAAAAAGGTCGCAACTGAAACCAGCCGCGACCCTGTCGAAAATATCGAACCTTTAGTGCCCGAGGATCTGGCTTAGGAACAACTGTGTCCGTGGGGACTGCGGGTTGTTAAAGAACGCCTCCGGCTCGTTTTGTTCCACGATTTGACCGGCATCCATAAAGATCACACGGTTTGCCACCTGACGGGCAAAGCCCATCTCATGCGTGACGCACAGCATGGTCATGCCTTCTTCGGCCAGTTCGATCATGGTGTCGAGCACCTCTTTGATCATCTCTGGATCCAAGGCGGAGGTGGGTTCATCAAACAGCATGATGCGCGGCTTCATGCACAGGCTGCGCGCGATCGCAACACGCTGCTGCTGACCACCAGAAAGCTGACCGGGATACTTGTTCGCCTGATCCGGAATTTTCACCTTTTCAAGGAAATGCATCGCCGTTTCTTCGGCTTCTTTCTTGGGCGTTTTACGGACCCAGATGGGCGCCAATGTGCAGTTCTCAAGGATCGTCAGGTGTGGAAAGAGGTTAAAGTGCTGAAAGCACATGCCAACCTCTGACCGGATCTTGTCGATGTTTTTGAGGTCCGAAGACAACAATGTTCCATCGACCTCAATCGACCCTTGCTGGTGCTCTTCTAGCGCATTGATGCAGCGGATTAGCGTGGATTTACCAGACCCGGAAGGGCCACAGATAACAATCCGCTCGCCCCGGTTTACTGTCAGATCAATGTCGCGCAGCACGTGGAACGCGCCATACCACTTGTTCATCTTGTTGATGGTGATTGCGATCTCGTCCGAGACCTTCAATTGAGATGCTAGTTCAGCCATTATTCAGGCCTCCTTATCTGTGATCGGTTGCGAGACGACGCTCGAGCCATTGTGAATATTGCGAGATGCCGTAGCAGACGACAAAGAAGAGCAAAGCCGCAAAGCCAAGCAGTTCCCAGTACACGCCGTTCCATTCTGTCGATGCAAGGATCGGACCGCGGATCATGCCCACAAGATCAAACATCGAAATCACGGACACCAGCGTGGTGTCTTTGAACAAGCCTACCGCCACGTTCACGATCCCCGGAATGGAGATCTTCAAAGCTTGTGGCAGAATGATCAGGCGTGTGGCCTGCGCATAATCCAACCCAAGGCTGTCGGCGCCTTCGTATTGGCCTTTTGGCAACGCGGCCAAACCGCCCCGGATCACCTCGGCGATATAGGCCGCCGAGAACATCGTGATCATGATCACAACGCGTAAGAACAGGTCAACCTGGCTGTCAGGCGGAAAGAAATACGCCAACATCACAGAGGCCACAAACAACAGCGTGATCAAAGGCACGCCGCGAATGAACTCAATGAAGATAACGCAGATCCACTTGATCAGTGGCATGCTCGACTGCCGCCCAAGCGCCAGTGCGATGCCAAGCGGAATGGACAGCGACACACAGGTCACGCCCAGCATCATGTTGAGCATAAAGCCCCCCATGTCACGGCTGGGAACGGCCGTCATCATCGCAGTTTCATTAGCATCTTCGGGGATCAGCAATCCGCCTATTTGCCATACGATTATCGCGGTTGCGACACCGCCAAAAAAGCCAGCGGCAAAGCTACCGGCAACAAAGCGTTGATACACCAGCGCACCAGCAACCACGCCAACCAAGGCCAGGACCGGAACGCCCAGCGCGCCACCCCAGATCAGGTAATAAGCAATAAAGGGATACAGCGCTGTAAAAATGAGCAGCTTGCGCGGCAAATCAAAGAAGAGCACGGGCGCGGCTGCGACCATCATCAGCAAAAAGGCCAGTGTTGGACGCCAGTATAGTTCCGTCGGGTACTGGAAACCAAAGATCAGCTGGTTCCACCGCTCGGTCAAAACTGAGAAACACGCGCCTGTCGCACCGTCCAAAATCTCCCGGCAGGCCGCAAGGCTGGAGGTAGTCCAGATACCATTCATGATCCATGGCAATGTCGACGTGAGGATAAGGTAGATGAAATAAGCCGCAACGATCGTCAGCAGGCTATTTGCCGGCGTGGCAAAAAGGTTTTCGCGTGCCCATTTGATTGGGCCAGAAGCCGCATAGGGCGGCTCCCGCTCGGGGATGCTTTCGGTGCGAACGAATGAAACGGAGTGTTGGTTTGTATCAGTCATGGATCACCGCTCTTTCAACGCAACAGATTTGTTATAGACGTTCATGACCGCAGAGATGCTCAGCGAGATCGTGAGATAGAACAACATCAGCAGCAAAACACATTCGATGGCACGGCCAGTTTGGTTCAACGTGATACCACCCAAGGTCGCTGTGATATCGGCATAGCCCACAGCAATCGCCAGCGACGAGTTTTTCGTGATGTTCAGGTACTGAGAAATGAGCGGCGGAATGATCACGCGTAAAGCTTGCGGCAGAACAACAAGGTTCATAATGCGGTTTGGACGCAGGCCCAACGCACCTGCGGCCTCGGTCTGGCCTTTAGACACAGCCTGAATACCTGCACGCACGTTTTCCGCGATAAAGGCGCCTGTATAGATCGACAATGCGAACCAAAGCGCAATGAGCGGCGCACCGATTTGAATACCACCGCGGAAGTTAAAGCCACCAAGCTCAGGGTATTCTAAACCAATTGGACGCCCCATAATGAAGTAGATCAAGATGCTGGGTACGAACAAGATCGCAAGGCTCGGCCAGCCCATGGGCAGCAGTTTACCTGTCGAATACAGCAGGTTCGTTGCATATTTGCGGTACCCGATAACGCCTGCAATAGACGCAAGGAAGGTAATCACAACAACAATGGAGCCGGGGCCCCAAATCGGCGCAGGTATATAGACCCCGCGGTTGGTGAAAGCAAAGGCCCCCCACAGCATCGACGCCTCGGGTTCATCCCCGCGGAAAGCACGCGGGGCGGGCATCACGGCGGTCATGATTGTAAATATGATGATGATCCAGATTAGAACGGGGATATTCCGGAAGATCTCAACATAAAAGGACATCAGCTTGGAAACGAGCCAGTTGTTCGACAAGCGCAAGACGCCCGCAATCACCCCAAACACAGTCGCAGTCAGACACGCCAGAAAGGCAACCAGCAGCGTGTTCAGAATACCGACGACGGCTGCAGTCGAATGGGGCGACTGGCTGTCATAGGGAACAAGCGTTTGGTTGATGTCATATCCGGCCGGATCGCCAAGGAAATCAAAAGAGATATTAAGGCCTGCAGCCTCAAGGTTCGTGAACAGATTGTTCAACAAATATGCAAAGGCCACAATAAGCGTAAAAAGCGCAATCGCTTGGAACGTCAACGACCGGTAGCGCGTGTCGTTAACCAGCATGGATAGCCGAAACGACTCCCTCGGTGGGTCCGTTATTGTTGTCATGAGTATGTTCCCCGTGGTTCCGGCCTTGGATTTAATCCGGACGTTTAAGACGTCTCTGATTGCCGGGGTAAATTCTTTTTTGGTCTTAAAGTGCGAAGGGCGCAGGGATTAACCTGCGCCCTTGCTTGATCGTTCTTAACGGAACGGGGGTGAGTAGATCAAACCACCGTTTGTCCACTGAGCGTTAAGCCCACGGGACAGACCGATTGGTGTTTCTTCGCCAATGTTCTTGGCAAAGATTTCACCGTAGTTACCTTGGCTGGAGATGGCTTTCATCGCCCAGTCAGCGTCAAGGCCGAGCATTTCGCCCAATGTGCCTTCTGTACCCAACAGGCGCGCCACTTCGGGGTTACCCGAACCGGAAGACATCTCGGATACGTTTGCGGATGTAACACCCAGCTCTTCTGCAGTGATCAGAGCGTTCAGTGTCCAACGTACCACGTCACCCCATTCGTCGTCGCCGTGGCGAACAAGCGGGCCCAGAGGCTCTTTGGAGATGATTTCTGGCAACAGGACGTGATCGCCCGGTGCTTCGAAAGTCGCACGTGTCGCGGCCAAGCCGGATGCGTCTGTGGTGTACACGTCGCACGCGCCAGCAAGGTACTGCTGTTGTGCTTCGGCGTTTGTTTCGATTGGCACAGGCTCATAGCTGATGTTGTTTGCACGGAAGAAGTCCGCCAAGTTCAACTCTGTTGTTGTACCAGTTTGGATGCATACAGTCGCGCCATCAAGGTCCTTGGCAGAGCTTACGCCCAGCTCTTTTGGAACCATGAAGCCTTGGCCGTCATAGTAGTTCACACCAACGAAAGTGAACTTAAGGTCCACATCGCGCGAGAACGTCCAAGTTGTGTTACGCGCCAGCATGTCGATCTCGCCTGAAGCCAGAGCGGTGAAGCGTGTTTTACCTGTTGTGGGAACGAATTCCACAGCAGATGGGTCGCCAAGAACAGCTGCGGCAACCGCACGGCATACGGAAACGTCAAAACCGTTCCATTCGCCATTTGCGTCAGGCGCAGCAAAGCCCACCAGACCGGTTGTCACGCCACAGTTCAATGTGCCACGTGCTTTTACGTCGTCCAATGTGCCCGCCGCTGCAGCGCCAGCCGCAAGGCCCGCTACAGTCAGTGCACCTAGGAGTACTGATTTTGTCATTTTATACCTCTTCCTGATTTTCCGCTGCTCATTCAGCGGATCGACCGGCGGTTTCTGCCGGCAATTTACGACAAGGCTTATGCCTAGCGAATGGGCACTATTCTGTTAGAAAATTGGGCATAAGGTCAAGGGCAGCTATGACAAATTCACGGCACAAATGCCTGCCTTTACGTCACCTCAAGCAGCCATGGCGAAAAATTAGGCACTGGCCAGATCAAACACTTGCTTTGCATGGATAAAAGCGTGCTCTTTGACTTCGGCAGCGGCGTCTGCCTCTTCGTCCGCGCCCCACTCTTCTGCCTGCCAGATTTCGTCAAGACGCGAAATATTCCAAATCGCTTTGGCACTTTGGACGTTAACCGTGGCGGCAAAGCCGAGAATCAGTGACCCGGACAAGCTGACAAGGTCATGGAAACCAGCCAGTTGAAAGGACGTCATAGCATGAATTTTTTGACTTAATTTCTGCAATGCGACGGGGTCTTGGGGCACATGCATCACGCCTGACCGCGCCTGCAGTCTGGCGCCCAAGGTCTCTGCCGCCCACTCTAGAAATGGGTCCCACTGGGCCGCTTGGCGCTCTGTCAACGCTTGCGGGTAATCCGCGCGGTAGCATAGCAGATCACTATCGCCATAAGCCGCCAACATATCAGCGACTTCAGCGTGTTGTATGCTGACCTTATCAAGGGCTGCATTGGCACTGCGGGTAAAGGGCATGCTGAGCGGGTCAATCTTTTCATCTTGCGCAGCCCATTCAGCCGCAACGGCCTGTGCAAAGTCCTCGGACGGCACGATCAGCGTACGTTTCGCCGGCGTTTTCACCGGCCGTGCATCCAGCGATATCCCAAACCCATTTGGCTCAGCCCGAATATTCACATCCGTCCAGAATTTTTTGGCTTTCCATTCGCTCATGCTATTTTCCCCATAAGCTTTTCAAGACGCCCGGTAGCCCTGAAAAATCGTCCAGAATATGGGCAGCATCTGCCAAGGCAGAAACAGGATGATACCCCCAAGATACGCCGATTCCCCGCACCCCGGCTGATGCTGCCATTTGCATATCAAAACTGGTATCCCCGATCATTACGGTCTGTTCGGGTAATACGCCCACATCACGCATCGCTTCTATTACCATCGACGGATGCGGTTTGGACGGATGATAGTCTGCAACCTGCTGCGTTACAAAAAGGTGGTCGAGTTCATGCGCCTCAAGCAATTTATCCAAGCCGCGGCGTGATTTACCAGTCGCTACCCCCAGTAAAATATGTGGCACAGCCTGCAATTCGTCCAACACCTGACGCGCCCCCGGATAGAGCGGGCTGGATTGCGCAGCCCCAACCTTGGCGCGCATGTCAATATAGGCGTTTTTGTACCCTTCGACCATTGCGGCCTGCATGGATTGACTGGCACGCGGCGCCAAGCGTGCCATCGCAACATCCAGTGACAACCCAACGATTCCAAGGATTTCAGACCGGCTTGGCACAGCCATCGACACGTCTTCAAATGCGCGGGTCATCGCGCCAACGATATCGCCTTGGCTATCTACCAAAGTGCCGTCCACATCAAAGATGACCAATCGCAAATCTGCGCTCATTCAAAGGGCCTCAAACGGGTCTTCGGCAGCCAAATCTTCGGTCCAGCCAAAGGTGTCCCAACTGTGGGCCATGTGGTCGGGCATTTCAGCAGTCACCGTTATCTCTTTGCGGGTTTCGGGATGCTCAAACCGCATCATCCGTGCATGCAGGTGCAATTTCTTAGAGATCACGCCGCCCAGTTGTGCGCCCCAGCCATCCCCCATGTTTTCTTGACCTGACCCACCGTATTTACCATCGCCGATAATCGGATGCCCAATCTCGGCCATATGGGCGCGCAGTTGGTGCGTGCGGCCGGTAATCGGTTCCATCGCCACCCAAGCAGCCCGAGAACCGACCCGATAGAGCGTCGCATAAAGCGTATGTGCGCGTTTCGCACCGGGTGTGTCGTCTACTTCGCGAGGGTGAAGAGCGATCATCTTTTCACCCTCCCCGCCCTTGCCACGTCCCGCAGCCTTTACCAGCGCGTAACGGATTTCGCCAAGGTACGGCGTAGGCACACCCGCCACTAAAGCCCAATAAATCTTGCGCGTTTCTTTATGGCGCATGGATGCCGTCAAAGCCTTGGCCGCCAACCGGGTCCGGGCCAAAAGCAAAACGCCCGACGTGTCTTTGTCTAGCCGGTGCACAAGACGCGGTTTATCCTCAAGATCAAAGCGCAGCGCCTCGGTCAGGCCATCGACGTGGCGTGTTTGGCCTGAACCACCTTGCGTCGGCAAGCCCGCAGGCTTGTTCAATGCGATCACATGATCATCTCGGTAAATCACACATGACCGGATCATCTTGGCGTCTGCCGCCGAAACATCCGTGCGGCGTACCGGGGTTGGCGCTGCCGTGTCGGGCAACGGCGGGACGCGAACTTGTTGGCCCGCTTCCAACCGGGTGGCAGCCTTGACCCGGCCGCCATCTACGCGGATTTCGCCCTTGCGACACATCTTTTCGATGCGGCCCTGGCTGATCTGCGGAAACTGCCGTTTGAACCAGCGATCCAGTCTTTGATCTGCATCATCTGCTGCAACCGTCACCGTTTGAACGCGGCTCATAGTAGTACTCCTCGCATGACCCACAGGCCAGCCATTAACCCCAAAACGGACAGCAAAACGGATAGGATTATGTAAATCCCGGCTTGGGTAATTTCTCCGCGTTCGACCAGCGTGACCGTTTCAAGCGAAAACGCAGAAAAGGTTGTAAAGCCACCCAAAAGGCCCGTCATCACAAAGGGGCTAAGATGCGTAAGCCCACGCTGCGCTGCCAAGACCACAAACGCCCCCATTAAAAAAGACCCCAGAATATTTGCGCCCATGATCGCAATCGGGAATTCTGTCGGGCCGCCGGTCATTCGGTAAACCGACACGCCCCACAAATAACGCAAGGAAGCGCCCAAGGCGCCACCCGCCGCAACTAAGATCAAAGACTTTAACATGGGCGGTCTGTCACGCGTCGCGCGCCTAATGTCAAGTTTCGCGCTTGCCCCGTAGGCGGGTAAAATAATCCAGCCGCTTTTTCAGGTCGCGTTCAAAACCCCGTTCAACTGGTTGATACAGCGAAGGGCGGTCCATGCCATCGGGAAAGTAGTTTTGCCCGGAAAAGCCATCTTCGGCATCGTGATCATAAGCATACCCCGCACCGTATCCTTGATCTTTCATCATCGAGGTCGCCGCGTTCAAAATATGCTTGGGCGGCGGCTCAGAGCCGGTTTGTTTCGCCGCAACCCGCGCGCCCTTGTAAGCCACATAAGCCGCATTAGATTTCGGCGCCAGCGCAAGGTACGCCACGGCCTGAGCAAGCGCCAATTCGCCCTCGGGACTGCCCAGCCGTTCAAAAGTTTCCCAGCTTTGCAGGCAGATCGCTTGCGCTTGTGGATCAGCCAACCCGATGTCTTCTACCGCCATACGCGTGATACGGCGCGCCAGATAGCGCGGGTCTTCGCCCCCCTCCAGCATTCGTGCAAACCAATAAAGCGCAGCATCCGGATCAGACCCGCGAACTGATTTATGCAGCGCTGAAATGAGGTTGTAATGCGCATCGCCACCTTTGTCATACTGCGCGGCGCGTTTCATCAACCGCGTTGAGAGAGCGGCCGTATCCAGCGTACCATCCACTTTCCATGCGGCGACCTGTTCTACCAAGTTCAGCAGCGCGCGCCCGTCGCCATCCGCCATCTCAAGCAGCGCTTCTCGTGCGGGCCCATCAAGCGGCAAACCCACGCCAAGTTCTTGTTCAGCGCGTTGTGCAAGCCGTTCCAGATCGCGCAGCGGCAAACGCTCCAACACAAAAACCTGCGACCGGCTGAGTACGGCTGAGTTCAGTTCAAACGAAGGGTTCTCAGTTGTGGCACCGACCAACAGGATCGTACCGTCTTCCATATGCGGTAAAAAACCGTCCTGTTGTGCTTTGTTGAACCGGTGTATTTCATCGACAAACAGCAGCGTCCCCTGCCCGTTCTGCCGACGTATTTTCGCGGCTTCAAAGACTTTGCGCAGATCAGGCACACCAGTAAAGATGGCGCTGATCTGTACGAAATGCAGATCCGTTTCATGGGCAAGCAAGCGCGCAATTGTGGTTTTACCGACGCCCGGTGGTCCCCAAAAAATAAGCGACCCCAAGGCACCAGCGCCCAACATTACCGTCAGTGGGGCTTCTGGGCCCAGTATTTGGCTTTGCCCGATAACGTCAGACAATGCTTGCGGCCGTAGGCGATCTGCAAGCGGACGGTGACCATCGAACACAGGCTTTTCATCGCTCGCAAAAAGGTCCGCCATGCCACCTAAACCCTGACTGTTAAAACCACCCGCTGATTACCACGCAAAACCTCTAGTTCATAGGTCCGCAAGCGTGCTCTCAGCATCTCAATCATGGTATCGGGTTGATTTACAAACCGATTATTGATTGCCTCAACCATATCACGACCGGATCAGTCGGGATCATTGACCACCGCGCCGACTGCTTCGAATGATACGTGAACTCCGCGGCCTCCACCCAACCAGTACCTGAAGCGATGCGACCTTCTAGCGCCTGAACCACAAACGTCGCTATCACGTCTAAGGGGTTTGCAAACCCGAAGTTTCCACCTGAATAGGTCAAAATAGAGGTATTGATGCCAATAGGCTGCCCTGCATGTCGAAGACCGCCCCGTTCGAATTGGTTGGCTTATCCGCAGGGTACAGTATCCGCACTTTTTCCACTTTACCGTTCTTAACCGCGTAAAACTTAGAGTGACGCGTTGGTCATGTTTTGACCAACGCCAAAGGGGTTCTCAATGTCCAAGGCTATTTAGCCCACTTCGACCGTTTCTGACGCAGGCGAAGGCAAATGGAAATGGTATTGGACACTGCCGGGAAATTCTTCCTGCCCGGCACAAAAAAAGCCCCTGCCGACAACGCGGCAGGGGCTTTTTCAAACCGAACGGCCCGATTTTTTATTCTTCGAATGTGACCTCTTGATCTGCAAGCCGTGCTTTGTCAGCGGCACCTTTTGCATCACGATCCCGATCTACGAATTCGATAATTGCCATGGGCGCCATATCACCATACCGGAAGCCAGCCTTCAGCACGCGAACATAGCCGCCTTGGCGGTCTTTGTAGCGTGGCCCAAGTACGTCGAACAATTTGGCAACGTATTGGTCTTGCTTCAATTTTGCCGCGGCCTGACGACGAGCATGCAGATCACCGCGTTTTGCCAACGTGATCATTTTCTCGATGATTGGGCGCAATTCTTTTGCTTTTGGAAGTGTTGTCTTGATTTGCTCATGTTCGATGAGCGAGCCTGCCATGTTTGCCCAGAGCGCCTTGCGGTGCTCATGTGTGCGGTTTAGGCGGCGGTATCCACGTGCGTGACGCATATTTCTTCTCCTAAGTGTGCCCTCTACGGGCTATTTTACTTTGTCTGACCGGCGATGCGTGTCGCCAGTTCTCCTTGGGGCAGGATGCCCGGGTCGTATGGGGTGGCCCGAAGGCCACCGCCGTAATTAGAACGAGTCTTCGAATTTCTTCGCAAGATCTTCGATGTTGTCTGGTGGCCAGTCTTCAACGTCCATGCCAAGGTGCAGCCCCATCCCGGACAGCACTTCTTTGATCTCGTTCAAAGACTTGCGGCCAAAGTTCGGGGTGCGCAGCATTTCTGCTTCTGTTTTCTGGATCAGATCGCCGATGTAGACAATGTTGTCGTTCTTCAAGCAGTTCGCAGAACGTACCGAAAGCTCCAACTCGTCGACCTTTTTCAAGAGCAGCGGGTTGAATTCCAAGCCATCGTCCTCATCTGCGCGCGATGCAGATTCAGGCTCGTCAAAGTTCACGAAGATACCCAGTTGGTCCTGCAAAATGCGGGCAGCAAATGCGACAGCGTCATCCGGCGTGATGGATCCGTCTGTTTCCACTTTCATGGTCAGTTTGTCGTAATCCAAAACCTGACCTTCACGGGTCGGCTGAACGTCATAGCTGACTTTCTTCACAGGCGAGTAAATCGCATCAATTGGGATCAACCCAATCGGCGCGTCTTCTGGCTTGTTCTTTTCAGCCGAAACGTAGCCTTTACCCTGGTTGACCGTCAGCTCCATGTAAACATCCGCACCATCGTCGAGGTGGCAGATTACGTGGTCGCGGTTCAGAATCTCGATGCCTGCAGAATCCGAAATGTCGCCAGCGGTGACTACACCGGGACCCTTTGCAGAGATCGACAGACGCTTTGGTCCCTCGACTTCCATGCGGATCGACACACCCTTCAAGTTCAGGATGATATCGGTGACGTCTTCGCGCCCACCGGCAACACTCGAGAACTCGTGCAACACATTGTCGATTTGCACGGAGGTGATGGCGGCGCCTTGCAGCGACGACATCAGAACGCGACGTAGCGCGTTGCCCATTGTCAAACCAAAGCCGCGCTCCAGCGGTTCGGCCGTCACAGTTGCTTGACGCGCCGGATCGTTGCCCGGTTTTACGTCAAGTTGTTGTGGCTTAATCAGTTCAGCCCAATTCTTGTGGATCATGCGTCCCTCCATTCTTGTCTGCGCCCCATGTCCGAAAGGTGCAGACGCTCGAGGTTTCTAAAAAGCGGAATGGGGCCGCGCGAAAACCACGCAACCCCGTCTGTATTCGATGCTTAAACGCGGCGGCGCTTTGGTGGGCGGCAGCCGTTGTGTGCCATAGGAGTCACGTCGCGGATTGACGTAATGTTGAACCCCGCAGCCGCCAGAGCGCGCAATGCGCTTTCGCGACCAGAACCGGGGCCCTGCACTTCAACTTCAAGCGTCTTAACACCATGTTCCTGCGCTTTGCGGCCCGCATCTTCCGCAGCCATTTGCGCCGCGTAAGGTGTGGATTTCCGAGACCCTTTAAAGCCCATTGTACCAGCAGACGACCAAGAGATCGCATTGCCCTGTACGTCAGAGATCAGGATTTTGGTGTTGTTAAAGGACGAATTCACATGGGCCACGCCCGCTGCGATATTCTTGGAGACCTTTTTCTTTGTGCGTGTCTTTTCACGTGCCATTGATCAAGCCTCCCTTATTTCTTCTTGCCAGCAATGGCCTTTGCAGGGCCTTTGCGCGTGCGTGCGTTAGTATGTGTCCGCTGACCACGAACCGGCAAGTTGCGACGGTGACGCAAGCCACGGTAGCAGCCCAAGTCCATCAGGCGCTTGACGTTCATCTGCACTTCACGACGCAGGTCACCTTCTACGGTGTAGTTGGCATCGATGTGCTCGCGCACGGCCAATACTTCTGCGTCGGACAATTCGTTGACCCGGCGGGTCTGGTCGATACCAACCGCTTCGCAAATTGCTTTTGCCGAAGTGTTGCCGATACCAGTGATATATGTGAGGGCGATTGGAACCCGTTTTGCAGTCGGGATGTTTACGCCGGCGATACGTGCCACGTGTCATTTCCTTTTCGTTGCGGGTCCGTCATTCCAGACCCTTTTTTCACAACATAAGCCCGAAGCGTTTTACGGCATCGGGCATCAGCTGATTAGGTGATCTTGCGCAGCGGGAGCGACCCACCAAACAATTTTGATTCTCTTTCGAGATGTCGCTGGGTATGGGCTTTTTGGCCGGGCGTCAACCCATCACAAAAGGTCGATTAATTGCAACCACGGGCCATGCCAGTTGCACAAAATTTACGCGCCCGTGTTTGACACTAGACTGACGCGCACCGACGGAAAAGCAGTTATTAAGGCTTTTGGCATAAAACTGACCTCAATTGAATGTACGTGGGAGATGGCCGTACCAGAAGGAGACGGCAAATGCAGACGACCATACAACGCTTTAGGCGGGCAGGATGCCTGCTGTGCGCTTCTATATTTTTTGTGTCAGTTGGCGTTGCTGCACCAGCCCCAACGGCAAAATACGCGTCAACAGACGCAAATGCGTCACACCCACAAAGGGTCGATATCGCCTTGGTTCTCGCGGTTGATGTTTCATCGTCAATTGACGCTTCTGAACGAAGGTTCCAACGCGAAGCCTATGCAGACGCATTATCAGACCCACGTGTGGCTCAAATGGCGCTTGGCGGGCGGGCGGGCCGCATCGCAATCGCGTACATGGAATGGAGCGGACGGCGATACCAAAGGGTTCACCTACCGATCCGCGTCATGTCGACCCCAGAACAAATGGCAGAATTCGCACAAGACATTTTGCATATTCAGGATGGGCAAAACGATCCGATGTTTGTTCAGCCGACAGCTGTCGGTAACGCTTTGCTGGCGGCCGAAACCGCGATGTCCGAATTGCCGTTCCCCGCAGGGGACTATGTAATCGACATTTCAGGCGATGGGGTCCGCAATGACGGGTTTGCTGTGCTTTCGGCACGCGATCACCTATTGTCGATGGGCTTGACCGTTAATGGGTTGCCGATTGAAGTATCCGCAAATCCGCCCCGCTACGACGAAGGCAGTCCAGATCGTGTTAGCAACTTTTACGAAGATTGCGTCATTGGTGGGCCAGGTTCTTTTCACCTTGTTGCACGAGGCTTTGGCGATGTGCGTGAGACCTTGATCATGAAACTGATGCTAGAAATGGCACAGCTTCACCCTTCGGAAAAACGGCGCCTTGCGTCCGCTTGGAATGCAAATGAATTGGGCGAAATCGCAAGAATTATCCCCGCTACAGTTCTGCAGTTGGCCCCGTCTGCACAAGCAGAGCGTCCTCGCGTGAATTGCGGTGATCCGGTAGACGCCTCGCAAAACCCGTTTAAAACTTCGCCGTAAGCCTAACCAAGAATACCACCGCGCAAAAATCTGCGCAGGTGGTGGTCCGTTCACATCCCAAAATAAGCTACTACGCGTCCAGTACAGAACGAATATCTGCACCCACTGCTTCCATGCTTGCTAAACCGTCGACGCGGCTCAGCATACCTTTGGCATAGTAGTAACCAATCAAGGGTGAAGTCTGCTTGTAATATTCCATCAGGCGGGTCTTGAGGCTTTCCTCATTATCATCCGCGCGCCGTTTGAACTCTTTGCTCTGCCCGCAGTTGGTACAAACACCGTCCGCTGGGATTGGCTTGGTATTGTCGTTGTAGACTTCACCACATCCAGCGCAGGTAGACCGCGCAGTAATACGGGCGACCAACGCTTCGTCATCGACGCGCATCTCAACAACTGCGTCAAGCGTCTGACCCTCAGCCTCCAAAAGCTCTCCCAGTGCATCGGCTTGGGCCAACGTGCGGGGGAAGCCATCAAAGATAAAACCGTTAGACTTTACGGTCGCGAGCTTTTCTTTGATTAAACCAATGACGATCTCGTCGGTTACAAGCGCACCCCGAGCCATGACGTCGGCAACGATCTTGCCCATTTCCGTGCCGCTGTCTTTTGCTTCGCGCAGCATATCACCGGTGCTTAGCTGAACCATGCCACGTTCTTCTACCAGTGTCCGGGCTTGCGTTCCTTTGCCCGCACCGGGCGGTCCTAGTAGGATAATGTTCATTTGCGCGCGGGGCTCCGTTTCTTACGACCTTTCCCTGACTTGCCGCGCAATTGCGACTTTTCAAGCAGGCCTTCGTATTGGTGGGCCAGAAGGTGACTTTGCACCTGCTGAATGGTGTCCATCGTTACCGATACAACAATCAACACGGATGTGCCGCCAAAGTAAAACGGAATGGCGAATTCGCCGCGCAGAATCTCTGGCAATAGGCAGACCGCAGCCAGATACGCCGAACCCAAAACAAGAACGCGGTTCACCACATACTCAAGATACTCCGCCGTCTTTTTACCTGGACGAATACCGGGGATAAACCCGTTTTGGTTTTTCAGGTTGTCCGCCACATCGTCGGGTTTAAAGCTCACATTGAACGTATAGAAGTACGTGAAGAACACAATCATGGTCGTGAAAAACGCAAGGTACAGCGGCTGGCCAGGGCCAAAGTTCGCCAAAAGCCACGACATTATCGGGTTGGTCGAATTGCCCGAGAATGTGCTGATCGTCACCGGTAACAAAAGCAAGGACGACGCAAAGATCGCCGGGATAACACCTGCTGGGTTTACTTTGACAGGCAAGTGGCTGGACCCGCCGTCATAAACTTTCATCCCAACCTGACGGCGTGGGTACTGAATGTGGATCTTGCGCAGCGCGCGTTCCATAAAGACCACAAACATAATTGTCGCAATCACCATCACAATCACACCGATGATCACCGCTGGGCTGATCGCGCCGGACCGGCCGGACGCAAAGAACTGCGCCATAGCTGCGGGCACTTCGGCAATGATACCTACAAAGATGATCAACGAAATGCCGTTACCGACGCCGCGTGCTGTGATCTGCTCGCCCAGCCACATCAGGAACATCGTACCGCCCACAAGGGTAATAACACAGGACGCGCGGAAAAAGAGGCCCGGATCGGTAACGATATCGCCAGCTTCAAGGCTTACAGCAAGGCCGTAGGCCTGCAGTGTCGCAAGGAAAACAGTACCGAAGCGTGTGTACTGGTTGATCTTCTTGCGCCCTTGCTCGCCCTCTTTCTTGAGCTGCTCAAGCTTGGGAACCATCGCCGTCAAAAGCTGAACAATAATCGAAGCCGAGATGTAGGGCATGATACCAAGGGCAAAGATTCCCATCCGCCCCAAAGCACCACCGGTAAACATCGAAACCATTCCGCCGATGCCTTGTCCTGCCTGCTCCATGAATTCGCGCAGCGCAATACCGTCAATACCAGGAACAGGAATAAACGTTCCCAATCGGTAGACGATTAACAAACCAAGCGTGAACAGGATGCGATTACGCAGGTCCGTGGCTTTACCCAGGGCGGCCCAACTTGTGTTGGCGGCCATATTCTCGACGGCTGAAACCATTGACGGAGCTCTCTTTCGTAACAAATGCGCCGCCCATACCGTTTTCCGGCGGGCGGCGTCATGGAAAACTTAGACGACTATGTAAGCGGCGCAGCCGCCGCCCACAAGTCTGATCTTGGGCTTACGCCTCTGACGTTTCCGCGACGGGCGCCGCAACGGTCAATGAACCGCCAGCTTTTGCCACAGCTTCGATCGCTGATTTCGACGCGCCTGTGACTTCGATTGTCAGCTTGGACGTGACATCGCCTTTTGACAAAACGCGAATACCGTCTTTTTTGCGGCGTACCAAGCCAGACGCAATCAGCGCGTCTTCGGTGATTGCAGATTTCGCATCGATTTTGCCGGCGTCCACGAATTTCTGGATCAAACCGAGGTTCACAACGGCATATGCTTTGCGGTTGGGCTTGTTAAAACCACGCTTTGGCAAACGTTGGTACAAAGGCATCTGACCACCTTCGTAGCCATTGATTGCCACACCCGAGCGGGATTTTTGACCTTTGATACCACGGCCACCCATTTTACCGGTGCCGGACCCTGGGCCACGTCCAACGCGCTTGCGTTTTTTGGTTGCGCCATCGTTGTCGGAAAGTTCATGCAGTTTCATTGTCGCTTCTCCTTTTGCCGGATGCGACCCCCAGCGACGGGAGCGGCCGAACACGGCGTTTACAAATGAGTCGCAAGATTTCGCTTGCGGACAGCGCTCTTTATCCAGTCACACCTCAGGCGTCAAGAAACTCCTGCTTGGTGACTTAACGGCCTAGAACCAACTTACCCAAATGACGCTGCCGCTGTGCAAATTTATGGAGCGCCACAGGCACGAGTACACCGCCCATCAAGCCTAACAAAAATCGTGGCTCCGCAGCATTCAGCCCGGCAGCATCGCCCAAGATACGCGCCGCAACCGTGCCAAATACATGGTACAGGTAGATCGTAAAGGCATAGGGCGACAACCGCTCCAAAATAGTCAGCCGGGGACACCATAGAAACGCCAAAGAGCAAACAGCCAGCCCAAAAGCCAGGCTTTGCGCGTCGCGATTATGGAGCGAAAACGTGCCATTTTCGAGAAGCTCTCTAATGTTCCAAAACGCGCAAATCAGAGCCAGTACAAACAACAAAATGGTCAACCGTTCTGCTTCTTCCCAAATCTCAGCGGCGAAACGACAAAAAACGACACCCAAAAGGAAGAAAGGCAGCAAATAAATCGCGGAATGCGCCGAAAAATACGAACCGGGAAAGCTGGCCCCACTCAGGAAAACGGCACATGAGATAATCAAAAACAGAGGGGAAAACCGGCCGCCTAAAACAGCGTCTATCAAGCCATAAACGACGAAAATGACCAAAATTGCCTGCAAAAACCAGTAGTGTGCATAGGACTGAACAAAAGGACGCCACACGTCCTCTATTGGGACTGCAAAGCGAGTGCCTACGACGGCTGAAACCACCATGAACGACGCAGTCGCAACGACGCCCGGTACAGCAAGCCGTCGCAATTTATGCCACCAAAAGCTGCCAATGCTTTCGAATGAAGGTGGCCGCAGCGCATAAACATACCCAGCAATGAACGCAAAGAACGGCATACGCACATCTAAAAAGAAATCAGCGTAAAGGCGCGGCATATGAGGGTAGCCGATTTGCAACCCGCTGGCCGTGTCTGAGCCGATCACATGATATGCCACCAAAAGCAAAACTGCGATCGCCCGCATAGTCTCTATCGGTATCGTTGCAGAGTCGCTCTGAGAGGAGACGCCCGAGAGTGCAACCATAATATTGTCCTCTGCCCACCCGCACCCAATTTTGGCTAGTCAGATTTATCTCAAGTTTTATTGGCTACAAGAGTTAAGCAAAGATGAAAAATTTACTTAAAAACAGTGATTTCGAGGAATTAATTATGCGTTACGCGAATATGCTAAGCAGACAGCTGGGCATAAAAAAACGCCCCGCTCAAAATGGGCGGGGCGTTATAAACTAAAGCGAAAAGACTTAGCCTTTTTCTTCGACGATCTCGACCATGTGGCTGATCGAATTGATCATTCCGCGCACGGAAGGTGTATCCTCCAGCTCGCGTGTTTTGTGCATTTTATTCAGCCCCAGACCAATCAGCGTTGCGCGCTGTTTTGCCGGGCGGCGGATCGGAGAGCCGACTTGTTTAATGACGATTGTTTTAGCCATGATGCCGTTCCTTATGCTTCTGCAGGCGCTTCAGCGGCGGGTGCCGGTGCTGCGTCTGTTTTTGGCAGGATGTCAGCCACTTTTTTGCCACGGCGTTGCGCGACAGAACGGGGGCTGCTTTCTTTTTTCAGACCGTCCATAGTGGCGCGGATCATGTTGTAAGGGTTTTGCGAACCGATAGACTTGGAAACAACGTCCTTAACACCCAACATTTCAAAAACAGCACGCATCGGACCACCGGCGATAATCCCGGTACCTTCTGGTGCGGAACGCATGACTACTTTGCCGGCGCCATGACGGCCTTCCATGTCGTGGTGCAACGTACGACCTTCGCGCAACTGCACGCGGATCATCTGACGTTTGGCTTGCTCTGTGGCTTTGCGGATAGCCTCGGGGACCTCTTTCGCTTTACCTTTGCCAAAGCCGACGCGGCCTTTTTGGTCGCCAACAACCACGAGGGCTGCGAAACCAAAGCGCTTACCACCTTTTACTGTTTTGGATACGCGGTTGATCGCGACCAGACGGTCTGCAAACTCCGGTGCTTCGTCACGATCGCGGCGTGGGCCACGACGATTTTCACGTTCTGCCATGAGAACTTCCTTATTAGAGTGGGCAAGCGCCCGTTTATCTCAATCCAAGTGAGCACGCTGCCCCCGGATCATCGAAGGCGCCCCTGAATGGAGCGCCTTGCAAGTCGTTTAGATTTTTAGACCACCTTCACGGGCGGCATCGGCAACCGCCTTGACCTTTCCGTGAAAGAGGAAACCGCCACGGTCGAAATAGGCCTCGGAAACGCCCGCCTTTTTTGCGCGCTCAGCAATTGCTGCGCCCACTTTGGCTGCGGCTTCTACGTTGTTTTTACCAACAACGCCCAAGTCTTTTTCAAGCGTCGATGCAGCAGCAAGTGTCTTGCCAGCGACATCATCGATCAGCTGAACGCTGATGTTCTTGTTAGAGCGGTGAACCGAAAGGCGAACGCGGCCTGCGTTAACCTTACGAAGTTTGTTCCGAACGCGCATGCGGCGTTTGATGAACAGTTGTCTTTTGCTGTTTGCCATCTTGTGCGTTCCTTACTTCTTCTTGCCTTCTTTGCGGAAGATGAACTCGCCCTTGTAACGGATGCCCTTGCCCTTGTAGGGCTCGGGCTTACGCCATGCGCGAATGTTCGCGGCAACCTGACCAACAAGCTGTTCGTCAATGCCTTCCACAATGATTTCGGTCTGCTTTGGCGCGGTTACAGTCACACCGTCTGGTGCTGTGTAATCCACGTCATGGCTCAGGCCGAGGTTCAGTTTCAGCGTGTTGCCAGTCATCGCGGCACGATAACCAACACCCTGAATCTCAAGCTCTTTCTTGAAGCCTTCAGTGACGCCAGTGACACAGTTTTGGATCTGCGTGCGGGACATACCCCACTGCTGGCGCGCGCGTTTGGATTTACCGCGCGGCGTTACAGTGATGACGTTGTCTTCGACTGTAAGATCCACATCGTCCGTTGCGTTGAACGACCGTGTGCCCTTTGGGCCTTTGACTTCAATTGTCTGTCCAGAGACCGTCGCTGTGACGCCAGAGGGCAGATCAACCGGTTTTTTACCAATACGAGACATCTATAATCTCCCTAGAATACGGTGCAGAGCACTTCGCCGCCAACATTGGCGCTGCGTGCAGCCTGGTCCGACATCACACCCTTGGGGGTGGAGACAATCGACACGCCCAAGCCCTGACGGACAACGGGGATGTCATTGACGCCCATGTAGACGCGACGACCGGGCTTGGAGACCCGCTTCAACTCGCGAATAACTGGTTCGCCCTCGTAATACTTGAGGCTGATCTCGATGGCCGGATGACCGTCGGCACCAGTGGTTTTCTCATAGCCACGGATGTAGCCTTCGTCCGCCAGCACGTCCAAAACCCATGCACGCAGCTTGGA
>JBGCDB010000081.1:0-21801 GCA_045104955.1 Roseobacter sp.
CGCGAGTTAGATAACCAAACGTGGTGGCGTTGTCATTGGATGGGTCAGTCTGGCGTTGTGATCCTGTCGCTTTTGGGCCTTGCGCTGGTGCTGCCCAGCGATTTGTCTGCGATGAGCTTGCACAACTGGTTGGGCTACACCGTTTTGGTCGGAGCATGCGCACAAATAGCTCTGGGCATCGTGCGCGGGTCAAAAGGCGGCCCAACCGCCAAAGCACCAGATGGGTCTTTGCACGGACATCACTATGACATGACGCCGTGGCGCCTGATGTTTGAAACCCTGCATAAGATGATTGGGTATGCCACGATCGTGCTGGCGATGGTTACTATTCTTGTGGGTTTATGGAAGGCTAACGGCCCGGTTTGGATGTGGTTATCGCTGGCGCTTTGGTGGGCTACATTGACCGCTGTGTTTATTGTGTTGCAAAAACGAGGCATGGCGGTGGATACCTATCAGGCGATTTGGGGCACAGATCCAAAACACCCCGGCAACCAACGGCCCGCGACCGGGTGGGGCATGCGCCGATTGGGCAATGACGAAAAAGGAATGCAAGATGTACGGGGTGATCGAGGGGACAGGGTTCGAAGTAATTGAGCCTGAGTTCGAAGACTGTTTTGTTGGTCACGCGCGGGTAGAGCGTTTGTGGACCGGTGCGCGCTGGTCAGAGGGGCCCGTGTGGTTCGCGGCGGGGCGCTATCTGCTTTGGTCCGATATTCCAAACAACCGCATTTTGCGATTTGACGAAACTGATGGATCGGTTTCGACCTATCGTGCGCCGTCCAATAATGCCAACGGGCATACAGTTGACCGCCAGGGCCGGCTTGTGAGTTGCGAACACCTTGGGCGCCGGGTCACGCGAACCGAACACGATGGATCAATCACCGTCATTGCCGACCGTTATGACGGAAAACGGCTTAATTCGCCGAATGATGTGGTGGTCAAATCGGATGGATCCATTTGGTTCACTGATCCTAGCTACGGTATATTGATGGACTACGAAGGCGCGCGCGCTGAAAGCGAGATTGGCGCATGCCATGTATATTGCGTTGATCCTTCAGGCGACATTCGCATCGTGGCCGACGACTACGTCAAACCCAACGGCCTTGCATTTTCCCCCGATGAGACCCTGTTGTATATCGCAGATACTGGCATCACCCATGATGCGGACGGGCCAAAGCACATGCGCCGCCATAGCGTGTCCTCTGCCGGGACGCTGACAGATGGCGAGGTTTTTGCGACTTGCACCGAAGGGCTCTTTGATGGGTTCCGATTGGACCGCGCGGGGCGCATTTGGACGTCGGCTGCAGACGGTGTGCATTGCCTGAACGCAAATGGTATGTTGATCGGCAAAGTCCACATCCCAGAGATGGTGGCGAACGTGTGCTTTGGGGGTCCCAAGCTTAACCGACTATTCATTGCTGGGACCACTTCGCTTTATTCAGTCTATCTGAACGTCAACGGGGTTTGCCCTGTTTCGCCTGTTCGAGTAGATTAGCCAGGGCACGTGCCGCACCCGCTGCGCTGAACGCCGGGGGCAAGCTGCCCTTCAATCCGAATTTCTGGTTTGAACAGTCCCCGTTTAGGCATGCGGCGATAAATTGCTAAAAAATTGCGCAACCGCCTTGCGGAGGCTGTGAGAAATGACAAAAGATGTTCGGGCTACGGCTGACGACCGTGCCACATCCTCTTGATACAATAAGGATACGCCCCATGCGATACGAACGACCCACAACGATCGAGGACGCCACCGCGTTATTGATGAATGCGCAAGACAACGCGTTTGTGTTGGCTGGTGGCACAGATCTGTTGGTCAGAATGCAAAACGATGCCTTCGACGCTGAGGTGGTGGTCGACATCAAATCCATTGCGGGTATGGATGAGGTTGTCAAAACGCCGGACGCTTTTGTGATTGGTGCCGGTGTACCCTGTGCGGCCTTGGTGGAAAATGATGCGCTTTCTGCTGCTTGGCCGGGCGTTGTGGAGGCGGCGAACCTTATCGGGTCTACGCAAATTCAGGGCCGCTGCACTGTGTCTGGTAATTTATGCAACGCCTCGCCTGCGGCGGATAGTGTTCCGGCCTTGGTTGCGGCGGGTGCGCGGGCAAATATTGTGGGGCCAGATGGTGCGCGGACAGTCCCTGTTGAAGATGTGCCGCAAGCACCTGGCAAAACGTCACTGGCCAAGGGTGAATTCATCGAAGCAATCGTATTGCCTGACGCAGCACCACATACGGCCGACGCATATTTGCGTTTCACGCCGCGTACAGAAATGGACATTGCCGTCGTTGGTGTCGGCGTCTGTCTTACCTTGGATGATGACGGAACGGTGCAATCGGCACGCGTCGCTTTGGGTGCTGTCGGGCCAAAAGTTGTCGTTGCTGTAAACGCCGCGGAAAGCTTGGTTGGGACCAAATTGGAAGATGCAGCACTTACTGCATTCGCTGCGGCTTGTTCTGATGCAAGCAACCCGATTGCGGATAAACGCGGCACGGTTGAATTTAGAAAAGAGATCGCGGGCGTATTGGCGCGCCGCGCTGCCAAAATCGCCTATGCGCGCGCAGGAGGGGCATAATGTCTTCAATAGCTGTATCTACGACCATTAACGGTGATGACGTCGAGTATTTGTGCCAAGCAGATGAGACGCTGCTGGACGTTCTGCGCAACAGATTAGGCCTGATGGGCGCCAAAGAAGGCTGCGGAACCGGGGATTGCGGTGCCTGCAGCACAATCATGGATGGCCGCGTGGTCTGTTCTTGTCTTGTCTTGGGCGCCGAGGCCCAAGGCCGCACCGTCGAAACAATCGAAGGCATGGCCAAGGGCAGCGAGTTGCACCCGCTGCAACAAAAATTCATCGAACATGCAGCCCTTCAATGCGGGATTTGTACGCCGGGCTTTTTGATGGCGGCCAAGGCGCTGCTGGACGTAAACCCTGATCCTACCGAAGAAGAGATCCGGTTCTGGCTTGCGGGCAACCTGTGCAGATGCACGGGCTACGATAAAATTGTTCGCGCTGTGCAAGCCGCCGCACTTGAGATGAATGGAGAAAAAGCATGAGTTTCGATGCCGCATATCAGACCCAAAAGTTCAAATCTGTTGGTACACGTCCCCTTCGTCCAGACGGGGTAGACAAGGTCACAGGTCGTGCGCGCTATGGTGCTGATTTCAACATGCCCGGCCAGCTTGTGGCGCGTGTGTTGCGTAGCCCGCACGCCCATGCGCGCATCGTTTCCATCGATACGTCACGCGCCGAAGCTGTCAAAGGTGTCAAAGCCGTTGTCACTGCTAAGGACCTGCCAGATTTAACGGATGGCGATGCGGCGCTCTTTGCTATTTTGGACAATTGTATGGCCCGGACGAAGGCCATGTATGACGGCCACGCGGTTGCTGCTGTGGCCGCGATTGATGAACAAGCTGCCAAGGCGGCACTCAAACTCATTGATGTTGAGTACGAAATTCTGCCTCATGTTGTAGACGTGGATGCTGCCAGTCAGGCTGATGCGCCCATCCTCAATGATGCAATTTTCACGTCCGGAGTGGACCCTAAACCGACGATTCCGTCCAACGTCGCTAACCGGTCAGAGTTTGGTCACGGCGATGTGGAAGCAGGCTTTGCGCAGGCTGATTTCATCGTCGAACGCAGCTATAAAACAGAGCAGACCCATCAGGGATATATTGAGCCGCACGCCTGTGTGGCCAGCTGCAACCCAGATGGCACCGCGGATTTGTGGGTCTGTACCCAAGGGCATTTTGTATACCGTCAAAATTGCGCGGATTTGCTTGGTCTGGAGGTGTCGAAACTGCGCGTAACCTCATCCGAGATTGGTGGTGGCTTTGGTGGGAAAACGCATGTCTGGGCAGAACCTGTCGCACTCGCCCTGTCGCGCAAAGCAGGCCGCCCGGTTAAACTGGTCATGTCACGTGAAGAGACCTTCCGCGCCTCTGGCCCGACCAGCGCAACATCAATCGATGTAAAAATTGGGGGCAACAAGGACGGCAAGATCGTCGCGGCCACGGCCACTTTGCGTTATACAAGTGGGCCTTATGCAGACATGTGGGCAGAGCTGGGCGCGATGACGTCCTTTGCCTGCTACGATCTGCCCAACGTAAAAACCGTGGGCTACGAAGTCGTTGTGAACCGCCCCAAAGTTGCGGCTTATCGTGCGCCTTCGGCCCCCATGGCGGCATTTGCAGTCGAAAGCGCCATTGACGAACTGGCCGGTCAGATTGGAATGGATGCAGTGGAACTGCGCATCAAAAACGCGGCCAAAGAAGGGTCTAAGTCTTCCTATGGTCCAGTATACGGCCCCATTGGCATCGGACCCACTCTGGAAGCGGCAAAATCGCATCCTCATATGCGCGCACCTTTGGGCGAGAACCAAGGACGCGGAATGGCCTGTGGCTTCTGGTTCAACTTTGGCGGACAGACCTGTACCGATCTGAACATCAGCGCGGACGGTACCGTCACGATTGCTGTTGGTACAGTCGATGTGGGCGGATCGCGCGCGTCACTTTCGTTGATCGTGGCCGAGGAATTGGGCATTGATTACAATGACGTAAAAGCGGTCATCGCTGATACCTCTACGCTGGGGTACAACGACATGACAGACGGCAGTCGGGGCACGTTCTCGACTTCTATGGCGACGATCTCGGCGGCGCGCAATGCGATCAGCGTGATGCGTGAAAGGGCTGCGGTTACATGGGACGTTCCTGTCGAGGACGTCTATTGGGAAGAGGGCCACGCCAAGGCGATGGGCAGCAAATACGACAACCTTGCGCCGCTGTCGGTCAAGGATATCGCAGCCGAAGCAGGCAACACAGGCGGCCCCATCGCGGGCCACAGCGAATTGGTTGCTGACGGTGCGGGCGTGTCGTTTGCCACGCATATCTGCGACGTCGAAGTGGACCCCGAAACGGGATCAACGCGGATTGTACGCTATACCGTGATCCAAGATGCGGGCAAAGCGGTGCACCCGTCCTATGTTGAGGGACAGTACCAAGGTGGTGCTGCACAGGGTATCGGTTGGGCGCTCAACGAAGAATACGTCTACGGCGAAGATGGTCGACTGCAAAACCCTGGGTTCCTGGATTACCGGATCCCCGTATGTTCTGACCTGCCGATGATCGACACACAAATTCTGGAAATACCAAACCCGAACCACCCTTATGGTGTCCGTGGTGTGGGCGAGACGTCGATTGTGCCTCCGCTGGCAGCGATCGCCAATGCGGTATCGAACGCAGCGGGCGTGCGTATGTCGCATATCCCAATGTCACCGCCGCGCATTTTGGCGGCGTTGAAAGCGGCCAAGCAGGGCTAGTGGTTACGGTCACCCTGTGGGGCGGCCTTGTGCCTTTGGCGGACAACCAAAAGACGTTGTCCGTCGAGGCGTCCACCATCCGCGAGTTACTGCGCAAGCTCGAAGAACGCTATCCCGCGTTAAGCGGGCCTATCAAAAGCGAAGTGGCTGTGGTCATTGATGGCGTGATCTATCGGAACAATTGGTCTACGGAACTACCTGAAAACGCAGAAGTTTTTCTGATGCGACGTCTGGCTGGTGGTTAGGGTCGGACGCTGTCTTGGCGCGCAAGCCACACCATGAAATCGCGGACTGTTCCCTCATAGTCGGGGCCGGCCAATGGCCCACCCGTTGCATGTTTGGACCCAAGTGCGACTTGCATGGCTTCCAGTTTTTCGCGGTCTTCGCGATTGACGTCTTCCCATAGGGCGATGCGTTGGTCGATTGTGTCGCCATCTAGCGCATCCCCGTACACAGACATCGTCCAGCGCACCTCTATTGAAGTGGCTGTCACCGGGCGAATGTTCAAAGATACCAACAGGGATGCGGCGATGCTGACCACCTGACAGGGAAAGACCGCAAAAAGCGTAGAGCGATGCCGCGCCTCATTATCCAACCCAGGCGCGCCTTCGCCCCGTGCGGGGATGTTTTCAGGGTAGTTCGCGAAATAGCTGGTAAAGCCAGCACCATTTGGGCCTTTCCGGCTAAGACCCGTGGGCGTGTAACCATGCAGCGTTTGCGGATGGACGACCGACAGGTGGTAGCCTTCCATGAAGTTTTCGACCAAGGCTTTCCAATTGCATCGCCAAGTTTCGGCGGCGCTGTGCACGATGCGAAAGTCTTTAGGTTGGTACGGGCTGATCAAATCTTCTAGGCCAGCAAGGTCTGCGTCAATATCTGGCGGCAAATCCGACAAGCAAACATAGATAAATCCAAATCGTATGGTGCACTGAAATTCGGCCAGTTTGCACGTTTTTGGATCAAACCCCGCGTTCTTCATACGGGGCGCACGCAAGAGTGCGCCATCGGTGCCATATGTCCATGCATGATAGCGACACACAAATCGGTTCGCATTTCCCTGGCCCTCAGCCAAGGGCATGCTGCGGTGACGGCACAAGTTGGACAGCGCTTTGATGCCAGTTTCACCGCGCACGATCAGCAGGGGCTCGTCCAGCAATTGAAGGGTCAAATAGTCGCCGGGTTCGGCAAGCTCATCCTCGCGGCCGACGCAATGCCAGCCTTGCGATAGCACGTTTGCGCATTCGTATTCGAACAAAGCCGGATCCGTATAGCAGCGCCCGGGCAGGCTGCGTGGTGCATCGCCGGGGCTGGCCGCGCAGTGCGCCAATTCTTGGCGTAACGCAGAGACTATACCACCTGCGTCATGCATGGCGTGCCACCGTGTGCAAATTACTGGACGCAACCATGTTATCGCCCCGCTTTGATGCGGCCATTGATGTAATGGGCGAAATCGTAATTAGGGCGTTCCAGATGCGACAGGTGACCCGGTTCTGCGGCGTTTGAAGACAACCCGCGATAGACCTTTTCCGTGCACCCTTTGTCTTCTACGTTCACATCATCAAGCAAGGCTTTCAGCTGTTTGAAATGCGATTGCGCATCGGGGTCATTCACATAGTCGTTCGACATGCCGCCTCCGAAGCCAATTTTAACCTGACCCACACCATGTGGGTGCAGCGACAGGTACCAAAAGTACCCCGGTGTCAGGGTGATCATCAAACTGGGATAAATGGCGATAAGATATGTCATCCGACGCCTGTCCCCTTTCATGGTGGTGTTGTTGGGGTGCGCCAGTGCGATCTTAAGGCTCTCATCCTTGAGGATCGTGTGGTAATTGAATGCGTCCTCCCCCGGTGGACAGACCATTTCCTCAAGCTTGGACAACCCGCCAATGGTGCCCGCGTGGCAGACGGGCAGATGATAGCTTTCCATAAAGTTCTCGGCCAAGACTTTCCAATTGGTGTCCCAGATATGCGTTTCAAAAAACGTCTCAGTATAGTTGGCCATGTCGTAATCGCTGATCATCGCCTCAAGACTGGCAAGCTGATCCTGGACTGCTGGCGCGTCCTTATCCAACGTCACAAAAACCCATCCCAGCCATTCCTCGCAGCGGACTTCGGGTAATTTGTAGTCTGTTTTACAGAAGTTTGCGTTCTGCGTCATCGCAGGGGCGCCGCGCAATGCCCCATCGAGGTTGTAGGTCCACGCGTGATAAGGGCACACTATGCTGCGGGTATTGCCGCTCCCTTCAAGAAGCGTCGACATCCGGTGCAAACATACATTCGACATTGCCCGCAGTGCGCCTTGGGTATCGCGTAAAACGATGATGGGCTGGCCTGCAAGTTCCAGTGTTTTGTAATCACCCGCATTCGCAAGGGTCGAGGCGCGCCCGACACAAAACCAATCCTTGGCAAAAATGTCTTTCAGCTCGCGTTCCATGAATTCGGGCGAGGTGTAAACCGAAGGAGGCATGGCCCGGGCCTGCTCAAAAGGGACAGCTACGTTTTGTTCAAGTTCGTCTGCTGCATCTTTCACCGTTTGTCTCCTTGGCTGATCGTGAGGGCGCCCCTTGGCAAAGCCCACGTAACACGGCGCAAATCATTGCGTGCTTTGTGTCAAATCGTAAAGCATGCTTTGTGAAATATCTGATTTGGTCAAAACTAATCTTGGCATCAAAGCTATTTTGACGGCAAAGACGGCTGTCTAGGTGGCGTCTTTAGGCGGCTGCAGATCAAAGCCAGTTTGATACGCCTCGTGCAGGAGTGCCGTGCGCCGCTTTGTTGAGCCTTTTGATCCATGCAGCAATTTAAGCGTGCGCTGCGTAAACCCGAAATAGCCAAATGTGCCGTTTATCCACGCGGTTTCAAGCGCTGCAGTATACCCGCGGGCTTCCATTTCGTCTGATTTAGCGCCCGATGGTACCAACAACACCCCTGACCGGGGGCGTTGCAGCGATCCTTCGGGGTCGTCCAATTGATCGTATGCCCAACCCCATGTCCAAACGCGATCCACCCAGCCTTTGGTCATTGCCGGCATGCCCCACCAAAACAGTGGGAAGACCAGACATACAGCGTCTGCCCTTTCAATCCGGGCTTGTTCGCGCATTACGTCTGGGGGCGCGGTGCCGCTGGCGTCGCCGTCAACATCGGCCATGGTCCATATTGGGTTGAACCCTTCGGCGTGCAGGTCTGCCAACTCTGCGGAATGCCCGGCATCGGTGACCCCGGACATGAACTGCTGGGCCACAGCCGCACTAAACGAGGCTGGGTTAGGGTGGTCGAGAATGACCAAAACATGCATCTTTTGGCTCATTTCGTGTGTTAAGTATCGGGTATTGTTCGTGGCGCGCCGTTTTCATCCAACGCGACAAAGACAAAATCAGCGTTCGTGACTTTTTCAGCGGCCTTCGCAAAGCGGTGCCGCGCCCAGACATCAATATGGATACGCATGGACGTACGACCGACGTGGCGCAGGCTGGCATATAACGTCACCTCGTCGCCAACTTTTACAGGGCGTATGAATTGCATCGCCTCTACCGCGACTGTGGCGCCGCGCCCTTGTGATACGCGGCCCGCCATATTGCCCGCAGCAAGGTCCATTTGTGACATCAACCAGCCCCCAAAGATGTCCCCGGCAGGGTTGGTGTCTGCTGGCATTGCGATCGTTCGAATGACCAGCACGCCTTCGTCTTGTTGGCGGCCGTGGGATCCGCGTTCTTGTGCACGGGCTAGGCTATCTGCAGGTGTGGTCGTCATTAAAGAAAGTCCTTTGGTATGCAGGTTTTGAGTGTGACAAGGCGGGGCAACCGGGTCTGCGATGGCAACCGTTCACTGCACGGCCGTTTTAAGCTTGTGGCTGCCACCTTATCGAGGGGCTTGAGATTGTAAAGAATCCCGCTTTGCGGGCCATCTTCTTGCGCGCGATGACAACCCGATAATCGGCCATTCAAAGAGACCATGCCACAGCGCTCGTAATTCGAAAGCGGGATCAAACCGGCGAGTTGTTGGAGCTTTGCAGGTGATTTTGGGGGCTGTGCGTGACGATCAGCGTTGCACTTAGGCAGGCTAGCTTGCCCCTGTCTTGCGCTTTGCGGGTAGATATCGGCGTGCGATCACCCAGATTGTAGCTAACAGCACACAGCCGCTTAATGCGTGCTTTGACCACGGCTCCATCGTGCCATCAATCAACGCGGCATGGATGACCGTCCCTACAACAACAATAAAGCCAAGCCCTAAATGAAGCGCACGCCAAACCCTGTATCGAAGCAGTATCTTACGGCGCAAGCCTGCTATGAGCGCGCTGGCAAAGGCTGCCCACATTGCGACCACCCCCCAAGCTGAGAAAGGCGTAGGCGAGACAAATAGCAAAGCATCTACCACGTCAGGTGGGCTAGTGACCCATAGTGCTGCGACATGGATGATGATTGCCAAAGCCAATAGCATGCCGCTGATTTGATGGCACCGGAGGCTTTGTCGCCTTGTGAGACCGGGCAAAGCCTGATTGGCCAAAAGCGGTTGCAATAATAGCAGAGCAAGGCCCAAAACACCCGCTATGCCAGCAGCAATGTATATTGCATCACGCCATGCCAAAAGCGGGCTGTTGAGTGCAAGCGCCATCGGAACCGTCATCGCAGTGCCGACAATTGCCCAAATGATCGCCGAACGCGGGCTACTTTTGAGGTTACCGTCCACCCGTTTTTATGTAGGTTTCAGGACGAACTCCGCCCGTAAGGTCGTATCGCTCGGGCTGGACATAACGGGGCGTAAAAAGACCGTTTCAAATTCCGGATCGTCGTAGGCCAAATGTCCGTGCGCTTGGCCGAATGCGGGCACAATCTGGGGCATTTCCAAACGGAATTCGCCGTTCTCGTCGGTGAGGGTGGCACCGTGGCTTTGGGGGTCGCGTTCATGCCCTTCGATGGTATGGGCCCAGACCTGAATACGCTGACCGGCCAAAGGCGCACCATCGCCCGCCCGCCGCACGCTGCCTGTCATCCAAAAACCGCCGCCGCCGATGCGTTCGACGATTGGCGCGCCGGGCCTGTAGTTATTGGCGCCACCGCGCATGGTTGGCGTTGGTGCCAATCCGTTCGCACGGGCAGGGACGCTCAGGCCTGCAGATCCCGCTATCAAAGCGGCAGAGGCGCCTATCAAAAGACGACGGCGGCTGGGTGTAACAACAGACATTTTTTCCTCATCTTTAATATGAATGACCTTGCCCAAGCATTTAGTGGCTTTGCATCATTTACCAAGCCCACAGACTGCACGAACGGCCGATGGCAAACACATCTACGTTATATGCTCTTCGAAAAATGCAATCGTGCGATCCCCTGCAAGGGCGGCGGCTCCTGCGTCATAGCGCGGTGTTGTGTCGTTGTGAAAGCCGTGGTTCACATCCGGGTAAAAATGCACGCTAAAGTCATTTTGATTGGCGCGCAGCGCTTGTGAATAGGCATCCCAACCTGCGTTGATCCGTTCATCCAAACCGGCATAATGTATCATCAAAGGAGCTACGATGCTGGGCACGTCTGCTGCATCGGGTTGGCGTCCGTAAAATGGCACCGACGCGGCCATCTCAGGGTAGGCCACGGCCAATGTATTGCACACACCACCGCCATAGCAAAAGCCAACAGCGCCCACTTTGCCGGTCGATCCGTCATGATCGCGCAAATATTCAAAAGCTGCAAAAAAGTCATTCATGAGCTTGACCCGGTCCATGGACCGTTGCATTTCGCGGCCCTCTTCGTCGGTGCCGGGCGTCCTGCGCCGGCTGGATGCGGTGGCATGCTTGATTGGCGGTTAAGGGCTGGCGAAGGCACAAAATACGAGTGGTTGCCAAAAGTCTGCTGTCCAAACCAATCGTTTCTGATATTATGTGTCTAGTTGTATAGGCATGGTGCAAATGTGTTGTCTCAGATCACAGTCTACTTCTGTTGATGCGTCTGCAGGTGGACAGCGGACAAACGGCGCAGGGGCCTTTGGTGGGTTTGAAGACCTATATTTGTACGTCACCGGTGGATGTTTTCGAGTGATGATATGTATCATAAAACAAGGGTGCACTGTCGTGCGTATCGGGTGTTACAGGGGTGATAAAAATTGCAAAGCCGCGCGTTTGCCGCATGGCGGACTGATATGTCGAACGATCACCGCAAAAACGTTATAAGGACCTACCTGATATGAATATGCGCTCCTCATCAGGCAACGAGCACGCCGCAACTGAAACGCTGCAGCTTGCGAATGCTAAATTGGTGCTGCCAGAACGGGTGATTTCGGGCCAGATTACGATTACTGATGGGATGATCTCTGATATCTCCCAGACCACCAAGGTGGCAGCGGGCGCGGTCGATTGTGCAGGCGATTTTATCATCCCGGGCCTCGTTGAATTGCACACAGACAACCTTGAGCGTCATATTGAACCCCGCCCAGCGGTGGATTGGCCACATTTGCCCGCCTTGATCGCGCATGATGCGGAACTGGCCTCGACCGGGATCACCACGGTTTTTGATGCCTTGCGCGTTGGATCCATTCACAACAACAAAGCACGTTACAAAGCATATGCGCGCGGCCTGGCCAATGAATTGCTGCACGCACGCGACCAAGGTTTGTTTAAAATCAGCCATTATTTGCATCTACGGGCCGAGGTGTGTTCGGACACATTGTTAGAGGAGATGGCTGAATTTGGCCCCAGCGATCGGGTTGGTATCGTAAGCCTGATGGACCACACCCCAGGCCAGCGACAATTTCGCGACTTAAATGTTTTGAAAAACTATGTGGCCAAAAAACGCGGGCTAAGCGACGCGGAATTCAAAGACCACGTTGCCAACTTGCTCAGAATGCAGGCACAAAACGGTGAAAAACACGAACGCGGCGCCGTTGCCGAGGCAAAAAGATACGGCGCAGTTTTGGCGAGCCACGATGATACAACTGCGGCCCATGTCGCGACATCGCACAGCAAGGGGGTCGCCTTTGCCGAATTTCCAACCACGATCGAGGCTGCCACGGCCTGCAAGGAAAACGGTATCGCGGTGATGATGGGCGCGCCCAATATCATTCGCGGGATGTCACATTCTGGCAATGTGTCGGCACAAGATCTGGCAGGTTGTGACCTGCTGGATATGGTATCGTCTGATTACATTCCATCTGCGTTGCTTTTATCGGCTTTCCGGCTTGCGCAGCTGTGGAACGATCTGCCACGCGCTATCACGACAGTGACCCGTAACCCTGCACGCGCCACCGGATTGAAGGATCGCGGTACACTAAAGGTCGGCCTTCGCGGGGATTTGGCGCGTATCGGAATGACGGGCGACTTGCCTTTTGTTCGCGCAGTTTGGTGCAAAGGCGCGCGTGTCAGCTAGCAACCTTAAATCACGCGCGCCAAAAATGCTTTGGTCTCTGACGTTTGCGGGGTGTTTAATATCACATCCGGAGGGCCTTCTTCGATGATGCGCCCATCTTTCAAAAAGCACACTTTGTCGGCGGCTTCGCGTGCAAATCCCATTTCGTGGGTGGCGACGACCATTGTCATCCCCGAAGCCTTGAGCACACGCAGCACCTCAAGCACCTCGCCGACCAGTTGTGGGTCAAGTGCGGCTGTGATTTCATCAAACAGCATCACTTCGGGCCGCATGGCCAAGGCGCGCACAATGGCCACACGCTGTTGTTGTCCCCCCGAAAGCTGATCGGGGTAGTGATGCATCCGGTCTGCCAGCCCAAATTTGGCGAACAGCTCTTCGATCTCAGGGCGCAGATCGTCGCGCGATTTTCCCATTACCCGGCGTGGGGCCAAGGCGACGTTTTCAAACGCTGTCATGTGCGGAAATAAGTTATAGCTTTGAAAGACAATCCCAATACGTTGTCGCACCGGCTGCGGATCAAGCCCGGGAACAGATATGTCATGCCCGTCAAGGTATATTGCGCCGTCCTCAATCGGTTCCAACAGGTTGATGCAGCGCAAAAGTGTCGATTTTCCTGATCCCGACGCGCCAATGAGGCAAACCAATTCGCCCTCGGCCACGTTCAGCGAAACCCCGTCGCAGACTGTGTTGGACCCAAACCGTTTAACTACTGATTGAAGTGCCAGTTTCACCATCAGCTGCGCGCTTTGTTCTGTTTGGCCATCAGATAATCCGCATAGCGGGTCGCTGGAATGGTGATGGCCAGAAAGATCAGGGCGGCCCCGACGTACGGCGTAAAGTTGGCCAACAATGATTTTTGCACGCCTGCCTGGCGGAAGATCTCAACCGGCCCGATAAAGCTCAGCAATGCGACGTCTTTTTGCAAAGCGATGAACATGTTCATTTGGGCCGGGATCACGCGGCGGATCGCTTGGGGCAGGATTACAAAGCGCATGGTATCGCGTTCAGACAGGCCCAGCGATTCCGATGCGGCGCGCTGGCTTTTGTGAACAGAATCGATCCCTGAACGGAAGATTTCTGCCACGTAAGCGGAATATGTTAGAATAAGCGCTAAAGACCCCCAAATGTATGGCGAATTCCACGGTCGGGGCAGGCCAAGGCCGGGTATGCCAAACCCGATCAGGTAAACCGTCAAAATCACCGGTACCCCGCGAAAGATATCCGTATAGGCCGCCCCTAAAATGCGCAGCGGAAAAAGGGCTGGGCTACGCACATCGCGCGCTAGCGCCACCAACAACCCGACAATGGCAATTAACGGCGCACACCACGCAAAGATGGCGACATCGACCATGAAAGCTTCGAGAAGTTTGGGAAAAGTCCTGACAAAGATGTCCCAATTGAAAAAGCTTTGCTGAACTTTTTCCCAGCCCGGAGCCATGGGGACGAGCAACACAATCGCACAAAACACAAACAAGGTGCTGGCTGCCGCAATGAACAATGCGCGCCGCTTTAGTTTGTCTTCGTAGATTTGGCGCCGGGACCGCGTTGACGCACCTTGCTGCATCATTTTACTGGATCAGTGGAACGCCCGTGGTTTGCTGGAGCCACTCTGCCTCGATCGCTTCCAGTGCACCACTGGCCGCAAGTGCTGTGATTGCTTCGTCTACGCAAGCTTTGAGCGGGCTACCTTCTTCCATCAACATCCCAAATTGATCCGGGTTTTCTGATCGCGAGGCCGGAAACTGCCCTAAGATCGAGGACCCTTCGACAACCACCGCACTAAGGTACAATGCCGTGGGCAGATCGAATAAAGCGGCATCAATTTGACCGGCCTGCATGGCTGCCGTTACGTCTGCGTTATCCCCATAAAGCAACGGGTTCCGGTCAGGTTGAATGGTATCTGTCAGCATCGGAACAGCGGTCGTGGTGCCCACCGCACCCCACAATAACGATTTCAGGCCGTCCATCGTCGGCGCTGTGCCAGAGGCGTTGCCCGCCAACAAAACAGCCATCGGTGCGGCATAGTAAGGCAGGGAAAAATCGACAATCTGATCGCGTTCAGGCGTGATCGAGAATTGCTGCATGTTTACATCAAAACTCTTGACTCCGGGTTGGATCGCTTCGTCAAAGGATGACCGGACCCACACCACATCGTCCCCGGCAAACCCCATTTCTGCGGCCACCGCATAGGCGACTGCGGCCTCAAAGCCTTTGCCAGATTCAGGCGCGTCATCCATCACCCACGGGTAATAGGCCGGGTTGCCGGTCGCGACGGTCAATTTGCCATCGGTCAACGTTTTGCCCGCGGCGCAATGGCCGCCTGCGACTGCGGATGTTGCGGTAAATGCGATAGCGATTGCTGTCAGTGAAATGCGTTTCATGGTGCCCCCAAGCTCAATTGCGTGCTTGCGCAACTATGGGACGCTTTTCCGTGCCAAGTCCACATCTATAGCGTCGGAAACAAGTTTTGGCTGAATGGTGAGCGATATTTTTTTGCCAAAGGTACTGCTTTGACCACAGTCATAAAAAAGCGCGGCTGGATGTGTCCAAGCCGCGCTGATTTATCGAATTACGAAAACCCGGTCAGGTAACAATAACGGTCATTGTGCCCAATCCTTCGACAGTGATCGTCATCTCATCACCCTTTTTAACGGGGCCAACGCCGGCCGGCGTGCCTGACAAAATCACGTCACCCGGGGCGAGTGTATAGTAGTCGGATAAGTATGAAATCATCTCTGGCACTTTCCAGATCATCTGGTTCAGGTCGCCTTCTTGTTTGACCTCGCCATTCACCATAAACGTTAGCGCGCCTTCGTCCAAATGCCCGATCTCTTCGACTTTGTGGATGGGTCCTACGGGCGCGGACGCGTCAAACGCTTTGCCAATTTCCCAAGGGCGGCCCATCTTTTTTGCGACACCTTGAAGGTCGCGACGCGTCATATCAAGTGACAGCGCATAGCCGTAAACGTGATCCAACGCGCTATCGAGCGGAATGTTTGTGCCGCCGGTTTTCAAGAAAACGGCGACTTCGGCTTCGTGGTGTACATCGGAACTTTGGGGCGGGTAGGGAAATTCGCCGGTCGTGTTCAAATCATCCGGGTTTTTCTGAAAGAAGAACGGCGGCTCGCGGTCCGGATCATGTCCCATCTCGACAGCATGCGCTGCGTAATTGCGCCCAATGCAATAGACGCGGCGGACCGGAAAGGCACCGCCGCTTGCCACTGGCACCGATACGACTGGCGGGGCTGCGATCACGAAGTCGGACATAGAGCTCTCCCTGAGTATTAGATCCACGATGCTTGATCTTGAGCCAGAAATTAAATCAATTCAAACCAATCCACGAATTGATCGTCATTCTGAGGGCGCCGACATTGTCGGGCGCGTCAGAACGTACATCGACGAAGGGTCTTACAACCCGGGCGATCGATTGCCGCCTGAAAGGCAATTGATTGGCGAATTGGGTATGCCGCGCGGCGCTCTTCGTCGTGCGCTGGACGTACTGGAGCGCGAAGGCGTTATATGGCGGCATGTGGGCAAGGGCACGTTCGTTTCGCGTGAACGCCAAGAAGCGCTGCCAACTGCGATTGATTGGACACAGGATGTAGCGCGGCAATTGACGCCTTTGCGTATGGTACGCGCGCGCCTGTGTATTGAGCCCGCCATCGCCGGAGAGGCCGCTGTAAACGCTTCGGCCGACGCAGTGACCCGGATGCGCTTGGCGTTGGAGCGCGCCAGTGCTGCTACAAATTGGGAAAACTACGAAACCCAAGATGACCTGTTTCACCGCGCCATTGCCGAAGCAGCAGACAATCTGTTGCTTGTCGGGTTGTTTGACCAGTTGAACAAAGTGCGCCGTGCCGTGGCATTTGGTGTGGTGCCCCGCGCGACGGTGCGTCCTTCATCCAATCATTCCAGCTTTGGCGAACACGAAGCCATTGCTGCCGCAATAGAGCGCCGCGACCGTGAAGGCGCGCAGCGTGCCATGCGCACGCATCTTCAATCTGTGTCCCGACGTTTGTTTGAGGAGCGGTAACCACACAGCCGAGGAAAAGTGCGCAAAAAGGTCCCGTAAGAGGACCGACCTAAAGACCTAAATTTTGACTTGCCCCATGGGAGGACCAACATCCCCTTTGTTATACGAATAATGCTTAAAGCTGCAGGAGCGATGACCGCGCTTGCGATGACAACTACTGGCGCTTTGGACAATGACACTTTGCGTGTAGGCTGGGGTGATATCGCCAGTGTCGAAAGCCTCATCTGCTAATCGCAATGGAGCGCACGAAAGAGCGGGGCATCGATATGGAGATGACGTTCTTTAATTCAGAAGATGTGGCCGTTCAGGCGGTTTTGTCCGGCGAAGCATACATCGGTATGGGCGCGCCTTCCGCGTTTATGGCGAACTTAAAAGCACCCATTCGCATGTTCTACCACATGTCTACCTTGCTGTTTTTTCCCGTGGTAAATTCCGAAGTGTATTCCGGATGGTCTGACCTAGACGGTCAAGAGATCACCATTCACTCTCGCGGGTCAGGTACAGAAGCGTTGATGCGTTGGATGGAGAAAGTACACTGCATTGAATACGCAAATGTATCCAATGTGCCGGGTTCAGAAGTGCGCGCAGGTGCCGCGCTGCAAGATACGATCAATGCGTCCATCGTCGAGCGTCCAACTTACGCTTGCTGCAGGAACGGGGCGAGGGCAAATTTGCCAAGCTGCCACTGGACGGCGTGAATGCAATAGATGAAGCACTGTGTTCAGTGCCGCCGTTCTGGAAGAACGTGCTGCAGACATTCAGGTTTTCACCGAAGAATTGCTGCACACATGGAACGATATCGCAGCCAATCCCGCCATCGTGGAAGAATTGCGCGTGCAGTATAACCTGCTGCCCGGCCTGCCTGCTGATGTGATCGCCGAGGCTGTACCGTATTTCGAAGAAGCGGTTGCCAATGGTATCTATCCTCTTAACGGTGGGCAGTCGTCGGATGCGGCAGACGATATCGCTTTCGTGTCCGCGACAGGCCAGGTTGAAATGGATCCAGCAGATGTAAACCCAGCTGACTTCTGGGATTTTGGCCCGCTGGAGGCAGCCAAAGCTGCCAACTGATCCTGATTAACGTCGCCCCGGGTTTTTCTTGGGGCGGCTGTCTCTTGCTAGAACAAATTCATGTCGACTGTTCAGACAGATGCAGGCCCGATCCAAGGCTCCACAAGCCGCGCTTTTGATATGCTTGGCGGCACGCCTTTATTGTGGCGTCTCGCCTTACTGGCGATCTTTTGCGCGGCGTGGGAAATCGCTGGCCGCACAAACTTCAATTGGGCCTTTCCGACCTTTTTCGAAACAATGGCCGCGCTATGGAGCATGCTGTCTGATGGGTCGATGTTTGCCGCCTACGGGCGCACACTGGACCCATTGGTAATTGGATTGGTAATCTCGTTGACGATAGGTGTCGGCGCTGGTGTTTTGATGGGACTGCGCAAAGACGCAGAATGGATTACTCTGCCAGTATTCATTACCATGCAGGCCGCACCAATAGCGGCCCTGATCCCGCTGATCACCTTTGTCTACGGCATCGGATTGACGTCCAAGGTGTTGGCGGTGTGCATGCTGGCCATGCCGGTAATTGCCATCAACAGTTGCAAAGCTGTGCGCAACGTGCCGCCATCGCTTTTGGATATGAACGACAGTGTTATGGGGTCAAAATCCCAACAGGTGTTCAAGATCATTCTACCTACATCCAGCCCGATGATGTTTGCCGGCATTCGCCCTGGCGTGGCCGAAGGTTTCTCGGGTGTGGTTTTGGCGGAAATGCTGATCACCCCGACGGGCATTGGCGATCTGATAACCTTCAACCGATCCATCGCCAAGTTTGACTATGTGTACGCGGCGATCTTCTCAATCGTGGCTTTCGCGGTCATCTCCGTATCCCTGCTGCACCGTCTGGAAACAGCCATTTTCCGACCTGAAAAACGAGGCTCCTGATGAATATGACAACAGCAATGGATATGCAGAACAAGTCTGCAACGGATGCCATCATCGAGGTCAACGGCCTGCACAAGGTGTACGGCGGCAGCGTGACAGCCTTGTAAGGCATCAACCTGTCGTTCAAACGAGGTGAGCTGACATCGTTGTTGGGGCCATCGGGCTGCGGCAAGATAACTCTGCTTAAGATCATCGCGGGCTTGTTGGAGCCTACATCAGGTAACGTCATGGTCAATGGCAAGGCCGTCACGGCCCCCGGGCCTGAACGGACATTTGTGTTTCAGGACTTTGCCCTGATGCCGTGGGTAAGCGTTGTGCGCAACGCAGCCTTTGGTTTGGAATTGCAAGGTGTGCCTAAAGCCGAACGCGAAGACCGTGCGCGCCTTTATGTGGCCGAGGTTGGGGTTGTCGGGTTTGAGGATAAATACCCACATGAGCTGTCAGGCGGCATGCATCAGCGCGTGGGGTTAGTACGCGCTTTGGCTGTGGATGCGGATGTTCTTTTAATGGATGAGCCTTTCTCAGCCGTAGACGAACAGACCCGCCGCAAGTTTCAAGAAGACTTGATCCGTTTGCGTGAAGTCGAAAACAAAACGTTTATCTTGGTCACGCGCTCCATCGAAGAGGCCGTGTATCTGTCAGATAGCATTGTGATGTTGTCTCCACATCTTGGCCGTTTGAACCGGATTGTGAAGCCTGCGATTGACCGGTCAGGTGATACCGATTTGATCCGCCGTAATCCAGAATGCCTCGACCTGATTGACGAAATTTGGGCGGGCCTGCGGGCCTACATGGAGTGATCTGATGGAAATTTACGGAATAAAAGCCCCCAAGATCACCGCACTTTTGTTTTGGGCGGGCAGTTTGAACTGCTGCTGTTGTTCCCGCCCTTGTCCGAGGTCTTGATGGCGTTGCCTCAAGTCCTGACTACCCCAAGCTTTGGGGAGGCTGCGCGCCGCCTATATGGGCGGGCTGGCTTTGGCCGTTGTCATTGGTATCGGTCTTGGCATGCTGATGGGGGTGGTGAAAGCTGCGAATAACCTATTGAACATGAGGGTAAATATCTTTCTATCGGCACCGCTGTCTGCGTTGGTTCCTGTGATTATGATCCTGTTTGGAATGGGGATGCCCACCGTCGTCGTGACCGTATTCATGTTCGCCGTGTGGATCATTGCGCTGGATACACGGGCAGGGGTGCTGCATGTGTCGCCTTCGTTGCTTGAGATGTCCAAGTCTTTTGGTGCGTCAAGGTTCGAACAGTTTCGCATCATCTTGCGGTCCGCCATGCTAGAAATCTTGGCAGGTTTTCGTCTGGGTGTAATGCGCGGTGTCAAAGGTGTCGTCATCGGGCAATTGTTGGTGTCGATCATTGGAGTGGGCGCGCTTTTCTCGCTTTATTCCCAAAATTTCCTGATGGCACATTTCTGGGCGCTGATCCTGATAATATTTGCCTTTGCGCTTAGCTTGGCCGAGGTAATCGCACGCTTGGAGCACCGCATCGAGTATTGCGCCGGTGCGCGTGCATGAAACTGACGCTCGCCAAGTGGGACCACGACCGCTGCATGCCTTTGCATGACGGCAGGGTCACCGTGCCGGGCGTCGACTTTGACAGCCACGTGTTGCCGATGGGCAAGCTTTTTCCGCTGGCGGTGCAAGAGGCGCGGTTCGACATCACCGAGCTGTCGATTTCCAGCTATATCCTTCAAGTGTCGCGTGGCGATTGTGCTTACACCGCGATCCCCGCTTTTGTCAGCCGCACGTTTCGCCATAGCGGCTTTTGTGCACGGTCAGGGTCTGGGATTACATCGCTGGCTGCCCTGCAAGGCAAACGCGTGGGGGTGCCAGAATATCGGATGACAGCAGCGCTTTGGATGTGGGGTCTGACGAGCGACGAATACGGCGTTGACCCGGCTCAGATCCATTGGCGCACAGGTGCATTGGATGCCGGTGTGAGGCACGAAAGGTTAGCGCTGGACTTGCCCCAAGGCATGATTGTCGAACCGATCGAAGACGGCGAGACGCTCCAAGGTCTGCTGTTGGCGAGAGAAATCGACGCGGTTTTGGCCGCAAATCCACCCAAAGCCTTTCGTGCCAATGCCCCGCTGATCACACGCATCATCCCGGAATTTGGCAAAGCAGAGCGCGCCCACCACGCCAAAACCGGGTTCTTTCCCATTATGCATCTGATTGCTATGCGCAAAACGGTCGTCCAAGAGCACCCTTAGCTACTTGAAGCCTTGATTCAGGGTTTCACTGAGCCGCGTGATATTGCCATGGCGCAGCTGCAATCGATCTGGTTGGGATCCGCAAACCGGCTTTCGCTCCCTTTGTTGAACGAGGCAATGGAAGTCACGCTTGGTGCAATGGGGCCCGATTATTGGCGCTACGGGTTTGAGGCAAACCAAGCTGAGCTTGAACCTGTGTGCCGCTATTCGTCCGAGCAATACTTGGCCGCGCGCCGTGTCGCCCCTGCAGAACTGTTTCCAGAGGCGGTCAGATGAATGCAGATTTAATACATGCTGGTTTGGGCTGGCCAATTGCCAATACCTTGGCAGCCCTCAGCTTTGTGGCGTCCTTCATAACGGTTGCCTTTGGCATCGGCGGTGGCGTTGTCATCCTGGCCTTCATGGCGGTACTTTTGCCCGCGGCTGCCATTATTCCTGTGCATGGTTTGGTGCAGCTGGGCTCGAATGCGGGCAGGGTGTCGATCATGCTCAAGCATGTGCAAACTGCTGTTTTACCGGCGTTCGTGATTGGTGCGTTGATTGGCGTGGCCTTGGGTGGGTCATTGGTGGTGCAATTGCCAGCAGGTGCGATCCAACTTGGTGTTGGGGCATTTATCTTTTGGTCTGTATTTTTCAAACCGCTAGGGTTCATGCGAAATTCGGCGGGTATCACAGGCGTATTATCAAGCTTTCTGACGATGTTTTTCGGCGGGACTGGCCCGTTTGTCGCGACATTTGTCAAAGCACAAGAGTTGCACTGAGCAGCCCCACTTGAGTGGTCCTTGTTGAAAGTTCGTGCATGATCGGCCTTTGTTCCATCGGGATGATGGGTTCAGGCGCTGGTGGGCGGTAGCCCAATGCACTGTGTGGTCGCTTGGTGTTGTAGTGTTTCCTCCAGCTTTCGATGATGATTTGGGCTTCACGGAGCGAG
>JBGCDB010000082.1:0-20134 GCA_045104955.1 Roseobacter sp.
GCCTTGGTCGGTCGCGTGGCAATGGATTTACCCGAGGGCTGCCCAGAATACTACCGCGACGCAGACGCTGCATCCGCTGTTCGCGACACCGCAGAATTCATTGAAGCGGTGCGGGCCTTGCCTGGCAACACACTGGTTGAGCCCGCAATCACACCGCGTTTCATTCCGGCCTGTAGCGATGCCGCATTGCAGGGTTTGGGTGATCTCGCACGCGCGACGAATACCCCGATCCAGACCCATTGTTCCGAGAGCGATTGGGAACATGCGCATGTCATCGAACGCTGCGGCAAATCGGACACGCAAGCGCTGGACGGCTTTGGTCTTTTGTCGCGCCGCACCGTATTAGCCCATGGCGGCTTTATCAGCCCGGAAGACATGGACTTGATCGCACAGCGGGGCGCGGGCATTGCGCATTGCCCGCTGTCCAACGCTTATTTTGGCAATGCAGTTTTCCCCCTGCGCGCCGCGCTTGAAAAAGCGGTGCACGTGGGGCTTGGCACGGATATCTCTGGAGGATACAGCGCGTTTTTGCTTGATAACGCGCGGGCGGCGGTCACGTCGTCGCGCATGCTGGAAGACGGTGTTGACCGCGACATGACACCAGGCGCCAGAGGCGTAGCAAACGCGCGGGTAGATTTTCGAGATGCCTTTTGGCTGGCCACCGGGGGCGGGGCTGACGTGCTTGACTTACCAGTGGGATACTTTGCAACGGGACGCCAGTTTGATGCGGTACTTGTCGATTTAGAGGATAGCGACATCGGATCTGCACAGGACATGCTGCAAAAGATAGTCATGCGCGCCACCCCAGCCGAGATCAAACAAACATGGGTGGCGGGGCGCTGCGTTACCGGGTGATCGCCCCCCCTAGGCCAAACTTTTTCACCAACGCACGACGGTAGGCCACCGACATCGCATCGGCAGGGATGTGTACCTCGTCTCGGATGCCCAAGGGCAAGTCTTCGGGACGTTGCGCTTCGACCAAGGGTTTATCTTCATCGTTGATCATCAGGCTTTCACGGATCAGGAATGCTTCATCCGGGGTGCCGGTGGTATCTGTTGCGACTTGGAATATCTTGGTCTCATGGGCGGAAACAGGGCACACGGTGTCGGCAAAATACTGCACGTACCAGCTATCGTTAGGCTGGATCGTCAACAGCGTCGAAAACGGAAACGTCAAAGCATACGTATAGGTTACGTGACGCGTGTCACCCGGAACGTCATCTGGGAAGCGGTTACCCCCCTCATCGTAGCCAACAACGAAACGCAGGCCGAAATCCGGCTCTTCGACATCATAGCTGGGAAAACGGTCATCTTCACTCCCACCAAATGTTTCGGTATGGACCCAAGGGAAATGCGCAATATCGTTGAAATTTTCAACGTGCCGACTGGCGGCTGCATGCCACGTGTTCGGCGGTACATACACGTTTTTCAGCGCGGGGTCGGCGATCCCTTCCCATTCTGGCAAGGGCCACAACGGCTTATCAGCCAAACAACACCAGACGATGCCATAGCGCTCTTGGGTCAGTACAGATTGCAATCGCAAACGCGGTGAGATGCGCGCCGTCTGATCGGGGTTCGACGGGATTTTTGTGCATTGCCCACCCGCATCAAAATGCAACCCGTGCATGGGACACACCAAAAGATCGCCATCAACACGCCCAGCACTGATTTGGGTACCGCGATGCGGACACAGATCGCGCGCCACCGATATGCCTGAACCAGTTCGCCACATCACTAAATCCACATCCAGCAATCGTGCGGGCACAGGCCGGTCTACCACCTCATGACAAAAGGCGATTGGGTGCCAAAACTGTGCCAGTATGCGCCAATCTTGTGGGCTAAATGTACAATTGCGCGGAAGATCAGACGCGTCATCTGCATGGTTTACGGGTAAAAACATAAGCCAAGGTACCTAATGCGCAGCGCAATGGGCAACTGAAAAACACATGTATGCCGGTACTCATGGTCCCTGTGAACAAGAGGTATGCAGCTGGCTTCGCAACTATGCCGAGGCACGAACAACCAAACGGGCGGGAAACAAAACCTCTGACCGGGTTTGTGTACTGCCCCCATCGGCAATCAAATCAAAAAGTGTCTCAACTGATCGTTCTGAAACCGATGCATAGTCATGCGCAGCCGTTGTCAAAGCAGGGCAGGCAAAGCGTGACAAAGGGTGATCATCATGGGAAGCGACACGTAAATCGCACTCTACACTACGCCCTACACGCAGACCGTTGGCATAACAGGCAGATAAAAACCCGATGGCCAGCCTGTCATTACTACACAACACGGTGTCAGCCTGCAGCGCGTTTTCAGCAATCAATTTCATGCCACCCGCGCGCCCGATCTCTTCAAATTCCCAACCGGTACCGTCTATTGACAAGATCTTGGGTGTCAGGCTCATGTCTTCCATTTTTTGGATGTAGGCTGCGCGCCGTTTGCGCGCATTTGGGTTTGCAGGCGTGCGCATTTCCAAAAAGGAAGGTGCTGTGCCGGTCTGGGTCAAATACTCAACAGTCTGCGACACAAAGCTGTAGTTATCCGATCCCACAAAGGACGCGCCGACATCGTCTAAATTACTATCAAACAATACGGTGGGCACGTCGCTGCAGAAGGCCTCAATCTTTGATTTGTGCGACACGCGACCGATCGGAGCCAGCAATACACCAGCCGGTTTCATAGACCGCAGTCCCTCGAGGATCTCGATTTCCTGTTCAGGATCACCGTGAGAGCTGAACAAATTGGGCGAATACCCCGCATCAATGCAATACCGTTCAATCATGCGCGCCATCTCTGAAAAAAACGGATCCGCCAGATATGGCACCACAATACCAATGTTTTTTGTCAACTTGCGGTTTTGGTTGATCGCATAAAAATTTGGGCGGTAGTCGTGAAGCTCCAACGCTTCTTCGATCCGTTGGCGGGTTTTGGGCCGCACGCTGGATGGGTCATGGAAATATTTAGAAATGGTCGGCCTAGATATGCCACTCAATGCGGCAAACTGTTCCATATTTTTGACCATGTTCTTTGCCATCTAAGCTCGACTTCTCGTATTTACCGGTCGGTTTTAGCGCCGATTTATTAACATTATCAGTATGCTGGCAAAACGCTTGGTCTTTTCTGCGTGTACGCATGAAACGCTGCCTGGCCCAGGGAATTTACGGTACGGACGCGGTAGACTAGCACAAGTCTTGCAGAATACGGGTCATCATTTGGTCACAAGCCACAAGCTGTGATACCGCAATGCCTTCATCCGGTTTGTGTCCGTCCGCGCTCATATCGCCTGGCCCAACCACCACTGCGTTTAGTCCTAATTCCGCAAAAAACCCTGCCTCAGTGCCGAAGGCTACCTTCGTCGTACTCGGGTTTTCCGTCATTTTGGCAGCCCACCCAACCGCAGGATTGTCCGCATCAATGCCCAACCCGGGATACGCGTTTGTTTGTTCAATCAAAATGGCATCTGGCAAGTCATATTTTTGCCCGATGCGATGTCCTGCATCTCTGATCTGCGCGCGTATTTTATCTGGGATTGCTTGGGCGAGGTGGCGAAACTCCATCTCGAGCATGACCTCATCCGGGATCATGTTCAGCGCCTGACCGCCTGATATTTTGCCGACATGGACTGTGGAATAGGGAATATCATAGGCGTTATCCAAGATTTCATTCGCCAGCCTTGTTTGCAACATCCGAATTTCCGTAACGAAATCTGCTGCCAGATGAATGGCGTTGACGAACCGAGGCGCAAGTGCACTGTGACCTGCTTGCCCGCGGCAGGTCACATGCAAGGCTGCCTTGCCTTTGTGGCCGATCGCGGTGTGCATCGAGGTTGGCTCCCCAACAACGACGACCTTCGGCTGCCCGATCAAGGTTTTGACCGTGGGCATCATGTGGCGGATTCCAACGCATCCGACTTCTTCATCATAGGATAAACATAGACTGAGCGGTTTTTGCAGATCAGCAGTGTCCGCGCGTTCTGCCAGCGCCAAAGCAGAGGCAACAAACCCCTTCATATCTGTCGTGCCACGACCAAAAATGCGTGTGGCATCTTTTGTCACCTGAAAGGCAGGCCGGTTCCAAATTTGCCCTTCAACCGGTACGACATCCATATGACCAGAGAGGCAGACACCGCCCGGCGCGTCAGGTCCCTTTTGCGCAAATAGTCCAGATTTCTCTTGGGTCACTGCGGGTATCCGCGTCACGGTAAAACCGGCCTTGTGAAGCAAGTCTTCGACCCAGCCTACCATTTCCAAGTTGCTGGTGTGGCTTACTGTGGGAAAAGCGACAAGCTTCTCCAAAATCTCCAGCGTACGGGTCATTTTGCAGGCCTTTAGTTCAACGTATCCAAAACATGTACCACATCTTTCGCCTGCGTCTCAGGGTTCACGATGCACAAGCGAAACACCTTTTGACCCCGCCATGTCGTCGGCAAACACAAAAGCGCACCGGAGCGTCGATGTGTTTCTGCCCATGCGTCCATTTCTGCGTCAGATAGTTTCGTTGGTTTGAACAAAACGACAGACAGCTGCGGCCCCAGAACCAATTTGACTTTTGGCATTCCGTCGATGGCTTGTGCAATTTCCGCCGCGGTCTTGATTGTCTGAGCGATCGCCAAACCATAGGCATCCGTCCCATGGGTGGCCAATGAATACCACAGCGGCAGCCCGCGCGCTCGACGTGTTAAATGCAGCGCATAGTCGGAAGGGTTGATATGAGTGGTGTCAACCGCGTCAAGGTATTCAGCACTTTGACCATGGGCATTGGCCCCGTCGGCGGCATTGCGATACACCAATGCACAGCTATCATAAGGCGCAAAGAGCCACTTATGCGGATCTACGATAAAACTATGAGCGTGAGCGATGCCATCAAAAACGGGCCGTGTCGCTGGGTCGGCCAAAGCGGCCAGCCCATATGCACCGTCTAGATGCAGCCACAGATCATGCTCCTCCGCAACATCTGCTAAACCGGCTATGTCGTCCACGGCCCCGCAGTTCGTAGCACCCGCATTGGCGACAATAGCAAAGACGTTTGATTGTACAGCAGCCCGTGCCGCCGCACCATACATTTTGCCCGTTTCATCAGGTTTTACCTCGATCACGTCTACATCCATGACCTGGGCTACTGCGCGGATCGAACTATGTGCCTCGCGCGAGCAAAGGATGGCCCACCGTTCGGGTTTTTGCGTCCGCAGCGCCTTCCAAGAGCGGGCTGCATGAAGTGCACTCAGGTTACCCAGCGTGCCACCTGCCACAAAAACACCACCAGCGCTTTCGTCCCAGCCGGCCATGTCGGAAAGCCAAGCAAGGGTTTGGTTCTCGGCGTGAATGGCGCCTGCGCCCCCATCCCAATTACCCGCAAAAATACCCGTCGCCCCAAGAGCCGCATCAAAACTTAGTGCGGCATGGCTTGGGGCAGAAGCCACAAAACTAAGGGAGGTTGGGTGCCCAAATGGCCGTGTAGATGGCACAATCACATCTGTAAAAAGTTTGAAGGCCGCCTGCCCACCAATCCCTGATTGCGTGATCGATCCCGCTAATTTGGGGTCCAATGCCGCCGCAGTTTGGGCACCATGCTTTGGGTCGCCGCCTTCGAGTATCCGTTTCTTTGTCCATGCCAGAATGTCGTTCAAGATGACTTTGGAAAAAGCAAAGGGGTACATTAGTCGACCGCCAGTTGCGTGATCTCTCTCCGGAACGGCAATGCGTCTTGCACCGTGTCCACGTCAAGTTCCCTTGCATACCTGTGGCCGGCATATGTGGCCCAAGCGATGGGTCCGGGCGCATTGGCGTCACCGATCAACGTCACAGTTTTGATACCAGCATCGCTCCATTCTGCCTGTCGTGCCATGAGGTCAAGATAGACGCTATTGTTCTCAGTCCGTGATGTCACCATGACCACACCATCGCAGGGCACATCACGGCGCATATCTGTAAAAGTACAATTCGTCTCAACGCGTGTGGCGCCGACAGAGGTTATACCACGGTTCAGCTCGATTGTGACGCCCATCTCAAGCAGCCGCCTTTGAATCTCATGCTGCTCAAGCGTATTCAGCGTCCATTCGCTAACGTATGCTGCGGGTGTGATCAAAGTCACTGTGCACCCTTTTTGCACAAGTAGTTCGGCAAGCACGCCGCCCATGTAATAATGATCGTCGTCGTAGAGTACGATATGCCCAGTGGGTGCCGCGCCAGCCATCAAATCATCAGGCGTGAACACCGGCATCGCGTGGTCAATCGCAAAGGGCACAACATGCTGGCGTGCAACGCCGTCGCGGCGCCATTTTGCGCCTGTCGCAAGGCACACATGTTCAAACCCGAATTCCAATATGCTGGCGGCGTCGAGCTGGCTGTCGAAATAGGTTTCAACATTCGGTTTCTGGCTGATCTGATATTCGCGGTAATCAGCCACCCTGCCCCACGCAGATAACCCCGGCAGCTTCCGCTCATGGGTGACACGACCACCCACGGTGGTACCGCCTTCAGCTAGTGCGACGTCATAGCCGCGCATCGCCAGTGCACGCGTAGCTTCAAGCCCTGCAGGGCCAGACCCTACAACCAATACGTTCGAACTGGCCCCTTTTTGGTTCATTTTTTCAGGATGCCAACCCTTGCGCCACTCTTCCATAAATGTCGGGTTCTGGGTACATCGACTGATCGACATTGTCATGTCGCCCGTAATGCAGATATTGCAACCGATGCATTCGCGAATATCTTCGATGCGCCCCTCTTCGATCTTCTTGGGCAGGAAGGGATCCGCAATTGACGGGCGTGCACATCCAATAAAATCCAGCGTGCCCGTGCGGATCATCTTTTCCATGACATCAGGGCTGGTAAAGCGGCCGACCCCTACAATCGGGCGGTCGGTCAGGTCGCGGATACCATTGACCAACACCTGTTGCGCCGCTTCTTCGGTAAATCGTGACGGGCCCGAGCAATCCTCCCATGTGCCTTGGGCAAGATCCCAAAGGTCTGGTAGGTTTCGGTTCATCTCAACAAAATCGCGAACTTCGGCGTTAGAAAAGCCAAGGTCCCCGATCGTTTCGTCCAGTGACACACGCAGCGTAAGCCCCATGGTATCCCCAACCGCATCGCGAATATCGGCGACAACTTCGTTCACGAAACGTGCGCGATTTTCAAGGCTCCCGCCATACTCATCCGTGCGGTGATTTGTGGCTCGGCTCAGAAAATGCTGGAATATGCCGAACCCATGTGCGCCATACAAACAAATAAGGTCGAACCCCGCCACCTTTGACCGTTTTGCCGCATTCACAAACCAGCGCCGCAGGTCTCGGATATCGGTTTTATCCAATGCGCGCGCTTGTACTGGATCATTGGTAAAAGTGCGAATAGGTTGAGCCGAGACAGCCATCGGCACCTCTTTGGTATACAGGTTGGGGCCGTTCACACCCGAATACGCCAATTGGATACCAGCCAAAGCACCATGTGACTTCATCGTGTCGGACATTTTGCGCAGCATGGGGATGTCTTTGTCCTCCCACAACCGCAATTCGATAAACGGTGTAATCTCCGAGGAATGGTGCATCTCGCATTGCTCGGTAAAGATTACGCCCCAGCCACCTTCGGCTTTGGACCCGCGCATCGCCGCGGCAGCCGAAGGGTCACGGTAGCCTCCTCCGTTACAATGGGGCACTTGATAGAACCTATTTTTCGCCGTCACAGGCCCGATCGGCATCGGTTCAAACAAAATGTCATATCGGGGATCACGCACGGTGAAGTCTCCTTGGAAGTCACAGTTTTGCCGACACCCTGACAGACACAGAGATTAGGCTAAAGTCGCAGTTATAGAACTATAGCTTAGGCCTGCGCTAAACGCTAAACCTTGATGGCCCTGCCCGGATACCCCCAGTCAGAAATCATCTGCCTAGTATGATCCACAAACGCGGTGATGGTCAGCACGTTCTGCGACCCTTCAGGCAAAATGAGCCCCAATCGCATCGGCCGCACCGGCCCTTTGAGCGGCACAAAACTAAGCTTACGCCCATCCGGTGAAAGCTCATTGTGGGGGCGGATATTCGCAAGGCCAAAACCATACCCGTTCGCCACCAATGACCGCATAACAGCCATGTCGCGGGTCCGTTCAACGATCTGCGGCTGCTGGCCCGTCGTATCAAAAAAGCTGAGAAAATATGCACTGCTCAGAGGCAAATCCAGCAGCACCATGGGATAGGGTAGCAGGTCTGTGACGGATATAGCTTCTTTTCCGGCCAACGGATGATCTTGCGGCATCATCGCATAGGGCGGCAGCGCGCGCAGGGGCACAAAGGTTAAATCCGGCGGTATTTCAAGGTCATAAGACAAGGCCACGTCTATCTCAGCGCGTCTAAGCTTTTCAATCAGGTCAAGTTGATCAGCCTCGATCTGCGTGACCACACTATCAGGGTGGTCTTGTTCAAACTTGCGCCGAATTGCAGGTAGTAAAACCTGCGCAAAAGTCAGCAGACACCCAATTTTTAGCGGCCCCTGCACCTTACCTGATATCGTATCTGCCAGCCGGTTCAGTGCGTCCGCTTCAGCCAACACTTGCTTTGCACTGGTCAGAAACTGCTGTCCGGCTTGGGTTAAATTCAGGCCGTGGGCATGTTTGCGGACAAACAGCGGCAAGCCAAATTCATCCTCAAGCTGCGAGATGGCGGCGGAAATGGAAGGAGAAGATACATTCACCCGCGCGCTTGCTTGCGTGATCGATCCTGCCTCGCCCACAGCAACGAAGTATTCCAATTGGCGAAGGGTAAAACGCAAGGGCATAGGACCGACTATGCCCGCCCGTTGTGCTTGTACAAGCCCCGAAGCATCACAGGCTATTCATCGCCGGGCACGCCATAAGACGGTGCCTGGGTCGGATCCAGCGCGCGCTGTACATAAGCTTCGAGTTGCGGTTTGTAGACTTCCCAAGCGGTGGACAACGCAGTGATCGGGCAGTCTCCGGTCCAGTCACAACGCAGATCAGCCACTGGCCACGCAACCTTGTCGACGACCATCATACCAGCAGAGTGGACGGGCCCTGCTTCGCCTCCTGCTGCAAGCCCTGCCTGCAATGCAGCGATCAACCTATCCCCAATATGCCCCGAGCTTTCTAGAAAGCCATCAACCACTGCCTGCGGCACGTGATCATTTGCCAAAAGGTTCCCACCCGACGCTACATCTTTTGCGTGGGCTTGTGTCCATATCCCAAGGCTTTGCGGCCCAGAATGGATCGCGGTCACACCCTGCGCGTCGACGGCCAAAACCTGACGGTATTCGATGTATTGCGCCTGTCTTTTGACCTCCGCTACTGCAGCATCTGCGTCCATGCCTTGCGCCATAAGATCAAGCGTCAAAGGTCCTAGTGTCGGGTCGGTAACGTTTTGCGACGCCACAGCGCCCACACCTGCGCGGGCATATGCACAGCGCGCGGCAACCGCAGGTGATGACGACGATACTGCAACGCCGAACATTCCCGTATCGCTGCATCTGGCAACCAGTGAAAACGTCATTCCGGGATCACCGCAGTACCATCAATTTCAACAAGCCACTCAGGGCGCGCCAAGGCCTGCACGACCAACCCAGTCGAGACCGGATGCACGCCTTTGATGTATTCACCCATCGTTCTGTACACAGCCTCGCGGTGGCGAACATCGGTGATGTAGACGACGACCTTGACGAGGTGCTCCATTGACCCTCCGGCTTCTTCGATCAACTGTTTGATGTTTTGCATCACCTTGTGGGTCTGCTCTACCGGGTCGTGGCTGTCGATATTTGCCGCATCATCCAAGTTTTGCGGGCATTGGCCACGCAGCCAGACTGTTTTGCCTCCTTGCGTAACGACCGCTTGGCACAGGTCATTATCAAGCTTTTGCTCAGGATAGGTGTCGCTGGTGTTGAACTTTCGAATACGGGTATGCGCCATAGGCTGTCCTTATCTTCACAGGTTATTCCGCAGCTGACTGCACCACGGCTGCTGCACCGGTATAGTCTGCGTAAGCGCGTTGAATGGCAATCTGGTCCGCAACAAATTTCGCATCATGCCAAACGCCCCACAAAAACGTCGAACCGCGACGCGATTGCCATGGCAGGCCAAGGAAATAGACACCGGGCTCTGAGGATACACCGCGCTGATGGACGGGGGCGCCATCCGCCTCAAAGGCATCTATCTTGAGCCAACCGTAATCGCGCCGATACCCTGTCGCCCAGATGATCGTCGCTATCTCTTGGTCGGCTAAATCAAGTTGTCGCAGCGGGTCAGACAGACAGGCAGGGTCCGTCCACATCTTGCGCGCAGCATGGTCTGGTGGCAAATCAAGCCCCATCCGGGTGGCATATGCATCTGCTGCATCCAACATCCCAAGGTAGTTTGAATCGCCTGCTGCCACGTTCTTTTGCAAATCATCCTGAAAATGAATCGTCCCATCGGCGTAGCTGTCGGTCAAACCTAAAAGTGTCACACCTTCATGCGCCAAACGCCGGAAGTCCATCGTGTGCCCACCATATGCACCACTGACTGCAATGGTGACGTGTTCGGTGCCGGGTTCCACCGCAGCGATATCCCATAAACCCAGCACACCTAACCACCACACGAAATCGCGCCCTCGGTAGCGGCGTGGGGGTCTGTCGTGTGGGCCAACTGACAAAAAAACCTTGCGTCCACTGCGATTTAACTCATCAGCAATTTGCGCACCAGAAGAGCCTGCCCCAACAACCAATACGGCACCTTCCGGTAGAGCATCTGGGTTGCGATACTCATAGGAATGTATCTGTGTCACAGGGGATGCAGCAGGTACGATTGGTGGGATCACCGGATGCTGGAAAGCACCTGTCGCAGCCACAATACGTGTGGCTTCTATCGTGCCTTGCGACGTCTCTACCCGAAAACCTGCACGGTCCGGCAGGCGTTCAGCACTTAGAACTGAGACGCCTGTGCGTATGGGTGCGGCAACCATTTTGGCATAGTCTTCCAGATAGCGCACAACACGGTCCTTGGACACGAATTCATCGGCGGCATTACCCTCAAATTCCAGATTAGGAAAACGGTCATGCCAGACAGGACCATTGGTCACCAAAGCGTCCCAGCGTCCGCTGCGCCATGCCTCTGCCACGCGGTCCTTTTCAAGTACCAGATGCGGGACACTGTGGTTGCCCAAATGCTCACTCAGCGCAATGCCTGCCTGGCCAGCACCCACAACGAGTGTATCTATCGTCTCCAATGCCATTGGTTTCCCCCTCGCGCTACCAACCACTGCGTGCGGTCACATCTATCCTGCGCTTACTGTGACATGCTGCGGCGCGCTTAAAAGAACAGTCTGCATTAGTGGTGATTAGGGCATCCCTAATCTTTGGCGCAAGGGCAAAGGGTTTCCCTAATCCAATCTTCGCAAATCCTGACTATTTATCGCAGGTTAATTCGGCTTAACCTAAGGCAATCCACTTTTGGGGGACAAAGATGCGCATTTTTACCTTCTCAGCAATGCGACAGTTTTTATATCGCGTTGCAGCGGGCCCACTGCCATTTGGCGGTGCAAAGGCTGCATGAACACAGTGTCGGACATCGCGATCGACGTGCGCGACGCGGTAAAGCGTTACGGGAGCTTCACAGCCCTCCACCAGATATCGCTGGGTATTCGAGATAATGAGTTTTTCACACTGTTGGGGCCATCTGGCTGTGGAAAAACAACACTCCTGCGGATGATCGCCGGGTTTGAAGACGTCACCGAAGGGGCAATTTTTCTATACGGAGACGAGATCGAAAAACTGCCACCCCACCAGCGACCAGTGAATACGGTATTTCAGAACTATGCCCTTTTCCCGCATATGACGATCATGGAAAACGTCGGTTTCGGCTTGGAAATGCGCGGCGCTTCCAAGCCAGAAGCCCGCGCGCGTGCCGGAGAAATGCTAGAACTGGTGCAACTGTCTCAGTTTGCGCAGCGCAAGCCATCACAACTGTCAGGCGGACAACAACAGCGCGTCGCCCTCGCCCGTGCATTGGCCCCATCGCCCAAGGTTTTGTTGCTCGATGAACCGCTCTCTGCGCTGGATCTGAAACTGCGCAAAGCCATGCAGATTGAGTTGAAGCACATTCAGCGCGAAACGGGAATCACCTTTATTTTCGTCACTCACGACCAAGAAGAAGCACTGACCATGTCTGACCGTATTGCGGTGATGTCTGCGGGCGAGATGCAACAACTTGGCGCGCCGCGCGACATCTATGAGCGTCCAGAGAATATGTTTGTTGCAGACTTTATTGGCGATACGAACCTGCTGGACGTGTCCGTTGAAGATATCAAAGATGGCCGTGCCACCTGCAAAATGGACAGCGGGCACATGATCAATTGTGATGCGGTAGAAGGTGTCTTGGCGGGCGCGCATGTGCATGTTTCAATCCGGCCGGAACGGATGGTTCTTTCCCAGCATATGGAGGGCCCAGAGAGTCTACATGCAACTGTGGTCGAGAATATCTTTGTTGGCACTGATATCACGACCGTATTGCAGCTTGAAGATGGGCCACAATTAACGGTGCGTACGTCAAACTCGGACCGGGGCAGCAAGCGCCTTTTTGATCCCGGAACCCAAGCCTTTGTCACGATGGAAAGAGGTGCGACGCGCCTTTTGGTTGATTAATGGCGGGTGGGGCTGCATCTGGCGGATCGTCCGCAAGCGACACTTATAAAGAGGCGCGCAATTGGTTGTTGTTGCCGTCATGGTTGGTTTTGCTGGTCTTTGTTGCGGCCCCGGTTGGCATGATGCTGGTCTATTCATTCCTGACCAAGGAATTCAGGGGGGGCGTGATTTGGGAATTTTCCCTTGGCGCCTATGATCAGTTCTTTTTTGACCGGGGCCTTTTTGGGGATGACCCGCCGCAAATCGAATGGACCTATATCAATATCTTCTGGCGCTCGATCTGGCAGGCGGGGCTTGCCACGATTTTCTCGCTACTGATCGGGTTTCCAACTGCCTATTTCATTGCCACACGGCCCGAACGTTCGCGTGCGTTGTGGGTATTTCTGATTACAATCCCCTATTGGGTAAACCTGCTGATCCGGACTGTGTCGATGAAATTCTTGCTGCGGGACCAAGGCCCGATGAACGATTTTCTAATCGGCATTGGCCTGATTGATGACCCTTTGCGCATCGTGAACACCAATCTGGCGGTACAGCTGGGGCTGTTTTACAGTTACCTGCCGTTTATGGTGCTACCAATTTATGCTGCAGTCGAGCGGTACAATTTCACTTTGTCTGAAGCGGCAGCCGACCTGTATGCGACCAAATGGGCAACGCTGCGCCGGGTTCTTTTACCGGCAGTTAAACCGGGTGTCATCGCGGGATGTATCTTGGTTTTTGTACCCAGCTTGGGGGCGTTCCTCGCCCCTGATTTGTTGGGGGGCGCAAAGAACTTTATGATCGGCTCGCTCATCGAAGAGCAATTCAAAGGAAATGCGGGCAATTGGCCCTTTGGCGCTGCAGCTTCCATGGTATTGCTGACCCTGGTGTTGGTGATCCTGATCGTATTCTCGGGCCAACAAAGGCGGGCGGATACCACATCATGAGCGCGCGCACAGACGTCAAATCTTATCCCGGCTTTTTTGCTATAACGCTGCTGTGCATGTTCATACTCTACGCCCCTTTGGCCGTCGTGACGGTTTATTCGTTCAACGCGTCGCCCTCTATTACGGTATGGGAAGGGCTGTCTTTGCGTTGGTATGTTGATGTCTTCAATGGCCCCGAAAGCGGCAAATTCAAACAGGCGGCAATCAACTCTTTTTCTATCGCTTTGATCGCAGCCACCACCGCCACGGCGATTGCGACATCGGCAGCCACAGCCATTGTGCGCGGGGGGCGCTTTCGGCTGCGGACACCATCCATGGGCCTGATCACTTTGCCTATCATGGTGCCTGAAATCGTACTGGCGGTGGCCACGCTGATCTTCTTTAACTCGATTGGATTTACGCGCGGCTATCTGACGATACTTGTTGCCCACATCGCCTTTTGCATTCCCTTTGCCTACCTGCCCATTCAAGCGCGCATGCAAGGCATCGAAGACACATATGAACAAGCCGCAATGGACCTGTATGCAACCAAAGCACAAGCCTTCCGGCGCGTGTTACTGCCATTGATGATGCCGGGCATCATCTCGGGCTTTTTGCTGGCTTTTATTGTCAGCCTCGATGACTTCATCATCACGAACTTCGTCAAAGGTGCAGGAGTCGAGACACTGCCAACAGCTATTTTTGGATCGGTCAAACAGGGAATTAAGCCTAATATAATGGCAATCTCGACGATGCTGTTGGCCGTTTCAATTGTCATGGTGACAATTTCCTACATTGTGTCGAAATGGGACAATACAAAATGAAAACCAACTGGGAGAAACCAATGAAACTATTTACATCTACTGCTATGGCAATGGCACTGTTGACGGGTGCCGCTGCTGCCGAAGGCGATCTGGTGATCTATCACTGGTTCGAATACATGCCCCAGGAATTGCTGGACAAATTCACCGCAGAAACCGGGGTCAATGTGACCATGGACACCTATGATTCCAACGAAGCGATGCTGGCGTCGCTCAAGGCGGGTGGTATGGGAACCTATGATGTTGCGGTCCCCGGCGACTACATGGTCGCGATCATGGCAGGCGAAGGGTTGCTTGACACCATCGCAGATGGCGAATTGGCCAACAAAGGCAATATCGCGCCGGAATGGGCTGACCCCAGCTTTGATCCAGGGCGGGCACATTCCATTCCGTATCAATGGGGTTCTACCGCCTTTGCTGTGGATACTGAAAGCTACTCGGGCGACATCAACACAACAGACATCCTGTTTAATCCGCCAGCAGAGCTGAAGGGCAAGATCAATATGCTGGATAGCCAAGGCGAGGTCATGGCATTGGCGTCTTTGCACATGGGCATCCCGCAATGTTCGACCGACCGCACGCAACTGTCTGCTTTGAACGACATGCTGCAAGGTGCCAAGGAAAACTGGGCGTCTTTCAACTCTGACACTGCGAAAGAAGTACTTGTGTCCGGCGATGCAGCCGTGGGTATGATCTATGACGGATTCAGCGCGAAAGCACGCGAAGAAAAAGCCTCGATCCAATATGCCTTCCCCAAAGAAGGGTACGTCGTCTGGATGGACAACGTCGTGTTGTTGAATGACGCGCCGAACCGGGAAAATGCGATCAAATTCATGGACTTCCTGCTGGAGCCTGAAAATATCGCGGCCGTGTCTAACTATGCGCGCTACGGTTTGGGTGTCAGCGGCGCAGGCGAATTTCTTGACCCTGCTTTGGCATCACTCCCTGAATCCAACCCGCCTGCAGAAGCTGGCGCAGGCGCGTTTATCGAGGTCTGTGATCAAGCTACCCAAGCGGTCTACGACCAGATTTGGACGAACCTGAAAAAGTAATCAGGGCAAACACGGGCGGCGGGCAGGCCTTGCCCGCCGTCACGCAATAAAGGGCGCGGAATGGATACGATATACACCGAAAAGCACCACCTTAGAAATGCCAAGACGGAGCTTTACGGTGGCCAGCTCGTTGAACCCTTTGAGCGGCCCTCGCGGGCTGAATACATCATACAAAGGGTGCGCGACGTGTCCCTGGGCGGTGTCATTGCACCCGATGATTTCGGCATGGCCCCTCTGACTGCGATCCACGACACAGACTATGTCCGTTTTCTACAAACCGCTTGGCAAGACTGGCAAGCTGAAGGTTTCGAAGGCGAGGCCATCACCACCGTTTGGCCTGCGCGACGCATGTCGCACCGTATTCCCAGCCATATTGAGGGGCGTTTGGGCTACTATGCGTTGGCTTGTGAAACGGCAATTTCCGATGGCACATGGGAAGCTGCTTATGCCGCGGCACAGGTCGCACTAACTGGCGCAGAGCATATCCGGCATGGGGCTGGCAGTGCCTTTGCCCTATGCCGCCCCCCGGGGCACCACGCTGCACTGGATATGTTTGGCGGCTATTGCTTTTTGAATAATGCAGCGATTGCCGCGCAACATCTGCTCGACAAAGGGGCTAAGCGGATCGCCATTCTGGATGTCGATTTTCACCACGGGAATGGCACGCAAGATATTTTTGACACGCGTGACGACGTTCTTTTTGTATCACTCCATGGGGATCCAATGCATGCATTTCCGCACTTTCTGGGGCATGCAGATGAAATTGGCAGTGGCACAGGCGAAGGCTTCACGGTGAACTTTCCTTTGCCGCCGGGAACCGATTTCAAAACGTGGCGCCGCGCTTTGGCACAAGCTTTGACACGGGTTACCGATTATGCGCCAGATGTGCTGATTATCTCGCTGGGGGTAGATACATTTGAAACGGACCCGATCAGTTTCTTCAAGCTAAAGTCCGAAGACTTCACAACCTTTGGCGCAGATATCGCACAAGCCGGCCTACCGACGCTATTCGTGATGGAAGGTGGGTACGATATCTCAGAGATTGGAATAAACGCTGTGAATGTTCTGCAAGGATTTCAAGACACTGCGTAGACGTCGGTAAGTGTTGTGCGCACAGGAAATCAAACTGATAATTGGCAGATACACGCCACGTCAAACACTCAGAAAAATCATCACATATAGATTCGATTTTTATCTGATAACGGCAGCTTAAACAGCGGTCCCTATACCTCTCGAAGCTTTCAGAGGACTCTATGGATCACCGCGGAATGCACAGCCAATTCACTACTTCCGCGTTGTTGGACGCGGTTGCTGTTCCCGTGATCATGCTTTCACAGGACAGGGTTGTTGTTGCGGCGAACAAACAAGCGCATCTGATCTTGCAGGCCAATTGTTCGGATGCGGTCGTGGGGCAGCACCTAACTGTGTTTCTGGATGATACCCATGCGAAAGACGCAATGGCCAACCTGGCGCGCATCGAACAGCAATCTGCCCTGTTGAACTATGCGCTGATCCATTTCGCACATGAGCCCGGAACACATGTTTTTTCCGCAAAGGCGATCCATGACGACGCTGGCATCTTGCAAGGTTTTCTATGCCAGTGTGCCGCTGCTTTGCAGCCCTCAGATGACATGCAGCTATGGCAATCTGCGTCTGATACTCTGCCGCACCGCGTTTGGGAGATTGACTGGACTTCTGGCAAAATTAGTCCCCAAGGCAATGCAAGCAGAGACTTACCGGAAATGCCAAAAGGACATATCGGAAGCTATCGTCGCTTTGTGCACCCGGACGACTGTGAACGCTTTCAGTTTTTTCTGGCTGGTCTGTTTTCATCTTTCGATGACCAACAAATCTCTGTTTATCGCACGCGAAACGGGCGCGATCCTTATGCACTTTGCGTTGGTGTCGGCAAAGTAGTTGATCGAACAACGAACGGTTTTTCGCGCAAGATGTCGATCACTGAATTCGACATCAGAGGTTTGGCCGAAACGCCCGCAGACATGATGGCGCAAACAGAGAAAATGCAACGGTGGCAAACCGCCGTCCTCAGTGCAAACCAAGCTGTTTGGGATCATGATTTTGAATACGACAGGCACTATCTGTCGCAAACTTGGCGTGATCTGAGGGGACTGAGCGAAACTGACACTCTGCCACAAACGACAAAAGACTGGCTGGTCACGATACACGAACAAGACGTGGGCCATATTCAAGAAGAGCTGCGCCGCATCGACACTGGCGAGACGGACACTATTAACTATAAATTCCGGCAAAAACACAAAAACGGGCATTGGGTTTGGTTCTTAAGCCGTGGTCGTGTTGTTCGTCGCGATGGCAGTGGTGCACCGGTGCGTATTATCGGCACAGATACAGACATCACAGAAATCAAAAACGCGGAATTGGAAAGCCAGCGCATGGCCCAGCGGCTGGACGTCGCGATGGAAGCCGCTGGCATGGCGCGTTGGGAATTCGATATCAATGCGAAAGAAGCTTATTGGGACGACCGATTGCTGAAAATGTTTGCCCTTACCGACGGCAAAAACATACGACCCGCAGATGATTGGGCGCAGTTTATCCACCCAGAAGACCGCGACACCGCCACGTCTTACACCGAGGCGTGTTTGATCGATAAAAAAGACGTGGCCCATGACTATCGGGCAGTGACACGCGATGGCACGACAAAACACATCCGCACCCTGGGCAAATACGTAGACGATGCTGAAACAGGGCCTCGCTACTATGGCGTGAATTTCGACATTACCCGTGATACCTTGCGCACCGAAGAACTTGAAAAAGCGCGTGCACTTTTGGAGTATGAAAGCCGCCATGATGCGCTGACGGGCCTCGCAAACCGCAGAAGAATGGACGAGGCTTATTCCGACTATCTAAAGCAGTATGAAAACAGCACCGTGGCCGCACTGCATTTTGACATCGACCGTTTCAAGCAGATCAACGACACTTTGGGGCATGATGCTGGCGATGCAACGCTCAAACATGCGGCGCAAGTATTGCTGAACAGCATGCCTGAAAATACGCTTGTGTCGCGGGTCGGTGGGGACGAATTTGTTGCACTTCTTTTTGACGCGCCGAACAAAGCTGAACTTGAGGATATTGCCAACACCATCATTCAGGAAATGTCTTTGCCATTTTTCTATGCGTCTCAGGAATGCAACATCGGAACAAGCATCGGCGTGGCGATTGCAACAGGCTCGCCCGCCAAAGACAGTAGCCTTTTTATCGACGCCGACCTTGCGCTTTACGAAGCTAAAAAAGCAGGCCGAGGCAGATATCGGTTTTTTGACAGTTCGATGAAGGACGAGGCGCGCAAGCGCAAAAAGTCCTTTGACGCGCTGTCAGCTGGTTTTGAAAAAGGCGAAATCACTTGTCACTATCAACCGCAATTTGATGCCCAAACCCTTGAGATTACGGGGCTTGAAGCGCTTGTAAGATGGGACAGCGCTAAACATGGCCTGATAATGCCTCAGGATTTTTTACAAACTGCCGAAGATATGGGGCTTCTTGCGCAGTTTGACGAATTAGTGCTGCGGCGCGCGCTATACGACATGAAAACATGGCAAAGTGCTGGACTAGTTGTGCCGCCGATCTCAGTGAACGTGTCCGCACATCGCTTGAACGACCCTTCGCTGGGCGACCAATTGCGGGTGCTAAACTTGCCTGCCGGCATGTTGTCGTTTGAGCTTTTGGAGTCCGCATTCCTAGACGCACGCAACGATGTGATCGATAAAAACCTGAAAATTATCAATGGTATGGGTATTGATGTGGAAATTGATGATTTTGGAAGTGGCCACGCATCAATCGCAAGCCTTTTGCAAATTTCTCCAAAGCGGCTGAAAATTGACCGCTTCTTGATAGAACCGATTGTCAGATCTCTTAGGCAGCGCGAGTTGGTCAAAACCATCATTGGGATTGGGCATATGCTGGGGATCCAAGTTGTTGCTGAAGGTGTCGAAACCAAAGAGCATATAGCCATTTTGCAAAAAATGGGCTGCTGCTATCTACAAGGTTATGGTTTATCGCGCCCGATGGAACCGAAAGACACCGCAGCATTCATAAACGCAGCAGGTGCAACACAGACCAAACGCGCGTAGGCCTGCGTTAGGCTCCATGCAGTTCAGGCACGATACGATATCCCAACAATCGCCGGCCTAAGGCCCGCCTTATCCCTCGCCTGCTACAGCGCGATTGCCGTTCCGACATACATCCGAACTGCACGTCTCGTTCTAAACCATCGAAACCCGGGAGCACGCACAAGCCAACCGCTTGGGCCAACCCCTCTATACTGCACTTTAATGCGAAACATAACCGTTTCGGTGATGCATAAAGTTAGCTTATTGCGAGCAGGCTTCCGTCAGATAACTCGCTATGCTAGAACAGCAGGCAGCAGCCCATGTGTATTAGAATGGGTCTGTGTTGGGGTCGAATTATTATGACAAAATACGCATTTGATGTGTTTATCTCTTATAAAAGGGTCCAGCGACCTGCTGCTGAATGGCTCGCTGGACGGTGCTGGCAGACTAATTCGAACCAGTCTCTACAAGGACAGTGAGACTGTCTATTAACTCGCGCAGAGGCCGCGCCACTCAGCCAGAGCGGCGGCGCGGTTGAGTTTGAAATTCGTTCGATTTGAGAGGCTGCGTTCCTGATTAAAGTGATTGTAGACTGAAGCGTGGACGGAGGCGAATTTCTGCAAACTTCGCATACGCCTGAAACGCAGCATCGCCCGCTCT
>JBGCDB010000083.1:0-5949 GCA_045104955.1 Roseobacter sp.
TCCGACCGGTGTCGATGTGCAATCGCCCGAAACGATGCCCCATTCGATCGAAGCAGAACAGCAACTGCTGGGTGCGATCCTGACCAACAACGATATTTATGACCGGGTGGCCTCGATCATCGGGCCCAAGCACTTTTATGATCCGGTACATGCGCGCATCTATGATGTCGCCGCGGCCCGCATTGCCAAGAATGCCCTCGCGTCGCCGGTTACGCTCAAGGCGTTTATGGAAGAAGACGAAGGCCTAAAAGAGTTGGGCGGTCCGGCCTATCTGGCCCGTCTTGCAGGGGCTGCGATTTCGGCCTTTGCGGTCCGCGACTATGCCCAGATGATCTATGATCTGGCGGTACGGCGCGATCTGATCCAATTGGGACGCGACATTTCAGACAAGGCGGCCCGCGTCGATGTAGCGTCAGAGCCGCGCGAACAGATCGTCGAGGCGGAACAAGCGCTCTATTCACTGGCCGAACAAGGTCAAGTTGAAAGCGGATTTCAAAGCTTTCTCAAAGCTGTAACAGACGCAGTTAATGTAGCAAACGCCGCTTACCAGCGCGAAGGTGGGCTTGCTGGCGTGTCTACTGGTCTGGTGGACATGGACAAGAAACTGGGCGGTTTGCATCGCTCGGATTTGCTGATCCTCGCGGGCCGTCCGTCGATGGGCAAGACATCCTTGGCCACAAACATCGCCTTTAATATCGCCAAAGCCTACAAACGCGGTGTGCTGACCGATGGCTCCGAAGGGGCTGTGGACGGCGGCGTGGTTGGTTTTTATTCCCTTGAAATGAGCGCCGAGCAGCTCGCCGCGCGGATCTTGTCAGAAGCATCAGAAGTGCCATCCGAACAGATCCGTCGCGGCGACATGACAGAGGCCGAGTTCCGCCGTTTTGTCGATGCCGCCAAAGCGCTTGAGGCTTGCCCCCTGTACATTGACGACACGCCCGCCCTGCCCATCAGCCAGTTGGCTGCCCGCGCGCGACGCTTGAAGCGGACGCATGGGCTGGATGTGCTGATGGTGGACTACCTGCAACTGGTGCGCGGTACGGGCAAATCGGAAAACCGGGTCAATGAGATTTCGGAAATCACCATGGGCCTAAAGGCCATCGCCAAGGAACTGGACATCCCTGTCGTGGCCCTATCGCAGCTGTCACGTCAAGTTGAAAACCGCGAAGATAAACGCCCACAGCTTAGCGATTTGCGCGAATCCGGCTCGATCGAACAAGACGCCGATGTCGTGATGTTCGTGTTCCGCGAAGAATACTATAAAGAGCGGGAAAAGCCGGGCGATCACGATCTGGAAGCCATGGCAAAATGGCAAGAAGAGATGGAGCGCCTGCATGGCCGCGCCGAGGTCGTCATCGGCAAGCAGCGTCACGGCCCCATCGGCACGGTCGAGCTAAGCTTTGAGGGCCGCTTTACCCGCTTTGGCAATTTGGTTCAGGCCTGGCAGCAAGGCTCCGATCAGGAGTTCTGAACTCTCTCGCCTCCGAACAACTTACCCTATTCGCGCCGCAAAAGTCGCATAGCATTTACCTGCGAAAGTTCTAAGCGCAGGTAAGGTAAGTGGCCAGTTCAGATATGCAGCCCGACAAGGAGCCTGTGCCGCGGGTTCTTTTGGTCATCTTCTGGGCTTCGATTGCGAATTGCCTGTTGTATTTCTTTGCTCCGTCCGTGCTTGCTACTCTAGGATCAGCGGTTCTTGATCTGGCATTTGAATTATCGCTGGATCATGTGATTGATGACAAGGTAACGGTGCAGCTCTTTAATGCCGTTGTGGGTTTTTTCGTTTTACCTCAGATATTTTCGCTTGTGACGATCATCTTATTGGTACTGATGGTATTCCGACGGGTCCTTTTTGTGACCGGGTTTTTGAGGAAAGCTGAAATTGAAAACATCGACGTATTTGGTATGACACTGGCGGCTGGGCTCGTATCGCTGGGATGGAATTTTCTGTACTTCATCACTTTCACAGATGAAGGAGGAAGAGCCAGCGGCATGCCATTGGGTTTCAACATATTTGTATCTGCATTCTTGTCGTGGATGGTTACATCTGTGGCGTGGGCGGTCTTTTCGGATCCCGAGACCGCAAACCGCAAGCTACGCACCAGAGCCAACAGATAGAGGCCCCCTTCGGAAACCATACCTCGGCGAGATCACCCGCTAATGAAGCAAAGCCGTTCAATGTGGCGATACCAGCCAGAGGTCATTTTACTGCCAGCAGGCTAAATCCGCGCCGCCCCATGTTAAAATGTGATTGGACAGACCCACCTGGACCTGTCCCAATGCCCCCATGCGCTTGTGTAGTTTTCTCCTTCTCTTCTGGCCCGCGTGTCTGATTGCGCAAGACGTCGAAGTCGATGTTGAGCTGTTTCTTGCCGTGGACGTGTCGCGATCCATGTCGGACGCAGAATTGGAAATCCAACGCCGCGGGTACGCAGCGGCCATCACCAGCCAAGAGGTGTTGGACGCCATTCAAAACGGGCTGTTGGGGCGGATTGCGATCACATACGTGGAATGGGCTGGTGAATTCTCGCAGCGGGTGATCGTGCCTTGGCAGATGGTTGAAAACGCGCAAGACGCGGCATCCATCGCCCAGATCATTGCGAATACAACCGACCCCGGCTTGCGGCGCACGTCGATTTCCAGCGCGTTGCGATATGCTGCTGCCGATTTTCAAGATAACGGTTTTATGGGCCTGCGCAGGGTTATTGACGTATCGGGCGACGGTCCGAACAATCAAGGCAGCCCGGTTTTGCCCGCCCGCGACGCCGTAATCGCCCAAGGGTTCACTATCAACGGTTTGCCGCTGATGACCACTGATGCGCTCAGCAACATATGGGGGATACCGGATCTTGACGTATTCTACCTCAATTGCGTGGTCGGCGGGCCGGGTGCTTTTGTGGTTCCCGTCTACAGTTGGGATCAATTCGCAGCGGCTGTGAAACAAAAGCTAGTGCTTGAGATCGCAGCAGCGCCCGCACACGATCTGCCCCCCGTTGTCAGCAAAGCCAGTGCCTATGATTGCATGATCGGCGAAACCATGTGGCAGGAAAACAGACCGTATTTCGTCATCCCCTAGCGTAAATCTGCGGAATTCCCCTACCAGCGTGGCCGAATTCACGCTCAGCCCTTGACGTGACAGGCGATCGTGTCAAACACGCGCTATGAGCACAGCGACCTTAACCATTGATCTTGCAGCCATCGCTGCGAATTGGCGCAATATAGATGCGCAAACCAACGTCGAGACCGCCGCCGTGGTCAAAGCCAACGCCTACGGCTTGGGGATCGAACGGGTTGCGCGCGTTTTGGCGCAGACCGGCGCACGCCAATTTTTTGTCGCTGTTGCAGAAGAAGGCGCTGATCTGCGCAAAGTTTTGGGCTTTGGTCCTCAGATCAATGTGTTCTCGGGTCATATGGCTGGCGATGCAAAACTGATTGAAGGGGCTGAACTGGTGCCCATGCTGAATTCAGTCAACCAGATGGTCCGCCACGTTGAGGCCCTGCCCCAGCATCCCTTTGGTATCCAATTGGACAGCGGCATGAACCGGCTGGGGATGGAACCCAAGGAATGGGCCGCTCTGCGCGATATCGCCTTGCAGCAAAACCCCACCTTGGTCATGTCGCATCTGGCTTGCGCGGACGACGCAGACCATCCGATGAACGCGCGGCAGCTACAGGTCTTTCGGCAGATGACGCAAGACATCGGGGTGCCATTGTCATTGGCCGCGACCGGGGGCGCGCTGATGGGGTCAGAGTATCATTTTGATCTGACGCGCCCGGGCATTGGGCTTTATGGCGGCTTGCCATATGTCGATGCACACCCGGTGGTCCGTCTGGATATACCCGTTGTTCAGGTACGGTCGGTCGCCGTGGGCGAAACGGTCGGCTATTCAAACACATGGACAGCCAAGCAACCCGCTCAGATCGCGACTATTTCTGCAGGTTACGCCGATGGTCTGATCCGCGCGATGGGGGCCAAAGCGATGCTGCATGCGGGCGACACTGCGGTTCCGGTCGTGGGGCGCGTGTCAATGGATCTGATTGGGGTGGATGTCACCGCCCTGAAAGACACACCCGACACCTTGCAACTTATCGGCCCGCATCAGTCGGTGGACACGGTCGCGGGTTTTGCCGATACCATAGGCTATGAAATTCTGACCTCTTTAGGGGCGCGTTACAGGCGCGTTTATCAATCATGAAGCTGCTGGCCGTCATTGGTGCAACAATTCTAGGTGTTTTGGCTGCCATCGGCCGCATTGCGCTATTCGCTGTTGAAACGATCACGCACATCGCCCGCCCTCCGTTCTACGTACGGGAATTTTTGCACCAGCTTTTGCATATTGGCTGGCTGTCGCTACCTGTTGTTGGCTTGACGGCTGTTTTCACAGGCGGTGCTTTGGCGTTGCAAATTTACGCGAGCGGGTCGCGCTTTAACGCCGAAGCGGTCGTGCCCCAAATCGTGGCCGTTGGTATGGTGCGTGAACTTGGCCCCGTTTTGGTAGGGTTGATGATCGCGGCGCGAGTGACCTCATCCATTGCGGCAGAAATAGCGACGATGAAAGTCACAGAACAAATCGACGCTTTGGTCACGCTCTCGACGCATCCCATGAAATACCTGACCGTGCCGCGCGTTTTGGCCGCCGTTTTGGTTGTGCCTTTGCTGGTCGGGATTGGCGATATCATCGGTATCTTTGGCGGCTTTGCCGTCGCCACAGGTACACTTGGGTTTAATGCCGCAGCCTACATCAACAACACTGTCAACTTTCTGGAACCGCTTGATGTGATTTCTTCGCTGACCAAAGGGGCCGTTTTTGGCTTTTGCGCGGCTCTCATGGGCTGCTATCACGGGATGAACTCGGGCCGGGGTGCGATGGGGGTTGGTCGCGCAACCAAAGGCGCGGTTGAAGGCGCGGCTGTCTTGATTCTGGCGGCCAACTTCGTGCTCACAGGGGTGTTTTTCTCGCTATGATCCGGATGACAGGCATTCATAAATCCTTTGGCTCAAACCACGTATTGCGCGGTCTTGATCTGCACATCGAAAAAGGATCGTCGATGGTCATCATCGGCGGATCGGGCACAGGCAAGTCTATCGCACTGAAATGCGTGTTGGGATTGGTCACACCGGACGAAGGCACGATCATGGTTGATGGCCAAGACGCCACAACCGGCGACCGGGACGCCTTTTTGGCCCGGTTCGGCATGCTGTTTCAGGGGGCTGCTTTGTTTGACAGCCTGCCCGTTTGGCAAAATGTGGCCTTCCGGTTGATGCGTGGGTCGCTCAAACGGCCCAAGGAAGAAGCACGCGAAATCGCCATTGAGAAACTACGTCGCGTGGGCTTAAAACCGGATGTTGCAGATCGCTTTCCAGCCGAGTTGTCGGGGGGTATGCAAAAACGCGTTGGGCTAGCGCGAGCCATCGCGGCAGAGCCTGAGATCATCTTTTTCGATGAACCTACGACCGGCCTTGATCCGATCATGTCAGGTGTCATCAACGATCTCATTCGTGAAATCGTTGTCGAAATGGGCGCAACCGCGATGACAATCACCCATGATATGACCTCCGTACGCGCGATTGCGGACAATGGGGCGATGCTGCATGATGGCGTGATAAAGTGGAGCGGAGCGGTGGCGGACATGGATGCCTCGGGCGATCCTTATCTGGACCAATTTATTCACGGGCGCGCCGATGGGCCGATTGAAGCGGTGCGATAAAACTCGCGCGCCACTTGCAACGCTGCACTTAAAACGCCACTTTGAGATCATGAGCCATGCATAAGGCGATCAAGTGAGCAATTTCAGCACCTTATCTGAACCAAACTATACGATCCTCACATTTTTGAGGATCAAAACCTTCTTTTTCATTGAAATGATTGGCACGCTCGCCCTCAGCCGCTTCTTCGTTGCAGCGGGACCGTACCGCTGGGCGGCGCTTGGGGCCTTTACCCTTTCCCT
>JBGCDB010000084.1:0-38251 GCA_045104955.1 Roseobacter sp.
TCAGGATCGCAGAAATTTCTGCTGCTTGGATACCCATTTATCCGACCTCTTTCATTGCATTCTGGAGGGAATTCAGTTTCGAGCGGATCGACGTGTCGATCATGCGCGAACCAACTTTAACAACGAGACCGCCGATGAGACTTTCATCAACGGTCGCATTCAACGTAACGGTTTTGCCTGTCGAGGCTTTGAGCGTTTTGGCCAGCTTGTCGGCTTGCGCCTTCGTGAGGGCCTTGGCAGAGACGACATCCGCCGTCACTTCGCCTTTTTCAGTCGCGATGACATCGCGCAGCGTCGACAACAGTTGTGGCAACACAAACAAGCGCCGCTTTTGTGCCATCAACGCCAAAGTGTTCGCCATGGTAGCGCTTAGGCCCATTTTGGCGGCCAAAGCGGCGATCGCCACGGATTGTTCTTCGCGTGTGTAGATCGGCGAGCTGATCAACGCGTTGAAATCACCACTATCCGCCATTGCACCGCTCAGCGCTGCAATGTCGTCTTCGATGGCTTTTACGGCATTTGCCTCTTTTGCGATATCATAGACCGCCGTTGCATAACGCACGGCGATGCTTGTGGAAATCGAAGCTGGTTCTGACACGTCCACCCTTCCGATGTTCTGGTTTCCGGCGTTGTGCATAGTCCACGCGGCCGAAGTGTTGGTACGGTCGAATTTAGCACGACCGACGAAATCAGCGGTGATGTAGCAGAGGAGGTTCCACCCCGCAACATGTGTTGCGCATACCGTGTAATGGCGGTTTCTCTATGTTTTCAGCACGTTGGCCAAAGTGCGACGGTTTGGCTCGGCAAAAAGTTTTATTTTGCACGCGCTTTGTAGGGTTAATTGCGATTCTGCCGGTACAATCACGGCCCAAAAAAGAGGCACAGGCGCGCAGATGTGCGGTCAGATTGCCGCTTAAACAGGTTTTGCACTCGGCTTGAGAACACCTACCGCCGATGCCAGCCGCTTTTCCTGAACCTTCCCTTTTGGTGGATAGACCAGTTTCGTGGCCTCAACCATAAACGCGCCACTGGCCAGAAAAGTTGGCATATGCCACCCCATCTTTTCCAGTGCAGGGCCCGATTTCATCCATAGCCGCTGAGCAGACGGGACTTGATAAAGTGCGCCCAAGTGTCGTTCGGGCAAAAACTGGTGTTTGCGCAACTGTGTCTCAAGCTGGCTGGATGAATAGGGCCGACCATACCCGAATGGCGTTCTATCGCGGCGTGCCCATAACCCGGCGCGGTTGGGCACGATAAACAACGCACGACCGCCCGGCCCCAAAACACGCCAACATTCCTCAAGTAAGTCTGACGCGCGCTCTGATGTTTCCAACCCATGCAGCATGATCAACTTGTCGACATGCCCGGTTTCCAACGGCCAATGCGTCTCTTCGGTCAGAACGGACACATTCGGCTTACCTGAAGGCCACGGCATCACCCCTTGCGGGCCGGGCATCAAAGCTATCACGCGGCGTGCTTCGGCCATATAGGGGCGCAGTAAAGGCGTCGCAAAACCATAGCCTACCACCGTCTGGCCCTTTGCCTCTGGCCATAATTCCAACAAGCGCGTGCGCAATGACGTTTGCGCCGCGCGCCCCAAGGGACTGCGGTAGTAGAAATTTCTTAGGTCTTGTACATCCAGATGCATTGCAGCCGGCCCCACGATCGGTCACTCTGATGATAGTGTTGCAGAGCTACAGGAAAATCACCATGCCCGTTGAAATCATCACCGTCCCGTGTCTTTCCGACAACTACGCGTTTTTGCTGCATGACAGCGACATGAACAAAACGGCTTTGGTCGACATACCCCAAGCCGCCCCCATTCTATCGGAGCTTTCTACGCGCGGTTGGACCTTGGACGAGGTATGGATCACGCATCATCACGACGACCACGTACAAGGCTTGGGCACAGTGCTTCAATCACACCCCGCGCAGGTACGTGGTGCGGCAGCTGACGCACACCGGCTACCTTCTTTGGATGTTGCGCATTCCGACGGCGACATGTTCACCTTTGCAGGCCATGACGTGCAGGTCATGGATGTCTCTGGTCACACAATCGGGCATATTGCGTTTTATATAGCGGACGCGGAGGCCGTATTCACCGCCGACAGCCTGATGGCACTTGGTTGTGGCCGTCTCTTTGAAGGGTCTGCGCCGCAAATGTGGACATCACTTAGCAAACTGGCCGCGCTGCCACCCGAAACGATTGTGTGTTCAGGGCATGAATACACCGCAGCCAACGCTAAGTTTGCATTAACCATTGACCCGGATAATCCGAATTTATTGTCGCGCTGCAAAGAAATCGAGGCTGCACGCGCCAAAGGAACACCGACTGTACCGTCTACTTTGGGGTTGGAACTTGCGACCAATCCGTTTCTAAGAGCATCAGACACCCGCATTCGCGCGCATTTAGGTATGCAAGATGCGCAAGACAGCGATGTGTTCGCCGAAATCCGCGCCCGCAAGGACGCCTTTTAATGCATATATCATAGCCGGATGAAGCGGCTCACAAAATTTGTGACCGAAAAAGTGAAGAAAAAACTTGAAGCCGGGCTACGATCAACCAAACTCTAATACTATGAGGCTATGGTTGGATGAGGAGCTGATATCGTTTGGCTTCCCCACTGACCCCGATCAGAAGGAGCACGTGTCGTGCCTTCATTTTCGACAACACTAGAACAGGCAATCCATTCAGCTCTGGCGCTTGCGAATGCACGTCGGCATGAATTTGCAACTTTGGAACACTTACTGCTCGCCCTGATTGACGAGCCGGACGCATCCCGCGTGATGAAAGCATGTAGCGTCGATATCGACGAACTGCGCAGCACGCTGGTTGAATTCGTGGACGAGGACCTTAGTAATTTGGTCACCGATATCGACGGTTCAGAAGCCGTGCCAACAGCGGCCTTCCAGCGGGTGATACAGCGCGCAGCGATACACGTGCAGTCCTCTGGCCGCACGGAAGTCACCGGCGCGAATGTGCTGGTTGCCATTTTCGCCGAACGCGAAAGTAACGCGGCCTACTTCCTGCAAGAACAGGATATGACGCGCTATGACGCCGTAAACTTTATCGCGCATGGTGTGGCCAAAGACCCCGCCTATGGCGAACAGCGCCCCGTATCAGGTGCACCAGAAGCGGAAGAAGAAGCGCAAGGTGTCACTGATGGCGAGAAAAAAGAAAGCGCACTTGAAAAATATTGCGTCGATTTGAACGCCAAATCACGCGAGGGCGACATCGATCCGCTGATTGGACGCGATTCCGAAGTGGAGCGGTGCATTCAGGTACTGTGCCGCCGCCGCAAAAATAACCCCCTTTTGGTGGGTGATCCCGGTGTTGGCAAAACCGCCATCGCCGAAGGGTTGGCGCGCAAAATCGTAGCGGGTGAAACGCCAGAGGTCTTGGCCGAGACGACAATTTATTCACTCGATATGGGCGCGCTTTTGGCAGGCACACGTTACCGCGGTGATTTCGAAGAACGTCTCAAGGCTGTAGTGTCCGAATTGGAAGATCACAGGGATGCTGTGTTGTTCATCGATGAAATCCACACCGTCATTGGTGCAGGTGCTACTTCAGGCGGGGCAATGGATGCGTCGAACCTGCTGAAACCAGCGCTGGCTGGTGGCAAACTGCGCACCATGGGCTCAACGACTTACAAAGAATTCCGTCAGCATTTCGAAAAAGATCGCGCGCTCAGCCGCCGGTTCCAAAAGATTGACGTGAACGAGCCTTCAGTCGAAGACGCAGTGAAAATCCTGCGCGGCCTCAAGCCATACTTCGAAGATCATCATTCGGTCAAATACACGGCCGATGCGATCAAAACGAGTGTTGAGCTTGCATCACGGTACATAAACGATCGCAAGCTGCCCGACAGCGCAATCGACGTCATTGACGAAGCAGGGGCCGCACAGCATCTGGTTGTCGCCGCCAAGCGTCGTAAAACGATCGGTACCAAGGAGATTGAGAATGTCGTGGCAAAAATCGCGCGTATTCCACCCAAAAACGTGTCGAAAGATGATGCTGAAGTCCTGAAAGACTTGGAAGGCTCGTTGAAACGCGTGGTATTTGGGCAGGACAAAGCAATCGAAGCGTTGTCTTCTGCCATCAAATTGGCGCGTGCAGGTCTCCGTGAGCCAGAAAAGCCGATTGGTAACTACTTGTTCGCAGGCCCAACGGGTGTCGGCAAAACTGAGGTCGCGAAACAACTCGCAGATACGCTGGGCGTCGAACTGCTGCGGTTTGACATGTCTGAGTACATGGAAAAGCATGCCGTATCCCGCCTGATTGGCGCGCCTCCTGGCTATGTCGGCTTTGACCAAGGTGGTATGTTAACAGACGGCGTGGACCAACATCCGCATTGTGTGTTGCTTCTCGACGAGATGGAGAAAGCGCACCCAGACGTCTATAACATCTTGCTACAGGTTATGGATCACGGCAAGCTGACCGACCACAACGGACGTACCGTGGATTTCCGCAATGTCGTTTTGATTATGACATCCAACGCTGGTGCCGCCGAACAAGCCAAAGAAGCAATTGGTTTTGGTCGGGATCGACGCGAAGGTGAAGATACTGCGGCAATCGAACGGACCTTTACACCTGAGTTCCGTAACCGGCTGGATGCTGTGATTAGTTTTGCGCCTCTGCCCAAGGAAGTCATTCTGCGCGTTGTCGAGAAATTTGTGCTGCAACTCGAAGCTCAGTTGATGGACCGTAATGTGACCATCGAGCTGACAAAACCAGCCGCAGAATGGCTGGCGGATAAAGGCTACGATAGCAAAATGGGCGCCCGGCCACTTGGCCGCGTGATCCAAGAGCACATCAAAAAGCCACTGGCTGAAGATTTGCTGTTCGGAAAACTGGCAAAAGGTGGCGTGGTTCGCGTCGGCGTTAAGGGTGGCGAGATTGATCTCAAAATTGATGGGCCGGACAAACCGCGTTTATCAGGTGACAAGCCTCCATTGCTGACCGCCGAATAGGCCAGCTTTGCTTAAGTTGTAAAAAAGCCCCGCATTCCAAGATGCGGGGCTTTTTGTTGGGAAGAAAGTCCCAGCACCAATTCTTTGCCAGTCTAGCGTTCTGTAAATTTCAACTCGATCCGCCGATTTTGTGCGCGCGCCTCTGGTGTGTCTTCTTCAGATACCGGTTGAAATTCGCCGAACCCGTTGGCTGCCAGCCGGTTCGGTGCAATACCCAAGCCATTCACCATATATTTTACAACCGACAGGGCACGCCCTTGGCTTAGCTCCCAATTATCGGCGAACTGACCCGTTCCCGACAAAGGCAAGTTGTCCGTATGTCCGTCGACGCGAATAATCCAGTCGATTTCAGGTGGGATTTCATCGGCTACGCTGCTGATGATCGCGGCGACCTTCGCGACCTCTTGCTGACCTTCCAACGACAAATCCGCGCGTGCAGGTTCAAACAAGACTTCGGACGAAAAGACGAAACGGTCTCCTTCAATCCGCACCCCGTCCTGCCGCCCCAAAACGTCCCTCAGCCGACCAAAGAACTCTGACCTGTACTGAGCCAAATCCTTGGTTTCTGCTGTCAGCCGTTCCGCTTCGGCCGCCAAACGCGCAGCTTCCGCTTCAAGGCGGATACGTTCTGCTTCTTCAAGTTGGGCGCGTTCACGTTCTTCTGCAGCAAGGCGCGCCAAGGCTGTGTTCAAGTCAGACCCCAAAGACTGCAGTTGCACTTGTTGCGCTGTGTCACGCTCTTTTGCGTCATCTAAAAGCGATTGCAAATCACCAAGCTGCGTGCGCAACGCAGCAACTTGCTGATTTAAGAGTTCAGTCTGTCGCTGCGCACGCGTGCTGATTTGTTCTTCTTCGGCCAATGCATCGCGTGCCTGAGCTAGCAACAAATCGCGCTGTTCGGTTTCTGATAATTGGTCTTTGGCAAGCGTTTCTGCAGCAATTTTAGCGGCTAAAGCCGCAGCAAGTTGGTCTTGCAGCCGCGTCAAATCTTCTGCGGCTGTACTTGCCAAACGATCCGCTTGTGCTTGCGCTGCAGCCCGGGCCGCAGCTTCCAACGCGGCCGCACTTTCTGCTGCGTCTAGATCCGCCAAAACCTCAGCCAAGCGCGCCGCCATAATCTCTTGCTGCGCTTCTAAAACATTCAACGCCGATTGCGCTTGCTCGCCCACGGCCACATCTTGCTCCAAGCTATCAATTTGCAACAGCGCAGATGACAATTGTTGTTCAAGATCAACACCAGCTGCGCGTGCAGCCGCCAACAAGGTCAACGTGTCTTCGGCATCTTGGCGCTGACGTTCCAACGCCAAGGTCATCGCGGTCAACTCTGCGTCTGCTTCTTGCAATCGATTGCGCAGTAATTCCGCAGCTGCTGCCTGTGCCAGACGCGCGGTTTCTTCATCGCTGAGCGCCTGCGCAGTTTGTTCAAGCTGACCAGACAGCGCATCAATCTCACCTTGGGCCGTTGCATTGCGTGCCCTAAGATCAGCCACCAAAGCATCAAGCGCCTCGCGCTGCGCTGCCGCCAAGCGCGCCGCCTCTGTCTGAGCATCGATTTCAACGCGCGACGCCGCCAACGCCAGATTAAGCGCATCGCGCTCACTCAACAGTTCTTGTTGTGCAGCCTCAAGGTTTTCTTGCGTGGATTCCAGTGCGGCGATGTCTCCCAATGCCGTATCACGCTGGGCAATCAACGCAGCCACCTGTGCCTCGAAACTGGTAATGCTGGTTTGCGCTTGTTGAAGGGCTGCGGCCTGCGCATCGCGCGTAGCAGTAAGCGCTGCAATTTGTGCTTCGGCATCATTGAGGGTTGCATCCAATGCACCAACTTGCGCGCGTAAATTCTGCGACGTTTGTTCCTCTAATCCGAGCGCTTGGGCGAGTGCCGCAACCTCGCTGGAAAGCTGATCAAGTTCCGTTTCTTGCCCAGTAATCCGTTCTGTCAGCACGAATTGTACAACCATGAAAATGGTCAGCACGAACATCAAAACCAGCAAAAGGCCGGTCATTGCGTCGACAAAACCTGGCCAAATTGACGCTTGAAACCGTGCCCCTGTGCGTCGCGAAAGCGCCATTACCCGTCTCCGGGTGGCGTATTACCCAATGGCCTTGGCCGACGGGGTTTCAGCGTTTCGCCCAATCGACTAATTTCCGTCCGCAGCTCTGCCATGCTTTCCTGACGGCCCGCCGAGATTTCTTCGAGGATGCGCAACATTTGCACATCAATAGACCGCAATCGCATACGGCTTTCAGCATCAATTCCGTCACCTTGACCCTGAGATTCGATCAGCGCGATCAGCCGTTCTTGACCCGCGGCCACCCGTTCCAATGCAGTACTTGCAGGGTCCGATCCTTCCATCCGTTGTGTCATCCGTTCTATCGACGCGGCCAGCCCCCCCAGCCGATCGTTGACTTCGGCGCGGCCTTGATCCGCGTGAAGAAACATTTGCTGAAGCGTGTCCATTTGCTCTGCCATATGGTCAACCACACCGGCCATCAGGTTTTGTTCCCCTGTTGCGTCGTCGCCCGTGGTGAACCCCACACGTGTGATCGAGCTGAGCCATTCTTCCAATTCGCGGTAAAACCGGTTTTGACCATGCCCGGCAAACAGCTCAAGCAGGCCGACGATCAGAGATCCCGCAAGCCCCAAAAGCGATGAGGCAAATGCAACACCCATACCATCCAGCTGACTTTGCAAACCGCTCATTAGCCGGTTGAAAACCTGAACACCGCCTTCCCCCTCTTGCGGCGCCAAACTGCCAATGGTTTCGACAAGTGCGGGGACGGTCGTCGCAAGACCGTAAAACGTGCCCAAAAGCCCCAAGAAGATCAGCATGCTCACGATGTAACGCGTGATTTCGCGGACTTCTTCGATGCGGGTTGCGACAGATTCCAAGATAGACCGGGTCGAGGACGCACTGACCTGCATCCGGGCCCCACGCTGGCGCAGCAAAGACGCCAGTGGTGCTAACAATTGCGGAGCCTTTTTGCTGGATTCCAACCTGTTGGTTGCAAACCGTTCAATCCAGCGAACCGACCCGATCAGCTGGAAAACCTGATAAAAGCAAGCGACTACACCGATCACGAATACAAAAAAGATAAACCCATTCAGGTATAAATTCGCCTGAAAGACAGGCAGCACCCGAGGCAATGCTAAGAATACACCAAACCCAGACAACGCCAATACAATCAGCATCATCGAAATTTGCCGCACGGGCTGTGAAAAGACGGGCCTTGCTTCTTGGTCTGGTAACGCCATACGTCCCCGCTCCTGACCTTTATTGTTCTGCTCTACGCGCAGTTTACGCAGAAAAAGAGGCAAAGCGCCAAGGAATTATGACGTCAGCGCCTGCACCCGCTGGTTCAACCACTCCAAATCGGGGTCGTGCAGGCCGATTTGCGCCAAATGGGATGCCGTGTTGTACAAATATTCCGTATTTGGCCCCATTCCACCCACGGCCGTCGCCATGATTTGCGCTTGCTCTTCCAAGGGTAATCCACCGCAATACTGCACATGGTCTGGGTTGATCACATAAACAACGGCCGTCACACGCCGCCCGTCTTTCAAATCGATCTCCAGTTCACGCTCGATGTAGGCCGATGATATCAATTCCCGTTCGCGCAGATAGGCCAGAGTTTGCGCCTCTGTCCCCGCCGCGACGGCCAAAGCGACGCCTTCGCAGGCATGCGAGGGGTCTTCATCCAGCGCCAGTACCAAACCAGGGTGTTCTTCGGTACCGCGATGGTGGATCGACCGCATACAAAACGATCGCGCATAGCCCGGCAGCGTGGCAACCACCTGTTCGGCTACATCAAATCCCGGGTTCCACAGCAGACTGCCGTACCCGAATACCCACATTGTCATTGCTCTGGTTCTCCTTGTTGCATTTGCGTAAACCTCAATTCAACGCAAAACGGAAGAGGTCAAATATGCGGCGGTTGGTCTGGTTGAGTATCGTATTTGCGGTACTGTGGACAGGATGGTGGTTTTTCGCAGCACAAGCACTTCAGGGTGGTATCGTGCAGTGGTTTGAAGACCGTCGCGCGGAAAGTTGGCAAGCAGAGGCCACGTCGATTGAGGTATCAGGGTTTCCGCTTAATTTGAACGCAACCATGGACGCACCCAGCCTTGCGGACCCCGAAACGGGACTTGCGTTTTCAACCACACGGCTTGATCTGCAAGCCCCTGCATGGCGGCCCGGCTATGTCACGCTTGCGTTTCCGCAAGACCCCATTGTTTTTGCCAGCCCTTTGGGCAAACGCAACATTCTGGCGACGAATGCACAGGCTGATCTAAAGCTGCACAATGGCGCGGCCCTAGAAGTCCGCGAGATGGCCCTAACCTCGGACGCGTGGAAAGTCTCGGCGCCCGAAGGCAGCATCCTTGAGGCGCAAGGTCTGGTGCTGAGTATGCGCCAAGATAGCGATACGCCAACGCGGTATGCTTTTGATCTGCAAGCGCCTGCCTTCAGGCTAGGCGACCTACCGCGTGCGGCGTTTCGGGTGCCCGCCGATTGGCCGCTGACCTTTGACAGGCTCGTGGTTGATATGACGGCTGATTTTGACAGACCTTTTGACCTGACCGCGGTAGAGGTGGCGCGCCCGCAACCTAGACGGATCGACCTAGCAGTCGCAGATGCTGTCTGGGGGGCACTTTCAGTGCGCGCAAGTGCTGCACTTGAAGTCTCAGCGGCCGGGCTTTTGACCGGCGAGCTTGCACTGCAGGCCCGCAATTGGCGCGAAATCCTGATATTGGCCGAAACGGCAGGCATCGTCCCCCCCGGCGTACGTCCTCAGGCTGAAAGCATCCTTGGCGCCTTGGCCAATGGCAGCGGAAACCCAGACACGATTGATCTGAAGCTCACTTTCAGGGATGGCGTGGTTTATCTGGGCTTTATCCCGTTAGGGCGGGCACCTGTGCTGATATTGCGCTAGCGGCAGTAGGGTCCGCCACGATGGCGTGCTGTATCAAAATGGAAATGGTCCAAATGAAATCGGTCTGCTTTTGGGCCAAGGACAGTGCCAAAGATACCGCAGGCATCTCGGTGCATTTCCCGCATGGGTAAAAACCCTCTGTCTGATTTCCAATCGTTGAAAACACTCAGCATGGAACCATCGCGTAGCCGAAATCCTGCGATATCGATCGCACGCCCTTTGCCGTGTTCAGAGATGCGGGCACCGGGGCGATTATTACGCGGCCGGCAGGCATAGTGGCCGATGACACGCAGGCTGGTCAGCCCACCGCCGGTGTCTTTTAGTCGAGGGATCGCTGATATCGTGACCCAACTGTCCAGCGTGCGCGCGGTATCACAATTCATCACGGCAGCAGGGCTGAGGCCGATGCCAGACACGGACGTGATACGTACCGCGTCTGGAATGCCGCAGCCCCGCACACCGGACGTCACGCGGCCTATGCTTTGCCCTTTGATGTCGGGGTTGCCGCACACCGCCCCTTTTTTACGAAGTCGTTCCTGTTGCCGGACAATTCTGCGAAATGCGCGCGGACGCGTTTTGGGGCGCAAAGAGGTCACCCTATCAGATGCACTGTTTTGGGCGCGCACCACATCTGCCACCGCTGATGGCTCTATCGAAACTGTGCCATCTGCTGTTGACCCAGCCCGCCCTACGGGACGTTTTGATGTCTCGGGGGATGCACTGGCCATCGCAGCCGCCACTATCAGGATCGCTGCCAGAACTCTCACGTGTTTTTCTTTACACGTCCAAAGTCAGGGGCATCCGTATCTTGTCCTGCCTCAATGATACCCCGCCTGATGGCGCGTGTGCGGGTAAAGTAGTCGTGCAGATGCTCACCGTCCCCTGTGCGAATAGCCCGCTGCAAGGCAAAAAGCTCTTCGGTGAACCGTCCCAATACTTCGAGGGTCGCGTCCTTGTTTGTCAAAAAGACGTCCCGCCACATGGTGGGATCGCTCGCCGCAATCCGCGTAAAATCACGAAACCCCGCGGCTGAATATTTGATCACTTCGTTGTCCGTCACCCGGCGCAGATCATCTGCCACGCCAACCATTGTGTACGCGATCAAATGCGGTGCATGACTGGTGACAGCGCAGACCAGATCATGATGCTCTGCCTCCATCTCTTCGACATTGCTGCCGATGCCTTCCCACAGCGCACGCAACCGCGCCACGGCCTGCCTGTCACTGCCCTCGACCGGCACAAGTAAACACCAGCGGTTGTCAAAGAGTTCTGCAAAACCGGATTCAGGACCGGAATGTTCTGTGCCTGCCATGGGATGGCCGGGAATAAAATGAACACCTTCGGGCAGATGCGGGGCGACATTTTCGATCACATCACGCTTGACTGATCCCACGTCAGTGATCGTCGCACCTGGTTTCAGATGGGGTGCAATATCAGCCGCCAGCGCGCCCATGACGCCAACTGGCACACACAATACGACAAGGTCTGCCCCCTCAACCGCCTCGACCGCCGTGTCGCAAACAGTATCGCACAGCCCAATCCGGCGTGCAGTTTCACGTGTTTCAGGCGACCGTGCATAGCCGGTGATGTTCCCCGCCAAATTGCCCCGCTTCATGGCCCAAAACATCGAAGAGGCAATCAGCCCCAGCCCGATCAGGGCAACTTTGTTGTAAATCACGCTCATGGTATTTCCTTGAATTGGCCCAAAGCCTCGAGCACGCGCGTGACATCGTTGGGCCGCCCCACGGTGATACGCAAGGCGTTTGCAAAGCCGTACCCTTTGACCAGCCGCACCAAAATCCCATAGGATTTAAGATGGGCATCTGCTGCCAAAGCCTCCGTCTCATCTGCAAAACGAGCCAGCACAAAATTGGCGAAACTTTCGTCGCAGGCGATCCCAAGCTGGTTCAGGCCACCTGCAAGCCGCACCCGTTGGTCCGCGTTTTCGCGGATGCACATTTCGGTGAACGCCCTGTCGCGCACTGCGGCTTCTGCCCCGGCCAAGGCCACGGTCGACATATTAAAAGGCCCCCGGATGCGGTTCAGTACGTCGATGACCTGTTTTGGTGCATAACCCCATCCCACACGCAGCCCGCCCAACCCATAAAGCTTGGAAAAGGTACGCGTCATCACCACGTTGTCGCGGGCTGCCACTAATGACGCCCCGCCGTCGTAGTCCCCAAAAAACTCGGCATAGGCGCCATCCAGCACCAGCAAACAGTCCCCAGGCACAGCATCCGCCAAGCGTGTCAGCTCTGCCATGTCCAGCGCGGTACCCGTGGGGTTTGCCGGGTTGGCGATATAGATTAGCCGAGTGGCCGGCGTAATTTGCGCAATTAACGTATCTATATGCACTGTGCGGTCTTTTTCAGCTGCGACCACGGGCGTGGCCCCGGCAGAAAGCGCAAAAATGCGGTACATAGAGAACCCGTGCTCGGTATACAGCACCTCGTCTCCGGGACCGGTGAAAGCCATCGCAAGCAAGGTCAAAATCTCATCTGAACCTACACCACATATGATTTGTTCCACTGGCAGATCATGCACCTCGGCGATCGCGCGACGCAGCCCACCATGATCCGTGGACGGATACCGATGCAAGTTCATCGCCGCGTCAGATACAGCAACCATCGCGGCTGGGCTTGCCCCAAAGGGGTTCTCGTTTGAGCTCAGCTTGAGCGGGTCAGACTGTCCGTCAATCTTTGACGCGCCCCCTTGGTACAAAGCGATGTCCATGATGCCCGGTTGTGGACGGATCGTGGTCGTCATGCGTTTTCTCCTATCGCGCGGAACTTAACCAGCGCCGCGGCCCTGTGCCAGAGGCAACTGGCCTTGCTTGTTGAAAAGCCGCAGAATGCGGGCAAGCACCACACCCAAACGGAAAAAGGGCCGCGCTGGTTTTCACCCGCGCGGCCCTGAAATTCCTTGGTTCAGGTATGAACCTTAGTTTTTCGCGTAGAATTCGACCACGAGGTTCGGTTCCATCATAACCGGATAAGGAACGTCGCCCAGCGTCGGGGTGCGCACGAATTTCGCGGTCAGCTTGGAATGATCGGTTTCAATATAATCTGGCACATCACGCTCGGGCAGTTGTGTCGCCTCGAGGATCGCGGCCATCTGCTTGGACCGATCACGCACTTCGATCACGTCGCCTTCTTTGACGCGGTAGGATGGGATGTTCACGATCTGGCCGTTCACACGCACGTGCTTGTGGTTCACGAACTGACGCGCTGCAAAAACAGTCGGTACGAATTTCGCGCGGTACACAACAGCGTCCAGACGGCGTTCAAGCAGACCAATCAAGTTTTCACCTGTATCTCCTTTGACACGCTCAGCTTCAGCGTAAATGCGGCGGAACTGCTTTTCCGTCAGGTCGCCGTAGTAACCCTTCAGCTTTTGCTTTGCGCGCAGCTGGATACCAAAATCGGACAATTTGCCCTTGCGGCGCTGACCGTGCTGGCCGGGGCCATATTCGCGGCGGTTCACTGGGGATTTAGGACGGCCCCAGATGTTTTCGCCCATACGGCGGTCAATTTTGTACTTGGCAGACGTGCGTTTTGTCACGGCTGATCTCCTTCGTTATGTGGCCCTTATGGGCAATGAAGGGCGTTGTCCTCTGGTTTGCACCTGACAGGCGATCCCTTGCGGGGGCCACCAACACCAATGAAGCCGCGCTTATACTGCCCCCAAAGACAGAGTCAACGCCCCATTTGCGCAACAACTGCGTGGCGTGGACAGGTGACGATGTGGTCATTCACCATCCCCACCGCTTCCATGAAGGCATATACAATAGTGGGTCCACAAAATTTAAAACCTTCGGCCTTTAAATCCTTTGAGATTTGGAGCGAAAGCGGCGTCTGCGTGGGCACGTCAGCTTGCGTGACCCACGCATTTTGCAAGGGCTTTCCGTCCACGTAGTTCCACAGGAAAGCGTCAAAACCCTCCCGAGCCTCGATCTTTTGCCACACGCGGGCATTAGATATCGTCGCTTCGATCTTGCCACGATGTCGAATGATCCCCGGGTTTGCGAGCAGTTGTGCAACGTCATCTTCCCCCCACGTCGCGATGACATCGGGGTCAAATCCGGCAAAAGCGGTGCGGAAGTTTTCGCGTTTCTTTAAAATGGTAATCCAGCTGAGGCCAGCCTGAAACCCGTCGAGAATCAGTTTCTCCCACAGCGCCCTGGAATCGTATTCTGGCACGCCCCAATCCGTATCGTGATAGTCCAGATAGATTTGTTCCGGCCCGGCCCATGCACAACGCTGCGTCACGTTTTATCCTTTTGTATCAATATCTTTAAGTTGATTAGAGCACATATCAAATTAGAACAAAATAGGAATATTAACCCGGTTTTAGCAAATATGGAGTCACTGTGGCGACAACAGACAGCGTGAGGACACCCGATGCCCAGACCAGATAAGACAGTGTTGGCCGATATTCCCCCCGGCGCGGAAAACCCGCTTAGTTTTGCGGTAACCTCGCGGGATCAAGAGACCATCAATATGGTACGTGCCGCCATAAATCACAAACAAGTGCTGCTAGCGTATCAACCGATCATGCAAACCCGCGATCAAAACAAGGTTGCGTTTTACGAAGGGCTCATTCGCGTTTTGGATGCAACTGGCCGCGTCATCCCAGCAGCCGCGTTCATGGGCGCGATTGAAAGCACTGAAATGGGCCGCGAACTTGACACGCTCGCACTCGCACTTGGGCTTAAGGCGTTGGACGAAAACCCCGACCTGCGTCTATCGATCAATATGTCAGCGCGCTCCATTGGATATAAGCCGTGGAATAGAATGCTTGACCGCTGGTTGGCTCGGAATGAGTTAATAGGCGAACGGCTGATCCTCGAAATCACCGAAAGTTCGGCCATGGTTGTGCCAGAGTTGGTGATCGACTTTATGGACAGACTGCAGTTGCAGGGTATTTGCTTTGCCATGGATGATTTTGGATCGGGCTATACGGCACTGCGCTATTTCAAAGACTTCTGCTTTGATGTGGTCAAAATTGATGGCCAATTCATCAAAGGGATTGCGAATGATCCTGACAATCAGGTGATGACTGCGGCACTTGTATCTATCGCCCGGCACTTTGACATGCTGACCGTCGCCGAGTTTGTCGAAACAAAAGAAGATGCGGACGTATTGGTTCAGCTTGGGGTAGATTGTTTGCAAGGACATTACTTTGCCGCGGCCACGACCCGCCCTTCTTGGGCAAAACCAAAACTCCAAAAACAAGCAGTTTAATGGCTCAACTATTTGCTCCTTTGCGGTGCTGTGTCACAGGGGGAGGCTGTTGCCGCATAATTGACGATGCGGTAACACTTGCCACCATTACGGAATAGACCAAATCCTCGCGATGGTGCGTTCGACGGTCTTTTCCATAACTGGCAAAGGACCAAACCGAAATGACGAATGTCGTAATCGCCTCCGCCGCAAGAACTGCTGTAGGTAGTTTTGGCGGCTCTTTCGCAAACACACCAGCACATGACCTTGGCGCTGCAATGCTCAAAGAAATCGTTGCGCGGGCGGGCGTTGACCCCTCTGAAGTCTCGGAAACAATACTTGGTCAGGTTTTGACAGCAGCTCAGGGCCAAAACCCGGCACGCCAATCGCACATCAATGCGGGGCTTGCACAAGAAGCATCCGCTTGGACGATCAATCAGGTGTGCGGCTCAGGCCTGCGCGCTGTGGCACTTGCTGCACAGCATATCCAATTGGGTGATGCGTCTATCGTTGCGGCCGGCGGTCAGGAAAACATGACACTATCACCCCATGCCGCACCTTTGCGCGCAGGTCACAAAATGGGTGACATGAAATACATCGATACAATGATCCGTGACGGCCTGTGGGATGCGTTCAACGGCTACCACATGGGTCAAACAGCTGAAAATGTTGCTGAAAAGTGGCAAATTAGCCGTGACCAACAAGACGAATTCGCAGTAGCGTCGCAAAACAAAGCGGAAGCTGCACAAAAAGCCGGAAAGTTTGACGACGAGGTGTTCGCCTACACGATCAAAACCCGTAAAGGCGATATCGTGGTAGACAAAGACGAATACATCCGCCATGGCGCGACCATGGAAGCCATGCAAAAACTGCGCCCTGCCTTCACCAAAGACGGCTCGGTTACAGCAGCCAACGCATCCGGACTGAACGATGGTGCGGCAGGCGCATTGATGATGTCAGCGGCAGACGCCGAGAAACGCGGCATCGAGCCATTGGCCCGCATCGCAAGCTATGCCACCGTAGGCCTTGACCCTTCCATCATGGGCGCGGGCCCAATCTATGCAAGCCGCAAAGCGCTGGAAAAAGCTGGTTGGAAAGCGGAAGACCTAGACCTTGTAGAAGCAAACGAAGCGTTTGCCGCACAAGCCTGCGCCGTGAACAAAGACATGGGTTGGAACCCTGATGTTGTAAACGTCAATGGTGGTGCGATTGCCATTGGTCACCCTATCGGTGCCTCCGGTGCGCGCATTCTGAACACGCTGCTCCATGAAATGAAACGTCGCGACGCCAAGAAAGGCCTTGCAACCCTTTGCATTGGTGGTGGCATGGGCGTGGCTATGTGCCTCGAGCGCGACTGATCCAGATCAATGCGGCGCAAAAATGCGCCGCATAAACACTGTTTATCACACCAGTGACTCTCAAAGGTCACATCACTGAAATACATTTCCAGACTACTGGAGGAGACTAAATTATGTCCCGTGTCGCACTTGTCACCGGAGGTAGCCGTGGTATCGGCGCCGCAATTTCCAAAGCATTGAAAGACGCCGGCTATTCCGTTGCCGCCACCTATGCAGGCAATGACGAAGCCGCTGCGAAATTTACCGCAGAAACAGGTATCAAAACCTACAAATGGAACGTCGCAGATTACGACGAAAGCACGGCCGGTATTGCGCAGGTCGAAGCAGATCTAGGCCCAGTCGACATCGTCGTCGCCAATGCAGGCATCACACGTGACGCCCCATTCCACAAAATGACGCCAGAACAATGGCATCAGGTTATCGACACAAACCTGACAGGCGTGTTCAACACAGTACACCCTGTCTGGGCCGGTATGCGCGAGCGTAAATTTGGCCGGATCATCGTCATCAGTTCGATCAATGGTCAGAAAGGCCAGTTCGCTCAGGTAAACTATGCCGCCACTAAAGCAGGCGATTTGGGCATCGTTAAGTCGCTGGCGCAAGAAGGCGCGCGCGCTGGCATCACAGCCAATGCCATCTGCCCAGGCTACATCGCAACCGAAATGGTCATGGCGATCCCAGAAAAAGTGCGCGACAGCATCATCTCTGGTATTCCGGCGGGCCGCTTGGGCGAACCAGAGGAAATCGCACGCTGTGTGGCCTTCCTCGCATCTGACGATGCAGGCTTTATCAACGGTTCGACGATCTCAGCCAACGGTGCTCAGTTCTTCGTCTAGAAACGCAACATACTGCAAATACAAAAAAGGCCGGTTCATCAGAACCGGCCTTTTCTTTATCCCGTAAGATCGCTGCAGCAGATCAGCGGGAAGTCGCAGGGTGGAACAACCAAGCCCAAGCATGACGCGCCGCCTGAGCACGCTCTTCATGCGCCCGGCGTATGGCTTCACGGGTATTCACATTTGTTGTTGCTTCAATCATTGTGTCTCTCCTTGGATGCGGTGCATCAGTGTTTCTGAACTGAGACTTATATGGCACCCGCTAACAAAAGTAACAAACGAGACTTTTCATACGTTCAGTTAAGTTATACTTGTGTGAAATGCCTGACCGCCTTCCTCCCCTTACTGCTCTGCGCGCATTCGAAGTCGCCGCAAGACACATGTCCTTTGCAAAAGCGGCTGACGAATTAAGCGTCACACCTGCTGCTCTGAGCTTTCAGATTAAATCGCTAGAGGAACACTTGGGCGCGCCCGTATTCCGTCGTCTAAACCGGGCTGTCGAATTAACCGAAGCAGGCAGAGCACTCGCGCCCGGCACAAGCGAAGGCTTTCAGGCGCTCTCAGCCGCGTGGCGCGCAGCCCAACGCCTGCAAGACGAACAGACACTCACCGTGACAGCGGGCCCGGCGTTCACCGCGAAATGGCTGGCCCCGCGACTGTATGAATTTGCACAAAGCCATCCGGAAATTGAACTGCGGTTTTCTGCCTCGCTCAAGATTATGGATTTCGCCCGCGACGGCGTTGATGTGGCAATCAGGTTCGGCACCAGTGGCGATGAAAACCTATGGGCCCTTCCGCTTGCCGAAGACTGGGTCTGTCCCGTCATGACGCCCGCACTGGCTGAAAAATACCCAACCCCACAAAGCCTGACGCAAGCTCCGCTTATCTACGATGATTCAATCAGCTTTTTGAAACCAGCCGCAGATTGGGAGGCGTGGTTCAAAGCGATGGGTATTAAATACGCGCCAACCCATGGGCCAAGGTTCAGCCAAGCGGACCATGCAATTGATGCGGCGCTCGCCGGCGTTGGGGTCGTGCTGGGACGCCGTGCCTTGGTGGTCAAAGACATCGCAGATGGGCGGCTGGTGCTACCCTTCCCTAACGCGCTCATGACCGGTGCACGGTTTAGGTTTCTTTGCCCCGAAGGCACACAAGAACGCCCACAAGTGCGCGCGTTTCGCGAATGGATGGTCACTGAGATAGAAAAGACAAGCTACATAACGGATCAGCTAGAGATCATGAGGCCATCTTAGAATGCATTGGCGGGGGGTAGTTAAAAACCCCCGCCCGTCGTTTCGTCAAGCGGCTAGCTCGACAGTCGGGTAATTTCTTCTTTTAATCGTAATTTTTGTTTTTTGAGGTCTGCAATAGTAAGCCCATCCGTTCCCGGCGCGCGTTGGGCCGCTTCGACCGCATCGCTTAGGGATTCGTGTTTCTTTTTCAGCTGGTCAACATGTGCATTAACGCTCATTCAGTCCTCCTGTTTGTTAAGTGTACGCCAACTTGAGCACATCAGGTGATTCAAGTCACGCCGCACCCGCATTATGACGGCCTAAAGAATTAAGAATCTCTTAAAGTGTGAGCGCCGCGCCGTCACGCAAGGCAGCCTTGACCGCTGGCACATAGCTATCACCGTCTTTTTCATGCACGGGACCTTCATGCAAAACCAGCGGTGCGTGCAGCTTAAACGCCCCTCGTCCGTTCTTGCGCCCGCGAACAATGACAAGCTCTGCCGCGCGCCCGATACGGGGGCATAATGGCAAAACCTCAATACTTCCCAGCCTGCCCTGCATCGTGGTCAATATCTCAGGCAGGCGTTCCACACGATTGATAAAATGCGCATACCCCTTCGGTGCGAGCCGCTTGGCCGCGATCTTGACCCAATCATGAAGCGGCAAGCGTTCCCCCAGGGCGGTCTCGCGCCCGTTATCAGTTGCCCTGAGACCCGCGCTGCGATCGTAGTAAGGTGGGTTTGCCAACACATGATCAAATTGGCGTTGCCGCAAGTGCAAAGGCATTTGGCTGATGTCCGCCGCTATAACCTCAAACGTTTTCCCGCCATTACGCCGAGCGATTTCCGCATAGTTTGCCTGCAATTCCACCCCACACAGAGCCAGCCCCGGCACCCGAGCCCCCAGACATAGTGCCGCAGCCCCAACCCCACAGCCCAGATCAAGGATGCGATCACCCGCGCGGGCAGGCACAGTAGCGGCCAACAAAACAGAATCTACCCCGGCACGATATCCAGTTTTGGGCTGCAATAGCTGTAATTTGCCTCCCAAAAACGCATCAGAAGTCAGCTCAACCGTCATAGGCCGAGGTCGATGTCATTATCCAAAAGAACGCGTGTTGCCGCATCGTGATCATCCGGGCGAACCATCAAGCGTCGAGGGAAGATTCCAATGCCGCCTTCGAGCACGCTCATGTTTACGTCCATTTCAAAGCAGGCTATATCCTCACCCTGAAGAAGGGCCGTAGCAAAAGCTATGATCGTGGGGTCGGTGCTGCGCAAAAGTTCCTTCATATCAGGGATGTAAGGGCAAGCCGGCAAGAATGTCGAGCCTTGCAAACGGGAAGTTGATGGCAAACAGCGAAAATTCTCAAAAACCGCATGATCGCATGGCAAGGTTCCTCGAACAGGATCTTGAACAGGTGAATACCCTGATCCGGACGCGCATGGCATCCAAGCATGCACCACGCATTCCTGAAGTGACCGCGCATCTGGTCGAAGCGGGCGGCAAACGCCTGCGCCCGATGCTGACGCTGGCTGCTGCTCATATGTGTGGCTATGACGGCCCCTTCCATATCAATTTGGCGGCAACGGTTGAATTCATTCACACAGCCACCTTGCTACATGACGATGTTGTTGACGAAAGCGGTCAGCGGCGCGGGCGGCCCACTGCGAACTTGCTTTGGGACAATAAATCTTCGGTGCTGGTGGGCGACTATCTGTTCTCGCGCAGCTTTCAATTGATGGTCGAAACCGGGTCGCTGCGAGTGCTTGATATCTTGGCCAATGCGTCGGCAACCATCGCCGAAGGCGAAGTATTACAATTGACCGCCAGCCAAGATCTGAACACCACCGAGACCATATATCTTCAAGTGGTCCGCGGTAAAACGGCGGCGCTTTTTTCAGCCGCGACGCAGGTCGGCGGCGTGATTGCTGAGGCACCTGAACCCCACATCCAAGCGCTATTCGATTATGGTGATGCCTTGGGCATCGCCTTTCAGATCGTGGATGATCTGCTTGATTTCCAAGGCGATGCTGGTGCGATTGGCAAAAACGTCGGTGATGATTTCCGCGAACGCAAACTAACGATGCCCTTGATCAAAGCCGTTGCCAAAGCAGATGCAGAAGAGCGCGCGTTCTGGGAACGCACGATCGAGAAGGGCAAGCAACAAGACGGCGATCTGGACCGCGCCGTTGCACTGCTACACAAACACGGTGCCCTTGTTGATACCAGTGTTGTTGCGCACGCAGAGGCCGCACGCGCCAAAGCAGCGCTGGCACCATTGCCCGACCATCCGGTTAAAGACATGTTGATTGATCTGGCAGACTACGTGGTCGAACGGATCAACTAAAGCGCTTTACGAAAAACCCGCTTCGCAGCTTTGGGTTGGAACAATCCACCACTCAGGATGTGCCGCCCTAAGTGCCTGAACGGCTGCGTCGCGTGCTGCATCGCTGGACATGATCGCAAAACACGAGGCCCCCGACCCGGACATCCGCGCAAACAGGCATCCTTGCGCGCTACGCAAATCCTGCAACACGGTGCCGATAACCGGCGCCAGTGCAATTGCCGGCGTTTCCAGATCATTGCGCTGTTCAGCCAACCACGACACCTGTTCAGACCAATCTGCAGACAGTGGAAAATCACCTGTCATGCCCGCGTTATCTTTGCGTTCCAATTTGTTAAAAACCGCGTTTGTCGGCACTTGCACGCGCGGGTTTACCAAGATCATCGACCAACTTGGCGGAGGCCCAATCATCTCAAGCTGCTCACCAATCCCGCGCATCCGCACCAACTTGTTGTGCATGCATACTGGCACATCTGCCCCCAGAGACAGTTGCGCGCCGGTCCCCGGCACAGGCACCTTGTTCAACCGGCTGAGCGCACGAAGGCAGGCTGCTGCATCCGAAGACCCACCGCCGATACCTGCCGCCGCGGGCAAGTGTTTCTCAAGCGTGATGCTTGCAGTGGTATCTATCAGCGCAGCAGCTTTCAGAACGAGATTGCTCGCATCTGTGGGCACGCCTTGGGCCATTGGTCCCGTCACCGTCAAATGCGTTTCCGCTGCCCGCTGCACAGTCAGTTTGTCACCGACATCCAGCAGCATAACCATCGAATCCAGTAGGTGATACCCGTCCGCACGTTGGCCCGTGACATGAAGCGCAAGGTTGACTTTGGCCGGTGCGAACGCCTGCACCTGTTCAGGCATAGTCATTGGATATGCCTTACTCTGCGGCCACCTTCAAAGGCGGCGCACCTTCCTCTTTAAGCACCTGATCAAGCCCCACCTCAAGCTTGCGGCGGATGCGATCGGGGTCGACATCCTCGGCAGTCTCAGAGAACCCAACAAAGGACAAAGCCCGCGCCCACTGAAATTCTGCTTCGCGAATGCGCCCAACAGCCCAGTAAACATCGCCCAGATGGTCATTCACCACAGGGTCCACAGCCATCAATTCGACAGCGCGTTCCATATGCGGCACTGCCTCGTCATACCGGCCCAGACGGTACAAAGCCCAGCCAAGTGAATCGATAATATATCCGCTATCTGGGCTGGTGGTGACGGCCCGCTCAATCATCTCAAGCGCTTCGTCCAGTTTGATCTGCTTTTCAACAAGCGAATACCCAAGGTAGTTCAACACCTGCGGCTGGCCGGGGTTGATCTCAAGTGCTGCCCGGAAATCACGTTCTGCTGCATCCCAGCTGCCCAGACGCTCATGCGAGATGGCGCGCGCATACAGCAAAAACCAGCTTGATCCGCCCGTACGCTCAGAAATAGCTAACGCGCGGTCATAGGCGACAATCGCTTCATCAAACCGGTCTTGCTGGCGCATGGCATCGCCCAAAGCCGATTGCACCGTAGCTAAATCACCATGGCTGCGCGCCAATTGCTCTAACACTTCAATCGCTGCTTCAGGCTTGTCGGACCGGCGCAAGGCCGCCGCGCGTCCCAATTCCGCGGCATGATATGCAGGGTCCGCTGCCGGTACTTCTTTGTACACCGCGATCGCCGCATCATATTGACGCAGGTTTTCAAAAAGCTCGGCCGTCAACAACAGGGCATCCACATGATCTTGGCGCAAATTCCGCGCAACCTGAGCGTACAAGATCGTGTACTCCGCTCCGGCTTCGCCGCGTAATGCCGCCGCCACCGAAAAGAAAACTTCGGCAAAGCCGTCTTGCACCGAATTCACGTGGGTGAAAGGCAGCGGCGCATCCTCGCCCAACGCCGCAATCAACGCGTCAATTTCGGGATCCGTCGCCCCAGAGAACATCGTTTGCAAAAGTTGCAGCGCATCGTCTTCCCGGTCTAACTGAGACAAGATTTCAACGCGGGCTAAAACACCACGACGGGTTTGCAAAACGGACCGCGTAGCATCCGCAGTAAAAATTTCATCGGCGCTTTCAAAATCCCCTACGGACGCCAGCGCCATTGCTTTGTGAAACATCGCAAAAGCTTGGAGCCCCGGTTGCGTTGCGATTTCGTCGAATTGCGCCAACGCGTCGCTCACGTCGCCCAAACCCATCAGCGCCCAAGCCTCGATCAACCCATCTACCAAAGGCCCGATCCGGCGGTCCGCAGCGTCAGTATCCAGCAGCGCTTGAAAGTCACCACGCTTGATTTTGTCCGCTGTAAGAACAACTTCGGCAACCTGACTTGTCTGGCCTGCTGCACGCATCGCCGTCGCTATCGGCAGGGCACGATCCAGCCGCCCTAAGGCAAGCTGCGCCACGACTGCACTCTCCATCAGTTCAACGTTGCTGGGGTCACGGGCAAGGGCTTGGGTAAAGTAAGACGCTGCTTGCTCAAAGTCACTTTGCATGGCGGCAGACCGCGCAGCAAGATAAGGCCCCGCAACAGACTGCGCAGTCGCAGGAACAGACAAAACAAACGACAGTCCAAGCGCGGCAAGCGGTGTCATAAATCTGCGCATATTTTTTTCGGCCCTTTTGCTTTTTGACTGCTGATGCAGGCTAGCATGTTCAGTCCCAAGCGCAATGCTGCAGCTGAAAATGCACCCTGCGCCGCCTGTGGCTTCACGCAAAAGTCATCCTGCTTGAACACTAGGTAAGGTGGGCCTTGGCCCACCCTCCTTAGCCACCGGGCGATTACATATTAGGATAGTTCGGCCCGTCGCCACCCTGTGGTGTGGTCCAAACGATATTCTGGGCCGGATCTTTGATATCGCAGGTTTTGCAGTGCACACAGTTCTGGAAATTGATCACAAACCGTGTGTCTTTACCTTCTTCTTCGACAAACTCATATACCCCCGCCGGACAATAGCGCGCTGAAGGTCCTGCAAACTTGGGCAAATTGCTAGCCACTGGCACATCTGCATCCTTAAGCGTCAAATGTGCAGGCTGGCTTTCTTCGTGATTGGTGAAGGAAAACGCAACATTCGTCAGCCGGTCAAAGGACAGCTTGCCATCGGGCTTTGGATACTCGATGGGGGTGTGCTTTGCGGCCTCTTCTGTCGCCTCGGCATCGTTTTTACCGTGGCCAACCGTGCCAAATAGCGAAAAGCCCCAGCTATTGGTGTGCATGTCAACTCCACCCAAGACAAGGCTGGCTGTCAGGCCGTATTTTGACCACAACGGCTTGACGTTACGCACCTTTTTAAGGTCTTGGCCAATTGCACCCTGGCGCACATCCACCTCGTAGTCGGCCAGCTCATCCCCACCGCGGCCCGCGGCCATCGCCTTGACCGCGGCTTCTGCTGCGGCTTTGCCCGAGAGCATCGCGTTATGGTTGCCTTTGATCCGCGGCACATTGACCATGCCCACAGAACACCCAAGCAATGCGACGCCGGGTGCCACCATTTTGGGCATCGACTGATACCCGCCCTCGCTGATCGCGCGCGCGCCATAGGCCACGCGTTTGCCGCCCTCCAAAAGATCCGCGACCATCGGATGATGCTTGAACCGCTGGAATTCCATATATGGGAACAAATGCGGGTTTTTGTAATTAAGGTGCACCACGAACCCAACGTAAACCTGATTGTTTTCAAGGTGGTAAATGAACGATCCACCGCCTGCGTTGCTTTCCAAAGGCCAGCCCATCGTGTGGGTCACAGTGCCTTCTTTGTGCTTTGCCGGGTCAATTTCCCAAATTTCTTTCATGCCAAGGCCGTACTTCTGCGGCTCATGCCCCTCGCTCAAATCGAACTTCTCGATCACTTGCTTGGACAACGACCCACGCACCCCTTCAGACAGGAAGACATATTTACCGTGCAATTCCATGCCCGGCTCATAGCTATCGCTGTGCGTGCCATCAGGGTTTTTGCCAAATTCACCGGCCACGACACCTTTGACCGAACCATCATCACCATACACCAGTTCCGAACACGCCATGCCGGGAAAAATCTCAACGCCCAGTTCTTCGGCTTGCTCGGCCATCCAGCGGCATACATTCCCCATGGAAACGATGTAGTTACCGTGGTTGTTCATCAACTTGGGCATCGGGAAATTGGGAATACGCAGCTTGCCCTCTTGGCCGAGCATGTAAAAATTATCTTCGGTCACGGGCACGTTCAATGGCGCGCCTTTTGCTTTCCAATCAGGGATCAACGCATCAAGGCCGACAGGGTCCAAAACCGCACCCGAAAGGATATGCGCGCCCACTTCTGAACCTTTTTCCAGCACAACGACGTTGCAATCGGCATCCAGCTGTTTCAATCGAATGGCGGCAGACAACCCAGCAGGCCCTGCACCAACGATAACCACATCATATTCCATTGCTTCACGTTGTGTATCGGTCATGGAAGCGTCCCCTTTTATGTCAAATTTCACCGCACAGCGCCGACTGCGCCCAAACTTCAAAGTTGGCTAAACCACGGCCGGTTGCTTTGCAATCGCTACACCGCGTCAAAACCCAAGTTTGCGCAACCACTGCAGGCATAATTGCTCAATTTTATGTCAGCTTGGTCGGTCCCCCATCAGATAGCGGGGCCCCGCCCCTTTTTGTGCCGCCCGGTCTATGGGGTTATACAACGCACAGCTTGGCAGGCTCAGACAGCCGCAACCAATGCAGCCATCCAAATTGTCACGCAACTGTACAAGCGTCGCGATCTTGTCGTCCAATGCGCTGCGAAACTGCAGGCTGATCTGGGCCCAATCCGCCTTGGTGGGGGCCCGCCCGCCCGGCAGCTGATCCAGCTGTTCCTTGATCTGCGGTAAGCTGAAACCGAACTGCTGCGCGATAATCACAAAACTCAGCCGCCGCAGATCAGAACGCGCGAACCGTCTTTGCCCGCCCGCATTGCGCCATGGACGGATCAGCCCCTGCGCTTCGTAATAACGAATAGCGGACACTGCGAGCCCCGTGCGCGCCGCCAATGCCCCAATGGATAAACCTTCACTGACTTTCATCAAAAAAACTCCTTGACCTAAAGTTAGGTTTAGCAATTACGATACTTGTGATCTTGCAAATTCAAAAGGAAAAAACCTATGCCTGCACTGCTTGAACACGCCAACGTCACGGTCACAGATGCCGATAAAACAGCCCGCTGGATGAGCGATCTTTTCGGATGGCATATCCGGTGGCAAGGCCCCAGCCAGATGGGGGGCCAGTCGCTGCACATCGGGACTGACACACAGTATATCGCCTTGTATGAACCCTCAGCGCCTATCGCGCGCAAGAGCGAAACATATGTCACGGCAGGCGGGTTGAACCACCTTGCGGTTACTGTGGACGACATCGAAACCATTGAGCGCAAAGTGCGTGATGCTGGCTTCACCCCCACAAACCATGGCGATTATGAGCCCGGCCGCCGGTTCTATTTTCATGACCATGACAGCATCGAATTTGAAATCGTGCAATACGACTGACATGGCGGCGCGCACGCAATAACAGGCAGAAGTCTGCACAGCGCACCCATAGACCCCTTGCATTCCGCCGTTCCTTTAGGTCAGGTAGATGCCAATCACACCTCCCGGCCCCCCGGTTGCTCCGGCGGGCCGTCTCAATTCGTGGATGACGGCTATGGACAAGATACCAATGACCCGCAAAGGGCACAGCGACCTCGAGACAGAGCTCAAGCAGCTCAAGTCCGTGGAACGACCTGCAATCATCAAAGCCATCGCAGAGGCACGCGAACATGGCGACTTGTCGGAAAACGCCGAATACCATTCTGCCCGCGAAAAACAGTCCTTCATCGAAGGTCGGATTAAAGAGCTCGAAGGGGTGTTGGGGCTGGCAGAGGTCATTGATCCTTCAAAAATGTCCGGCACGATCAAATTTGGCGCTACCGTCACTTTGGTTGACGAAGACACCGACGAAGAAAAAACTTGGCAAATTGTGGGTGAACACGAAGCCAACATCGAAAAGGGTTTGCTGAACATCAAATCACCCATCGCGCGCGCTTTGATCGGCAAGGACGAGGGAGACAGCGTCGAGGTCCGGACCCCTGGGGGTGAAAAGGCCTATGAGGTCCTGAAAATCGTCTACGCCTGACAGGACCCACGCCAATGGCTGACACGTCAAACGACATGGAAATGGAAACGACGCCGGTGCGGTCCCGCCCGACACCTTTGGGCATATATGACCGCCCAAAATCCGAAACGATCACCAGCGTTGAGGTCATCGCGATTGCGGTTTCCGCAGTTTGGCTAATCGGTGCGGCTGTGTTTTTCCTGATCCTGCCAAGTGATGCCGCCGATGGGGGGGCAGGCTCAAACGCTTTGCAATTTATGATGACCTTGATGGCGATTTTCATGCCAATCGGGATGATATGGGTCGCAGCGACTGCCGCGCGCGCCTCCAAGGTGATGCGCGAAGAAAGCCAGCGATTGCAGTCGTCCATTGATGCCATCCGCCAAGCCTACATCGCACAAAACCAAAGCAGTGCAACCGGGGCGGAACCTGCATCAGTGGCACGCAAGCTGGACGAAATCGCCGCCGCCACGCGTAAAACCGAAACCGTACTGGCCACTTTTTCGACGCGCCGCGACCAAGAAAGCGCACCGCGCGCGCAACCGGAACCCGTGGCGCCTCCCCCCGAAGATCAACCTGCTCTCGCTTTGGGCACACAGGCCGACGATCTCGCCCCACCCTTGGCGATCGAAGACTTTGTGCGCGCATTGAACTTTCCCGAAACAGCCGAGGATACGCACGGATTTGCAGCCCTTAGACGCGCACTCAAAGACCGCAATTCCGCACAATTGATCCAAGCCGCCCAGGATGTGCTAACCCTGCTCAGCCAAGACGGAATCTACATGGATGACTTACTGCCGGACCGCGCCCGACCCGAGGTTTGGCGCCAATTCGGCCAAGGCCAGCGCGGCAGGCCAGTGGCTGCTTTGGGCGGCATTCGGGACCGGTCATCGCTGGCGCTGACCTCAGGGCGTATGAAGCAAGACCCAATCTTTCGCGATGCGGCACACCATTTCTTGCGGCTCTTTGACAAGACGTTTGCCGAATTCGAAACGCGCGCAACGGATGGGGAAATCGCGGCCTTGGCGGAAACCCGAACCGCGCGGGCCTTTATGCTGTTGGGTCGTGTGGCCGGTACGTTTGACTAAAGCCGCCTACAGCCCAAAGCTGCCAAATGGAATATAGCGCACAGGCGCGCCGGGCACGATTGTGGCTGCCTCCTGCGGCAGCTCTACCAGCCCGTCCGCCCAAGACAGCCCCGATATGCGACCCGATCCTTCCGAGGCGAAGATTTTGACTTTGCCATTCACGATACGGGCGCGCAGAAATTCGGATCGACCGGGTTTTTTGGTCTTGGAAAAGGCCGCTGGCACGTCAAAACCTTGTGGCTCAGGCCAAAGTTCGCCCGCCAATTGCGCCAATGCAGGGCGCGCGAAAATAAGGGCGCAGACCATCGCAGCCACGGGGTTGCCGGGTAGGCCAAAGACCGGCGCACCCTTCCAAAGCCCCAAAGCCAACGGCCGCCCCGGCTTGACCGCGATGCGCCACAGGTTCATCGACCCGGTTTCATTCAACAAAGCCGAGACGTGATCCTCATCCCCGGCAGAGGCCCCGCCGCTTGTGATGATCACATCGGCATCTACCGCTGCTCGGTCCAAGACGCTCGCGATCTCGGGTCGGTCGTCGGTCACGATGCCCATATCCACCGGGGTATGCCCAAATTGGCGCACCATTTCCATGAGCATCGGACGGTTGGCATCAAATATCTGGCCGTCTTTGGCGGCCCCACCCGCAGGAACCAATTCGGCACCAGTCGACACAATCGCCACCCGCAGTGGCGTATAAACTTTGACCCTGCGCGCGCCAGTGGCCGAGATCAGCGCCGCCTCTGCCGCACAGATGCGCGCGCCCTTTCGCAAGGTTGTATTGCCGGCCACCACGTCTTCGCCTGCTTTGCGGGTGTTGGCCCCTTGCTTGATCGGCCCCCGGAACGAAATTGCGCCGTCCTGCACGGTGACGTCTTCCTGCAACACGACCGTATCGACGCCTTGGGGCAAAGCCGCGCCGGTCAAAACCCGCATGGCATGATCTTGGGGCAAGGTGCGGGGCGCGTCGCCTGCAGCTGCCCGCGTGTCTGCCAAAGGTAGTCTATGCACGCCGGCGTCCCGCCCGCCTGCGAACCCATACCCATCGACCGCCGTGTTGGGCAGCGGCGGGTTGCTGCGTTCCGCCGCAACATCTGCAGCCGCGACAAGCCCAGTTGCATCGGCAACCGGCACGTCGACCACCCGCATAATCGGGATCAACTGCGCGCGCAAAGCCGCCAGCGCATCCGCAACTGGCGTCCATGTGACACCCGGTGGCAGGGCAAAACAACTGTTCGACAGACGCGGCGGTTCCGCGGCAGCACGGCGCAGGATTGCCTCATGTCCAAGGCCGAAAATCCACCCTTCTTCAGGCGCGTCTACTTTCAAAATCCTGTCCAGCGCCTTGGGCGAGAGCGACGACAAAGTGCGTGCCACTTCCTGAACTTGCCACGCGTCTTTTATGTGACCGTCGGGCGGTGTCCCAAGTGTCAACGAAGGCCATATCTCAACAAAAGCGATGTCTTTGTCCAAAGCCTCGAACGGCCAAACGGCCGCATCATGCCTGCGCCGCAAGCGCGCCAAAACCGGCAGCCCCATAAAGACCTGAGAGCCCACAGCCCCCGCACCCGCCATCTGCCAGCAGGTAAAAGCGCCCTTGGCTTGCTCTTCGGCCTGCCGCTTGTCTGGAAACGGGTTTTTGTAGTCGGATTTAGTGCGTGGCAGCCCATCTATATCTCGCGCAAGACCATTGGCCCAAAACGGACCCTTGGCTGCGAACTTCTGGTTAATTTTGCCAGCAATATCAAAGCGGTTATTGGCTTTCGGGGTATCGTCGATATTTTGCTCGAACCAATCCCAAACAGCAAAGGGCGATGTATCGCCCGTCAAGGCTTTTGCAAATCCCACCGGATAGCCAAAGGGAAAATCAAACCCCACCATAACACGTCGGCCCGCGGCGATCTCTGCATCGAGAAACGTGGACAGCCACGCCTCGACGACTTGCCTGTTACGGAAATACTGCGGCTCCATCGCGCGCCCCTCCCGCGCGATACAGGCCCAGATCGCATCAGGCACCGGACGCGGCCCTCGATCATTGCCGCCCGACCAATCGACCATAACGAAGGTGTCGAACTGGCTCATAGTCCCACCTCGGCCAAGATGAAATCAGCAATGGCTGCGGTGTCATTCAAATCGAAGACAGGCCGATCCAAATCCATTTGTGTATCACTGGCCACGGCTTTGATTGTCGGATCTCCCGGTGCGATCAACGCATTGCCGGTTTCATGCCGAAACGCTTCGATCTTGGGGTGTTTATCGCGCTTGTACCCTTCAATCAGAACCAAATCGACCGGGGCTAATTTTGCCAACAGCATCTCCAGCGTTGGTTCATCTTCATCGCGCAACTCGTGCATCAGCGCAAACCGCTTGCGCGAGGCCAGCAACACTTCGGTCGCACCTGCGGTGCGGTGGCGGTAACTGTCCTTGCCCGGTTGGTCCACATCGAACACGTGGTGCGCATGCTTGACAGTTGAAACAGAAAAACCACGCCCGCAAATGTCGGCCACCAATCGTTCCATCAAACCCGTTTTGCCTGCATTTTTCCAGCCGGTCACACCGTATAGTTTCATATCAAGGTCTCCGCGCGGGCGAGGTCATCAGGTGTGTTGACGTTGAAAAACGGATCAAACCCCACGACTGGAAACAACGCCTCGCGGCCATCGTGCTGTTCAGTCCACATCACAACCTTGCGCAAACCACCCTTGAGGGCTGCGCGCAAATCATCGCGCAGGGCCACGGGCCAAAGACCAAACGTGGGGTGGCGCACCTGACCACGCTTTGCGTCCGGCGTCGCTGCGAGCACCAATGGGTGGGTCATCCCGTCGCTTGCCAGCAAAAGCTGTGGCACCAGGTCCATCGGGAAAAACGGCGTATCGGCAGCTGCAGTAACGATGGTGTCGGCACCTTGGGATGCAGCCCAATCCATACCTGCCAATACACCCGCCAAAGGCCCGGCATACCCCTCGATACTGTCTGCAAGCACCGGCATGCCCAAATGCGCAAACCGAACCGGGTCACCATTGGCATTCAGCGCGGTAGCCCCAACTTGCGGCGCCAAGCGATCATAGACACGCGACAAGAGCGTCCCGCCTCCAAGCGGCAAAAGCCCCTTGTCGCCGCCGCCCATGCGGGTGGCCTGACCGCCCGCTAAAATCACACCAAGTGGTTGTTTCACGCGCCCCCCTTGCGGCCCGCGCGGCGCGGCTCTTGCGGTATTTGGGCGGGGTCTGCATCACGGATCAGACGGTCTTCACCACTCAGGCAGATGAACCGCTGGCCCTTCATACGACCGATCAGCGTCAGCCCGACTTCGCGCGCAATCTCAACGCCCCAAGCCGTAAACCCGGACCGAGATGCCAGCACAGGGATTCCCATCATCGCCGTTTTTATCACCATCTCGGACGTCAGCCGCCCCGTGGTGTACAGCACCTTATCGGCCGCCTGAACCTTTTCAGACAGCATCCAACCGGCGATTTTATCTACCGCGTTATGGCGACCTACGTCTTCCATATAGACCAAGGGGCGCGCCTCGTGACACAGCACCGTGCCGTGGATCGCCCCCGCCTCAAGGTACAACGATGGCGTGCGGTTAATCTTGCTGCTTAGGGCATATAGCCACGACGTCCGCACCGGGGTCGCGGGTAGTTTAACACCCTGCAGCCCTTCCATCATGTCGCCAAAGACGGTGCCCACAGCGCATCCACTGGTACGGGTCTTTTTACGCATCTTTTCTTCGTAATCGGTTTTGCGCGCGGTCCGGACGATCACGGTTTCAAGCTCTTCGTCATAGTCGACGCCGGTGATCTCATCATCGTCGCTCAGCATGCCCTGATTGCGCAGAAACCCAAGCGCAAGATAATCCGGATAGTCACCGATCGTCATCGCTGTGACGACCTCTTGTGCGTTCAGAAAAATCGTCAGCGGGCGCTCCTCGACCACATTGGTTGCAGCTTCGCGCCCTTCGTGATCAGTGCCCACCACAGATCGGGTCAATCGCACCGCAGAGGGGTCAGGCGCGATCAGATAGTCGCTCAGATCATCCAGCTTGGCCAATTGCATCCCCCCCTTGGCTGCGCTACGTGTCGTGGGTTTCAGCCATACAAGCATCCCGTGACAATCTCCACAACCCAAACACACACCACCCGCACCGCTTTTTGGAACGGGTTTCGCACCGGAGCCCCCTTTATTCTGGTGGTGGGCCCCTTTGCTGTGCTGTTCGGCGTGCTTGCGACCGAAGCTGGCCTGAACGTCATGGAAACGCTCTCTTTTTCCGTCGTGGTGATTGCAGGTGCAGCCCAGTTCACCGCGCTACAGCTGATGGCAGAAGACGCGCCCACGGCGATTGTTCTCATCTCTGCCTTGGCCGTGAACCTGCGCATGGCTATGTATTCGGCATCCCTGACGCCTTACCTTGGGGCTGCACCGCTTTGGCAGCGGGCACTGATCGCCTATTTCACGCTGGATCAATCCTATGCCTGCGCGATCAATGAATATGAAGCCGCGCCAAACATGACCGTACCCAACCGGGTCGCCTACTTCTTTGGGGCCGTGGCCCCGGTGGTCCCTGCATGGTACGGATGCACCTATCTGGGCGCTGCACTTGGCACTCAAATTCCCGAAAGCTGGGCACTGGATTTTGCGTTACCCATTACTTTTCTCGCGCTTATTGCGCCGATGCTGCGCACGCCTGCGCATCTGGTTGCGGCTTTTGTGTCGATCATCGTCAGTCTTCTGGCGGCAAGCGTACCCTATTCGCTAGGCCTGATCATTGCAGGCTTCATCGCGATGATCGCAGGCGCACAGGCAGAGCTTTACTTTGAGCGTAAAAAGGCAGGCCAATGATCGAAGGCAGCGCGCTCTGGACAGTGATCATTGGACTGGGCGTGGGCAGCTACCTGCTCCGCTTTGCCTTTGTGGGGTTGGTCGGCAACCGGCCAATGCCTGCGTGGCTGCTGCGCCATTTGCGCTATACAGCAGTTGCAGTCTTGCCCGCCCTTGTGGCACCGCGCGTTGCATGGCCCGAAGCGACAGATGGCACGTTAGATCCAGCACGGCTTGCAGCGGCGATCGTGACGATTTCCGTCGGCCTGATCACACGCCGCGTGTTTCCCGCAATATTTGCAGGTGCAGCCACGCTTTATGGCCTGCTGTATCTGTTGGGCTAACGGCTGCTAGAATTGCGCGGCCTCAATACCGTCGCGCACGTCGCCTGCATCATTTTCATAGTATTTTTCGGTCGTCACACCCTCAAGTTCTGCCACCTGGTCCATCAACTTGATCGGAAAAAACGTAACATCTATCTCTTCGAACCCGGGCACTCGGCCCAAGATAGAAGACGTCGCATTGGCGCAAAACGCGCTGCCTACTGCACCGTTTGCCTGCACCAGCCGCAAAGCGGCTTCAGCCTGCTGCGGCGTCACGCTGATCTCTTGCGTGACCACATGATACGTGCTGCGCGCATGTGCACTTTTATAGGCCGCAACCCATCCGGGCGAGGTCCCATAAAGCACATCGCCCCGTTCTTTGATCCGCGCGTGTTGAAACGACCCTGCGGGATCAAAAATAACCTGCTGGCTTCCAGTCACCATAAGCGCCGTGTGCCCGCCTGCCCCAGATGTGTTGTTGACAACAGTGATCAGCGTCAGTTTTGGCGTGCCGTTTGGCACATAGGCCGCCGCTCTGATTTCATCCACTGACGCATCATTGGACGACACGCCAGCACAGCCCGCCAGCGCGATAACACAGCCCAGAACCAGAAAAAGTCTCACGCGCCTAAATTCAGATCACGTGATGAAAATTGCCATAAAAACAATAATCGCGATGATCACGACAACTGTCTTGCCGCTAAAGCTCATGAACCCATCAAAAGTCTTCTCCTGAACTTCGATGTCCATCTCGCCGTGTTTATGCTCAGCCATTGCCGCAGCCCTTTTTGTTGCACTGTGCCTCAGCCCTACTGGATTCGACCGCCCATGTCACGAGGTCCGCCCCCCTGAATGCGAAAAAACCAATGCAATCCTGCCACACCTTGGCGTCACGACCCGGCCGGAGGCCGCAAATCAATCGAATGCGGCAACGCCGCACCTTTGGATCACGCACTACCATCCAAATCTTGCGCCAACCGAAAGCCAATGCGCGCCGGTTCAGCTTGCTCTTGTGGCTTAGGCATCGCGCGCAACATGACGTTTAACTGGCTGACGTGCTGGACAAGCTGCGTTTGATTGCCCCCACTGTCGACGCCGTAAAAGGTCACAATGTCGGGGTCAAAATACCCCATACCTTCAATCCGCAGCACACCTGCGTCCCCACCCGTAAAGCCCATCGCCACTTCTTGGGTGTCATCAAGCTGCTCTTCAAAGTTTTTCAAATACAGGATGATACGCTCATAGGCCCATTGCGCCGGTGACTTTTCTGCAGCTGGTTTTTGCGTCATCGCTTTAGGAATGGGCTTTTGGCTGGCGTTCGCGGTGTCGGGGTTCGCGTGCACCTCATGCAGCCCAACTGCTGCGGCATCTTCAACCGCCTCTGCCGTGGTTTTGATCTCGTCGCCCATGCCCTACTCCTTGCGCTGATACACCCAGGCACCATCGGCACGTCTGTGCCGTGTCGCAAGCCCTGTCTGGAAAAGATGACTTAAATGTGCGACCGCCTCGACCAAAGCCAGACCATATTCAGCCTCGCCAATAGACCGTTTAAAAAGCGGCGCAAAGCAATCACCTGCGGCTTTTGGCGTGTCGATATAGGCCAGCAAGCGGGCCAGTGCCCCGTGGTGATTGTCAATCAATTGACGCAGGCGCACAGGTAGCCCGGTAAAGGGCAACTTATGCCCCCCCAACACCAGATGATCGCCACGCGCCAGCGGCACAAATCGCTCGCAGCTCTCCAGCCAGTCGCCAATAGGGTCCGCCATAGGTTCGGTTGCATACACACCAATGTTGGGGCTGATCGATGGTAAAATCTGATCTCCCGCCAGTACCAAATTGTCGTCACGGCTCCAAAATGTCAGATGCTCGGGCGCATGACCATTGCCGGTATGTACGTCCCATGTGCGCCCCCCCATCTTGAACACATCGCCTTGTTTCAGGCGCGTAAACCCCAAAGGCATAGGGGCCACCACATCAGCAAAATTAAACGGCCGCTCGACCCGTCGCCGCTGCAGCACGTCCGGGTCCATGCCTGCGCTTTGATAAAAGGCCATGGTCTCTGCCGCAGGCACCGCTTGTTCGTCCAAGGTCAACATCCGCGAAAAAAGCCACGCCGTGCGCGACGTAATCAGCTCTGCGCCGTGATCTGATTGCAACCACCCCGCAAGGCCTACGTGATCGGGATGGTGATGCGTCACCACAACCCGCCGGATAGGGCGGCCCTGCAATGGGCCCTGCATCAGCGTTTCCCATATTTTGCGACCGCGCTTGCTGGCAAACCCGGTGTCAATCACTGTCCAGCTATCGCCATCATCCAAAGCATAGACATTCACATGGTCCAGCTTCATCGGCAGCGGCAGACGCATCCAAAGCACGCCAGGCGCCACCTCAATCGCTTCACCTTCGGCAGGTGGGTCCTGCCAAGGATAACGCAGCCCTGCGGGCGGTTGATCTTTCATTAAGCCGCCAGCTCCTCGGCGCTTAGGGCAAAAAGACCCTCCGCACCTGCTTGTGTATGTGCCAGCAATCCAACGTGTTCTGGCAAAAGACGCAAGATGTAAAACCGTGCCAAAGCCACACGCGCACCACCGGATGCAGTGCAGGCGGCCTTAAGGTGTAAATAGCCCCCCATAACGCGCGCAAAGGCCTTTAGGTATGGGGCAGCACCGGCAAACCGGTCATTCATATCGGCCTGTGCCACCAACCATTCGGTGGTTTCGCGCAGGCTTTCGCAAGCCTGCCATACAGGTTCTGCCAGATCCGTATGCTGCGCGCGGGCCTCTTCGGCAAAAGCTTCGATTTCATCCAGCAGCGCAAAGGCGGCCTCGCCTCCGTCCATCATTTTGCGCGCCACCAGATCCATCGCCTGAATGCCGTTGGTGCCCTCGTAGATGGCAGTCACCCGCACATCGCGGCAGAACTGAGCGGCACCCGTTTCTTCCACAAAACCCATGCCACCATGAACCTGAACGCCCGTCTCTGACACGGCGATACCTGTGTCGCTGCCAAAGGCTTTGGCGATCGGAGTCAGCAAAGCGGCCCGCGCTTTCCAATCCGCGCCGCCCGTGGCCTGCGCCATGTCGATGGCAAAGGCACAGCTTAGCCCAATTGCGCGTGCTGCGAATACATCTGCTTTCATACTGGTCAGCATGCGGCGCACATCAGCGTGATCAATGATCGTCCCACTTGGGGCAGACCGCCCCTGCTTGCGGTCGGTCGCATAAGCCAGCGCATGCTGATACGCAGCTTCTGCCACACCAATCCCCTGCCCGCCGACACCCAGCCGCGCGTTATTCATCATCGTGAACATTGCAGCCATGCCGCCTTGCTCGGGGCCGATCAACCAGCCCGTGGCCCCATCGTATTGCATCACAGCTGTGGGGGACCCATGCAACCCCATCTTATGCTCCAGACTGACCACCTTGACCTGATTGGCGACGCCCAAGTTTCCATGCGCGTCAGGAATGATCTTAGGCACCAAAAACAGGCTAATCCCCTTGGTGCCCTGCGGCGCGCCCGGCAATCGGGCCAATACCAGATGACAGATGTTTTCCGCCACATCGTGGTCACCCCAACTGATGTAAATCTTCTGCCCCGTCACGGCATAGGTTCCGTCGCCATTCGCTTCGGCCTTGGAGGTCAGCGCACCCACGTCAGACCCCGCATGTGGCTCTGTCAGGTTCATTGTCCCGGTCCATTCGCCCGCAATCAGTTTTGGTAAATACAGCGCCTTGATCTCGTCGCTGGCGTGGTGTTCCAGCGCCTCGATCTGGCCTTGCGTCATCAAAGGGGCCAACTGCAGCGACAAACACGCGCCGCTCATCATCTCGTTCACCGCACTGGTCAAGGTCATCGGCAGGCCCATCCCGCCATTATCGGGGTCCGCTGACATGCCAACCCAGCCCCCGTCCGCAATCGCTTTCCACCCTTTGTCGTACCCCGGCGACGTGCGCACCGCACCGTTCAACAGCTCGGCGGGATGCAGATCACCTGCGCGCTGCAGCGGGGCCAAGACCTCATCGCACAGCTTGCCCGCTTCCGTCAGGATCGCCTGGGTCACATCTTGGGTCGCATCTGCAAAACGGTCTGTCGCGCGCAAGGCGTCAAAGCCTATCACATGATCGAATAGAAACGAAAAATCATCCACGGGCGCTTTGAAAGGCATTGTTTTGGGTCTCCGTCGTCGGCAGCGCTTGTCTTGGCAAACGCACGCACAGCTTATAAAGGCAGTGAAAACAGCATGGGGCCCATTGCCCGGTGCAGCAACCAAAACGCGGCGTCACAAACAGCAATGAGCGATCCATCCCCCCTCATGTTAGCGGCAACTGCCGATGGTATTGCGCAGGCAAGCGCGCTTTTGGGGCGTGGGGCGCTGGTCGCCTTTCCCACCGAAACGGTCTATGGTTTGGGCGCGGATGCCACGGATGGCTGCGCGGTCGCTGCCATATACCAAGCGAAAGGGCGCCCTAGCTTTAACCCACTGATCGTGCACGTCCCTGATGTTGCCACTGCACAAAAATACGCCCAATGGTCCGACACAGCAGAACTATTAGCGCGCGCCTTTTGGCCCGGTCCGCTGAGCCTTGTGGTCCCCCTGCGCGACGGGCACGGGTTGTCATCACTGGTCACAGCAGGACTGCCAACTGTGGCGATCCGCGTGCCCGCCCACCCTGCAGCTGTGCGGCTATTGCGCGCCTTCGGTGGGCCTGTAGCGGCCCCCTCGGCCAATCCCTCAGGCCGGATCAGCCCCACCACAGCCGCCCATGTTGTAGCCGGGCTGGGTGACAAAGTAGCCGCGATTGTGGATGACGGGCCCTGTACTGTTGGACTGGAAAGCACGATCGTTGGCCTTGCCGGTACGCCTTCCTTGCTGCGCCCCGGCGGTATCCCCTCAGAGGCCCTTGAGGCAGCGTTAGATATGAAGCTTGCGCAACCTACGTCTGGCAAAATTTCTGCACCCGGGCAGATCCTGTCCCACTATGCGCCGGCGGCTCCCCTGCGCTTGAACGCCACCGCGGCAGCCCCGGGCGAAGTTTTCTT